>JAHZDE010000002.1 GCA_019422525.1 Clostridiales bacterium
TCTCCCTCCTGTCAACGCCTTTTTTCATCTTTTTTCGCCTTTTTACTCGGTTTGTAAGTTTTGTCAGTTTTCCCAACTTTTTCTTTTAGATTCTGTTCTAAAAGTTTTTAAATCCTGTATAAATCCTTTCCTTTGTCAGATACTTTCTTTTATAAAGGAGAGATGCGTATGACAAAAAAGCGATTGCTCTTATTTTGGAAGATTGGAATTATCCTTTTGCTGAATATTCTGGTTATTGTAGCAGTAGTACAGCCCTCTATTCCTGCACTATCTCGTCTTGGTTCTCGTGGGGAAGAAGTGAAACAAATTCAAACCGTTTTGAAAGACCGCCAGCTATATACCGGAAATATTGATGGAATTTATGGATCGCAAACACAACAGGCTGTCATTAAATTTCAAAAACAAATGGGACTTACCGCCGATGGGATTGCTGGTCCTAAAACGCTTTCTGCTCTCGGACTGGGAGATGCTCCTGCCGGCGTAACCGGTATTGGTGGCTACAGCGCTAACGAAGTGGCTCTTTTGGCGCGCATTATTTCGGCTGAAGCCCGAGGGGAACCCTATGCAGGGCAAGTTGCCGTAGGCGCTGTCATTTTAAATCGGGTGGCTCACCCCAGTTTTCCCAACACATTGGCCGGCGTTATTTATCAGCCTGGTGCTTTTTCCTGCTTGGACGATGGAGGGGTCAATGCGGCCGTAGCGGATTCTGCCTATCGCGCTGCCCGTGACGCAATCAATGGAAGTGACCCTTCCGGTGGCGCTATTTACTACTACAACCCTGCAAAATCTACCAACAAATGGATTTTTTCCCGTCCTATTATTACGGTGATTGGGCAACATCGTTTTTGTTCCTGATGGTATAATTTATAATAAAAAATACGGAAAGTGTATATTATTAAAACACTTTCCGTATTTTTTGTATTTATTATTCTATAAGTATTAGTATCCCAGTTCTTCGCCGACCAGAATGACTTTAATACGTCCTTCATAACGAGGCTGTTGTTTAGCAATCACCGTATATCCGGCGCAGATTCTGTCGGGGGAAGAGCAGCCCTCTGTCATGGAGCCGCATACTCCCTTACATTCCCCGGTATGGGCGCAATAGGTATCCCGATTCAGGCGAATGCAGTTTGCCGGAGCCGCTACCTTTTTTAGCCGCAGCACGGCCTCATCCAAATTAGCTACGATCTTATTATACCCTGCCACCACGATGACGCTTTTGGGGCCATACAACATGGCGGCCACCCGGTTGCAGTTTCCGTCCACATTGAACAGCTCTCCCTGCTCGGTAATGGCATTGGAACTGGTCAGATAGGCGTCGGCACAAAATGCCATCCGATAAATCTCCTCCACCTTGTCGGGTGTTGTTCCCGGAGCGCTTCTGTCCAAAAATTCATACAGCCCGCTCCGCAGTAAATTCATAATGCCGCACTCTTCCAGCGTTACAGAGCCGCCGCAAGTAACCATCTGGCCCTCTTCCAAATATTCCGCCACTTGTTCAATGGCTTCCTTGCGAGTAGGGGCATATACGGCTTCCATACGGTTTTTGCGCAGGGCTTCCAGGGTCTTTTCAATTCTCATTTCTACAATTTTGCGTTTGCTTTCATCCATGATAATTCCTCCATTCCATTTTCTTATCACAAAGTAAATACAAAAAGAAGCGCCCGATTTTTCAAAATCAGCGCCTCTTTTGCTTGATCAAAGACTACTTTAATGCTCTTGTACCTCTGGAAGGATTTCATCCAAGTCCACATAGTACGCTTGGTACCTGTCATCCTCCACATAGATCTTCACCTGTCTGTGCATCATCGAGAAGTCCGGATACCGGTATAGATTGCCACTTGTAAAAATATGGACAACCCCTGCGGTATCTACATACCGAACTTTTGCCACATAGGGGTGGCGATTATTCACACGGACGTTGTAATTGGGAACCAGATCCACCACTTCGCCCCAAATATATCTTCCAGCTTCAAACAGTCTTTTAGCCGTCTGCCGCTTTTTTCTTTCTCTGGACAGAAATACCATTCCCAACACCAGAAAAATCAAGCCGATCCCTGAAAAACAGACTGTAAAAAGCCACTCTCCCAACTGAACTCCAGCTACCAGTCCTATTACGACAAACACGCCTCCCAGTATGGCATAAGGGAGTCCCAGCCAAAACATGATATCATGCTTTTCGTATGCTTTTTTTGTGTTCTTCATATCCGTTCCCCAACCTTTCCGGTATAGGCCAGATTATTTTTTAAAGGCTTGGAAGTCTGCTTTTACCTGCTCCGTCCGAGCGTCATGGGTTTCCCCCGAAGCAGAATCTTTGTATACCATCAGATACTTTCCATTATCAGAAACAACTGCATCGGCTGTCATACCCATCAATTCGAACTTTCCGTCTTTCTTGACAGAATCAATGATCTCCTTGGCAGTGTCATTCAAGTTGGCCGTATCGTACTCATACAGCTCCATAGAAATATTATTGGTTCCCTCAAAGCTGCCGGTGTATTTAACACCTTTCTCGGCACCAATAAAGTCGGCTTCCATTTCCGTAGCATCTCCGGCAATATATTCCTTAGCGATCATATACTTGGCCAGTCCATCCAGGGTATCCTCATATTTGGACTCATCCACTTCCGGCGCAGCAGACTCTGTCTCAGAGGTGCTATCAGAAGTCGTTTCAGAAGATGTGGAAGAAGAATCAGGCACATCCACCGCGCAACCTGCAAAAGACAGCAGCAGTACTGCAGCGGCAGCCAGAGCTGCCAGTTTTAATCCTTTTTTCATAAGAACTCATTCTCCTGTTCTAAATATTCTGCATTATAAGGAACTAATTGGGATTCATAATGAGGATATTATATCCTATTTTTCCCCTCTATGCAAGGCAGCAGGCGGCTTTGCAAAAAGTTTACGATTGAACGGGCAGCTCTCTTGCTTCGTTATACAAGTGCTTTTTCCACACATACAGCAAATACCAGATTGTCAAAACCAACCCCTTGCAAATGGCGGTAATCGTCAGCGCCCACCAAATACCGTCCAATTTCAGCGAAGTTGCAGAAAGGAGCAGCGCCAGCGGGATTCTCATTAAATTAAAGAATACACTTACCGCCGAAGGCACCTTGGTTTCTCCCAAGCCATTAAAAGCACCGGTGGAACAACCCTCCATACAGACAAACATCTGGCATACACCCAAAATTCGAAGATAAGAAGCACCCATAGGAATGACTTCGGGTTCCCGGATAAAGATTTGGAAAAAATATTCGGGAAATACCACCAGAACGATGGTACACAAAAATCCCCATGCGCTCATCAGCAGCAACGCGGTGTTGTATCCCTTTTTCACCCGCTGCATTTTTCCCGCTCCATAGTTCTGTCCCACAAAGGCATTGACTGCCATGGAGAAGCCGCCGGAAATCATCCAGGAAATACTCTCAACCTGGCCTCCTACTTTTTGAACGGCTACAGGATTAGAGCCCCAGCCTGCCACCATGCTGGAAATAATCAGGGACAAGCCGGACATAAAGACATTTTGAATTCCCACCGGAAGCCCCAGCTTCCAAATAGCGCGCAGATGCTCGCCATTGGGCTTTTTCAATACGGGAATTCCCACAAAAAAACGGCCCTGTTTTTTGGCTAACAGGATAAATAACAGGGTAACCACTCCCTGGGCGCCGGCAGTAGCCACAGCTGCACCAATCACTCCCATAGCAGGGATCGGGCCTATTCCAAAAATCAGCACCGGGTCCAAAATCAAATTGAGTACCAGCCCCACAGCGGTAGCCCAAAACGGACTTTTAGAGTCTCCAATGCCGGTATATACGCCGGTAAATACCTGGTTGATAGTGCTGAAGAAAATACCCGCCGTACCGGTAATCAACAAATAATTGATCGCGTTATTATGGATAACCTCATCGGTAAACTGGAAAACATCCACCATCAGCTGATGGCCGAACACCACGAGAGCCATACAGATAAGAATGATAAACACACCCATCTGAAAAGCGCCGGCTGCAAAGCTTCTGGCTTTCTCCTCGTTTCCCTCTCCAATAGAGTGCGCTACTTTAATTTGACCGCCCATTTTCGCCACCGATGTACAGCTATCGGCAATCCAAAGATAAATACCAGCGGCTCCGACGGCCGCCACAGCACCGCTTCCCAATCCGCCAATCCAAATCATGTCTACCAGATTATAGGCCATTTGGACGAAAGCTGTCATCATAATGGGCATCGCTAACCGGGTCAGCTTTCCAAAAATGCTGCCCTCCAACAGGTTTGCTGCATTTTTCATACATCTTCTCCTTTTCAATTTTCTCCAAAGCTGGCGCCGCAAAAAAGGACCCGAAATCTGCGGCCGTGCCGCAGCTCCAGGTCCACCGTCCACCAACTTATAAAACTTTCTGCCCTCATTGTATCCGTTCTATATAGGCTTGTCAATATCATATTTCTTTGTTCTTCTGTAATTTTGTAAGCCATTGCGTTTTAAGCCAAATCTCTTTTCAGAGAATACAACATCTTTGTATTCTAATAATCATAAATGAGGTATCTCTGCTATCTGTATCAGCCCTTTTCTTTCCCTTTTTCGAGCATATTCAAGTACTTTCATTGCATTACTTGCAGAATGCCACGCATATGCTATGAGATAATCTGCATGATCCACCATATATCGATTAGCCCGGACAATAGCTATCTTGCGTGGGGCCTTTTCCATTCCAGAAGGATACAAGGTACTGTCAAACCCATCCGGTACAAGGATTGCCCGCTCCTGTGGATGGTATGGTACTAACAGAGTGAGTGTAACTTCTGGATAGCTATGTTTTGCCGCTTTAACTGCTCGAGCTGCAAGATGGTCAAAACCGCCGTATTGACCAACGATAAATTCTTTGACATCACAGCGCACAATATGGTCCTCAACAGCAGCATATAATAGAGAATAGATTTTTTCGGAGGCCTCTCTATGCCCGATAAAAAAACAAATTTTCTTTTTCATATTTCACCAACCCTTTTGAGTTATTTTAACTCAAAAGGGTTAATCTTTTCAAGAGTAAATGGATATCATTTTCTTTAGAGGCGAGGTGATACCCATGAATGTTGGTGAAGCAGTAAAACTGCGCATTTTGGAGCTATGTCAACAGCAGAATCTTTCCATCAATAAATTGAGCAGTATAAGTGGTGTCACCCAGTCTACTGTTAACAATATTATCAGTGGACGCAACCGCAGCACTACTGTCTCCACGATTCAAAAACTGTGTGATGGGCTGGGAATTACTATTGAAGAATTCTTTCATTCTGAACTTTTCCGCAATCTGGAGCAAGAACTGAAATAAAAATCCGTTCCCCCGGTATTCTTGGAAGGAACGGATTTTTTGTTTATAAACGGACAATCACCTTTTCCCCTTGGGCGGTGACAACCTCCACCAGATTGATTTTTTTATGATATTTTTTACAGGTGCAGATCTGCTTGGCTGCCCTGACCATCTCTTCCTGAGAAAGTCCGGTTTCTATGTTTCCTTTTCGCAAAGCCCATCCCACTACAGAAATAATTGCCCTGCTGCACAGCAGACGGGTGGGAAATAAGAGAAATAAACGAAATTTTTCAGAACGAATATACACCGTCATTTTATTCCACCACAACATGCACCACGTCGCCGTCCGCGCTTTCAATTTCTACCAATTCTCCCATTACGCCGCTTTCCACCAGCTGCATAATTTGCTCGAAATCAATATTTTGCAGTTGCTCATTTCCCGATACTTGTGGGATTTTTGAGCCAATTTCCAATCCTACCTTTACCAGTTCCATAGGTAGATTTACCCGTACTTTATCCCCTTTTGCAGAATCCACAATAACTTTTAATGTCTGATGTTTCAAATCCGGCTTTTGCTCCTGCGGAATCATTCTCACTTGCTGCACAGGCTCCGCTGAAAGTAGCTCGTCGGTGGTCACTTCCAAAATTTTTGCCAGCGGTACCAACAGCTGAATATCCGGGCATGCAGCATCATTCTCCCATTTGGAAACGGCCTGTGGGGAAACGCCCAGTTTTTCCGAGAGCTCCTCCTGCGTCATCCCTTTTGCTTTTCTATAGAACGCGATTTTTCTTCCGATACTCTCCATGAAGTATTCCTCCTTTTGAATTTGTGCCCTTATTGTACGGGCTTAAAGCTGAAAAAAGAAGGGATTGTCGGTTGTTTTGGCTCAACTGTTGGTTGAACTGGTTGTAAACCTGCGGTTGATTCGCTGTTTTTGCTCTAGTAAGCTTATGATTATCTATATTTTTCCATCTGTTTCTGCGGTAAGATCCAGTTCATATCGTGTCCCATGGGAAAACAGAATCCCATGTGTCAATTGAATACGGAAAATACAGGTGTTTTCATCATCAAAGTTATTATGTCCATTATTGATCCACGACGAAAATGCAGAACGTAATTTGTCGGCGATTTCTCTATTTTCCTCTTTACAGAACCACCCCAGATTACTGCCCTGACCATGTGCTGTAAACCAGTCGCCGCATATGGCCACATTTGCATTTTTCCTGATATGCTTCATCTTGTTAGAGAGGCCATGCGTAATGATATAAAAGGCCCCGTCCTCATAGTAAGCATTAACGGTACGAACGTAGGGAATTTCTCCGTCAACAGTGGCTACCGATAACAAGGTGTCATGTCCAAACCGCTCCTGCATAATCCGTTCCGCTTCTGGTGGGAATTTCTCTTTCATTTCAACTTCTCCCGTCCTCTCTCTCATTTTCAAAAGTTTCTGTACTGTGCTTTTCGAGCTGCTTTTTATTTAATTTTAACTTTATCCGACTACACTGTAAATAACAAAAAAGTCTCAAACTTGCGTTTGAGACTCTGAGTTTGGTGGACACAAGGGGACTCGAACCCATGACCTCTCGCGTGTGAGGCGAGCGCTCTAACCAGCTGAGCTATGCGTCCTTATTTTGAAACCTCCGAGGAATCCTCGGAGGTTTCTTTTGGTGACCCGGACGAGATTCGAACTCGTGAACCCGCCGTGAAAGGGCGGTGTCTTAACCGCTTGACGACCGGGCCATTTGGTAGCGGCAAATGGATTCGAACCATCGACACTTCGGGTATGAACCGAATGCTCTAGCCAACTGAGCTATGCCGCCATATCGTGCTCCGTTTTCAGTACGGAGCGTTATTGATTATACTATAAGCATGTCCCATTTGTCAATAGGAAATACAAAATTTTTTTAAAAAAATCTGCCGCAGGAATTTCCCCGCGGCAGACACTGGTTTATCTTAGTAAGAATAGGAATAGTTAGGAGCTTCCTTGGTAATCTGGATATCGTGGGGATGGCTTTCTTTCAAACCGGCACCGGTAATACGAACAAACTGTGCCTTCGCCTGAAGCTCGTCAATATTTGCACATCCGGTATAACCCATACCAGCACGCAGGCCGCCGATCATCTGATAAATAGTATCAGCCAGCGGACCCTTAAAAGGCACACGGCCCTCAACGCCTTCGGGAACCAGCTTACGGGCATCGGACTGGAAGTACCGGTCGGAGCTGCCCTTGCCCATAGCAGCCAAGCTGCCCATACCACGGTATACCTTGAACTGACGGCCCTGATACAGCTCGTACTCTCCGGGAGACTCCTTACAGCCAGCCACCAGGGAGCCAACCATAACCACATTTGCGCCGGCAGCCAAAGCCTTGACAATATCACCGGAATACTTAATACCGCCGTCAGCGATCACCGGGATTCCGTATTTGGAAGCTGCGCAGGCAGCGTCATAAATAGCCGTAATCTGGGGAACACCAATACCTGCCACAATACGGGTCGTGCAGATAGAGCCAGGTCCAATACCAACCTTTACGCAGTCAGCGCCGGCAGCAATCAGAGCTTCGGCACCAGCAGCAGTTGCCACATTACCAGCAATAATAGGCAGATTCGGATATGCCTTCTTAACCTTGGTAACAGCTTCCAGAACGCCGTTGTTGTGTCCATGAGCAGAGTCCAGCGTGACCACGTCCACCTGGGCCTTTACCAGCTCAGCCACACGCTCCAGCACGTCCGGCGTAGCACCAATAGCAGCGCCTGCCAGCAGACGGCCGCCTGCATCTCTTGCAGAGTTGGGATACTGTACAGCCTTCTCAATATCCTTAATGGTAATCAGGCCCTTCAGGTTCCCGTGCTCGTCCACGATGGGGAGCTTTTCAATACGGTGCTTGCGAAGAATTTCCTGTGCCTGCTCCAGTGTAGTTCCAACCGGAGCGGTTACCAAATTTTCTTTGGTCATAACAGCATGAATAGGCTGTGAAAAATCTTCTTCCGTCATAAACCGCAAATCACGGTTGGTAATAATGCCCACCAGTTTGCCGCTATCATCACAAATCGGCACACCGGAAATTTTATACCGGGCCATAATAGCATTGGCATCCGACACCAGATGCTCAGGAGACAGGAAGAACGGGTTGACAATGACGCCGTTTTCCGAACGCTTTACCCGATCAATCTGGTCTGCCTGTTTTTCAATAGACATATTTTTGTGGATGATACCGATACCGCCTTCCCGAGCGATGGCGATTGCCATGTCGGCTTCCGTAACCGTATCCATGGCAGAGGTCATGATGGGAGTGTTCAGCTTGATGGTTTTGGTCAGCCAGGTAGACAGGTCCACCTGCTTGGGCAGTACGTGGGATTCCGCGGGAATCAGCAGCACGTCGTCAAAGGTGAGGCCTTCTTTTACGAATTTTTCGCTGTAATTAGTATTTACCATTCCTAATTCTCTCCCTTTCTTTCTGATTTTCTTCTGCAAATAAACGTGGTATATAGTAGTTAATTATACCATGTACTTATGGAGAATACAACTGGGCATAGGAAAAGCGGGAACGAAGTTTTTCTTCTTTTCCACCCGTTTTTCGGGCATTTTCTTCAAAATCTGTCAAAAAACGCATTTTTATAAAATCTGCTTCAGATTGTGCCTATTTTTATTTGTTTTCTTATGATATCTCTTTAACACGCTACTGCGATATTATTTAGCATTTCTATGTGTCAGTACAGCCGTCATTTCAAAAGCTCTGCCGCGGCTGTTCTCCCCATACATCACGACGTTTCCATTCGTTTCTTCGCCAAAAATCCGAATCGTCTCCCCCAGCAAGCTTTCATTTACAAAATTGATTTGTATTTTTTCAAGCTTATTCCCAAAAATTCCTCCGGGAACGAAGTCATAAAAAATATCCCCATAAATAGCGTTGTTCAAATGCCCGTTATAATCCAAGTCGGAATACCGAATCATTCTCTCCCCCAAAAAAGGCAGCTCTCCGGTTCTGATACGGGAAAGCACGTGATCTGTTATCCCATTTACAGACGCATCCAACCCATAAGCAGCAAATTTTCTTGGATGCATAATCCGGTGGGTCTGGGTATTAGCCGCCACGCTGCACTGCATGACATAAGCTATCGACTCTTCTCCTACAAAAAACTCATAATCCCGATAGAACTCTGCCCCACGGACCCCCTGCGGTTTTGTAACGACCCGAAGTTCTTCTGTATGAGCAGGCATCCTTTTAATGGTACTTTCACTTTTCGTAATGAGAAATACCATTCCATCAGCTTTTAATTTTTCATACCCAACACCCAAAGCCGCCAAATGCTTTTCGCTGGTTTCCTGACAAATCCGCAGCATGGTAGAAAGCTTCATTTCACTTTGGGAATCCACTTCAAAAGTGGCCACTCGCCAGTGATTTTCAAATTGCCGGACATCGGCCATATACTTTTCTCTCCTTTAAAAAATGAAAAGCAGGGACGCCGGAATGTTTCCCGGAGTCCCTGTTTTAAATGATTTAGCGAATCACATCGATTCCCATATACGGACGCAGAACCTCGGGCACTGTTACGCTGCCGTCAGCATTCTGATACTGTTCTACGATAGCAGGCATTACGCGGCTGGTAGCCAGACCAGAAGCATTCAGCGTGTGAACAAACTGAAGTTTCTTGTCCTCTCCACGGAATTTCACATTGCCGCGGCGGGCCTGATAATCCCGTGCATTAGAAGCGGAGCTGACCTCCTTATAAATACCCATGCTGGGAATCCAAACCTCAATGTCATAGGTGCGTGCCATAGAGAAAGAGCAGTCGCCGGCTGCCAGCTTGCTCAGCCGATAATGCAGGCCCAGCTCCTGTACCAGACGCTCTGCCTTCATCACGAGCTCTTCAAAAGCAGCATCAGATTGGTCGGGGCGGGTGTACTGGACCATTTCCACCTTATTGAACTGGTGACCGCGAATCATACCGCGCTCTTCAGAGCGATAACTGCCAGCCTCCCGGCGATAGCAGGGGGTGTAGGCGATATATTTCCGGGGCAGCTCTTCATTGGTGAGAATCTCATCACGATGCAGATTGACCAAAGCTGTCTCAGCAGTAGGCAGCAGGAATTTTTTATCCGCGCTAGTGGGGTTCTGAATCCAATAAACTTCATCGTTAAACTTGGGGAACTGGCCAGCCACATAGCCGCACTCATAGTTGAGCATGTGGGGCGGCAGTACCAGCTCATAGCCATCCTTCAGATGCTCGTTGATAAAGAAGTTGAGCAGTGCCCATTCCATCCGGGCGCCTGCGCCGCGATAAATCCAGGCGCCATTTCCGCCCAGCTTTGCACCCCGCTGATAGTCAATCATACCCAATCCTTCGCACAGATCCACATGGTTCTTAGGCTCAAAATTAAATTTTGGCTGCTCGCCATAATAATGCAGAGGAACATTCTGCTCCTTGCCGCCCGCTACTACATCCTCATCGGGCATATTGGGCAGGGAAAGCATCAAATCCTGCTGTTTCTCTTCCAGTTTTCCAAGGTCTGCATCGGCCTCTTTAATCTGTTCTGCCAAGGCCTTCATTTTTGCCATCAGCTCTGTGGTATCCTCACCAGCCTTTTTCATCTGGGGGATTTTCTTTGTATCGGCATTGCGCTCTGCCTTCATAGCCTCTACTTTACCGGTAAGCTCCCGGCGCTTTGCATCGATGTCCAAAATCTCATCCACAATATGGTCCAGGTTCATCTCTCTTTTTTTGATGTTTGCCTTTACCAAATCGGGGTTGGTACGAATCAGCTTAATATCCAGCATGTTCCTATTCCTCTCTTTTTTATATTATCTATTTAATTATGATTGATCTATTCTTCAAAAGGCTCTTTAAATTCTATAGAAGCTAATAATCTATGCAGATCCTCTTCTCCGTAGAATTCTATTTGCAGCGTACCCTTTTTCTGGTTCCCTGCTACTTTGACTTTGCGTCCCAGATGTTCATGCAGGGAAAGCTCCACTTCGTCAAAATAGGTGCTTCTTCTCACAACCGGATGCTTTTCGGTCTCCACCGGTTTAGAAGCACGTTTAGCCATGCGTTCCAGTTCCCGAACAGATAATCCTTCTGCCACAGCTTTTTCAGCAGCTGCCAGCATGGATTCTTCATTGGGAAAAGAAAGAAGCGCGCGGCCATGACCTGCTGACAGCTCTCCTCTTTCCACCATTTGTTGGATTGCTTCTGGAAGGTGCAGCAAACGCAATGCATTGGTAATAGCAGGACGGGACTTTCCTACCGTTTTGGCAACCTCTTCCTGGGTCATCTCATATTTTTCCATCAACGTCTGATATCCCCGAGATTCTTCCAACGGAGTCAAGTCCTCGCGCTGCAAGTTTTCAATGAGCGCCAGTTCCATGACTTCACTGTCGCTCATTTCCCGCACCATAGCCGGCACTTCTGACAAACCTGCCATTCGTGCTGCGCGCCAACGGCGCTCACCAGCAACAATCTGATATCCACCGCCAAACAGAGGCCGCACCAACAACGGCTGCAACACTCCATGCTGGCTAATGGAATCCGCCAGTTCAGCCATTGATTTTTCATCAAACTCCCGGCGCGGCTGTTCCCTGTTGGGCTCCAGTTCACTGATTTTCAGCATCACAGCCCCGCTGCCGGATTCCGTCGTATTTTCTGCAAAAATGGCGTCCAGGCCTTTTCCCAAACCGCCCCTTTTTGTACTCAAAATCAGCTCCTCCTTACTGGTTATTATTGACGATTTCCTTTGCCAGGTTTCTGTATGCCTGGCTGCCCTTTGAATTTTTATCAAAGTATAAAGCAGGTTTACCAAAACTGGGGGCTTCCGACAGCCGAACCGTCCTGGGGATGACTGTAGAAAATACCTTTCTGGGGAAGTATTTTTTGACTTCCTCCACAACCTGCTGTGTCAGATTCAAACGACCGTCATACATGGTCAGCAAAACGCCTTCCATATCCAGTCTTTCATTATACTGGCGTTTCACCCGACGAACCGTATTCATCAGCTGTGACAATCCTTCCAGTGCATAATACTCACACTGTATCGGAACCAGCAGTGTATCGGCAGCAGTCAAAGCGTTTGTTGTAATCAATCCCAATGACGGCGGGCAATCGATAAAGATGTACTCATAAGCATTGCGGAAAGGCACCAGCGCATTTTTGAGCATAGATTCCCGATGCTCTATATTTGCTAATTCCAATTCTGCTGCGGCCAAATCCATACTGGAAGGCAGTACATCCAGCCCGGCAAATTCCGTATGTACCAGTGCATCTGAAGAATTACATTCCCCGATAAGCACCTCATACATAGTATTTTTTTTATCTCTGCGGTCAATTCCCAATCCGCTGGAAGAATTCCCTTGCGGGTCTACGTCTACCAGAAGGGTCTTTTTTCCCATGGCCCCGATAGCAGCAGACAGGTTGACTGCGGTTGTCGTTTTTCCGACGCCGCCCTTTTGGTTGGCTATTGCAATAATCTTTCCCACAGAAACACCCCTTTCTCTTGGCCACATTCTGCTATAACAAAAAACATTATACCACGTTTACAGGATAAGAAAAAGGGATTTTTCCCAGTTTTTACGGTTTCTTGGGGTTTTTCTGAATTTTTTGCCGTTTCACACCTCTATCTCTCAATGTTTCACGTGAAACACGGAAAAAGCCGGCCACTTTGCAAAGCAAAACAGCCGGCTTTTCCCAACAGGAAATGAATAAGGGAATGTTATGAAACTTGTAATCAAAAGTAAGTGGCAGCCTTTATGCCAATTTTCGGTCAGGCTGCTGACCGTCGTTTTTACCCGCAGAATCTTGCTTAGGAATTCGGACCGTATATTCCAAATACTCGCCCATATCCTTTTTTTCAGATTCGGCCAAAATACCGGCATTCTTCATGGTTTTAATGGCGTGCTCTACGGTGTTCAAAAATATACGAATATCCTTTGCAATAAAAGTCCGCTTGGTGCGGCTCTTAACCATTTGCGAAAGATAGTTTTCTACCAAATCTTCCGTCTGTCGGACCGTCAATTCTTTTTCTGCCGCCTGTTTCAAAATTTTTCGGCGAGCTTCTTCGTTACTGATGCGAATCAGCGCCCGGGCATGACGCTCAGTCATTCCATGTTCTGCAATAATTTTACGTTCATCCTCAGTCAAGCGAAGTAACCGCAGTTTGTTGGCGATTGCTGACTGGCTTTTTCCCAATCTTCTGGCAGCTTCCTCTTGGGTCACTCCCCAATCTTCCATTAAACGGCGAATTCCCTCTGCTTCTTCAAAAATCTGAAGGTCTTGCCGTTGGAGATTTTCCAAAATTGCCAGTACAGCCGATTCTGTATCGGAGCACTCTTGTACTAAACAGGGAATTTGCTTCATACCAGCCTGTACACAAGCGCGCCACCGTCGCTCCCCAGCAATGATTTCATAGTACCCACCAGGTGTCCTTCTCACAGAAATAGGCTGCAGCAATCCGTTTTCTGCAATACTTTGGGATAACCCTTCCAATTCTTCTTTGGTAAATGTTTTTCGAGGCTGTCTGGGATTGGGCCGCACTTTTTCCACCGGTAAATTTAAAATCTTTCGTTTCTCCATTTGTGGAAATCGCATGAGCCTGTCCTCCCTTCGCTCTCTGGAAAATAGTATAGCATGTACCGCCGAGAATTCATGTAGAAATTTGCCGGTCCCCTCTAATTTTTTTTCGAGTTTCTCCTTTTAAAAATGGATACAATCTCTTTCCGTACATCAAAAAGAGCCCCATTTTTCAAAAAGAATTTGAAAAATGAGACTCTATTGTCAACTGATGTAAAATAACGAAAGTAATTCTATTATAAAGGCTTTTTCGAAATTTTGGAGCCATGCCGGGGATATGCTTCGGGAGTTTCTCTCACTTTACGTACCACCACAATGCACCGCTTACTTCCATCGGGCAATTCAAAATGCCCAATCTTTTCGGTCTTGCCTCCAAGAGTACCAATGCCACAGGCAGCCGCCTTTGCTTCCTCTTCCCCATCCGGGCCCTTCATCGCAATAAAAGCGCCTCCTTCTTTAACAAATGGGATACAGTACTCGCTTAAAACATTCATGCCGGCCACCGCTCTGGCAGTTGCAAAATCAAACTGTTCCCGCAGCTCTTTCTGCCTGCCACCTTCTTCTGCCCGGGCATGACGAATTTCTGCCTCAATGCCCAGTTCCCGACAAACCTCTGCTAAAAATACCAGACGTTTATTCAGGCTGTCCAGTAATGTCAGTTTTACATCCGGACGAGCAATTTTCACCGGAATTCCCGGGAATCCAGCACCCGTTCCCACATCAATCAGGCTGGCGCCTTCCGGCAACTCCACAGCCTTGAGCAACAGCAAGCTATCATAAAAATGTTTAACTGTTACGCCTTCCGGGTCTGTAATCGCAGTCAGGTTCATTTTTTGATTCCATTCCACCAGCAACTCCATATACCGCTGAAACTGCCCGAGCTGCTTTTCGGAAAGGGCCACTCCCATTTCTCCACACAACTCCGCCAGTCTTTTTTTAATATCCACCATGAATGGGCTCTCCTCCTTCTTTCGCCAACCAAATCAACAGCACCGAAATATCCGCCGGGCTCACACCAGAAATTCGGCTGGCCTGTCCAATATTGGCCGGGCGTACTTTGTTGAGCTTCTCCCTTGCTTCCATCCGTAATCCTTCAATGGTCTCATAATCCGTATTTTTGGGGAGCAGCTTCTTTTCCAGCCGCCGCATTTCTGCAATATCCGCCTTTTGCCGCCGGATATACCCCTCATACTTCAATTCAATCTCCACATTCTCAAACACAGCCGCCGGATAATCAGGACGCTCTTTGTCCACCGGGGTCAATGCTTCATAGGTAATTTGAGGACGGCGCAGCAAGTCAGACATGTGCACACCGCTGGTAACCGGAGATGTTCCACGTGAAACCAAAAGGTCATTCAGTTCCTGAGTAGGAGAGAACACCAGCTTTTCCACTCGTTTCCGCTCGGCTTCTTTCATAGCCTGCTTGTCACAGAACTTCTTCCAGCGATGTTCCGAAATCAAACCAATCTCATGTCCAATGGGAGTCAGCCGTTCATCCGCGTTATCCTGCCGAAGAACCAGCCGGTATTCGGAACGGGAAGTCATCATTCGATATGGGTCGCTCACGCCTTTAGTAATCAAATCATCCACCAATGTCCCAATATAAGAACTAGCCCTATCAAGAATCATAGGAGACAATCCCAATACTTTTCTGGCAGCATTGATTCCGGCCACCAGCCCCTGCGCAGCAGCTTCCTCATAACCGGAACTTCCATTAAACTGTCCCGCACCATACAAACCTGGCAAATCAGTAAATTCCAATGTTGCCTCCATCTGAGTCGGGTCCACACAGTCATATTCAATGGCATATGCGCTTCGCATAATCTGTACATGCTCCAGCCCTTTAATGGTATGGTAAAACGCTATTTGTACATCTTCCGGCAAAGAGGAAGACATGCCCTGCAAATACATCTCCTCTGTATTCTCTCCACAGGGTTCAATGAATAACTGATGGCGGGGCTTGTCAGCGAATCGAACCACCTTATCCTCAATGCTGGGGCAATACCGAGGCCCTACCCCTTCAATCATGCCACTGTACAGAGGGGAACGGTGAATATTATCCATAATCACTTTTTTCGTTCTCTCATTGGTCCAGCTGACATAGCAGACTTCTTTATTTTTCAGCTCCCCCTCTGTTTCATAAGAGAAGGGAGTGACCGGCTCATCTCCTGCCTGCATTTCCAAATCAGTAAAGTCAATACTGGAACGAAGCACACGCGCCGGTGTTCCCGTTTTAAAACGACGAAGCCGCAGTCCCAACTTATTCAAAGATTCAGACAAGAAAGTGGCAGGGAACAAGCCATCTGGCCCACTCTCAAAAGAAACCTCGCCAATAAAAATACGTCCCCCCAAAAAGGTACCTGTCGCCAAAATCACAGCGTCCGCCAAATACTCTGCATTCATTCTGGTGGTCACTTTCCAGCGACCATCTTCGGTGCGCTCCAGAGAAGTAACCTCGGCCTGTTTCATCTGCAAATGCTCCTGCAATTCCAGTTTATGCTTCATAATTTCCGAATATTTCCGCCTGTCAATCTGTGCCCGCAAAGAATGAACCGCCGGACCTTTTCCCAAGTTCAGCATACGGCTTTGCAAAAAACATTCATCGGTAGTCTTTCCCATTTCGCCTCCCAGTGCGTCAATTTCCCGCACCAGATGCCCTTTAGCTGTACCACCAATACTCGGGTTGCAAGGACAGTTTCCCACTGCGTCCATGTTGATTGTAAAAATGACGGTTTCACATCCCAACCGGGCTGCCGCCAAAGCTGCTTCAATTCCAGCATGGCCGGCGCCAATCACCGCCACCTGGAAACTACCAGCATCATATCCCATTGTAAAACCCCCTTTATGTGGTTTACATAATATTCAATAACAAGTTTAATCTCCAAGTTAGTTTACATAACGCAAGTTGAAAACTCGGTCAAAAGAGTGCAAAAGTCTCCTGCGTGTATAATTCATCTATTACTATCTGTTGAAATTCCGCTACAGAACTCTCCTTCCCTTTCGTAAAAGAGACTTCTTATTTCCCCACGCAAAACTGTTCAAACACCGAGTCCACCACTGTCTCTGTGGCTCGTTCACCGGTCAGTTCCAACAAGGCGGAAACCGCCCCTTCTACCGAGACCGTAACCGCGTCCAGCGTCATACCCAGCTCCATAGCAGAAAGCGCTTCTTCCACACAAGCCAATGCCTGCTTTGCGTCATCCCGCTGGCGTTCCGTATACAACATTCCTTCCGACGGATTAAGCGAAGCGGTTTCCAGCACCTGTGCACAAGCTTGCTGTAACTCTTCCAATCCTTCCCCATTGCGGGCAGAAATGGACACAACCTGGGAAAACATTTTTTGTATATACTCCATGTCAATTTTGGAGTCCAGATCTGTCTTATTGACAATGGCCACGGTGGGAATTCCTTCCAAATCCGCCATTAACTGTTTGTCTTCATCTTCCAGAGGCACAGATGCATCGAATACCGCCAGTACCAGCTGGGCATTTTGCAGCCGGTTTTTGGCAATATTTACCCCGATGCTCTCCACCGGGTCTTCCGTAGAGCGTATTCCTGCTGTATCTGCCAATCGCAACAAAATGTCTCCCAAAATAACCGTATCTTCCACCACGTCACGGGTTGTACCGGCATACTGGGTTACAATAGAACGTTCACAGCCGGCAAGCAGATTCATCAATGTAGATTTGCCCACATTAGGCCGTCCTACAATTACCGTGTCCACGCCTTCCCGAATCGCTCTCCCTGCGTCAAACTGGCGCAGCAGCTTATCCAGCGCCTCCCGGGCTTCCCTCAGTGCCTGCAAAAGTTCCTCTTCATTTACCTGCGGCACATCATCATCGGGATAATCTGCCCAAGCTGCCAGATGGGCCGCTGCATCAATGAGTTTTTCCCTGATAGCAGTAATTTTGCGCTCCAATGCTCCTTCTTTTCCGGCACGGGCAGCCCGGGCCGATTGTACTCCCTGGGCAGAAATCACCTGCATAACAGCCTCGGCTTCCGTCAAGCCCATTTTGCCATTCAAAAAAGCCCGGCGAGTAAACTCTCCCGGTCCGGCAGGCGCAGCACCCGCTGCCAAAACCGCTTCCAACACACGTCGCATAATAAACACACCGCCATGACAGGAAAGCTCCACCACATCTTCCCCGGTAAAGCTGGCTGGTGCCGCAAACACCAGCGCAATGGCTTCATCCAGCTTTTCCTCTCCATCATAAACCCAACCATATAAAGCCGTATAACCGGCAGCCTCCAATATTTTTTTCCCTTTCGGCGAACGAAACACACCATCCGCAATCGCGCGGGCGCGGGGCCCCGAAATACGCACAATGCCAATTCCTCCCGGAGCCTGTGCCGTAGAAATGGCGGCGATGGTGTCTCTCTCTTTTCTTTCTGAAAGAATCATGATATCACCTTTCATTCTGACAAACAAAAAGGCGGCTCTTTCCAGAACCGCCTCAAACTTTCACATAATGCCTGACCCGTCCGCTCAGCCCTTCCGGTCAATGCGTCCGTACAGAGGCGCATCCCCGCTGTCACGTTTCGGAGCACTTCCGGCAGGACGGCTCGTAATTTCATTGTTACGGGGTCTGCCGCCATTGTTCCGACGGTTGCCGCCCTTTTGGCCACCGCGGGAACGGGAATTTCCGCCGCGATAGTTATTGCTGCGGCGCTGGGGACGCTCTCCCTCTTCGGGACCAATGACCACATGACGTGCCATATCTTCGCCTTCGCTCCAAGACTTGGCGCCTTCAACCTCCTGTACCGCTGTATGGATAATACGGCGCTCATAGGGGTTCATGGGTTCCAAAGAGCAATTTCGACCGGTTTTCAGTGCTTTTGCAGCCATTTTCCGGCCCAATACTTCCAGCGTTTCCTTCCGCTTTTCACGATAGTTTCCAATATCCAGCGTAATGCGATAATAGGTATTCTCCACATGGTTGGCCACCAAGCCTGCCAAATACTGCAGGGCATCCAGTGTCTCGCCTCTGTGGCCAATAATAAATCCAATATCCTCGCCGGTCAAAGAAAGCAGTGCGCCGCTTTCCTCTTCCTTAATTTCTATCTCGACATCTTCCAAACCCATTCCGCGAACCACTTTTTTCAGATATTCAGCCGCTTCGTCCGCCGGAGAAGACTTGATAAAAGCGCGTACTTTGGCGGGACTGCCCCCAAAAATACCAAAGGTTTTCTTTACGGGCATTTCCAAAATTTCAAATTCAGCCTCGTGGGTTTCTACCCCCAACATTTCGCAGGCCTTTTCATATGCCTGTTCTACCGTATCGCCAGTCGCAATCATCTCTTTAATCATAACAACCTGCACCTCCAAAACATTGGTATTCCAATGTTATTTTTTCGACCCCAAATAAGCATCCGAGCCGGATTTTCCCTGTTTTTTATTTTTGCTTTTCCCACTCTTTTTGCCCTGAGACATGTCCTTTTTATCTTCCGTTCTTCCTCCCTGGGCGCTCTGTAACTTTTCAGCAAGACGCATCTGGACGGCAGGCGGCAGCTCTTTTACCGCTGCTTCTTCCTGAAAATGCAGTGCCGCACGCTGTGCCTCAGCCCTTGCGGTCAACTGAGCCGGGCTGAAAAAGCGATTCATGACCAACGTAGATGCAAAACTGGTCAGAGTAGAGATAATCCAATAGAAGCCAATTGCACCGGGCATAATATAGGAGAAGTACACACTAATCAAAGGCAATGCATACATGGTAACCTTCATGCAGCCCTGTTGCTGCTGCATACCAGGCTGGAATTTCATCATAAAATACTGGGATGCCCAAGAAGAAACCAAGCACAAAACCGGAATCAGCCACAACATGGTAGCAAACTCACTGGTTTGAGGGGTTTTCAGCAAATCCAGTCCCAAGAACTGAAATCCTCTGGACAGAGAAGAAATTTGATCCAGCTCACTGCCAGTAAAAATGCCGGTCAAGTGGTCTCTCAACGCATCAAAATGCCGTACCAGTTCCATTTCATTATAAAAGCTGTTAGACGAGAAATTCACACCGATTCCGGGAATTTTCTGCAGCAAATCCAGTGCCTGCTGTACGGAATCGGAAGGAAGGTGCAGCACATTCTTCAGAGGGAACACTACCGAATAATAAAGGCCCAACATAATTGGAAAAGGAAGCAGTGTTGTCAAACATCCTCCCATAGGATGGACGCCTTCCTTATCGTACAGTTTTTGAAGCTCTTCCTGATATTTTACTTTATTATTGGCATATCGCGCCTGCAATTCCTTTTGTTTAGCTGCCAGCTTACTCTGTGCCGCCAGAGACTTTTGCTGTTTTACAGACAAGGGGAACAACAAAAGTTTCACCACTACAGTGAACAAAATAATAGCGACACCATAGTTCTTGACAACCATATAGAAGAACCACAGAATATAGCCGAGTAAACCGCCAAAGAAATTAAAAAAATCCATGAACATAAGCCTGGGCACCTCAATTTATCAGTCATTTTTCTTTTTTTCGGGGACAGGGTCATACCCACCCCGGCTAAAAGGGTTACAGCGAAGGACTCTCCAAACAGCCAGCGCCGTCCCTTTTACAGCGCCAAACCTCTCCAACGCTTCCAGCGCATATTGGGAACAAGTGGGGATATATTTGCAGCAGGGAGGTTTCCTGGGAGAAATTGCCTGTTGATAAAAACGGACAAGCCAGATTAACACTCTTTTCATTTTAAAATGCCTGCTTTCTCCAACTGCTGCTGCAGTACCAGCTGGACCTCCGTGCTTTTCACGAAAGGAGTTCTGGCCCGGGCCACCAGAATCAAATCATAACCATCTTTAATATTCGGGGCAACATGACGCAGCGCCTCCCGAATTACCCGGCGGGAACGGCTTCGTTTCACCGCATTCCCGATTTTTTTGCTGGTAGTAATGCCCACCCGCAAAAGATGGTTACGATTTTTCATGACATATACTACCAAAACCGGTGTCACAAAAGACTTGCCTCTGGCATAAATTCTCCTGAAATCACGGTTTTCACAAATTGAAACAAAGCAATCCATCCGACATCCATCCATACTGCCGGGCATTCCCCGGCATACATTCCATCCCTAAGCCAAACTCCCGGTGCAGGGAATCTGTGATATCCAACAAATATAAAAGAAACATAAAGAAAAGGCCACGCTGAAGGATTCCCTCTGACCCCCTGCGGCGGAGTATCAAAACAGGATATGGTCCGGCAATCACCATTGACTGCCAAACTCCCTTCTATACGGTGGCCCCTACAGCGGCAAAAGTGCCGCCGCGCTGTTTGTTTGGAACAGAATTCAAAAAATTAGTAGGACAGGCGAGCTCTGCCCTTTGCTCTACGGCGAGCCAGGACCTTGCGGCCGTTTCTGTCAGACATTCTCTTTCTGAAGCCATGCTCCTTTTTTCTGTGCAGCTTTTTCGGCTGATACGTTCTCAGCATACAAACACCCTCCTTTCGGGGTATAAAGGTATAAGCCTTGCAAGTTAGCATTATACCCCACCAAACGGCGGTATGTCAATAAAAATCTCATAAAAACCGGCTGAAAATCGCCGATTTTCCCACTGCATCTCGTTATGTCAGGCCATTTACGGGAGGTTTCTCTTACTATATCACAAAAACCCGGAAAAAGAAACCGTTTTTCCGTCAGATTTTCTTTGGCAGCAGACAAAGTTTTCTTTCATCTTTTATAAATTCTTTCCTGATTTTCTCCTGTCTCCTCGCCTATCCCACCTTATGTCTAAGAAATCAAAAGAAAACTGGATATTGTTCACAAAGCTCAACGTTGAAAATAAATCGATTTTTCAACGAAAAAAATTGCGTTACTGTTGAAAATATGTTAAGATATTTCCGAGCATTATCGTTGATTTTACAAAAAACACACCGGTTCTTCCGGTTAGAAGGGATGGAACATATTATGGAATCATTTCTGGAAGCATGGGGATTGATTTGTGAGTATTGCAAAAAACACATTACCGAAGTCGCCTATGATTCCTGGATTAGCAGGATTAAGCCCATTTCTTTGGATTTCTCCAAAGGGGTGGCCACACTGGAAGTTCCCAACGAATTCCACAGGCAAACCCTTACCCGCTGTTATTCCGAATTATTAACCAATGCATTCGGCGAAATCTTCGGCTCCGGTATCGAAATTCAGCTTTGCACACCGGAAGAGCTGTCTGACGAAAAAGAAAAAAAGCACGAAGAAAAGAACAGTGATGATTACGAGTTTACATTCGACACTTTTATTGTAGGCCCGTCCAACAAGTTCGCACATGCGGCTTCCCTGGCGGTTGCCTCCAAACCCGCAGCCTTATATAACCCGCTGTTTATTTATGGAAATTCCGGCCTTGGAAAAACCCATCTGCTCTATGCTATTTGCAATGAGATTTCCAAAACCCATCCGGAAATGAACATCCTCTATATTAAAGGGGATGACTTTACCAATGAAATTATCGAAGCTATCCGCAAAGGTACCACACCGGAATTCCGGCAAAAATACCGTCAGGCGGACGCGCTGCTGGTGGATGACATTCAGTTTATTGCCGGTAAAGAATCCACCCAGGAAGAATTCTTCCACACATTTAATACCCTCTACGAATCCAAAAAACAGATTGTGCTCACCTCTGACCGGCCTCCGAAAGATATTGCAACCTTGGAAGACCGTTTGAAGACCCGTTTTGAATGGGGCCTGACAGCGGACATTCAGCCGCCGGATTTTGAAACCAGAATTGCCATTATCAAAAGAAAGGCAGAACTTCTGGATTTGATGATTCCCGACAACGTGTGCGAATATATTGCTAACAAACTCAAAAGCAATATCCGGCAGTTGGAAGGCGCCGTCAAAAAATTAAAAGCTTACTATCTTTTGGAAGGCAAAACCCCCAGCATCAATACGGCACAGGCTGCTATCAGCGATATTATCAATAACGACCAGCCGGCTCCTGTTACCATTGAGAAAATCATTGAGGAAGTTGGACGGACATTTGGAGTGTCCCCCGACGATATTCGTTCCGGCAAACGGCCTGCCCCCCTGTCCAATGCAAGACAAATTGCCATGTATGTCGTTCGGGAAATCACACAGCTTCCCATGGCAGCTATCGGAAAAGAATTCGGCGGAAGAGATCATTCTACTGTTGTGTATGCCATTCAGCAAGTAGAGAAAAATATGGTTAAGGATCCTCGCACGAAAGCGACTATTGAAGATATTATCAAAAATATCCGCGACCGATAATTTTATCCTTTTTATTTCTTTAAAAGAAAGTTAAAAAAGTCTCCACTTTTCTACTTTTCGGTTTATAAGTGGGAAATATTATCAATTTCAAGCTTCAACATCTTTTTAACATTCCCCACTGAGTTTTCAACTTATTCAAATCGCCATTTTTGTGCTTGCGGAAAAGTACCAATTATCCACAAACCGACATCTGCATAAAAATGCAGACTGTTGGCTTTGCGCTGGGATATTTTATGCCATTCCACTTTTCCAGCCAAACTACTACTGATTCTAAATTAATACTCATACTCTTTCCTATCAATATAGAAAGAAGGTTCTTGATGAAACTTACTGTCTCTCAAAAAGATCTTGCTGAAGCAGTGTTGAATATTCAAAGAGCTGTTTCGACAAAGTCGACAGTTCCCGCATTGGAAGGCGTACTGCTTCGGGCCGGACAGGGAACATTAGAGCTCAGTGCTTATGATTTGGAGCTAGGAATGACCACGCAGGTACCAGCTTCCATTAACGAAGAGGGCACTGTTGTTTTAAATGCAAAATTATTTGGTGATATTGTTCGCAGATTGCCATCTGAGTCTCTTGAAATTTCTGTAGATGAAAAAAACATAGCTATCATTCATAGTGGCGCAAGCGAATTCTCCATTATAGGGATTCCGGCAGAAGAATTTCCCGAATTTCCGGCTGTTACGGACACGGTGTCCTTTACCATCAGCCAACCGTTATTAAAAAGTATGATACGTCAAACGTTGTTTGCAATATCTGACAATGATGCCAAACCGATTCATACAGGTAGCTTGTTCGAAATTACGAACAACACTATGCGTATGGTATCGGTAGATGGATATCGCCTTGCTATGAGAACAGAGCCGGTGATGTGCAGTGAAGAACTGAAATTTGTGGTTCCGGGAAAAGCTTTGGCAGAGCTGCTGAAATTATTAAAAGATGAAGAGCAGGAATTGCAAATTTCAGTGGGTCGTCGTCATATTATTTTCCGAATTGGAAATTACACAGTTCTTTCCAGCTTGCTGGAGGGTGAATTTTTGGACTATCGGGCAGCTATTCCGGCAGCTGGTTCTACGGAAGTAGTTGTAAAAACGCGTTCGTTTATTGATAGTGTCGAACGTGTTTCCCTTTTAATTACCGATAGACTAAAAAGCCCGGTTCGTTGTATCTTTGAAAATGATGAAATCAAAATTTTGTGTTCTACAGCAGTAGGCCGCGCCAACGATCAGCTTCCTTGTCAGCTAACAGGTGATCGAGTGGAGATTGGATTTAACAACCGGTATTTGCTGGATGCACTTCGGAATGTAGAAGGGGACGAAGTGAAAGTTGTTTTGAATGGGGCTCTTTCTCCTATGAAGGTTTTGCCTAAAGAAGGAGACTCTTTCCTGTTTTTGGTTTTGCCGGTACGGCTGAAAACAGAAGAATTTTGATTATACTATCTGTATAAAATTTAAATTATACAGATAGTATAAAGTTGCAATATGATTCTTACATGAAAGAAGGGAAACGCATATGGAACAAACGATACAAATTGATACAGAATTCATTCGTTTGGATGCCATGCTAAAGCTGGCTGGTGCATTCGAAACCGGTGGCCAGGCAAAAGTTGCCATTCAAAACGGAGAAGTGACCGTAAATGGGGAAGTGTGCACCATGCGCGGCAAAAAAATGCGTCCTGGCGATCAAGCTGTTTTTGCCGGCACAGAATATCGGGTGACATCTGCGTGAGGGTTACACTGCTGTCCTTTGAAAATTACCGGAATCTTCGCACAGGAAGCTTTGCGCCCGGTTCTGGAGTCAATGTGATTTACGGTGACAATGCGCAAGGGAAAACAAACCTGTTAGAGGGAATTTGGCTCTTTACCGGAGGCCATTCCTTCCGAGGTGCCCGGGACGGAGATTTAGTCCGTGTGGAAGCGGAGGGAGAAAGCCCTAATATAGCGGCGCTGACCATGGAGTTTTTTGGAGCTGGCAGGGAACAGACTGCTGAGTTGAAAATCAAGAGCGGCCGCAGAAGCGCCGTGTTGAATGGCGTAGGAAAAAGGGCGGCTTCTTCCTTGGTAGGGACATTCTGTGCAGTAGTTTTTTCGCCAGAGCATTTGTCCCTTGTGAAAGACGGTCCGTCAGAAAGACGAAGCTTTTTGGACAGCGCCATCTGCCAGATTCGCCCTTCCTATGCAGGGTTATTGAACCAGTATAATCGCACCCTGCAACAGCGCAATACACTCCTGAAAGATATTCCGCGTCATTGGGAATTGCTGGATACACTGGAAATTTGGGATGAGCGTCTTTCCGGGTTTGGCGGAGCCATTATGGGAGAGCGTCTGCGGTATATCCAAAACCTGGAACCGGAAGCTCGCGAAATCTACCGTGGTATTTCGAAAAATAGGGAGCAGATGGGCCTTCGAATGGTCATGACGGGCATTAGCCAGGAAAATACAAAAACAAACTATGCAGAGGCCATGATGGAAACGCTGCAAAAATGCCGTCGGGATGACTTAGGAGCAGGATTTACCACAGCGGGGCCTCATCGGGATGATTTACAGCTGACTCTTAACGGCTCTCCGGCCAGAATTTTTGGCTCACAGGGACAGCAGCGCTCCATTGTCCTTTCTTTAAAGCTGGCGGAAGCGGCGGTGCTGGAAAGCATTATCGGGGAACCGCCGGCAGTGCTGCTGGATGATGTGATGAGTGAGCTGGATGTCAGCCGGCAGGAGTATTTGCTGAATCATTTGCAGGGAAGACAAATTTTTATCACCTGCTGTGATGCTTCCAATATGCGGATGTTGGAAAAAGGAAAAGTGTTTTGTGTAGAGGAAGGGATGATTCGAGAAGAATCATAAAATACTTTCCTCATCAAGCAGCAGCAGCTAAAACGGCTGTGTGCTGAGAAAGGATGAACCGGTATGTATCTCCATTTGGGACAGGATACCGTAATCAAAATCAATGAGATTGTGGGAATATTCGATTTAGAGACTTCCACCATTTCAAAAATTACCCGCGATTACCTGGCGGAGGCTCAAAAACAGGGGCGCGTTGTCAATGTGTCCATGGAAATGCCGAAGTCTTTTGTGTTGTGCAAGGGAAAAACGGGAGAAGCCACTGTATATATTTCGCAAATTTCTACCACCACGCTCTTAAAGAGAACGGGGTTTGTGGAAGGCCTTAGCATCAAACGATGGGAGGATACCTGATTTATGAAACAGTTTGGACGGGCAGTCTGCCCCTATTGCGGGAAAAAGGTAAATCTGGCAATCACTTGGAGTCTGCGGCGCCGGGGAGAATATCGTTGCCCTCACTGTCTTGGAATTTCCAATGTGACACTTTCTACTGCAGTCTTAAGTATGGCCTTTGCTGCCATTGCCCTGAGCGCACTGATTTTGGCGGCCACCCTGCTTTTCATGGAAGAAGCTGTGTGGTGGTCTGTGTTGGTAGTCATTGCCCCGTTCCTTTTGTTCTATATTCTGAGTCTGTTTTGTGTTCAGCTTCGTGTTCCTGTCATCCGTCGCGCTTCTTCCCAGCAAGAGAAGCCTCCTGTTCACAAAGATCATGAGAAAAATGTTCAGGAAAACTTGGATGAAACAAGGGTTCTATAACCAGTGGAACCTATATATCCTTTTTGAATAAAAGACGGCGTTTTGCCGTCTTTTATTGTGTTTTAATGGCGTTTGTGCTATAATAATACAGTATGAAATAATGGGGAGATTCTGGAAAAGGATCGTGTGGATGTCTGTTTTCAAAGACTTTCCCTGTTGTTATCCTGGAAATCGTCACCGGTCCTCTGTGGATTTTGGCCAGAGGATCGTTCTTCTTCTGCCGGCAGTCCATAGCTGTCGGGCCCACCGGGCGGAAATCAGTAATTGGAGGGTTTATACTTGGATTTCAGCGATATGACGCAAACCAATCAAAGTTACGATGAAAGTCAAATACAGGTATTGGAAGGACTGGAAGCTGTCCGTAAGCGTCCGGGTATGTACATCGGTTCTACCGGACCCAGAGGCCTTCATCATCTGGTATACGAAATCGTAGACAACGCCATTGACGAAGCGTTGGCCGGATTCTGTGACAAAATCGAAGTAAAGCTTCTGCCTGGAGAAATTATCAGCGTGTCGGATAACGGCCGTGGTATCCCGGTGGGCATTCAGCATCAGACCGGACTTCCAGCCGTTACCGTCGTGTACACCATGCTTCATGCAGGCGGAAAATTTGGCGGCGGCGGCTATAAAGTTTCCGGTGGCCTTCATGGCGTTGGCGCATCGGTTGTAAACGCCCTGTCTGTTTGGCTGGAGGTAGAGGTTTATACCGGAGGCCACAAATATTTTCAGCGCTTTGAACGGGGCAAGCAGGTAACGGATTTGCAGGACTTAGGTCCCAGTGAAGACCCTAATCGTACCGGCACGACTGTACGCTTTTTGGCAGACCCGGAGATTTTTAAAGAAACAACCGTTTACAATTTTGATACACTGCAGACTCGGCTGCGGGAACAGGCTTTCCTAAATGCTGGAATTCATATTGAACTGACGGATTTGCGCGGAGAAGAGCCTGTTCAGCACAATTTCTGTTATCAAGGCGGTGTTTCCAGCTTTGTAGAATACATCAACAAAAAGAAGGCAGTCGAAGTCATTCATCCGGATGTAATGCATTTTACGGCTGTTGCGCCGGACGATTCCGCTACGGTGGAAGTGGCTATGCAGTATAATGACAGCTATAATGAGCTTTTGCTGTCGTTTGCCAACAATATTCATACTACCGATGGCGGTACCCATGAGGACGGCTTTAAGCGCGCATTAACCCGGGTCATGAATGACTATGCCCGGAAATATAATATTCTCAAGGAAAACGATAAAAACCTTTCCGGCGATGATGTCCGGGAAGGTTTGACAGCGATTATCAGTGTGAAGCTGAAAGAAGCCCAGTTTGAAGGACAGACAAAGGCCAAGCTGGGAAATATGGAGATTCTTTCTCTGGTCAGCAACTTGATTACGGATAAATATGCCACCTATTTGGAAGAACATCCGGCAACGGCAAAGGCCATTTTCGAAAAGTCTCTGGCAGCATCCAGAGCCAGAGAAGCTGCCAGAAAAGCAAGGGAAATGGTTCGCCGGAAGTCAGCTCTTGAAAACGCGGCTCTTCCCGGAAAGCTGGCAGACTGCCAGTCCCGTAATCCGGAAGAAACCGAAATCTACATCGTGGAGGGTGACTCTGCAGGTGGTTCCGCTAAGGGAGGACGTGACCGGAAATTCCAGGCGATTCTTCCTTTGTGGGGAAAAATGCTGAATGTGGAAAAAGCCCGGCTTGATAAGGTGTACGGCAATGAAAAGCTGATGCCGGTGGTAACTGCTCTTGGTTGTGGATTGGGAGATGAATTTGATATCACCAAGCTGCGGTATGGCAAGATCATCATTATGGCGGATGCTGATGTGGACGGTTCCCATATTCGCACGCTGCTGCTCACCTTCTTCTTCCGTTTTATGCGCCCGTTGGTAGAGCAGGGACATATTTATCTGGCACAGCCGCCGCTGTATCGAATTACGAAGGGCAAAAAACATCGTTACGCTTTTTCCGATGAGCAGAGAGATGCCATTATGGCGGAACTGGGAAGCAATTATGATATCCAGCGTTATAAGGGCCTTGGTGAGATGGACTCCGAGCAGTTGTGGGAGACGACCATGGACCCGGAACGCCGTACCATGCTTCGGGTAGAAGTGGAAGATGCAGCAACTGCTGATGAGATCTTCACCGTGCTCATGGGAGACAAGGTAGAACCTCGCCGGGAGTTCATCGAAGAAAATGCCCGGTATGCGAAGAATCTGGACGTTTGATTTACTTATTGTATATATGATCAATTTTACAACCAAACGTAATTGAACAAAAGGAGGAAAAGCGCCGTCAGGCGCATCTGAAGACACATGGAGCGAGACCGAGATTTGGAGAAAATAAACCGGGAGGTCCCGGAAGATGCCGTAGAAGAAGACGAAGAAGAAGGCTGGGATGGTTCGGAAGCCGAACTGGTAGCCGATGAGGATGCTGCTGTCTATGAAGATGTACAGACGGGTATCCGTGTCAATTATGTGCTGCGCTGGCGGGAGATATACCGTTGTCTGAAGGGAATGGGATATATCAAAACGACCGGCACACGGGCAGTAATCGAAACCGTTATTTTGGCAATCGCTGCTGTGTTTTGCCTGATAAATTGGTTTACCGCTGGAGCTGCAGAAGGATTGACACTGGCAATCGTATGTATTTTGCTGATAGCAGTGGTATGGGTTGTCCCGGAATTAGGACTTCGCAGCCAAGCGAAAAAGCGGGCTGATGGACGGGAGTTTTCCCTGGAAATCTATCCGGATGCGATTACCGTGGAGCAGAGCGGAGATGAATGGGAAATTCCGTTAGATGGCGAAACCGAATGTGCGCAATACGGGAATCATCTGGTATTATCCCGCGAGGGAAAAATGGTGATTTTGCCTCTTCGCTGTGTAGAGCCAGGGGTGCTGCCGGAAGTTCAGGCCATGATTATGGCGGGCACTACTCCTCGGGAAGATTGATACGGTATAAAGGGAAGAAATTCGGTCAAGACTACAAGCACAGGCTGCAGGCAGCAGAATGCCAATGAATGGAGGCTGCGCTTATGGATACAGAAGAAAAATATATATTGGACAGCTACTTGATAACCGGCGAAGATTTTGCCGATTTTCAGGTGGCGGCCAGAAAGATGAAAACCAGCCGTCTGGAGCTAATAGGATTTCGTTTGTTGGGGATGGGGCTAATATTGGCGTCGCTACTTGGCCGAGTCTATTTTTATGCGCCTACGGGATATAACAACATTGCCTATTTTCTGGTAACCTGCCTGGGGATAGGGATTTGCTTATATTATGATTTTGCCATGCCCTATGTAGTCCGGCGTCGAGCCAGACGATATTTTGCAAACCATACCAAGCATATGGTAGCCAGCCGGACCGAATTTGACGAGATGGGGGTCCGTTTCGTCACCGATATGGGTTGTGAGCGGATTTCTTATGAAGAAATTCAGCGGGTTTATGAAGATAAAAGGGTCATCCTTTTGGACGAAGGTTGTGGAATGCGCTTTTTACCCAAGAGAGTATTGACCATGGATGAATATAAAGGGGTTCGAAAATTCCTGAAACGGGCCCTGAGAGAAAATTATTTGCAGGAAGGTGTCTGCTAAATGGATGAAATGCGCGATGATATGCAGGAGCAGCAAGAGCAGGAAAGACATATTATACCGGTAGATTTGGAAAAGGAAATGAAGGACTCCTTCCTGGCCTATTCCATGTCGGTGATTATTTCCCGTGCTCTTCCGGATGTACGGGACGGATTAAAACCGGTACATAGAAGAATCCTTTATACCATGTATGAAAACAGCCTGTGGCCAGAAAAGGCTTATCGTAAATGTGCCGATACGGTGGGTAGTGTGCTGGGACGTTACCATCCTCATGGTGACGCTTCGGTATATGATGCCCTGGTACGTCTGGCACAGGACTTTTCTATGCGGTATGTGCTGGTAGACGGCCACGGAAACTTTGGTTCTGTGGACGGAGACCCGCCGGCTGCTTATCGTTATACAGAGGCCCGTATGTGCAAGCTTTCTGTGGACATGCTGGCGGATATCGATAAGGATACGGTAGATTTTGGCCCCAACTATGATGACCGTTTGAAGGAACCCCAAGTACTTCCCTGCCATTTTCCCAACCTCCTGGTTAACGGTTCTACCGGTATTGCGGTAGGTATGGCGACTAATATTCCTCCCCATAATATGGGTGAGGTAATCGACGGTATGTGCTGCCTGATTGATAATCCGGATGCAACCTTGGATGAAGTGATGGAATATATCAAAGGGCCTGACTTCCCCACCGGTGCATTGATTATGGGACGCAGCGGAATTCGTGCTGCCTATGGTACCGGCCGCGGTCGCATTACCGTGCGTGCCCGTGCTGAAATCGAAGAAGAGAAAAACGGCCGCTTTAAAATTGTCGTAACCGAAATCCCCTATCAGGTGAACAAAGCACGACTGATTGAAAACATTGCAGATTTGGTCAAGGAAAAGCGCATTGAGGGCATTTCCAATGTGGAAGACCATTCTGACCGTGCAGGTATGCATATCGTCATTGATGTGAAGCGGGATGCTTCTCCGCAGATTGTTTTAAATCAGCTCTATTCTTATACGCAGATGCAGACCACCTTCGGCGTTATTATGCTGGCTATTGTAGACGGGCAGCCCCGCACGCTGACACTCATTCAAATGCTGAAGGAATATATCCGGTTCCAGGAAGAAGTGGTAACCCGCCGTACCCGTTTTGAGCTGAAAAAAGCACAGGAGCGGGAACATATTCTGGAAGGTTTGAAAATAGCAGTCGATTTTATCGATGAAGTGATTTCTATTATCCGTACCTCCCCTGACCAGCCTACAGCCAAGACCCGGTTGTGCGAGCGGTTTGGGTTGGATGATGTACAATCTCAGGCCATTGTCCAAATGCGTCTGGGACAGTTGACCGGTTTGGAGCGGCAAAAAATTGAGGATGAACTGGAAGCTCTCAAAGTAAAAATTGCGGACTATCTGGATATCCTGTCTCACGAAGAGCGGATTCTGTCTATTGTCAAGGACGAAGCATTGGCTATGAAGAAAAAATATGCCGATGAGCGCCGGACAGAAATTGCCGCTGTCAGTGGTGAAGTGGACATCGAAGATTTGATTCCCAATGAGGAATGTGTCCTTACCCTGACGGAAGCCGGTTATGTCAAACGCCAGAAAGTGGACACCTATCACACCCAGCGCCGTGGCGGACGCGGCATCAGCGGCATGACCCGCCGGGACGAAGATGTGGCCACAGAAATGTTTGTACTGAACAATCATGATTATGTCATGTACTTTACCAATCTGGGACGGGTTTACCGGATGAAGGCCTATGAAGTGCCGGAGGGTTCCCGTACCAGTAAAGGAATGAATATTGCGAATCTTTTGCCTCTGTCAGCCGATGAAAAGGTAACTTCCATGATTCGGGTACAGGACATGCAGGAAGACAAATATTTGGTGATGGTTACCCGCAACGGAATTATCAAGCGTACCAGTTTGCAGGCATTTAATACCACCCGAAAAGGTGGCGTGATTGCCATTGATTTGGACGAAGATGACGCATTGAGCTGGGTACGTTTGACAAGCGGCAATGATGAGTTGTTGGCTGCTACCCGGAAGGGTATGGCTATCCGTTTCCATGAGACGGACGTCCGGGCAATGGGCCGGACAGCCCGCGGTGTCAAAGCCATCACGCTGAAGGACGGAGACTGTGTAGTCGGTATGTCCATTCTGCGGGAAAACGGATTGGTCCTTACGGTTTCCGAAACCGGTTATGGACGTTTGTCGCCGATTTCCGACTATCGTTTGCAAAGCCGTGGCGGCAAGGGCTTGCTGAATTATCATGTGGAGAAATATGGTGATGTAGCAGCTATTAAGGTTGTGGATTTGGATGACGACATTATTCTGATTTCTGCTGATGGAATTATCATCCGGATTCAGGCAGAATCGATTCGGGTATGCGCCCGTCCCAGTAAGGGTGTGCGGGTTATGAAGATTACCGGTGAAAACAACAAAGTCGTCACCTTGTCCCGTGCGCCTCATGAAGAGGAAGACGATATGCCGGAGGAAGATGAAGACACAGACGACAGTGTACAGGAAGAGGCCCAAACAATAGAAAATACGGAAGAATCTTGAGCCGCATCGTTTCACTGACAGCATTTGGGGAGTATAAAGGAACATGAATCAAAAAAGAAGGCAAATGGCGCTGGCGGGCGTGGCGGTATTGGTAGTCTGTTTCAGCTTGATTTTCATTGGACTTTTTGGAAGTTTGGAGGAAATGAAAGTAGAACCGTCTCCAAGTTCACTGGATTCTTCTTCTGTTGCTGTAGAGACGCCAACTCCTACACCAAAAAGGACAAGTTCTCCCACACCGGAACCAACTACTACCCCTACCCCATCTCCATCACCTTCGGTTACTCCTACTCCAACCCCCTCTCCGGTAGCTACACCCAAAAGCACCCCGGAACCTGTGTATGAGCCGGAAACAGATCCGGAAATTTTGCAGGTATACGAGGAAAATCAAAAAGAAAAGGAAGAACTGGAGGCACAAAAAAAGCCAGCCCAGGTTATTACAGAAGAGGACAAGGAGCAGGCACAAAAACCTGCCCCAACACCGAATCATTCCACTTCCTCAAAGCCCAGTGCTACCCAAAAGCCCAAGCCAACTCCCACTCCTGAAAAAAGAGTTTGGTTATCAGAAGTTCCTTTTATTAGTCAGGTGGGAACATATCCTACCGGGTGCGAGAGTGTGAGTGCGGTTATGGCCTGCCAGTATGCGGGGATTTCGATTACTCCCAATACCTTTATTGACAATTATCTTCCCAGAGCTTCCTTTACTTATAAAAACGGGAAGCTGGTAGGCTATCATCCTAATGATGTCTTCATGGGAAATCCCTATACCAATAATGGATTTGGCTGCTATGCTCCCTGCATTGAAAAGGCCATTAACAAATTTCTTCCCGACTCCTGTACAATGGTCAATACCACCGGAAAAAGCCTTTCTTCTTTATGCAGCACCTATATTGATAAGGGGATTCCCGTTGTTATGTGGGCAACCATGTATATGATGGAGCCAGGAAAAGGGTCTACATGGATTTTAAAAGATACCGGGAAAACCTTTCAGTGGATTTCTCATGAACATTGTCTTGTACTTACGGGGTATGATAGTCAATATTATTACTTCAATGACCCACTGGATGGACAGGTAAAATATAAAAAGAATCTGGTAGAAACCAGGTATCAGCAAATGGGCAGTCAATCGTTAGTGGTGTATAAGAATACGATGATAGAGCCTGAAAAGACGCCGGCTCCCGAAAGTACTCCTACGCCTGAAAGTAGTCAGTCGGAAGAGAGCCAACTGGCTTCATCGGAAACGCTAAGTGCAGTAGAAAGTAATTCGCCCCAAAACTGACCATATTATCATCATAAAAGAAAAAGCCGCTGGAAACAGCGGCTTTTTGTATAGGAATTTTTATGATTCCTGAGAAGAAGTCGTGTCGGTCTGGCTAAACTGATAAGAAAAGTCGGGCTCAATTTGATATAGCTGGCTGTACAGACTGGCTGCCCGGGCGCGGTAGTAAGACAAAATCTGTCCGGAGATTTCAAGCTGACGGGCAGTTCCATCCCCTTGAGCCTCCTCTTCGATAGAGCGGAGTGTTTCCTCAGTACCATTCACCCATTCTTCCTGCTGGGTGCGAATGGAGTCTTTTCCTTCTCCTGATGTTTTATCCATTAGCTGTTGGTATGCTCCATCAACTTCTTTTTTCCAAAATTCAATATATCGATTCATAACACTGAGCATTTGACCGGTACTGGCTGCATCTTCTGCTTCTTTGGCATAGGCAGCGTCCAGCGGATTTTCTGCAAAAAGCTGTACAAAAGTAGGATCGTCAGCACTGACGTCAGGAAGAATCTGAGAATTGTCAGATTGGCTTTCCGTAGAAGAGGAATCATCCCGAAGGCCGGAGGAATCCTGCGAAACGGTGCTGCTCACGGCCGACGAGGAAGAATCAGAGGATGTATCGGTATTTTCCGGTGAACAGGCACTCAAAAGAGAAGCGGAAGAAAGAAGTAATGCTGCCAGCAGAACAGCTATTTTCATTTGTGTTTTTTTCATAACATGACAGAATCCTTTCTTTTTACGGGTATCGTCTCACTTTTTCCATGTAAAAGGCCGGGTTTTTCCCGGTCCTTTTATCATATCATATAGACTATAAGGAAACAATTACAGAAACATGAAAGGATTGCAACGGTTTTGTCACATTCAATGGGAGATTCCGTAATTCTCTAAAGCTGCCATCTGTAACCCTATGGCCAATATCGGGAAGATTTTTGACTCTATAGCGCACAATTTTGAAAAAGGCAAAGGATTTTTCCCTTTGCCGGCTTCAATGGTAAATCCGGGTCGGTGAAATGTTTCGATAAACCAGTCTTTGAACCCTCCAAACGAGGCCATTGGTTCCGGAAAAGCGGCGCGATAGCCGGAAACTTCAGCGAATTTTTCTGCCATAGAGGAAGATTCTTTTGGGGTATGTTCTCCATATTGCCAGTAAATTTCTTCCCCTTGGGTATGCAGGGCTATGACCAAGCGAAAAGGAATCTTCCGGCAAAGGGCAGTCAAGGCAGACGTTTCCGGCTCACTTTCCGGAAATGCTCCGCCATAACGGGTGGGGCCGGGACCTGTAATACCTGCATTTTGCTCCATTTGATGAAGCACATGCCAGCCTGCGTCAAAATTATGATTGATGTCCACTCCCCGAGCGTTGGCCTGCCAGCGATGGGCTTTCCCAGCAGAAATATTGGAATATTTCCCGGCAGTTTTTTCTCCGCAAACAGAGATTTCGACTCCGTCGGGATTTACCATAGGAATACAGTAAAATGAGATTTTTTCTAAGAGGGGCCGGACAGGAACTCCATATACAGCCAGGCCACTTTCTTTCGCTTGGCAAATTCTGCGGCAAAAATGTGTCAGTATAGCAGCGGTAATTCCTTCCAGCCCATGAAATGCGCCGGCATATAGAACATTTTTTTCACCGTTTCCCATGCGAAATAAATGCAGAGAACGTCCGCAAAGGCTTTTTCCTGCAGAAGAAAGCTGGCACTGTTCATATCTTCCCGCCAGCTGCTGTAATTCCAGCGTAACCCGGGTATAATCATACAAGGTATCATTCCTCCTTTGTCCATTTCTGAAAAGCTATGCAGATAGGAGGGAAAATATGCTGGTGCTCCGTGTAAACACTGGATGCGTTTGTAGATTTTGTGCGGAAATTGTGTTATACTGTTTCCAAAATAAGAATCGAAAAGGGGCGCTCAAATTGGGAAAGAATTTTAACGAGCTGGCATTAAAAATGCATCGGGAGCATCAGGGAAAGGTAGAAACCATCAGCCGTGTCAAGCTGGAAACCCGGGACGACTTAAGCACAGCCTACACGCCCGGTGTTGCCGAGCCCTGCCGGAAAATTCATGAAAATCCCGAAGCTGTTTATGAATATACCTTAAAAGGCCGTACCATTGCAGTGGTTTCCGACGGCAGCGCCGTTTTAGGGCTTGGAAATATCGGTGCACAAGCGGCCATTCCCGTTATGGAAGGAAAAGCCGTGCTGTTCAAAGAGTTTGGCGGCGTAGACGCAGTACCGATTTGTCTGGATACCCAAGATACCGAAGAAATCATTCGTACTGTCAAGAACATTGCCCCGTGCTTTGGCGGAATTAACCTGGAAGATATTTCTTCCCCCCGTTGCTTTGAAATTGAGCGCCGTTTGGAAGAAGAGCTGGATATTCCTGTGTTTCACGATGACCAGCACGGAACCGGTATTGTGGTAACGGCAGCTCTTTTGAATGCTTTGAAGGTAGTTGGAAAAAAGATTGAAGATATCAAGATTGTTCTGAATGGACCGGGTGCAGCAGGAACGGCCATTATCAAAATGATGCTGGCAGCCGGTGCAAAATATATCATTGCCTGCGACGAAAACGGTATCCTGTATAAAGAGCGCGGCGTGGGGATTGCTGATCATAAAAAGATGTTGTGCGACATTACCAATCCCGAAGACCTGAGAGGCACCTTAGCGGATGCGTTGGTAGGCGCGGATGTTTTTGTCGGTGTATCCGTAGGCGGCGCATTAAAGCCGGAAATGATTCGGACTATGGCCGCTGACCCCATTGTTTTTGCTATGGCGAACCCGACCCCTGAAATTATGTATGATGAAGCCAAAGCAGCCGGAGTCAAGGTGATGGGTACCGGCCGCAGTGACTTCCCCAATCAGATCAACAATGTGCTGGCATTCCCCGGTATTTTTAAGGGTGCTTTGCAGGCCCGGGCCCGGGATATTACGCCAAAAATGAAAGTAGCTGCAGCACAGGCCATTGCTTCTGTGATTTCTCCGGAAGAATTGAACGAAGAATATATTATTCCCAGCATTTTTGATGCATGTGTAACGGAAGCGGTGGCTGATGCAGTGGCAAAAGCCAGTCAGGAAAAATAATATAAACTGTCAAGGTCTGGATATACAACCATCCAGACCTTTTATTTTTCGTATGTATAAAACCATGGCTATGGTACCAATCAAGACCCATCAGAAGAATTTGTACGGTTTATAAATCATAGTATTTGCAAAGATTCAAAAAAAATTTTGTATTAAAAAACGGAAAGCTATTGCACTTACTCCTTTAGTGCGCTAAAATGTACATATCCCACAAGAGAAGATGGCGTTTGAATATGAAACAAAAGGAGTGGAGAAAATGACAGAAAACCTGTTCTGGATTGGTCTTGCCGGAGCGGTTATCGCGTTGCTGTTTGCCGTGATACAAAGCCGGAAGGTGCTCCGATTTTCTGAGGGGACCGATTTAATGAAAAAACTGGCGGCTTCTATTCGTAAAGGAGCCAATGCCTATCTGAAACGGCAGTATAAGGCTGTTGTCAAAATTTTTCTGGTAGTCTTTGTAGTCTTGTTGATTCTGGTAGCTACAGGTCAGCTGGACAACTGGTTTATTCCCTTTGCTTTTCTAACCGGCGGCTGTTATTCTGCATTAGCAGGCTTTATTGGTATGAAGATAGCGACTTCTTCCAATGCACGGACTGCTCACGCTGCCCATGAGAGCTTGAATCGAGGCTTGCAGGTGGCATTTTCTTCTGGTTCCGTTATGGGTTTCACGGTAGTGGGATTGGGACTGCTGGATATTTCTGTATGGTTCCATATTTTAAAGTATATTGCTGGATATGATGCAGCACAAATTGCTCACACCATGGTTATGTTTGGTATGGGTGCTTCCTTTATGGCATTGTTCGCCCGTGTAGGCGGCGGTATTTTTACAAAGGCCGCCGATGTAGGCGCTGATTTGGTGGGAAAGGTAGAAGCCGGGATTCCCGAGGATGACCCTCGCAACCCTGCTACCATTGCCGATAATGTAGGCGATAATGTTGGTGATGTGGCCGGTATGGGTGCAGACCTCTATGAGTCCTATGTGGGGTCCATTCTGGCGACTTTTGCATTGGGTGCAGCCGCTTATGGCGGAACTGATAAAGGCTGGAGTGCCATGCTTCTTCCGCTGTCTATTGCAGTGGTAGGCGTGATTTGTTCTCTGTTAGGGTCTTTCCTCATCCGTACAAAAGAAGGCGCTTCTCAGCGTGATTTGCTGGGAGCCTTGCGAAAAGGTACCTACAGCGCTACCGTTTTGGCTGCAATCTTGGCGGCGCCTCTCACCTGGTTTATTCTGGGCGATATGGGCGTATATTTTGCCATTCTTGCCGGTATGCTGGCAGGCGTTGCCATTGGCTATTTTACTGAATACTACACGTCGGATACTTATAAGCCTACCAAAAAGCTGGCTGATTCTACCGAGACCGGTGCAGCGACTACTATTATTGGCGGTATTTCCCTGGGAATGCTCTCCACTGCTGCACCAGTGATTATTGTGGGTATTGCCATTATTGTATCGTTTTTGGCAGCAGGCGGTTCTCTCAACACCGCTGACGCTCAGAATTATGAAGCATGCTTTAGTCGTGGTCTGTATGGAATCGGTATCGCAGCGGTAGGAATGCTTTCCACTTTGGGGATTACACTGGCCACTGACGCATACGGACCTGTAGCCGATAATGCAGGCGGTATTGCAGAAATGAGCGGTTTAGGAGAAGAAGTCCGTAACCGTACCGATGCGTTGGACTCTCTGGGCAATACCACCGCCGCTACCGGTAAAGGTTTTGCTATTGGTTCTGCTGCATTGACAGCATTGGCGCTGCTGGTTTCCTATGTTGATGTGGTAAAAGGAAAAGTTACCATTGACTTGTCTCTGACCAATCCGGCAGTGCTGGTCGGCATTTTCCTGGGCGCTATGCTGACCTTTATTTTTGCGGCACTGACTATGAGCGGCGTACAGCGTGCAGCACAGTCCATTGTGGTGGAGGTTCGCCGCCAATTCCGGGAAATTAAGGGAATTATGCAGGGGAAAGCCGACCCAGATTATGCTTCCTGTGTGGATTTGTGTACCAAGGGCGCACTGCATGAAATGGTGCTGCCTTCGTTGCTGGCAATTATCGTTCCTATTGTGACTGGCTGTATTCTCGGCGTAGAAGCCGTGGTTGGATTGTTGGGCGGCGTTACTGTAACCGGTTTTGCGATGGCGGTGTTCATGTCCAACGCTGGCGGCGCATGGGATAACGCTAAAAAGTATATCGAGTCAGGTAAACACGGCGGAAAAGGTTCTGACTGTCACAAAGCTGCTGTCATTGGTGATACGGTAGGTGACCCCTTCAAGGATACTTCCGGCCCGTCGCTGAATATCCTGATTAAACTGGTATCTACGGTGTCCATCGTATTTTCCGGGCTGGTCATCAGTATCAGCCAGTTCCTGCTGGGATAAAGCAAAAACATTTTGAAAAATAGCGGAGCAGGCTTGCCTTTTTAACAAGAATGTGCTATCCTGATTTCTACAATGAAACACGGGGAATGAAGTACTCCCCCGGCGTTTGCCGAAACCGCTGAGAAATGCTGATGACTTCTGTCGAAAGACAGGGGTCATTGGCATTTTTTTGTTATGTGTCCATATTTTAATTTGGAGGGTGTTTTATGTTAACAAGTCTTGGCCTGATTTTTCTCGCAGGAATGGCGCTGGGATGGGTGTGCCGTAAGTGCCGCCTGCCTGGACTGCTGGGTATGATGGTTGCCGGTATTTTGCTGGGGCCATGTGTCCTCAATCTGCTGGATGATTCCATTCTGAACATTTCCGCTGATTTGCGGCAAATTGCCCTGATTATCATTTTGACCCGTGCAGGGCTGTCTTTAAACCTCAACGATTTGAAAAAAGTCGGACGGCCTGCGGTGCTGCTGTGCTTTGTGCCGGCATCTTTTGAAATGGCGGGGATTATTCTGTTGGCGCCGCCTCTGCTGGGAATTTCTTATGGCGAGGCCGCCATTATGGGCGCAGTGTTGGCAGCCGTTTCTCCGGCGGTGATTGTTCCCAAAATGCTCAAGCTCATGGAAGAAAAGCGTGGGACAGAGAAAAGTATTCCCCAAATGCTGCTTGCGGGCGCCTCTGTGGACGATGTATTTGTCATTGTCATGTTTACCTCGTTTATGGGGTTGGAACAGGGAGGAAGCTTCTCCCCCCTTACACTGGTACAGATTCCCGTTTCCATTATTACCGGTATTGCAGTAGGACTGGGAATCGGGCTGCTTCTCGCTTTTTATTTTAAAAAGGTCCATATTCGTGATTCTCTGAAAGTGGTCATTTTGTTGAGCCTATCCTGCATCCTTGTCAGCCAGCAGGATGCCATTGGTGAATATGTACCGTTTTCGGGGCTTCTGGCCGTTATGAGTATGGGCGTTGCGGTTCAGAAAAAACGTGAGCCTGCCGCAGTACGCCTTTCGGTGAAGTATTCCAAACTTTGGACAGCTGCTGAGGTATTGTTGTTTGTACTGGTAGGCGCAACCGTAGACTTGCAGTATGTATCCAGCGCAGGGTTTGCAGCGGTGATTTTGATTTTTGGAGCTTTGCTGTTCCGTATGGCAGGCGTAACCGTATGCTTACTCAAAACAGCACTCAACGGAAAAGAGCGCCTGTTCTGTACCGTAGCTTATATGCCGAAAGCCACTGTGCAGGCAGCAATTGGTGGTCTGCCTCTGGCAGCTGGGCTTGCCTGCGGCCATTTGGTACTTACGGTGGCGGTACTTGCCATTCTTATTACAGCACCACTTGGAGCATTTGGAATCGACTTGTTATACCGTCGTTTTCTGTCACAGGAAAAAGATGTAGAGGAACCGAAGAGTGCCGTCTCTATGGGGAATTCTTGACATTCACCGGAATTGTTTTATACTGAATTTATTCCCTATCAGAGAAAGGAGAACGATGGTATGAAATTATGCAGCGCTCTTTGTTTTTTACCGGATAATTCCCTGCATATCTATGATATTACCTTAGAAAAAGACCGTCTGAAGCTACTGCCCCCCGGAACCCTGACAGAAGGAATCGATGCCTCTCAGATGCTGTGTCTGCCTGGAATGGTCAACACCCATTTTCACGGGCTTTCCACGCCGGGAAAGGGGCTGGAACATGACTATCCCCTTGCAGAATGGTTTGGAGAAATATCAGAAACCGCTATGCAGGCTCGGGTATATGATGTAATTGAACAGGATTTGCTGGAAGAAGAGATGGAAACCATCGCCCGGTTTGAATATATGCAGCTTGTAAAACAGGGTGTTACCATGGTGTTTGACGGCGGCGCTGTGAATGGCAGCCTTTTGGCTCAAAAGCGGGCGTTGGAAGCACTGGGAATGCGCGGAATTTTGGATGCAGATACCCTTTTGCCAGAATTTGTCGGACAAGATTCCCCGCTGGTTTCTTTTGCCGGGCATCTGCTGGAAGAGGAAGATTTCACGGAAGAATCACTTCCTGCTGTCAAATCCATGTATGACCGCTTTCCAGATAGAATTTTTGGCAGCCATTGCTTGGAGACCGCTTACCGCCGGCATCTGGCAGAGAAATTCTGCGGAAAATCTTCGCCGGAACTGTTTTTGGAAAAGGGGCTTTTGTCCCATCGGAACGTACTATATCACTGTGTCCATGCAACGGAAAAAGACTGGGATATCATCGCCAAAAGCGGAGCGGGTGTTGTACACAACCCGGTGAGCAATCTGTATACCGGAACCGGCATAATGAATCTTCCGGCAGTATTGAAACGCAAAATTCCTTGTGGCTTGGGAAGTGATTGGGGCTCCACAGATTGGTGGGAAGTGATTCGTACAGCTTATCATTTGATGAAGGTACAGCCCGGCGGTGAAGCGTATCGGGCACAGGATATTTTACAGCTGGCTTGTCGTGGCGGAAGTCAAGTGCTGGGACGTTCCGATTGTGGCGTGTTGTGTGATGATGCACAGGCAGATTTGGTGTTGATTTCGCTGCATGATCCCGCCCTGTATCCCGATTTTCCGGGACATCCTGCGCTTTTGCATAATTTGGTAACCCAGTGTGGTGCAGGAGCCGTCACTCATGTGTTCATCGGTGGGAAGATGGTAGTAGAGAATGGAAAATGCCAAACACTGGAGGAAACTTCCATTATAAGAGGATGGCAGCGTGTTATGGAAAAAATTCAATCCAAGGTCTTTTCAGAGTAAGCTGCGTTGTGTATAATTATTTTTGAATGGAGCATTGACGAATCCTGCATAAAAGGATATAATGAATGAAACACATCTCATCAGACAACTAAACAGGTTGTCTGATATATTGGTGTGAAGTCATGACAAAAGGAGGGGGATGCTTTTTGATAAGCGGAGCCGAAATGATGGTCAAATGTCTGGAAGCAGAAGGTGTTGAAATTGCCTTTGGCTATCCCGGCGCAGCAATATGCCCTTTTTATGATTATTTATACCAGTCTTCTGTCCGCCATGTCCTAGTACGGGAAGAGCAAAACGCGGCCCATATGGCCAGCGGATATGCCCGCAGCTGCGGAAAACCCGGCGTGTGCATCGCCACCTCCGGTCCTGGCGCCACCAATTTAATTACGGGTATTGCCACGGCTTATATGGATTCTATTCCGATTGTGGCCATTACCGGACAGGTAAGCTCTGAACTGCTGGGCAGGGATGTTTTTCAGGAAGCCGATATTACCGGCGCCTGTGAGTCTTTTACCAAGCACAGTTATCTGGTGAAGGATGTCAAAGAGATTCCCCGCGTTTTTAAGGAGGCATTTCACATTGCTTCTACCGGCCGGCCCGGCCCGGTATTGATTGATGTGCCGGTTGACATTCAGCAGGCAAAAGCAGACAGTTTTACTTATCCGGAAAAAGCCGAAATTATTGGTTATAAGCCCCGAACCCAGGGCCACGGACTACAGATTAAAAAAGCAATTCAAGCGATTGAAGAAGCCAAGCGCCCCCTCATTTGCTGCGGCGGCGGCGTGGTGCTGGCGGGAGCCCGGGAAGAAATGAAAGCGTTTGCCAAAAATAGTGGGCTTCCGATTGTGGCCACGATGATGGGCATTGGCGTGGTTCCCATGGACAGTGACCGATATTTGGGCATGATTGGCTCTCATGGCCGTTCTTATGCAAACCGGGCTATGCACGAAGCGGATTTGATTATCCTGTGCGGTGCGCGGGTAGGCGATCGTGCAGTAGCTGCACCGGAGCAGGTAGCAGAACAGGCCAAGATTATTCATATTGATATTGACCCGGCAGAAATCGGGAAAAACATGCCGGTGGATATCCCAATTGTGGGCGATATCCAACAGGTACTGGCACAGATGGCCGAGAAAATCCATTATATTGACCGGCCAGAATGGGTGAAACGTGTCGTAGATTTAAAAGCAGACTACGTTCCCCATGGAGTAGACCGGGAGGATGCGGTGGAACCCCGTTCCTTTATCCGAAGTCTTTCTCAGTTGATGGACGAAAACGCCATATTGGTGGCGGATGTAGGACAGAATCAGATTTGGTGTGCCAGAAATTACAATGTAAAAGAAGGCCGGTTCCTCACTTCCGGCGGCTTGGGAACCATGGGATATGCTCTTCCCGCAGCCATCGGTGCGAAGCTGGCAAAGCCTCACCGGGAAGTGGTGGCGGTCTGTGGAGACGGCTCCTTCCAGATGGTGATGGGGGAACTTGGTACCCTTTGCCAGACCGGCGTGAATATTAAGCTGATTATCATGGAAAACGGCCGTCTGGGTATGGTAAAGGAATTGCAGGATAAACTGTATGGCCATCGATATGCTGCCACTACACTGGACGGAAACCCGGATTTTGTTGCATTGTGTGCAGCCTATGGGCTTCCTGCCAAACGGGCAGAAAATAACCGTCAGGCCGTAGAGTATGCGAAAGAAATGCTGGAGCACAAGGGCCCCTTTGTGCTGGTGTGCCGGGTAGACCCGGACACGCCTACCATATAAGGAGGGAACCGGGATGAAATATACGCTTGCCGTTCTGGTCGAAAACCAGCCCGGTGTCCTGTCCAAGGTAGCGGGTTTGTTTTCCCGCCGGGGCTTTAACATAGACAGTCTGGCCGTAGGTGTTACAGAAGACCCGAAAATTTCCCGAATGACCATTGTAGTCAACGGGGATGAACATATTGTAGAGCAGGTAGAAAAACAGCTGAATAAAGTGATTCCCGTTATCAAAGTGAAAACGCTGGATACCGCTGGAGATTTTCTCAGCTGTGAACTCAATCTGATTAAGGTTTCGGCCAACGCTCAGCAGCGAACCGAAATTTTGCAGCTTGCCAACCTGTTTGACGCTCGGGTGATTGATGTCTCCCCTACCACCATGACATTACGTTTTGCAGGGACCCCGCAAAAGGGAGAAAATCTTATGACGCTGCTTCATCCCTATGGGGTGAAAGAGGTTGTCCGTACTGGCACCATCGCCATTGAAAAAGGTGCTGCCATTACTCGAAAAAAAGAAGCTTAAACGCTTATGCGGCCGCCGGGCGGTAATTTTGCTGCTCCCCGGCTTCCATATATATTTTTAAAAGGATTCAGGAGGTACTCATTATGCCGAAGATTTATTATCAGGCAGATTGTGACATCAACGTTCTCAAAGACAAAACCGTCGCCGTCATCGGCTACGGCAGCCAGGGCCATGCCCATGCCCTGAACCTGAAGGACAGCGGCGTGAATGTCGTTGTTGGCCTGTATGAGGGCAGCAAGAGCCGCGCTCGCGCCGAAGCTCACGGCCTTACCGTTATGACTGTGCCCGAGGCCACCAAGATTGCCGATATCATTATGGTGCTGATTCCCGATGAACGTCAGGCTGACATGTACTACAAGGACATTGCTCCCTATCTGACAGAAGGTAAAGCACTGGCTTTTGCTCATGGCTTTAACATTCATTTTGGCCAGATTAAGCCCCCGGCTGATGTTGACGTATTCATGATTGCTCCCAAGGCTCCCGGCCACACTGTGCGCAGCGAGTATGTGGAGGGCAAGGGTACTCCCTGCCTGGTTGCTGTAGAGCAGGATGCTACCGGCCACTGCCTGGAAATCGCTCTGGCATATGGCGCAGGTATCGGCGGCGCACGTGCAGCTATCATGGAAACCACCTTTAAGATTGAAACCGAAACCGACCTGTTCGGCGAGCAGGCTGTTCTGTGCGGCGGCGTAACCGCTCTGATGAAGGCTGGCTTTGAGACTCTGGTTGAAGCTGGCTATGCTCCCGAAAACGCATACTTCGAGTGCATCCATGAGATGAAGCTGATCGTTGATCTGATTTACACCGGCGGCTTCAAGATGATGCGTTATTCCATCTCTGATACCGCTGAGTTTGGCGATTACGAGACTGGCAAGCGCCTGATCACCGATGAGACCAAGAAGGAAATGAAGAAGATTCTGACCGAGATTCAGGACGGCACCTTCGCCAGCAAGTGGATTGCTGAGAACAAGAACGGCCGTGCACACTTCAATGCCTGCCGCCGCATCGAGGCTTCCCATCAGTTGGAGACCGTTGGCGCAGAGCTGCGTAAGATGTACGCTTGGAACGACGATAAATACGCCGACTAATTTTTACAAAATAAACCGGGATGCAGAAATATTCTGCATCCCGGTTTTTGTTTTTTTATAGAATTCCCTACAGAGTCTCTGTAATATTTCGACAAATGCTATCCCAATACACCCCATATTTCTGACAGCAAAGTTTGCACTGGTTCTTGCATCCTTATTCCCTTTTTATTTGAAATTTAAAATAAAATTAAGAATTATTTTTATTTTTTCTCTTCCAATTTTCGGAAGCATCGTGTATAATAAGGGCATCAAATGGCGATACTTTCAGTATGCCGAGATATTAAAAATAACGGGAGGTACATGTCATGGAATTCAAAGGAAGCAGAACCGAAGCCAATCTGATGGCCGCATTTGCCGGGGAATCTCAAGCAAGAAACAAGTATACCTACTACGCCTCTAAGGCCAGAAAAGACGGGTTTGAGCAGATTGCCGCAATTTTTGAAGAGACTGCCAACAACGAAAAAGAACATGCCAAAATCTGGTTTAAGTATCTCCACGATGGAGTAATTCCCGATACTGCTGCGAACTTGGAAGACGCTGCTGCAGGCGAAAACTATGAGTGGACCGAGATGTATAAGGAATTCGCCGAAGTAGCCGAAGAAGAGGGCTTCAAAGAGATTGCCGCCGTTATGCGCCTGATTGCCCAAGTGGAAAAGAGCCATGAGGAGCGTTATCGTAAGCTGCTGGCAAATGTGAAAGAAGATATTGTATTCAAGTGCGACGATGAAGTTGTTTGGGTATGCCGGAATTGTGGATATATTCACGTAGGAAAAGCGGCTCCTGCTGTATGTCCTGCCTGCCGCCATCCTCAGGCCTATTTCGAGCGTAAAGCCACCAATTACTAATCTCAAAAAAAATTAAAGGCTGCCTTGGGTGTCAAAAGCCCGAGGCAGCCTTTTTCTTATCCATTCAAAAGTTTACACATTAAATCGGAAGAGAACAATGTCGCCATCCTGCATGACATAGTCCTTTCCTTCGCTTCGTACCAAGCCCTTCTCTTTGGCAGCTGCCATAGAGCCACAAGACATCAGGTCGTCAAAGGAGATAACCTCCGCACGAATAAATCCACGTTCAAAATCGGTGTGAATTTTACCGGCAGCCTGGGGCGCTTTGGTACCTTTGGTAATGGTCCATGCACGAACCTCCGGTTTGCCGGCGGTCAGATAGGAAATCAGGCCCAACAGGGAATAACAGGCGTTAATCAGGCGGTCAAGGCCGGATTCCTCCAGACCCATATCGGCCAGGAACAGCTGTTTTTCCTCCCAGTCCATACCGGAAATTTCGGCTTCAATCTCTGCACAGATGGGCAGCACGGCGGCATGTTCTTCTTCGGCAATTTTCTTCACAGCCTGATAGCCGGGATTATTTTCCACGCCGTTTTTGAAGTCATCTTCACTCATATTAGCGGCATAGATAATGGGTTTGTTGGTGAGCAGGGAAACGGTAGACAACCATTCTTTTTCCTCTTCATTGCACTCCACCGAGCGGGCAGATTTACCGGCGTCCAGCGCTTCACGTACCCGCAGGAAAAAGTCCAGCTCCTCCTGATACTTCTTATCGGCTTTGAGCATTTTCCGAGTTTTGTCGATACGGCGGTCCAAAATCTCCATATCAGAGAGAATCAGTTCCAGGTTGATGGTTTCAATGTCGCGGGCAGGGTCAATACTGCCTTCCACATGGATAATATCGTCGTTAATAAAGCAGCGCACCACATGGACAATAGCGTCCACTTCGCGAATATTGGACAGGAATTTATTTCCCAGGCCTTCACCCTTGGAAGCACCTTTTACCAGACCGGCGATATCCACAAACTCGATAGTAGCAGGGGTGTACTTTTCCGGCTCATACATTTCTGCCAGCTTATCCAGCCGCTTGTCCGGAACGGCAACCACACCCACGTTGGGCTCAATGGTACAGAAGGGGTAGTTTGCGGACTGTGCGCCTGCGTTGGTAATGGCGTTAAACAGGGTACTCTTGCCCACATTGGGCAGACCGACGATTCCTAATTTCATATATCTCTGCATCTCCTTAAAATTTCGCATATTTTCAAGGCTTTTGGCGATTGGAAATTCTGACGCTACGCCTTTTTACGCCGTTAGCTTTCTAATTGAAAAAGCCACACTGTGACATATAATTATACCAGATTCCCCGTTTCCTCTCAAGGCGTTTTCCAGATTCCATCTGTGATTTTTATAAAATTCCAGCATAAACGTTATTTTTCGAACCATCATTTCTTCCTAAACCAGACAAAAGGCCAACCCCTAAGGGTCAGCCTCTTGCTTTATAAAGAAATATTTTTCAGTATATGGAAAACCGGACAACCATATAGGAAAGTTAGGTCATTACCACTGTGTCAGTTCCAGGTACAAATTCTTATATTGCTTTGCGGAATTCTCCCAGGAAACATCCTTTGCCATATCGCGCTGGACAACTTCGTCCCAGTGATAGCGATTGGTAAAATAAACAGTCTTGGCACGGTTAATCGCGTCGAGCAAAAGCCCAGCGTCATAGCGGTCAAAGGTAAAACCGTTGCCGTCGCCGGTAAAGTTGTTGTAAGGCTCCACGGTATCCTTCAAACCGCCAGTCTCACGGACAATGGGAAGTGTGCCATAGTGCATAGCATTCAGCTGTGTCAGACCGCAGGGCTCAAAGCGAGAGGGTACCAACAATGCATCTGCGCCTGCATAAATGCGGTGTGCTCTTGCCTCGTCATACTGGATACATGCGCTGAACGTTCCGCGATAAGCATTTTCATAATAACGGAAGGTATCCTCATACTGCTTGTCGCCGGTGCCCAGAACCACAACCTGCGTGTTGCCATCCAGAACCTGCGGGATAATGGAGCTGACGAGATCCAATCCCTTCTGATTGGTCAGACGGGAAATCAGGCCGATAACAAACTTATCCTGGTTTTCTTCCAGACCCAGTTCTTTTTGCAGTGCAAGTTTATTTTCCATCTTGTGGTCCAGTACGTTGCCAAGGCCATAATTAACAGCCAATGCAGGGTCCGTCTCCGGGTTCCACATGTCATAGTCAATGCCGTTGACAATACCTCTCAGTTTACCGCTGTGATAGCGCAGATGGTCTTCCAGATGCTCGCCATACTCGCTGGTCTGAATTTCGTATGCATAGGTGCCGCTTACGGTGGTAATACGGTCTGCATAAGCAAGTCCGCCCTTGAGCATGTTTGCATCCTCATAGTCCTGTTTCAGAGCGCCCATGTTAAATACTTCGTCGGGCAAGCCGGACCAGTATTGGATGGTGGGGATATTGTAGATGCCCTGGAAACGGAGATTGTGAATGGTGAGGATGGAACGTGCATGGCCAACCGGAGAGTCTTTAAACAGGGTACGGAGATATACCGGCACAAGACCCGCCTGCCAGTCATGGCAGTGGACAATGTCAGGAATCCAGTTCATATAATTCAGTGCAGCCAAGGCAGCCTTGCTAAAGAAGCAATATTTCGGAATATCATCTACCAGACTGATATAAGGGTTGCCGGAAGAGAAGAATTCCTCATTGTCAATAAAGTCATACACTACGCCGTCACAGATGTATTCCATAATACCCACATAGTACTGACGGCCGGTCTTGCCCAAATCCATATAAAACTCGCCGCGATAAACCATCTTATCCTGATATTTCTTAGGGATACATGCGTAGCGAGGGAGAATGACGCGAACATCACAGTTCAGCCGGACAAGCTCACGAGGCAGTGCATACATCACATCGCCCAGTCCGCCTGTCTTAACAAACGGATGGCATTCGGAGCCTATAAACGCAACACTTCTGCGAGGCAGGTTAGCAGCCGGGTTTACAGGGGCAGCCTCTTGTGGAGCAGGTGTAGACGGTTCGGCGACTGGAGCCATTTTTTCCACAGGAGCCGCCTCTTTAGCCGGTTTGGTGGTTTCGATAGCGGGTGCGGATTCTTTGACAGGCGCAGCTTTTTTTGCAGCGGGTGCGGTTTCCTTTACAGGCGCAGCTTTTTTTGCAGCGGGTGCGGTTTCCTTTACAGGCGCAGCTTTTTTTGCAGCGGGTGCGGTTTCCTTTACAGGTGCGGCTTTTTCCGCAGCGGGCGTAGTTTCCTTCACAGGCGCGGCTTTTTTCGCAGTAGATGCAGTCTTCTTCGAAGTAGACCTTGTCTTTTTTGCAGCAGGCGCCTTATCTTTTTGGGGCGTAGCTTTTACTGCAGCGGAGACCTCTTTTTCCGCAGCCGAGGGAGTAGTCTCTTTTGCAGCCGTTTGTTTTTTTGTGGTTTCTGCTTTTTTCCGTGCCATAATGGGACCTTCCTTTCATATCTTTCGTTATAACTAATGGATTGCTCCAAAAACTATCGGATTGTATCGAAAACTTATTTGAGACATAATGGCATATCAGAATGAACCGTACAAATGGGACTATCCGTTACAACATCGTATCCGCTGCATGGTTTTCTGACATAATGATTATATTATACTGTCTTTTTGAAAAAACCGCAACAGACAGTGCTCACTCTTCCAAAATCCATTTTCCAATGTCTTCTGGCGTATCCACGAAATGAACCGCACCAAAGGCTTCCATTTCTTCTCGAGTTCCATAGCCATATAAAACACCCAAAAAATGAGTTTTGGCTTGCTGTGCTCCTTCCGCGTCAAAACGGGTATCGCCAATCATCAATGTCCGTGAGGCAGTAGTATTCATGGCAGCGATGGCTCGAAGAATCACATTGGCTTTGGTATCTTTTTCGTCTTCCGAAGCACCGGAGATCATATCCAAATACGGGGTAATGCCGAAGTGGTCAGAAACCAGATTGGCAGAACTTTGGGGTTTAGAAGTAGCCAGTGCCAGTTTATAGCCGGCTTCCCCCAGCTTTTTCAAAAGAGGAAACATACCGTCGAATACCTCGGCTTCAAACACTCCTTTTACATTGTAGATGCTTCGATATTCCTCCACAAATTCCATAGCTTTTTTGCCGGTAATGCCGCAGTATTCCCGAATACTCAACGTCAAGGGCGGACCAATAAATTTCCGCATGGTTTCGGCAGGCGGTTCCGGTACATTCAGCTTTTTCATAGTCTCTCGGATGCACCGGAGAATACCCGGGTCAGACCGGGTGAGGGTTCCGTCCAAGTCGAAAAGAATCAGGTCAAAGTCTTTCATAATTCACGCTCCATTGATGATGACAGAAGAAACGGCACGGCGGAAAGGCCGTACCGTTTCCCCGAAAAAATTTATCTAAAATCGTCCAGCGGCAGGCTGTCTACCAGTGCCTGCTGCCCTTCAGGGGTAAAGTGGACGCCGTCGGTGGTGTACTCGTCCTTCAACTGGGTAGCATTCTCATCCTGACACATCCAGTCCAAATCAATCACACCGTCCGCCGGATTATCCTCGCTTCGAATCCACTCATTGATATCCACCCGCATCTGGTCCAGCTCAGGCGTCCATTGAATATCATCTCCACCACCTAACAGGTTCCGGGTATATCCTTTCCAGGCGGAGCGGGTAAACAGATACACCTTGATGCCACGGTTATGAGCTTTTTCAATCAGTTCTTTATATCCGGCAATCATTTCTTCTGTGGTTACCGGTCGAGCCTCTCCCTTCATGCTCTCACAGTTGGGGTGGATAATGTCGTTGTCTCCCACCTTCAGAAAAATAGCCTCGACTCCCGGCTGATTTAAAGCATCCCTTTCAAAGCGGTCCATCATGGATTCTCCATAAGCCATTCCCAAAAATCCGGCGCCGTCATCCAGCAACCGGTTTCCCTTAATAGCCTGCTGCAAAATACCCATGTCTGTAATTCCGGCGTTCTGTAGCCGTTCTGCCAGCAAAATAGGAATGTCATTGGCAAGGGTAGAGTCTCCGATAAATACACAGGAGGAAGCGCCGGGGGAATAGACTTCCATGTTGCTGACAACAGGAATGACGGAGTACTCACCGAAGTCGCCTTCCATTCGCATGGGCACCCCCAACGTGGTACAGGAACCGGCAAAATTACCGGACATAATATAGGTATCGCCGCCGATAAGACCGTAGGTCTTCATATTGGCAGTTTCCTTCATATACAGGGAAATCGTGATATATTCCAGTGCATCTACAGACATTTTCACAGGGTCAGAAGTGACGGTTTCTCCAGCAGGAATGGTTACTTTTTTAGAGCCGTTAAAGGTAACATTTTTTTTCGTAAAGGGTTTCAACGCCTGGGGGAGTTTTTCATAACCTCGTCCCACTGTAACGGTATCAATGGTCAGGGGTCCGGTACCAAATTCATTAGTAAGGGTAAAACGAATCTGGCTGCCTGATATGGTGGGCTGTAAACGGGTTCGAAAAGTCAGGTTTTTAAGACCGGCCTCACATTTGATAAAATCCAGGTGCAGCATTTTTTTCAAGTTGAATTCTACCGGACTGGTACTCCATGCTCCTACCCAACCGTTGTTTTCAGTAGAAGCAGCTTGTACAGGTGGGATAAAAACGCATAGTCCCACCAAAAGAACTGCTAACAGGATACTGGTCATACGTTTGCATATTTTTTTCATGGTTTCATCTCCCCTTTCCTGAAAGTGCAGCAAGATGATAGCGCTGTGTTCTTCCAGATAAATTTATAAATAATCATTTTAAATATAATCCAATATGAAAATAAAGGCAAGACTGATAGCCGAAATCATCGGAAAAATAGTGATTTTTAACAATAAAACCTGCGTTGAAAGGGGCAAAGCGCCGTGTTATAATTAAATCCAACCCGGAATTTCCGGTACCAAAACCCATTCCCGTGGCAGACAGAAAGCGGGAAAGAAAGCGGGGATTCTTTTATGAAACAAACCCATGTCATTTCCCGGGAAAGAATTCATCTTTTAGATGAAGTTCGGGGATTTGCCGTTTTATGTATGATTTTTTATCATGGCTTTTATTCGCTGGCAGTTTTATTCCAATTGGACTGGGGGATGGCGCTGCTGCGATTTTTCATGCCGGCGGAACCTTTTTTTGCCGGACTGTTTATTTTTATTTCCGGCATTTCCTCTAACCTGTCCCACTCCAACCTGCTGCGGGGTGTGAAGCTCCTTGGAATTGCAATAGCCATAACGCTTGTTACTTGGTTAGCGGTGCCGTCTCAAATTATTGTATTCGGCATCTTGCATTTCCTCTCTATTTGTATGATTCTTTTTGGGCTGCTTCGACCATTGCAGGAAAAAATCCCTCTGCTCCCAGGTATTGTGCTCAGTGCGGTGTTATATCTCTGCACCATGCAGATTTCCTCTGGGATTTTTGCTTTCGGGATTTCCCTGCCGGACGTCCTGTACCAAACTAACTGGCTATCACCGTTAGGGTTTCACAATATAGAATTTTTCTCCTCGGATTACTTTCCTCTTCTGCCGTGGGCGTTTGTTTTTTCGGCGGGAACCTTTGTGGGTCGCTGGGCGGCACAGGGAAAATTCCCCCGCTGGATGTATCCTTCTCGTATTCGTCCCTTGTCTTGGATGGGGCGTCACGCTTTGATTTTGTATATTGTCCATCAGCCGGTCATTATCGGCGTTTGCACGGCGGTAGAATGGGTGATGGGAATTCTGAACGGATAAGGAGATCAAAAAAGGAACCTTATATGAAAACGCAAAACGAATGTTATACCTATTTTAATATTGTTGGAAAATTTGACCCAGACGATGTGACGCAGTTATTGGGGATTCAGCCATTTAAATCTTGGAAAATAGGGGATCTCAGAGCCAATGGCAGTCAATTTGATTTTGCGTCTTGGAAGACAGGACTTTGTCAGGAATACGATGTATACGTAGAAAATCAAATGCGGAAGACACTGGAAGGTCTATGGGAGAAAATTGATTTATTGAATCGTATTCGGGAAGAAAATGAGGTAGCTTTTTATCTGGAGGTCGTTCCTACCGTTTATCCGATGGAAAGCACGCCCTGTCTTGCGCCCACTCTGGATATTATTGATTTTTGTCACGCTACTCGAACACAAATCGCTATCGATCTTTATGTGAAGGATACCCCCATGCTGTCCAGAATTTTTCGGAGAAAAGACAGAATCGAGTAAATCAAATGAAATCAATTATGTGGGTTTTCTCGCTTGATAGACATTGTATCTGTGTATTGAAATTTGGAAAGGATGTCATTTATGGATTTTACGCCTGTTCTGGCCTCTCAATTTAACCTGCAAAACTGGCAGGTAGAAAAGGTCACCCAGCTTTTAGACGAGGGAAATACGATCCCCTTTATCGCCCGATACCGCAAGGAGGCCCATGGCTCTTTGGACGACCAGACCATCCGTGCCCTTTCGGAAAAGCTGGAAGCTCTGCGAAATTTGGAAAAACGCCGGGAAGAAGTGCGTGCTCTCATTGCCGGTTTGGATGCTCTTACCCCGGAAATCAGCGCTGCACTGGACAAGGCCGCTACTCTCTCGGAGATTGATGATATTTACCGCCCTTATCGCCCCAAGCGAAAAACTCGGGCTTCTGTGGCAAAGGAAAAAGGGCTGGAACCACTGGCAAAAATGATTTTGGAGCAGAAACGCAACTCTCCTGACCCGTTGGAATTGGCAAGCGCATATGTAAACCAGGAAAAAGGCGTAGAGACTGCCGAGGAAGCACTGGCAGGAGCTCGTGATATTATTGCAGAACAGCTTTCCGATGATGCTTCCATCCGCCGCCGTCTGCGCGTGGTGACACAAGCGAACGGCCTGTTGATTTCCAAAGCGGCCAAAAAGGATACGGAATCGGTATATGAGCCCTATTATGAGTTTAGCCAGCCGGTGAAGGCGTTGGCTGGCCACAGGGTACTGGCTATTGATCGGGGCGAGCGTGAGGGCTTTTTAAAGGTTTCAATTCAGTTAGAGGATGACCGCGGCGTGCGCATTGTGGAAAGTACCGCAGTAAAAGAGGGATCTCCTTGCAGCGAAGTGGTTCGGGAAGCTGCTCGGGACGCTTATTCGAGGCTGATTTTCCCGGCTATAGAACGAGAAATTCGTTCTTCTCTCACAGAAAATGCTGATGAAGCGGCTATTAAGGTGTTTGCCGTAAATCTGCGCCAGCTTTTAATGCAGCCTCCGGTAAAGGGAAAAACGGCCATCGGTCTTGACCCCGGTTATCGTACTGGGTGCAAGGTGGCAGTTGTGGATGCCACGGGCCGGGTGTTGGATACCGGTGTTATTTATATCACCCATTCTCAGCATCAAAAAGAGCAGGCAAAAGAATTTATAACCCGGCTTATTGAAAAATATAATGCGGAAATTATCGCTATCGGCAACGGTACTGCTTCCAAGGAAACGGAGATTTTCACTGCCGAGCTGATTTCTTCTCTGAAAGGTCGGAAAGTTTCTTATATGGTGGTCAGTGAGGCCGGAGCTTCGGTGTATTCCGCTTCCAAGCTGGCAGCGCAGGAATTCCCTCAGTTTGATTTGACGTTGCGTAGTGCAGTTTCCATTGCCCGGCGGCTCCAAGACCCGCTGGCAGAACTGGTGAAAATTGACCCTAAGGCCATTGGTGTGGGACAGTACCAGCACGATATGCCTCAAAAGCGGCTGGCCGAAGCGTTAGGCGGTGTGGTAGAAGACTGCGTCAACAGCGTGGGAGTAGATTTGAATACCGCTTCCCCGTCCCTGTTGGAAAAAGTGGCGGGAATCTCTGCGGCGGTTTCCAAAAATATCGTCACTTACCGGGAAGAAAACGGTGCATTCCACTCCCGGGCAGAACTGAAAAAGGTGCCAAAACTGGGCCCCAAGGCATTTGAGCAGTGTGCGGGTTTTTTGCGGGTAAGTGAGAGCGCCAACGTGCTGGACCACACCGCCGTTCATCCAGAATCCTATGGCGCGGCAAAGGCGCTGCTGGAAATGACAGGTTATCACATGAAAGGCAAAGCAGACTTTTCCGGACTTCGGGAAAAGGTGGAAGAAATGGGCTTTTCTGAAGCAGCGAAAAAGCTTGGGATTGGTGAGCCCACTTTGCGGGACATTGTAAAAGAGCTGCTTCAGCCGGGGCGTGACCCTCGCGATGAGCTGCCTGCCCCCATGCTTCGTACAGATGTGATGAAGATGGAAGATTTAAAGCCTGGTATGGAGCTGAAAGGTACCGTGCGGAATGTTATTGATTTCGGTGCGTTTGTGGACATCGGCGTACATCAGGATGGTCTGGTGCATATTTCGCAAATTTGCAATAAATTCATCAAGCATCCGGGAGAGGTGCTGAAAGTGGGAGATATTGTCACGGTTTGGGTGCTGTCGGTGGACAGTAAAAAGGGAAGAATTTCCCTGACCATGAAGGGAGCTCCACAAATATCCGGGAAATAAATACTCAATTGCGGCTTTTCTGTAAATTTAGTTTGAAATGATTTTGCTTTCCGTTGTTCTTTTGAAGAAGAAACGTTATAATTTCTTTAGAAAGCTTAAGGGATTCGAAGAAAATCCCCTTTTCTACCATGAAAGGAGCCGTTGGGTTTGGGATATCGTTTTTTACAAAAGCTGCAATATTGGATGATGGGACGTAATGGCACCGACCAGTTGGCGCTGGCTGGACTTATATTGGGAATTGTACTGTCTATCATTGCACAGCTGTTTTTCTGGCCGCTGATTTTTGTATCGTATTTGGTATACTTTTGGACGCTGTTTCGTGTTTTTTCCCGCAACCTTCCGGCACGTCAAAGAGAAAATCAAATTTTTCTGCGGGTATGGCATCCGATAGCACAGTGGTTTTCTTTTCAAAAAACAAAATTTCAGCAACGGAAACAGTATAAGTATTTTAAATGTCCCAGCTGTGGCCTGCACCTGCGTGCCCCCAGAGGAAGAGGGAAAATTGAGGTGACTTGTCAAAAGTGCCACAAACAGTTCATTAAGCGGGTATAAAAGTAAGAATATCAAAAGCAGCCGCTGCCCGGAACAACGGGAGCGGCTGCTGTATTTTAAAATCAAAAATTGCCAGTTTTAGCTCTGTTCTTTTCAATACGGTGATGCTATAATAAAACAGAATATGTAAGGCAATTTTTCAGGAAAGGACGGGGATAGATATGAGAAGACAATGGTTTGCAGCCGGCAGCCTGATAGCCCTTTTATTGGCTTGTCTCGTCATGCTGTCCGGGTGCTCCGTAATTGGTTTGGACTCTAAAGCACTGATGAGTCCCCCCAGAGAAGACGGAGACCGTGGGTCTATTCATAGTCTGCTGATTGATACCGTTGGCGGCGAGATTACATTCCGCTATCCCCGAAAGGGAGAGTATCGTTCTGCTATTGTGACAAAGGATTTTACTGGGGACCGGCAGGAGGATGCCATTGCCCTGTATGAAGCTTCTGATAATAGTGGGGGAACGATTATTTCCTTTATGACCAAGAAAAATGGAGAATGGACAGTGATACGCAGTTTTGCCAACACTGCCGTTCAAGTGGACAGGATTTGCTTTGCCGATTTGGATGATGACGGGATTTTAGAAGTCGTCATTGGCTGGGGAAGTTCCACGTTAAATAGCTGTACAGCTTGCGTTTATGATTATACTCAAGATGGTGTGATAGAGTATCCTATGGAGCAGGGATATGGGGAGATGACCGTCACCAATTTGGTGGATGAAGCACAGGATGAGTTATTTATTGTAACGCTGGCAACCGATACAACAGAAGCGGTTGCAGAGATTGTAAGAATGTCTCAAGGCAGCTTACAGATTGTTGAAGCCACTACGCTGGATTCCACGGTTGTGCAGTATGCGCAAATTTCAGCAGGCTTGATTGCACAAAATCAAAAAGGAATTTTGGTGGATGGTTTGCGGGCTGATAGTAGCATGATAACGCAAATTATTTACTGGAATAAAAAAGAAAATAAACTGGTAGCTCCCTATTCGACTTCGACCTCTCAAAATATGAATGTTACCAGCCGAAATGCAGCGGCTGCTTACACTTCCCGGGATATTGACGGAAACAGCATCATCGAGTTTCCAATTGTGAATCTGTTGCCTGGCAGTCAGGAGAATACCAAAGATTCGGCTGCTTATCTTATCAACTGGAGCCAGTTTGACGTCGAGGGGCAAGTACCGGTTCGTGTCATGAGTACGGTAAACAATAGTAATGATGGATTTTGGATTTTATTTCCTGAGATCTGGAGAGACAAGGTTACCTGTAAAAGCGATGCTTCTACTCATTCAACTACATTTTATGAATGGCTGGCAGATGACGGAAAGGGCAACCCTGCTTCAGGAGCGGCTATTTTAAAAATACAGGTGTTTACGGCAGAGGATTGGGCGGTAAACAGCCAGGGATATGAACAGATTGCAGAACGGGCAGGCTTAGTCTATGCAGCCTCAATCCCAGAACCAGGACATGAGTTAGCCTTGTCAATAGAAGAAATACAGGATAGCTTCCATTTCCTGTATACCGAATAAGGGCTGTGGAAAGGATGGAGTTTCATGAAAAAAATATTGGTGGCAGAGGACGAGCAGGCAATTCGTGAATTTGTGGTAATCAATTTAAAAAGGGCTGGGTATGATGCTTATGAAGCGTCTAACGGTGAAGAGGCGCTGGAAATTTATGAAAAGGAAGGCGGAGATTTTGACGTCGCCGTACTGGATATTATGATGCCCGGAAAATATGATGGGTTGGCAGTCTGCAAAACTCTGCGGCAGAAAAACGGAAATATCGGGATTATCATGTTAAGTGCCAAAACACAGGAAATTGATAAAGTTTCCGGTTTGATGATGGGCGCAGATGACTATGTTACGAAGCCGTTCAGCCCCTCAGAGTTGGTTGCGCGTGTGGATGCTATTTACCGCAGAGTGGCGCTTTCTGCTGTACGTACAGAGAATAATTTTAAAGAGCAGCTGGTTTCCGGCGATTTTGTTCTAAATCTTAGAAACCGCTCTCTGTTAAAGAATGGAAAGCCTATTGAGTTGACCCAGGTGGAATTTCAAATTATGGAATATTTCTTCTCGAATCCGGGACAGGCACTGGATCGTTCCGATATTCTGAAGCATGTGTGGGGCGCAAATTATGTAGGCGAAGAAAAAATAGTAGATGTGAATATCCGCCGTCTACGCATGAAGATTGAGGAAGAACCGTCCAATCCGCATTACATTGTAACGGTTTGGGGATTAGGATACCGCTGGGAACAGAAGTAATTTGAAACAGAGGAGGCGTCAGAAAATGGCTGTTCGGGGAATTGCCAGAAGGTGGATTATTAACAGCCTGACAGTAATTGTTCTGGTGCTGGTTACCCTGGTGGTGATTTTGTCTGTGATGATGCAGCAGTATGTTTATAATACCATTCTGTCCCAGTTAAAAGGTCGTTGTGAAGAAGCAGGAAATGTATTTTCAGGTTACTCCCAACAAGCGACGCCGGAATTTACCATCAGTGCCAGAAATTACATAGAAAACTTTACGGCTAAAAATGAAATGGAAGCCATGGCTATTAACCTGAGTGGAAAGGTTTTCATTTCTTCCACAGGCTTCGCGCCGGATAATAATCAGCCAATGCCGGATTATCAGTATGCGATAAAAGATGAATCCAACTTTGGCGTTTGGACAGGAAGACTCAGCAGTGGAGAAAAGGTGATGGCTGTAACCAAGGTAATCCGTAATTCGAATGGTGGCATTAGCGGAGCATTGCGGTATGTGGTTTCTATGGAAAGGGCTGACCAGCAGATTATTGTGATTGTAGGTTTATTATCGCTGGGGAGTCTGGTAATCATCGCGTTTATTGTATTTTCAAATTTGTATTTTATGAAATCTATTGTCACGCCTATCCGTCAGATTGGTGCTACTGCCAAGAGAATTGCCCAAGGTGATTTTAACGCCCGGATTCAAAAGGCCAATAACGATGAGATTGGGCAGCTGTGCGACAATATCAATGATATGGCAGTGGAGCTGGGCGCAGCAGAAAAAATGAAGAATGAGTTTATCTCGTCTGTTTCTCATGAGCTGCGTACACCGCTTACAGCTATTAAAGGTTGGGCGGAAACCCTGCAAACCGGCGGAATGGATGCGGGAACTTATGAAAAGGGAATGAATGTGATTATCCGGGAATCGGAAAGACTCTCGGGGTTAGTAGAAGAACTGCTGGATTTCTCCCGAATGCAGAACGGGCGCATGACGCTGATGATGGAAAAAATCGATTTGCTGGCAGAACTGGGAGAAGCTGTGTATATGTTTACAGACCGTGCCGCGGCAGAGCACAAATATTTGTTGTATGAAGAGCCGGCTATGCTTTCACCGGTCTTGGGTGACATCAATCGGTTGCGCCAGGTGTTTGTCAACATCATCGATAATGCTCTGAAATACACCTCCGAAGGCGGCACCATAGAAGTAACGGTGAAAGAGCAGGCCGGTTTTATTCGAGTGGTTATCAGTGATAACGGCTGTGGAATTCCGGCGGAGCACCTTCCCAATGTGAAAAAGAAATTCTATAAAGCTAACCAAACCGTGCGCGGTTCGGGAATCGGACTGGCGCTGGCGGATGAAATTATGAAACTACATGGCGGACAACTGGATATTGAAAGCCATGAGAATGTGGGAACAGCCGTTACGATTACGATTCCTGTTTTGAAGAAGCAGGAAACCGTCTTATAATTTTGAATATAGAAAGGAATTTCAGATATGGCAGAAAAAACGAAGATGATTACCTCTATCGGGGGGCAGGCCCTGGTAGAGGGAATTATGATGAGAGGGCCGAAAATTACGGCGGTAGGAGTTCGAAAGCCAAATGGTGAAATTGATGTAAGCGAACAGCCTACCGAGAACCTGAAGGATAAGTATCCCATTTTGGGTTGGCCGATTATTCGGGGAACTGCTGCTATGATAGATTCTCTGCGAGTGGGGTTTCGCGCCTTAAATGAATCGGCAGAAAAGTCTATGGAAGGGTTGGAAGAGGAAGAAGAGCCATCCCGTTTTGAAAAATGGCTGGATAAAGTCTTTGGCGAGAAGATTATGAATGTAATTATGGGGATCGCCATGGTATTGGGAATTGGAGTGGCTATCGTTCTATTTTTTATGCTGCCAACCTGGCTGGTTAATTTGATGAAAATGGGAACCGGTGACGGAATTGAAGTCTGGCGTTCCCTGATTGAAGGCGCCATGCGCATTGCCATTTTTATTGGATATGTTGCCTTGTGTGGGTTGCAGCCGGACTTGCGTCGGACTTTTCAATATCACGGTGCAGAACATAAAACCATTTTCTGTTACGAGAACAACGAAGAACTAACGGTGGAGAATGTTCGCCGTCATGGCCGTTTCCATCCCCGGTGCGGGACCAGTTTCATGGTGATTATGTTGGGATTGGGTATTATTGTTGGATTTTTTATTCCGTTTACCAATCCGTTTTTGAGAACCATTGTCAAAATACTGTGTATCCCTCTGGTGATGGGACTGGGGTATGAACTGATTCGTCTATGCGGACGCACGGACAATCGCTTGACCCGTATTATCGCGGCTCCTGGGCTTTGGGTACAGCGCATTACCACCAAAGAACCCGATGACAGCATGATTGAAGTGGCGATTGCTGCCATGGAGAAGGTAATTCCCGAAAATGGAGAGGACCGAATCGTATTATGACAATTATGCAGTTGTACCGGCAAGGACGAAACCGTCTGCGGGAAGCTGGTTGTGACAGTCCAGAGTTTGACGCCGGCTGTATAGCCGAAAAAGTATGGGGGATTCATCGGCAAGAGATTTTTGTTCATGGAAATCAGGAAGTGGTTCTGGAAAAACAGGAACGTTACTTACAAATGATTGAACAGCGCGCGGGACATCGCCCTTTGCAATATATCTTGGGTACATGGCCTTTTATGGATATGGAGCTGTCTGTAGGAGAAGGGGTTTTGTCTCCTCGGGAAGATACTGAAGTGGTGGTACGAGCTGCGGCCGATTTGCTAAAAAACAGACCGTCCCCTCTTTATGGAATGGATTTATGCGGCGGTACGGGAGCAGTAGCGCTGGGGCTTTGTTCCTTGGTTCCGGGATTACGTATGGACAGTGTAGAGTGGATACCGGAAGCTTTTGCTTTTTTGGAAACTAATGCGCAGAAGTTTGGGCAAGGCAGAGTCCGATCGGTACGGGGCAATGTGTTGGACGAAAAAGCCCCCTCTTCCCTTCTCTCCGAGTCTTTGGATGTGCTGATTTCGAATCCACCTTATGTACGAGCCGGAGAAATCCCAATTTTGCAGCAAGAAGTACAGCAAGAGCCACACACCGCTTTAAATGGCGGCGGAGACGGTCTTAACTTTTACAGGGCTATTGCCGATTTTTGGATTCCTTGGGTAAAACCCGGTGGAGTGGTTGCAGTGGAAATCGGAGAAGAACAGGCAGAAGCGGTCTGCGGGCTGTTTCAAGCAGCAGGTGTCATTGAAATTTGCGTTCACAAAGATTTTGCCGGATTGGACCGGGCAGTGACGGGGATTGTGAAGGAGTAATATTTCTGAGTCTTTTAAAATCCTTTATCATTTGGATATCATTTGAAAAACATCGATATTTTTGAGGAGGGATTTTATGTCATATTTGGGAATGGGGATTTCCCATGGTGATGAGTATCAGGAAGTTTACGACAGATTTATGGAGTCCTATGATAGCGGAAAGGAAGTTTCCGATATTACGCAATCTATTTTACAGCAATATCTTTCAGAATTTGACGCTCATGATGGTGTTCTGCATGATGTCTATTTTGCGCTGGCAAAATGTCAATGGATGTGTTGTGCCCTCTCTGAAGATCTGCTGAATATCGTGACAGAAATTATTACATCCGGCGCTAATCTCGAATTTCTGAGAGAGCTGGGTGCAGACGAATCCGACCTGAAAATCAGGCAGAAAAACCTCCAGCACTTTCTGACTTCTTTACAGACACCTCGAAAAAGTCCCAGAAAACGAAATCCTCCGCCAAAGCAAAAAATACTTTTGCCAGCGGAAACCGGAGATATCTTCCGCTATCGGGATGAAAATCTGAACCGATTTTGTATTATTCTGGAAACGATACAATATCCTCAGAAACAGACTGCATCTGCGTACTTTTGCGGGATTTTTCAAAAACACTATGAAAATATCCCTTCACTTTCCCAATTGTTGGAAGAGCCCATCGGTACACTTGGATTATATACCGGCAGGGAGTTTCTTCCCAAATCTCGAATCAAAAAATGCTTTCATACTGATATTTCTCAAAAATTGTATCATCGACTGTTTGGTAATTGTCTAGTTCTCGGCACAAAAACGGATTTCTTTACAGTGCAGACAGACATTCCCTTTGTGTCTTTACGCTCTCTGCTGAATGCATGTGAGGATTTACCGCCTGATGATATGAATTGTTATTTACAAAAACAATTCATAGGGAAATGGGTTGTAACAATCAAAGAAAATCAAACATAAGTTCGATTTTTTATCGAAAATCCATTGCTTTTCCCGGGGGTTTCCGGTATAATAGAAACTATCTGAAGGGCGATTTTTTCTGCCTTTTCTGTTGAAATCGGGATTTTTTCTCAATCCCTCTGAAATTTATCGGGAAGGATGATGATAGATGGCAATTGATAAGGAAAAAGCATTGGAAACTGCTTTGGCACAGATTGAAAAACAGTTTGGCAAAGGTGCCGTTATGCGCTTGGGACAAAACGAAGCCATGCAGGTGGATGTGATCCCCACCGGCTCCCTGTCGCTGGATTTGGCGTTGGGGATTGGCGGACTGCCCAGAGGCCGTGTGGTAGAGATTTATGGTCCGGAATCTTCCGGTAAAACCACTTTGGCTCTGCACTGCGTGGCCGAAGCACAGAAGATGGGCGGATATGCCGCTTTTATTGATGTAGAACATGCTTTGGACCCGGTTTATGCCGGCGCATTGGGAGTCGATGTAGATTCGCTTTTGGTTTCTCAGCCGGATACCGGTGAACAGGCCCTGGAAATCACAGAGGCTTTGGTCCGTTCCGGTGCAATTGATATTATTGTAGTGGACTCGGTGGCTGCTTTGGTTCCCAAGGCCGAAATTGAAGGAGAAATGGGTGATTCCCATGTGGGTTTGCAGGCCAGACTCATGTCTCAGGCACTGCGGAAGCTTACAGGCGCCATTTCCAAGTCCAATTGTGTGGCTATTTTCATCAATCAGCTTCGTGAAAAGGTCGGCGTCATGTATGGAAACCCCGAAGTGACACCCGGTGGCCGTGCTTTGAAATTCTATGCAACCGTCCGTATTGACGTTCGGAAAGGTGATGCGATTAAGGAAGGCAGCGAGCGAATCGGTTCCCGCACAAAAGCGAAAGTAGTGAAAAATAAAATGGCTCCGCCTTTCCGGGAGGCAGAGTTTGACGTTTTATATGGCAAAGGAATTTCCCGTACCGGAGAACTGCTTGATTTGGCAGTAAAGCTGGATATTGTTCAAAAGAGCGGTGCTTGGTTCTCTTACAATGGAAACCGTCTTGGACAAGGCCGTGATAATTGCCGTGAGTTTTTGGGCAATAACCCGGAGATTGCCGGTGAGATTGAAAGCAAAGTGAAAGAAAATGTAGGCAAGCTTTTTGGAAAGCAGAAAGCTTCCAAAGGCAGCGCAGCCAAACCGGTAGAAGTTCCGGTGGAAGCGCCTACTCCACAAGCTGCAGCGGGAAAAAGCCGTTCCTCGGCAGCAGCAGATATTGATATTCTGGTGGATGACGACGAATAATGGAAATTACGGCTATTGAACCCCGCCGCAAACGCCTTTCCCAGTTGTATCTTGACGGAGAGGCAGCCGTAAAAGTGGATACGGAAACATTACTGAAATCCCGGTGGAAGCCGGGCATGGAAATCAGTGATGAAGAGCTGCACCAGCTTTTACAGGAATCCGAAGCCAGGCGTGCCAAAGAAAAGGCTTTATATCTGCTGGAATACCGAAGTCATTCCAAAAAGGAGTTGGCAGACAAAATCAGCCGTACCACCAGCCGAGAGGCGGCAGAAGCTGCTGTTAAAAAAATGGAAGAGCTGGGGCTGATGAATGAAGAAGCTTATGCCCGGCAACTGGCAGAAGTTTTGCTGGGAAAAAAGGGGTATGGTGTGCGCCGTGCCCGGCAAGAGCTGCTGCAGAAAGGCATTGACCGGGAACTGACAGAGGAACTTCTGGAGGAAATGGCCCCAGACCCGGAAGAAAAGCTGCGGGAGATTGTAGAGCGAAAATATCGAAAGAACCTTGGGGACGAAAAGGGATACCGTCGGACAGTGGCGGCTTTGCAGCGTTTGGGATATGGTTGGGAAGACATCAAAACCGTATTGGCAGAGTTCCGGGAAAGTGAAGAGTGAACCGCATAACCTAAATGCTTTATACATAAATTTACGATAAGGATGGACGATATGGCAGTACGAGTGGGAATGGTCAGCTTAGGCTGTGCCAAAAATCAGGTGGACGGGGAAGTGCTGATGGCCTCCCTGAAAAATGCAGGCTATGAGCTCAGCGACGATGCAGCGTTGGCCGATGTAGCCATTATCAATACCTGCGGCTTTATTGAGAGCGCAAAGGCCGAATCCATCGAGGAAATTCTCGAATTGGTGACCCTGAAAAAAGAGGGCCGTATTAAGAAGATTGTGGTGACAGGATGCCTGTCCCAGCGGTATCAGCAGGAAATTCGCAAAGAGATTCCCGAGGTAGATGCTGTGGTAGGTATCGGTGCTAATGGGGAAATCGCAGAGATTATCGGTAAGGTGATGGAGGGAGAAACACAGGACGTGTTCCCTGAAAAGGAAAAAATGCCCTTGTGCGGAGACCGGGAGCTTTCCACCCCCAGTTATTTTGCCTATCTGAAAATTGCAGAAGGCTGTGACAACCGCTGTACTTACTGTGCAATCCCCCTGATCCGAGGAGGATACCGCAGCCGCACCATAGAGAGTATTGTGGAGGAAGCCCAAAAGCTGGTGGATGATGGCGCGAAAGAACTCATTGTCATTGCACAGGATACCAGCCGTTATGGCCTTGATTTATATGGGGAATTAAAGCTGCCCGAGCTGCTGCGCCAGCTGTGCCAGATTGAAAAACTTCGCTGGGTTCGGCTGTTGTACTGTTACCCTGATACGGTTACGGACGAGTTGCTGGATGTTATCGCCAATGAACCTAAAATCGTAAAATATATGGATTTGCCCCTGCAGCATGCATCCGGAAGAGTGCTGAAAGCCATGAATCGCCGCGGTGATAAGGAGTCCCTGCTAAAGCTCATTGCTCATATGCGGGAGAAAGTGCCGGGCTTGGTACTTCGTACCACGTTGATCACCGGCTTCCCCGGTGAGACAGAGGAAGATTTTACCGAGCTTTCCGAATTTGTGCAGGAGGTTCGATTTGACCGGCTGGGCTGCTTTGCCTATTCTCAGGAAGAGGATACCCCCGCTGCCCTGCTGCCTGACCAGATTGACGAGGATGTCAAGAATCAGCGCGCTGAGATTATCATGGAGCAGCAAATGGAAATCATGCAGCAAAAGGGCGAAGAGATGATTGGAAAGGCGGTTACGGTGCTTACTGAGGGATTCGACCGATATGCAGAGTGCTATTTTGGCCGTACAGCCGCTGACTCCCCCGACATTGACGGTAAGGTTTTCTTTACGGCTCAAGGCAATAAACCTTATTTCGGTCAGTTTGTCAAGGTTCGCATTGAAGATTGTGTGGACTGCGATTTGACTGGACAACGAATTTGATGCAGAATAGCGGGGCGGTTTTCCGTTCCCGGAATATTTGCAGGAGGTATCCGCTTCATGAATCTGCCGAATAAATTGACGGTATTACGTATGATTATGGTACCGTTTTTTGTATTGGCCCTGTTGTGGCCTTTCCCCCATCACTATCTTGTTGCGCTGGCACTGTTTGGAATTGCCTCTTATACAGACCATTTGGATGGAAAACTGGCGCGAAAATATCATCAAATTACGGACTTTGGAAAATTTATGGACCCACTGGCAGACAAAATTCTGGTGATTTCTGCCTTAGTATGTTTTGTCAGCTTGGGGTTATGCGATGTATGGCTGGTATTGCTGATTATTGCCCGGGAATTTATGGTCACCTCTATCCGACTGGTAGCTGCTGGAAAGGGTACTGTAATTGCGGCTAATAATTGGGGAAAAATCAAAACCGTCAGCCAAATTGTGGCTATTTGCGTTATCTTACTGCTCCAATACATAGCAGAGCTGGGAAGCTTGGAATTGGTTCAGTTTGTCAACCAGGATGTTTTAATGCTGTTCTGGGCAATTGGGGAAATTTTCCTGGCAATAGCTACTTTTTTTGCTGTACTATCCGGCCTGGTATATCTCAGACAGAATTGGGATATTGTGAAGAACGCAAAATAAGCCTTTACAAACTTCTTGTTTGTGGATATACTGGAAGACACAGGATAGCGTACGAATGCATATGATACAATTGAAGAGTGAAATGGCAATACACAGGAAAAGTAACCGGCACCGGATGCATCAGAGAGAGAGCGTCACCGGCTGAAAGCGCTCTTGGCAGAAGCCCGGCGAAATGCGCCTGTGTTGGCGAAAGCCGTGCCGGCCGGCAGAAATTCCGGCCCGATTCAGCCCCGTTACCGGCTGTTTGAGCGATAAAACGGAGTGGAACCGCGGAAACACCGCCTCTGTCCCTTTTGGGGATAGAGGCGTTTTGTTTTTAGACGGATTTCCCGCAGAGAAAGGAGCATATTATGTTCAAGGCATTAAAGGAGGAACTGGATTCCATTATGGCCAGAGACCCGGCAGCCAGAAGCCGTTTGGAGGTGTATTTTCTCTATTCCGGTTTCAAGGCAGTCCGGGCTTATCGAAAGGCCAACTGGTTTTACCGCCACAATCATAAATTCATTGCCCGTTGGATTAGTCAGCGGGCCCGTCACAAAACCGGAATTGAAATTCATCCTGGCGCCACCATTGGAAAAGGTCTTTTTATTGACCATGGAATGGGGGTAGTCATTGGAGAAACCACGGAAATTGGAGATAACTGCACTATATATCAAAATGTAACGTTGGGAGGTACCGGAAAGGAACATGGCAAACGTCACCCCACACTGGGGAACAATGTGTTGATTGGTTCCGGTGCCAAGGTACTTGGGCCTTTCCGAGTGGGAGATAACGCTCGGGTAGCTGCTGGTGCTGTAGTACTGGAAGAAGTACCCGACAACGCCACCGCCGTGGGGGTTCCGGCCCGGATTGTACGGGTTAACGGCGAGAAAGTGACGCATCCGTCTGAGAATCTGGATCAGATTCACGTGACCGACCCGCTTTGCCAGTGCCTGAGTAAGGTGCAGGAGGAAACCCAGCGGCTGGAAGAACGCATGAAAGAAATTGAGGAACGGTGCAAAAACCTGTCGGCATAAGACGGTTCCACGTGGAACATGTGAAAAAAGCGACTGATTTGATGGCTGTCCCTGATTCTGAAACGGATTGGAAATCAAAGGGTGCATACCATGCGCCCTTACATACAGAAAAAGTCAATGTTTATCCGGTTGGAACCTTATTTTCAATGACATAAAGGAGAAGTATCATGAGAATTTACAACACCATGTCACGTCAAAAGGAAGAGCTCGTCCCAATGACTCCCGGTGAGCTGAAAATTTACGCCTGCGGCCCTACCGTTTACAACTACATTCACATTGGCAATGCCCGCCCCATTTGTGTGTTTGATGTGCTGCGCCGCTATCTGGAGTATCGGGGTATGAAGGTGACCTATGTCCAAAACTTCACCGATATTGATGATAAAATTATCAACAAGGCTAACGAAGAACACAGCGATTATCTGACGGTTTCCCGTCGGTATATGGAAGAATATAAAAAGGATGCTGCCGGTTTAAACGTGCGCCCGGCTACCATTCATCCACTGGCCACTGAAAACATTGATGAGATTATCGCCATTATCTCCAAACTGGAAGAAAAAGGATATGCCTATGCAGTGGATGGAGATGTCTATTTCCGTACCAATAAATTCAGCGAGTACGGGAAGCTTTCCCATCAGCCCTTGGAGGAATTGCAGGCCGGCGCCCGTATTAGTGTGGGCGATGTGAAGGAAGACCCCATGGACTTCGCAGTCTGGAAAGCCGCCAAGCCCGGCGAGCCTTACTGGGAGTCTCCCTGGGGACATGGCCGTCCGGGCTGGCACATCGAGTGTTCTGCAATGGTACGCCGTTATTTGGGCGAAACCATTGATTTGCACTGCGGCGGGCAGGACCTGATTTTCCCTCACCACGAAAATGAGATTGCTCAGAGCGAGTGCTGCAACGGTGTCCCCTTTGCACACTACTGGATGCATAACGGCTATATCAATGTGGACAACAAGAAAATGAGCAAGTCTCTGGGGAACTTCTTCACAGTCCGGGATGTGGCGGAAAAATACGGCTATGAGCCCATCCGGTATTTGATGGTTTCTTCTCATTACCGCATGCCCATTAACTACAGCGTGGACATTATTGAACAGTGCAAAGCCTCTCTGGAGCGCCTTTATAACTGCCGGGATAATCTCCGCTTCCTGCTGGCAAATGCTGCTGAGGGCGAAAAAGAGGGTGAAAATGCAATTTGGGAGCGCCTTGTCCAATATCGTGACCAGTTTATTGAAGCGATGGACGATGATTTGAATACCGCCGATGGTCTGGCAGCGCTGTTTGGCCTGGCAAGAGAGATTAACTCCAGCATCAATGGAGAGTCCTCTAAGGAGCTGTGCCAGAAAGCACTGGATTTGTATATGGAGCTGGCAGGCGTACTGGGGCTTTTGTATGTGGAGAAAGATAACTCTGTGAATGCAGAAATCGAAGCGCTGATTGAAAAGCGCACCCAGGCCCGAAAGAACCGGGATTGGGCAACCGCTGACGCTATCCGTGATGAGCTGAAAGCTCGCCATGTGGTGTTGGAAGATACACCTCAAGGTGTTAAGTGGCATATTGAAGAATAAAAAATATCAGCCGGGATGCCAGTGGTATTTTCGCAGGTATCCCGGCCATTATGATTTTGATAATCAAATATAGGGAGGTATCTCATGAAACTGCTGGTTTTGGATGGAAACAGTATTGTCAATCGTGCCTTTTATGGAATTAAGCTTCTTTCCACCAAAGACGGCCTGTTTACCAACGGCATTTATGGCTTTATGACCATGCTGCAAAAGCTGAAAGATGAAGCACAGCCGGATGCCGTGGCCATTGCCTTTGACTTAAAAGCCCCCACCTTCCGGCATAAAATGTATGCGGGATATAAAGCCCAGCGTAAGGGGATGACCCCGGAACTGGCGCAGCAGATGCCCACGCTCAAAGAGCTGCTCACGGATTTAGGATATCCGCTGATTGAGTGCGAAGGCTTTGAGGCGGACGATATTTTGGGAACCCTTGCAAAAGCCTGTGAGGATACAGGAAACGAGTGCTTAATTGCGACCGGTGACCGGGACAGCTTGCAGCTGGTAGCCCCCCATGTCAGCGTGCGCCTTGCCGCTACCAAATTCGGCCAGCCCCAGGTGACATTGTATGATGAAGCCAGAGTGAAAGAGGAATATGGCGTTACTCCGTCACAAATGGTGGATATAAAAGCCATTCAGGGGGATTCGTCCGATAATATTCCCGGGGTTGCAGGAATTGGCCCCAAAGGTGCGGGAGAACTGATTCAAAAATACGGCAGCCTTTCGTATATTTATGAGCATCTGGATGAGCTGGATATCAAGCCCGGTATGCGCAAAAAATTGGAAGCCGGAAAAGAGTCCGCTTTCTTAAGCTATGAGCTGGGTACTATCCGTCGGGATGCGCCCATTGATACAAACCCGGAGCATTATTTGCCAAAGCCCGGCGATAAAGCAGCGGCAGCACGCCTTATGGCCAAGCTGGAATTATTTTCTTTGCTGAAAAAGCTGGAACTTGAAGAGGAATCTCTTTCCGGTGCAGCAGAGGAAGAAACCACAGAGTTGCCCCTGCCGGAGGTACGTGAATATGAGGACGGCGCTTCTTTGCTTCCCCTCTTGGAAGAACAGAAACGGGCAGATTTTGTCCCTTTGTATGGAGAAGATAAATCTATACAGTTTGTATTATTAAACTATAAAAATACAATTTATAAAATTCATACAGATGCTGCATTTCTGCGGGCGCTGTGTAAAAATCCGTTGATTCGCAAAAATCTCCACGACAGCAAGCCGTTTTTTGCGGCATTGGAAAAGCTTCCATCCACTGCCCTGGAAATGGGGATTCCGTGGGAAGGAAGTGGAATGGATACCATGCTGGCGGCATACCTGCTGAACCCCTCTGCCAGTGGATACAGCATTTTGCGTTTGGCCCAGGAATATCAGCTGCCCGTACCGGCTCTGGAAGACGAAAAGTGCCGGGAGGCAGCGGTTCTGCCAGCTTTATGTGACCGGCTGACCCGCGCCATTGACGAGAATGACCAGCGCTCCCTGCTGGAAACCATGGAAATGCCTCTTGCCCGGGTACTGGCACATATGGAAGATGTAGGCTTTGCCGTAGATGCAGAGGGAATTCGTGCGTTTGGTATTACCCTGCAAATGGAAATCAATGAGGTGCAGGCGCAAATCATTGAAGAAGTGGGGTACGAGTTCAACATCAATTCCCCAAAACAGCTGGGAGAAGCATTGTTTGTCAAGCTGGGGCTTCCCCATGGCAAAAAAACCAAAACCGGATATTCCACCAATGTGGATGTGCTGGAAAAGCTGCGGTATGACCATCCTGTGGTAGAGCGGGTACTGCGGTATCGCACCCTGACGAAACTCAAGTCCACCTACTGCGATGGCCTGTTAAAAGTTATCGGGGAGGATGGCCGTATCCATTCCAGTTTTAATCAAACCGAAACCCGTACCGGCCGCATCAGCTCCACAGAGCCCAATTTACAGAATATACCTGTCCGCACAGAGCTGGGGCGGGAGCTTCGCCGGTTCTTTACTGCCCGTCCCGGCTGGGTGCTGGTGGACGCTGACTATTCCCAGATTGAGCTTCGGGTACTGGCCCATGTAGCCAATGATAAAAACATGATTGATGCATTTTTAAACGGCGAAGATATCCACCGGGCAACTGCGGCACAGGTATTCCATATGCCCCCTGAAATGGTCACTCCCCTGATGCGCTCCCGGGCAAAGGCTGTCAACTTCGGTATTGTATATGGAATTGGTGCCTTTTCCCTGTCTCAGGATATTGGGGTCAGCCGGAAGGAAGCTTCCGATTATATCAATGCCTATTTGGAGCATTATTCCGGTGTTCGGGACTATATGGAAAGAGTAGTGGCCGAAGCCAAGGATAAAGGCTACTCGGAAACGATCTTTGGGCGGCGCCGCTATCTGCCAGAACTGAGCTCCAGTAATCATAATATGCGCGCTTTTGGAGAGCGGGTGGCTCGAAATATGCCGATTCAAGGGGCGGCAGCAGACATCATCAAGCTGGCTATGATTCGGGTAGAAAACCGGCTGGAAAAGGAAAATCTTCGTGCTCGTTTAATTTTACAGGTACACGATGAACTGATTGTAGAGGCCCCGGAGGAAGAGGCCCAGCAGGTGGCTGCACTCCTCAAGGAGGAAATGGAAAATGCTGTGCAGCTTTCGGTGCCTATGGTGGCCGACGCCAATATCGGAAAAACATGGTATGATGCAAAAGGGTAAAGCGTATTAGGGAGGATTTCTTAAATGAATGAAGTTGTGCTGCGCATTGAAGAGGCCATGGCAAAGAGCGGCCTTCAGTTTTCCTCTAAGCCAATTTTAATTGGCGGGATGGTAATGGAATATTATGGCCTTCGCAAAGGCAAGGATATGGATTGGATCATTACAGAGAATGATTACCAACGATTGGCACAGCAATTTCCAGAACATCAAAAGGAGCTATGCGGTGACTTGGGCATCGAAATTGGCGACTTCGATATGTGGAGGAGCTTTTCCCTTTTTGATTACTCTTTTTTCAAGCAAGGTTCTGTGGAAACCGAATATTTCCGTATTCTTTCCATCGATCGTCTTTTGTGGATGAAGGTCTATTTAATGGAAATTGAAAAGCACCGAAAGGATCTTGATCTGATACAATCATATTATGAAAAGCGTTACCGCAACCAACAGTACGTTCAACACGCTGTATCTCAAAATATTTTGCCCACCTAAGAACCACCTTTAAGAATAATAAAGAACAGAGGAGGAAACCCCATGCCAACTGTTACCTTAGGAAGAACCGGCATTACTACCGACAAAAACGGCTTTGGTGCCCTGCCAGTGCAGCGTGTTTCTAAAGAGGACGCCGCATATCTGCTGCGCAAAGCCTTTGACGGCGGCATCACCTTTTTCGATACTGCCCGCAGCTATACCGATAGTGAGGAAAAGCTGGGCTATGCCTTTGAAGGGATGCGGGACAAGCTGTTTATCGCCACCAAGACCCCTTCCACCACCGTAGAAGGCTTTTGGAAGGATTTGGAGACCAGCCTGCGCCTTTTAAAAACCGACTACATCGATATTTACCAGTTCCATAACCCTGCTTTCTGTCCCAAGCCTGGCGACGGTACCGGCTTGTATGAGGCCATGCTGGAAGCCAAACAGCAGGGCAAAATCCGGTTTATTGGCCTGACCAATCACCGGGGACCTGTGGCAAAAGAAGCTGTAGAATCTGGGTTATACGACACCCTGCAATTCCCCTTCAGCTATCTGGCCAGCGAAAAAGACGAAGAACTGGTACACCTGTGCAAGGAGAGAAATGTGGGATTTATCTGCATGAAGGCTTTGTCCGGCGGGCTGATTACCCGCTCCGATGCTGCGTATGCCTATCTTGCTCAGTTTGATAATGTACTTCCCATCTGGGGAGTACAGCGGGAAAAGGAGCTGGACGAGTTCCTTTCCTACATAGAAAACCCGCCGGTGATGACCGAAGAAATTCGGGAACTGATTGCTCACGACCGCAAGGAGCTGATTGGTGATTTCTGCCGGGGCTGCGGCTACTGCCTGCCATGTCCGGCCAAAATCGACATTCCAACAGCGGCAAGAATGTCTTTGCTGCTCCGTCGCTCCCCCACCGCCGGTCATCTTACAAAAGAAACCCAGGAAATGATGGCTCGCATTGACAACTGCATCCACTGCAACCACTGCGTCAATCACTGCCCTTATGGACTCAATACCCCGGAACTTTTGCGCCGGAACTATGAGGACTATAAGACGTTTTTGTAATTCATCCCAGCAATAAAAAACAAGGGCCGGCACATCACAGGCCGGCCCTTTTCTATGGGAATTTTATTTTTTCAGTGCTTCTTCAATGGCTTTAATCAAAATTTTTAACGTCTTAATTCGGGCATATTTTTTATCTTGGCTCTCAATAATATACCAGGGAGCAAATTCTGTAGAAGTCTTTTGCAGCATATCATTGACGGCAATCTCATATTGAGGCCATTTTTCCCGGTTACGCCAGTCTTCGTCCGTAATCTTCCACTGCTTTTCGGGGGTGTTCTGCCTATCGGTAAAGCGGCGAAGTTGCTCATCCTGGTCAATATGAATCCAGAACTTCACAACCACTGCACCCCAGTCCGTCAGTTCTTTTTCAAACTCGTTCATTTCCTGATAGGCCCGCTTCCAGTCATCCTCCGTACACAAACCTTCAATGCGTTCTACCATGACCCGTCCATACCAGGTACGGTCAAAAATCGCAATGTGGCCGGTCTTGGGGACTTTTGTCCAGAACCGCCACAGATAATGCCGGTTGAGTTCTGGCTTGGTGGGAGCGGCAATGGGGATTACCTCGTAGCCTCTTGGGTCCAGTGCGGCAGAAATCCGTTTAATATTACCGCCCTTTCCGGCAGCATCCCAGCCCTCATAGGCCACAATGACCGGCAACTTACGGCGATAGAGTTTATAATGAAGGGCTTTCAGCTTCTTTTGCAGTCTGGATAGTTCCCTCTTATACTTTTCTTCAGTGATCGTTTTGTCTTCCAGTGTGATTTCAGACAGCAAAGGGGTGTGTACGGTATTAAAAGGTTTCGGGGCAGGAATTCCCTTGGCACTGCTGATGGAAAGACCCTGCTTTTTGGCTTCAATGGCTTCGTGTACGGCATCCACGACAGTCCGGTATACACTCAGCAGCGCGGCTTGACTGTCATTGCTGCACACTACATGCCAAGGGGCATTGGGAGTATTGGTATATTCCAGCATTTCGTCCAATGTCCGATAGTAAAGATTATAATGCTTATTGCGCCAGCGGTCCCGATCGGTTACCCGCCAAGCTGTGTTTTTGTCATCTTCCAGCTTGTCAAAACGAGCCTTCTGTTCTTTTTGGCTGATGTGCAGGAAAAATTTTAATACCAGATAGCCGTTATCGGTCAGCTGTCTTTCAAACGTGTTGATGTTGTTCATCCGGCGCAGATTTTCTACATCAGAAAGGTCATCTTCCACTCGGGCAATGGAAACATCCTGATACCAGCTTCTGTCCAGAATGGCCATAAGCCCTTTTTCGGGGAGATTTTTCCAGTGGCGCCACATGGGGGGATGGCGTTTTTCCTCTTCGGTTGGGTCCGTGGTAGAATAGACTTTGAATCCTCGGGGATCAAAATTCAAAATCAAATCGGAAATAATACTTCCCTTACCGGCGGCGCCCCATCCCTCGAACAGAATAATCACTGGAATTTGAGCCTGTTTGATTTGCTGGGGAAGGGTTTCCAGTTCCTTTTCCAGCTTTTTGGACTGTTTTTTAAATTCGTCTTTGGTAACCGTGGTTTTCATATTGACAGAATCCAGCATGGAAAGTCCTCCGTTTTCAATTCCCGTTTCTGTTTCGCAGAATCCGGTTTTTTCTTGTCATTAGTATACAACATATTATAAAATTTTTAAAGATTTATTTTAAATTTTATGAAGAAGGTGATAGTGTGCCTCAAGATACCATAACTTTTCATCAAAAGATTCCCCCCTCCCTTCCCGATTTACTTTTGCAGTGGTACGACAATACACGGAGAACTCTTCCGTGGCGGGAAGAACCAAAGCCGTACTATGTATGGTTGTCGGAAATTATGCTGCAACAAACAAGAGTAGAAACGGTGAAACCTTATTTTGCCCGATTTATTCAGGAACTTCCCACAATTGAAGCACTGGCAAACGCGCCGGAAGAACAAATTCTAAAGCTGTGGGAAGGATTGGGATATTACAGCCGAGTGAGAAACCTACAAAAAGCAGCTCGGATGGTGACGGAGGAATATGATGGGCAGTTGCCGAAAAGCCCAAAAGAGCTGCAAAAGCTGCCGGGAATCGGCAGTTATACAGCCGGTGCGATTGCTTCCATTGCCTATGGGATTCCGGAGCCGGCGGTGGATGGCAATGTTTTGCGGGTTATTTCCCGGGTAACGGCCAGCCGGGCTGATATTCTGGCGCCTGCCTGCAAAAAAGCTATGGAGAACGAGATTCGATTGATTCTCCCCACAGACCGAGCAGGAGATTTTAATCAATCTTTGATGGAACTGGGTGCTATGGTATGTTTGGGCAATGGGGAGCCGAAATGTTTGTGCTGCCCTCTGCCAACTATTTGTGAAGGGTACCGGCAAGGAATTGCCGGAGAACTGCCTGTAAAAACACAAAAAAAGGCAAGAAGACAGGAAGAAAAAACCGTTTTGCTGCTGCACTGCGAAGACCAGTTTGCCATTCATAAGCGGCCTGCAAAAGGCTTGTTGGCTGGCTTATGGGAGCTTCCCGCACTGGAGGGATACCATAATGAGGAAGAATTATGCCGCTGGCTTACGGAGCAAAACGCAGATATTCAATCCGTTCGAGCATTGCCGGATGCCAAGCATATTTTTACCCATGTAGAGTGGCATATGAAAGCTTATTTTGTGGAGTTGGAAGAACCAATTTCCGATTTTTTATGGGCAGACTGTCGGCAGATAAAAGAGGAATATACTCTCCCCTCTGCTTTTAAAGCATATTTTGGAGAAATGGGGCTGTCTGGAACGGAAATAAAAGCGAAAAATCAAAAGAACTCCTTTTCATGATAATGGCAGGGGCAAAGGTGATAAGGAAATCCCGGCTTTTGCTGTACCTTTGGATTGTTTTGTGGTATGATAAAAGATACCAAATAAAGCCGTAACTTCGCTTTTCGGAGTACATTCAACTAAGAAAGGCAGTGAATTGCATGGATAGCAGACTGGAAAGATTTTATCAAAGTCTGGAAGGAAAAACCGTGGCATTTTGCGGAATTGGCCGCAGCCATGAGGAAATGATTCGGATATTCTGTGAAAAAGGGGCCAAGGTGACAGTCCGGGACAGAAGAAATCGGGAGGCTTTGGGAAATACTGCCGACAAGCTGGAAGGCTGGGGCGCGCAGCTGATTTTAGGGGAAGACTATTTGAAAAACCTCCACGAGGACATGATTCTTCGGACGCCGGGCATGAAATTTACGCTTCCGGAACTGGACGCAGCACGGGAGGAAGGCTGTGCGGTTACCAGTGAAATGGAGTTGTTTTTTGACTTGTGTCCTTGCAAAATCTATGGCATTACGGGGAGCGACGGAAAAACCACTACTACCACTGTGATTGCAGAGCTCTTGCAGGCTGCCGGAAAAAAAGTCCATTTGGGCGGCAATATTGGCAAGCCTCTGTTCCCCCGTTTGGAAACTATTCAGCCGGACGATGTGGCAGTGGCAGAACTTTCCAGCTTTCAGCTGATTTCCATGCGTCGTAGCCCGGATGTAGCCGTTGTGACCAATGTCTCCCCCAATCATCTGGATATACACAAGGATATGGACGAGTATGTGGGAGCAAAAATGAATGTGTTCCTGCATCAGAACGCTTTTGGCAAGGCCGTATTTAACGAGGATAACGAAATTACCCTTTCTTTTGTACTGGAAGCAAGAGGGCAGGCGTTGACATTTAGCCGGCAGAAGAAGGTGCCGAATGGCGCTTGGGTAGATGATGAGGGCTTTATCCGTATGAATGATACCCGGGTGATGCGGGCAGAGGATATCAAAATTCCCGGACTGCATAATCTGGAAAACTATCTGGCTGCTATTACCGCTGTATGGGGAGATGTGCCAGTCGAGGTAATTCGCCGGGTTGCCACTACCTTTTCCGGCGTAGCCCATCGGGCCGAACTGGTGCGAACCCTCAACGGCGTGGCCTACTATAACGATTCCATTGCTTCCAGTCCTACCCGTACCGTTAAAGGAATGCTCTCTCTCTTCCCCCAGAAAATTATCCTGATTGCCGGAGGATACGACAAGCATATTCCGTATGATTCTATGGGCCCGGAAGTGGTGCGGAAGGTGAAAACCCTGATTCTCATGGGCGATACGGCAGACAAAATCGAAGCAGCCGTGAGAAATGCCCCCAACTATCGAAACGGGAATCCCGCGATTGTTCGGGCAGACTCCATGAAGGCGGCAGTAGCGTTGGCAGAAGAGCTTTCCGCTGCCGGAGATATTGTGGCCCTCTCCCCTGCCAGTGCAAGCTTTGACATGTATACGGATTTTGAAGCGAGAGGCAACGACTTTAAACGGTTGGTAATGGCGCTTCCGGACTGAGGGTAGGCCCTGCTTTGGAGGCTTGAATATGAAAAAGGTGATTCTTCGGACCAGCAATGTCAGCGCTGTTTATCTGGTGCCTGACCCAGTTGCTGAAAATCTGGAGCAATATTGTGTGGAGTTTTGTGATAGCTGGCTCTGGAAAAGCCCGGATGCAGCAAAATATCGGGGTCGTGACGGGCTGCGGTATGACGAGTCGGATTTTATCGACCATCTGAATCAGTATGTATTTACGGACGAGAATTCACGATTCATACAGGACATCAGCGAGATAAACTTTAGAAAAAAGCTTCCAAAAGAGTATGAGGACTTACCCTGCTTTTTATTTTAGGCCATTTTGCAAAGTAGGAACTCAAAAATTGTTTATTGAAAGATTTATTTCAAAGACACAAAACTATGCGTAGGGCTCTCCTGCCCGTTTTTAAGGGTTGGAGAGCTTCTCTGTGCAGAGTTTTTTCGAAGTCTTATTTATTCAGAAAAGAACAGATACATAACAGGAGATGAATTTCATTGAATCAATTACAGGAAATGCTATTCCGGCTATGCCGCGCACCCGGCGCTGCAGGCCGTGAAGATGGTGCAGCAGAAGTCGCAAAGGAACTGCTTTCTTTCCTGCCTACTGTTACGGTGGATACCATGGGCAGCGTGGTGGCTTCTTTTGGGCGTTCAGATGCAAAAACACATATTTTGTTAGATGCCCACATTGACCAAATTGGAATGTTGGTGACTTCCATAGACGAAAATGGATTTGTCAAGGTAGCACGGGATGGCGGTATGGACCGTCGGGTATTGCCGGGCAGCCATGTGGTGGTATATGGAAAAGAAACCCTTAACGGAATCGTATGCTGTCTGCCGCCCCACCTGACCAATGGTGGAGAAGACAAGGTACCGGATATTACAGATATGGCTGTGGATGTGGGCCTTTCTAAAGAAGAGGCTGACAGGCTGATTCAACCGGGAGATATGGTGCTTCTGCCCGGCGAGCCCCGCCGTCTGATGGGTAGCCGGGTCACCGGAACCGCTCTGGATGACCGGGCCGGATGCGCAGCTCTGATTCGTTGTGCTCAGCTTTTACAGGGAGAAGACCTTGCCTGCCGGGTAACGATTTTGCTCAGCACCCGGGAAGAAGTGGGGAGTCAGGGAGCCGAAACGGCAGCATTTCGGGAAGAACCCGACATGGCCATTGCTGTGGATGTAAGCTTTGCAGAACAACCCGGCGTACCTGCTCACAAATGTGGCAAGTTGTCCGAGGGTCCCATGATTGGGATTTCTCCGATTCTTGATAAGTCCATTACCGAAACGTTGAAACGCCTGGCAAAGGAACAGGAAATCCCCTTCCAGTTGGAAGTGATGGGCGGCACCACCGGTACCAATGCGGATGAAATCAATGTCAGCCGCGCCGGTGTTCCCTGTGGGCTGGTATCCATTCCCCAGCGGAATATGCACACGCCTGCGGAAGTTTGTGATTTGATGGATATTGAAAATGTAGCGCGGCTGCTGGCAGCGTTTATCAGGGAGGTTGGAGCATAATGGCAGATGTAGAGCTGTTGCAGCGGCTTTGTACCGCACAGGGAATTTCCGGGGATGAAGGCGCCGTGCGGGAACTGATTTTACAGGAGATTACCCCTTTCGCCAAAAGTGTAACCGTAACACCTTTGGGGAATATTATTGCTGAAAAAGAAGGCGCTAAACGAGCCAAAACCCGACTTCTTCTCAACGCTCATATGGATGAAGTGGGCTTGCTGATTACCGGCATTTGTAAGGATGGCCTTCTTCGTTTTACAACCATTGGAGGGATTGACCGCCGGATTCTGCCGGGAAAATCTGTTTTGGTGGCAGGAAAAATCCCCGGTGTGATTGGTGCAAAACCCATTCATCTGCTGGAAGGAGAAGAAAAGGAAAAGGCTCCCTCTCTGGACAGCTTGACCATTGATATTGGCGCAGTTTCTCAGGAGGAGGCAGAAAAAGTGGTTTCTCCTGGAGATAGTGTGACATTTGTTTCGCTGTTCGATACTTCTTATGGTAAAATTCGCAGTCGGGCCATTGATGACCGGGCCGGGTGCGCCATCCTCATCGACCTGATGAAGAAGGACCTTCCCTATGACTGTACCTTTGTATTTGCCGTACAGGAAGAGGTAGGCCTTCGGGGAAGTAAAACGGCTGCCTTTGTTGCCGAGCCGGAAGCGGCTATTGTGGTGGAGTCCACAACTGCCGCAGACATTCCCGGTGTGGACGAAGAAAAACAGGTTTGCCGGGTAGGAAAAGGTCCGGTGCTTTCCTTTATGGACAGAGCTACCATTTATGACCGGGGCTATTTTGCATTGGCAAAAAAGCTGGCCAAAGAAAATGACATCCCCTTCCAGGTAAAAGAGGCAGTAGCTGGCGGCAATGATGCCGGTGCCATTCACGTGTCGCGGGGGGGTGTGCGTACAGCAGCGGTTTCTCTGGCCTGCCGGTACCTCCATTCCCCTGTGGGGATGATTGCAGAGGATGATTTTCACCATGCCGAAGCATTGATTGAAAAGCTGGCCATGGCCATTGCCGGAGGACAGCAGGCGTGATTTGCTGGACAGAATCTCTGGCCGGTTTACCGTCTGAGCCGCAGGACCCCTTTACCCTTCGCATTGTGTCCAGCGCGCAAGCTTATGGATTACAGACTACCTTTTTGGATGTCTGGCAGGGAAATGGCTGTTTATTTTCCCGGATGGATGGGGTACTGACCATTTCCGGAATTCCTGCACCGGATTGTGTGGAGGAAACTGCCCTGTTTGCCGCTTCCTGCGGTACAGGGCAGATTTTCTGCGCGGTTGAGACAGCAAAAGCGTTGGAATTTTCCATAGCCGATATAGGCCCGATACTTTGTCGGGAGCAAACAGGCCCCTCTTCCCCTCTGCCCTTGGAAATGCCTTCCCCCCGAATGCTGTATCAGGTTTTATCTGCCTGTGAGAGCCCTTCGTTTCCCGTTCCCGATTTTGAGCCATTTTATCTGGATATTTCTCATCGTTTGCGGCATGGGACAGCGGCAGCAGTTTTGTTGAAAGTAGACGGGAGACCGTGTGCCTGCGCGATTGCCCTTGCTGTAACGGACAACGCGGCACTGCTCACAGCTGTGGGAGTGGTTCCCTCATATCGGCGGAAGGGGATGGGGAAAAAGGCTGTGGAAAGCTTATGTCAAATGCTTGGGGGACGCAGAATTTTCTTGTTCCGGCATAAAAGCGAAAACCAGGAATTTTATGAAAAGCTGGGTTTTTCCAGTTTTGGAGAATGGACAGAAATATAGTGGTAGAATAGGTAAGAAAGGATTTGGACATGAAAGAGTATCCTTATTTTCATATTGATGATGCCATTCGCCGGGCGGCGGACAAAACCATGGAGGAGATTGCCCCTGCTATGGCCCGGATTGAAGAAATGCAGAACTACAATCAACAGAAAATGTTGGCAGCGTTTATCAAGGCAGGAGTGAGTGAAAGCCATTTTGTTTCCTCTACTGGTTATGGATATGGCGACCGTGGCCGGGATGCGCTGGATGCCGTATATGCGGACGCATTAGGGGCTGAGGATGCATTGGTTCGTCATAATTTTGTCAGCGGCACCCATGCCCTTACCGTCGCATTGTTTGGCGTACTGCGCCCCGGTGATGTGATGCTTAGCGTCACAGGAATGCCATATGATACCCTTCGGGGAGTTATTGGCCTGACCGGAGATGGAAATGGTTCTTTGAAAGAATTTGGTATTGAATACCGCCAGATTGATTTGAAAGCAGACGGTACGCCGGACTATGAAGCGATGGAGCGGGAAATCAATCCCGGCATTAAAATGGTATATGTTCAGCGTTCCCGTGGGTACAGTCTGCGCCCTTCCCTGTTTGTAGAGGACATTGAGCGTATTGCTGCTGTCGCCAAAAAGAAGGCGCCAGACTGTATCGTCATGGTGGACAACTGTTATGGCGAGTTTGTTCAGGCCGACGAGCCGGTTTCTCATGGAGCGGATTTGATGGCCGGTTCCCTGATTAAAAATCCTGGCGGCGGCATTGCGCCTACCGGAGGATATATTGCCGGACGCCGTGACTTGGTGGAAAGCTGCGCCTACCGGCTGACGACTCCGGGGCTTGGAAAAGAAGTGGGTTGTACATTGGGCAATAACCGGGAGCTGTTTATGGGTGCCTTCCATGCGCCCCATGTGACCGGAGAAGCCTTGAAAACGGCGGCTTTTACTGCAGGACTATTCAGCCAGCTTGGATATGAAGTAACGCCGAAGCCTGACGAACTGCGGGCAGATATTATCCAGGCAGTACTTCTGCGTACAAAGGAAGCGCTGATTGCATTTTGTCAGGGAATGCAGAAGGGTGCGCCAGTGGATTCTTTTGTGGTACCGGAACCTTGGGATATGCCCGGCTATGATTGCCAGGTCATTATGGCGGCTGGTGCTTTCACACTGGGAGCTTCTATTGAACTTTCTGCTGATGCCCCTCTGCGGGAACCTTATGCAGCATGGATGCAGGGAGGACTGAACTTCCACAGCGGCCGTTTGGGAGCTATGCTGGCAGCGCAGTCTATGGTAGATAAGGGAGTTCTGTCCCTGTAATAAGAAGAAAGAAAACTCTCGATGGCAATTTGCTGTCGGGAGTTTTTCTGTTAAACAGGATTTTTTCTGAAAATGTCGGAACGGATTGTATTTTGTGGACAGAGTGATATAATATAGACTGTATAAGAGGCTCCTTTTGCAAAGGAGCCCTGTTTTATTTTGATAAATGATTGTAGAAGGTAAGTAAGAAGGAGAATTTTCATGAAAATCGTAATTGTCGGAGACGGCAAGGTTGGGCTGACGTTAACGGAACAATTATCGGCAGAGGGCCATGACCTTGTAATTATCGACAGGAATCAACAAGTGTTGCAGGATTCTCAGGAAGCCTATGATGTGATGGTCGTTAACGGAAACGGCGCCAGCATGAAGGTGCTGAAAGAGGCGGGAGCCGACAGTGCAGACCTTTTGATCGCGGCTACTTCAGCAGATGAAATTAACATGCTGTGCTGCATTACAGCTAAAAAAATGGGATGCCGGCATACCATTGCCCGGGTAAGAAACCCTGATTATCATCGGCAGCTGTCCTTCTTGAAAGAAGAATTGGGACTGAGTATGACGATCAATCCAGAAGCTGCTGCTGCCAGAGAAATTTTTCATATTTTGCAGTTCCCGTCTTCCATCAACCGGGACTTTTTTGCCAAAGGCCAGGTGGAAGTTGTCGAGTTTAAATTACGTGCCAATTGTCCGGCAGTGGGTCAGTCTCTCATGGAATTGTACCGTTCTTCCCGTGTAAAGGTACTGGTTTGCGCAGTGGAGAGAGGCTCAGACGTATATATTCCCAACGGCGATTTTGTGCTTAGAGAAGGGGATATTATTCATGTAACAGGTGTAAATCGCAACTTAATGGACCTGATGCGATATTTAAAGCTGCCCTCTAATCGAATTCGGGAAGTTGTGATTGTAGGCGGAAGCCGGTTGGGTTATTATTTGGCAGAGGCACTGACCAGAACCGGGATGAAGGTGAAAATCATCGAAAAAGATTATAATCGTTGTGTAGAGCTATCCGAATTGCTGCCAAAGGTTTTGGTCATTAACGGCGATGCCTGCGACCAGAAATTGATGAATGCAGAATGTGCAGGAAAAGCTGATGCACTGATTACCCTGACAGATATTGATGAAATCAACCTGGTGATTTCTCTGTTTGCCGGGCAGATTGGTGTACCCAAAACCATTACTAAAATGGATAGAATCAACCAATTTGATGCGTTCAAAGCAATGGGTGTGGATTCTATTGTCAGCCCAAAACATATTATCTGCGATGACGTATTGCGTTATGTCCGAGCCATGAGAAACCACCGCAGTGATGCCGTGATTTCCCTTCATCGTCTGGTGAATCACAAAGTAGAGGCGCTGGAATTTAGAGTGGATACAGATATGCCAAAAGTGAATATCCCACTGAAGGAATTAAAGCTGAAAAAGAATACGTTGGTTGCCTGTATCCGCCGGAAAGGAAAATTGATTTTCCCCGATGGAAACGAGACCATTCAACCGGAGGATACGGTGATTGTTGTGAGTACCAGTGAAAATAAAATTGCCAATCTTCGGGATATTTTTTCTGCACAGGAGTTTGGAAAGAGATGAATAGAAGAGTCATTGCTTTTTTATTGGGACACATTCTATTGCTGGAAGCAGCGGTTATGGTTCCGGCTTTAGTCATTTCTTTGTGTATGGGGGAACACAACACTGCATGGGCATTTATATGGACCATACTGTTGACAGCAATTGTAGGGGTAGGACTTACCTTTATCCGACCTGTGAATAAGGCTTTTTATGCGGCAGAAGGATTTGTGATAACTGCACTTTCTTGGATAGCCATTTCCCTTTTTGGGGCTCTTCCTTTCTGGCTTAGTGGAGAAATTCCAAATTATGTAAATTGTTTTTTTGAAACTGCTTCGGGCTTTACTACCACAGGTGCCAGTATTTTAACGGATGTAGAAGCGCTTTCCTATGGACTTCTATATTGGCGTAGTTTTACCCATTGGCTTGGCGGCATGGGAGTTCTGGTGTTTTTGCTGGCGGTGGTGTCTGTGAGCAAAGGAGCAGGCTATTCGCTGCACCTGCTTCGTGCAGAAAGCCCCGGACCGGATGTGGGAAAAATGACGCCAAAGCTGAAACAAAGCGCGAAAATCCTGTATCTGATTTATGTGTTTATGACGATTATCGAAATTATTCTTTTGCTGGCAGGCGGGATGCCGGTGTTTGACAGCTTTTGTACAGCGTTTGGAACAGCCGGTACTGGTGGATTTGGAATTAAAAACGACAGCATGGCCGGTTATTCCTATTATATCCAAACGGTAGTCACGATTTTTATGGCGCTTTTTGGAATCAACTTCAATATTTATTTTCTAATTTTAATGCGTTCGTGGAAATCACTGCTGCATGATGAAGAATTGTGGGGATATATCGGGATTATGGTAGGCTCCATTTTGCTGATTACCTGTAATATTGCCCCACTGTTTCAGTACAACTGGGGAGAGGCGTTGCATCAGTCAGCGTTTCAGGTTTCCTCGGTTATGACCACAACCGGTTTCTCGACCATTGATTTTAATACTTGGCCACAATTTTCGCGAAGTCTGCTGGTTATGCTGATGGTAGTGGGTGCTTCTGCCGGTTCGACAGGCGGTGGTGTAAAGGTTGCTCGTATTATTATCGTATTCAAGCTTCTGAGGAAGGAACTGATTCGGATGCTCCATCCCAGAGCCGTTCACACAGTACGCATCAGCGGAAAGACAGTGGACAACAAAGTAGGAAAAGGCGTAACAGTTTTCATGGCAGCCTATTTTGCAGTCTTTACCTTTTCGTTCCTTTTGGTTAGCTTGGACAACATGAGTCTGGAAACGAATGTTACGGCAGTAGTTTCGTGTTTAAGTAATATTGGCCCCGGCTTGGACGTTGTGGGGCCAATGGGGAATTTTTCACAGTTTTCCAATTTCAGCAAAATCATCCTGTCGTTTGATATGCTGTTTGGACGTTTGGAGTTTTTCCCGCTGATTTTGCTGTGTTCCCCCAGTTTGTGGAGAAGAAAAATATAAAATACAAAAAACATCCCGGAAGTATATTCCGGGATGTTTTTTATGTAGTAAGAAGTCAGATTTTTTCTAACAGATATTGGACGGCAGAATAATCTCCCTGTAAAACGGGAATCAACAAACCGGCGTTCATCAACGCGGCGCCGCTATAAGTTTCTCCATGATAGTCAAAACGTGTGGGATGATTCATAGGAGAAGCCTGTACCCGATACCGTGCCTTGGCATCCAAGCCGCGCAGCCGGATAACAAACGGAACAGGACATACTTCCATTTTTACTTGTACCACGTTGAGAAGAGCGCGGCTCTGGTCGGGGGATGCAAACTGCCAGGCTGTGTAATTGGTGTTTTCAAAGGGGTTACTCAAACGATAGTAATCGCCGTCTGCAATTAAAGGATACAGCCGCTTATATTCTTCCACCTGTAGCCGTACCATATCTTTTTCTTCCGGGGCCATTTTGTTGATATCCAGCTCATATCCAAAGGTACCGGACATAGCAACAATCCCGCGGGTTTCCAAAGGCGTGATATGCCCTGTTTGATGATTGGGGACAGCGGAAACGTGGGAGCCTACCGATGAAACCGGATACCCAAACGAAGTACCATACTGAATCGACAGCCGCTCAATGGCGTCGGTATCGTCGCTGCACCAGATTTGAGGCGTATAATACAGCATTCCAGCATCAAAGCGTCCGCCGCCGCCGGAGCAGCCCTCAAACAATACATGGGGGAACGCACTGGTTAACCGTTCCATCAGGTCGTATACCCCCAAAATATACCGGTGATACACTTCTCCCTGACGGTCAGCGGGAAGTGCCCCACTGTAGATATTGGTAATATGACGATTCATGTCCCACTTGACATATTCCAGATTTGCCTGTTTCAGGACAGAGCTGATGGCATCAAAAAGATAATCCCGGACATCCTGCCGGCTCATATCCAGTACAAATTGATGACGGCTGCGGACACCGGCTCTTCCAGGCCCTCTCAAACACCATTCAGGGTGTGCCCTGTATAAGTCACTGTCTTCGCTGATCATTTCCGGTTCAAACCAGATACCCAATTTCATGCCAAGCGCATTGACACGGCGGCACAGGCTGTCCAGTCCCCCGCGAATTTTCTTTGTATTGACGACCCAATCTCCTAAACCGGTTGTGTCATCCTCCCGCTTGCCGAACCATCCATCATCCATTACCAACAGTTCAATCCCCAGCTTAGAGGCATCCTCTGCAATTTGTACCAGCTTATCGTCATCAAAATCAAAATAAGTGGCTTCCCAGTTGTTAATTAAAACCGGACGGCGGGAGGTTTTATATTCTCCGCGGCACAAATTATGACGATATAACCGGTGATAGCGGCGGGACAATTCTCCAAGGCCGCTTTCACTATAGACCATTGCTACCTGAGGGGTCGTAAAGCTCTCCCCTTTTTCCAAAATCCAACGGAATGCATGGGGATGGATGCCCATAGTCAGACGGGTCTGCCAAATCTGGTCATATTCACATTCTGCTATAAAGTTTCCGCTGTATAGCAAGGACATACCCCAGCAGTCTCTCGCTGTTTCGGTAGCGTCATGATTGCAGAGGATCATAAAGGGGTTCTGCTGATGGCTGGAAGCGCCTCGCAAACTGTCAACAATAATTTTACCATGTCGCACAGAAGTGCGTTCTACAGCCCGTTCAAAGCAATGACGCCCCCAGAAAGTGATAATATCATAATCGCCGTGTGTAAAGTCCAAACAGGCGGACAAGGCTTTTTCCAGTTGAACTTGACCAGAGGTTCCGTTTTCAATCACTGCATATCGGGTAATGGCATCCTGATTTTCAAAAACGGTATAGACCAGCGTGACTCTCAAGTGGGTAACAGAATCTTCCAAATGGATTTTTAAAGTTTCTGCTTCTCCCCCGTTATCATATACATGGGGGAGTCCCTCAGGGGCTACAGCTCCTGCTTCAATGGTATGGGAAACATATCGAAGGTCAGCTTCCCGCGTACCGTCTGGATTGACAGAAATCAGGCAGGGAGAGCGATAATCTCCAGAGCCAAACATGGAGTATTCCTGAGGAAGGGTATCAATGGTAAAGGTGATATCAGACCCGCTTTCGTTAGGATTACCGGAAAAAGAACGCTCCAGCGGATAGGCCTGCAAAGAAAGGTCGTCTTTCAGGGCGACCTTTGCACCATAGTACAGATGAAGTAAATATCCGTAGGAACCAATTTTGATGCGATAACTGGAATGTTGGGTTTCCAAGGAAAAAATTCCCATTTCCTGGGAAAAATGAATGGACATAAAAAGACCTCCTTAAAAAAGAACGATGTCAGGGTTTCCAGTATTTTTCAATGGTTTCTTTCGCAAGCTGAACATACCGTCTGCCTCGCTCAAAGTCACCATAAATAGTGCCTACTTCACGTTGTGCGACTTCCAGTAGGCAACCGCTGGCAGCCTGAGCTACCCCTTTAAAATATTTGCAAATGGCTTCTTCATCTAACGGCCCTCGGTTTGTCACATATTCTGCCCGAGGTTTGCTATAGTAGACCACTTGACTTCCTCGCAGATACTCCCCTACCTGTGCCTCATTGTTGAAAGGAGAAACGGACAGCTTTCGAAGATTTTTCCATTTGGAAAGATAATCAGGCCAAATGGCGTCCACCCGTTCACAGCATCCATAGGAAAGAAGACCAAATCGGCGAGCCAGACGGTCCTGATAGGGAAACACAAATTCTCCAAAAGTGGACGGAGCTACTGCGGTGGTTTCCTGAGACTCCAAAAATCCCCAACATTCGGTGGTATGGGTTACTTTTTCGGAAGGAAGTTCATGGGTAAAAGCAAAGCTTTCCTGACAAACCGGACTGATACCGTTAGTAGGAAGCAGCAGATTTTCCTGCTCTAAGAAGTCATAGAATTTTTCATATACCGTACAAGCCATATCCATAGCTTCATGAATTTTGTCGGGACAGTCATACATGGAGACGTAATAGTTTTCCATCCCCATGAGATATACAATAGGAGAAGTCATAGGTCCGGTCAAGCTATCCATAACCATGCGTACCGGTAAAATATCGCCAAATGCTTCCTGCGCCAGGTTTATTTTCTCCTGGGTTTTCTGCCGGTCTACGCCAAAAGAGCCGCCTTTCAGTTTATCAATCTCGGTTTCCAAATCTTCAATCACCGGGTCAAGATGGTATCCCTGCGCATTTTTTCCCGAGGCCCGGGTAATTTTAGGAGCAATTCCAAAAGGTGAAACAAAGGTGTCCCAGCGTATATTAAAGGTGGGAGAAATGGGAGTATCATCGTCGAAAAGTTCCCGACCCACTAGTGTAGCCAGCAAAGTGCTTTCCAGTTCTCGAGCTTTTTCACCCCGGCACCGCATTCTGGGGGTAATAACTTCATGAGGGAAGTTGGAAAACAATAACCGAACAGTAGGGCTTTCCCGTTTTCCATCAGCCTGTGCTTTCCATTTTTTCAAAATTTCAGCATTTTGGAGGGAATTTGCATACTCCAATTGTTTTTGGGCCAGTTCCCGCAGGATTTTTCTGTCTGCTTCATCAATGACAGCCATTAGCTATGCATCCTCCCTTATCATTGGTGTTTTTCTTCATGCAAGATAAAATTGTTTTCTATATTAAGTTCTTATAAATTCTGAACTTATGATACCATACTTTATGGGTGAGTAAATAGGAAAAAAGTTGCAAAATACAGACTATTTTTCTCATAAATATAATGATTTTGGAAAAATGAAGAGAAAAGAAATCCTAATGAATTGGTTTGAACAGGGCGGAGAAAAAACAAAAAACGTCACACTTTGACTGTAGTAATTAAAGTGTGACGTTTTATTATTTGTGATGGATAAAAAATCAGCAATACCAAAATTATGGCTGCTTAAAAATTTTATTAGCTATATGGTGTTGAAAAGTATCATATTTAGCACAATCCAGACAACGCTCGATAATAATCGGTATTGTTAGCTGCTAAAATCTGACCCAACATTAGAATCCACCAGCAAGCGCAAACCCTATAGCAAACCAGATAACTCCCGCCACAATCGCGGTAATCAACACGTTTTTTCCAACTGAGTCTTCTTTGCGGGCCAGGTAAATCAGTCCTAAAATAATACCGATCAGAGGCAGCAAAACGGCAACGACATACATCCAAAAGTTAGAGCCTGTGCCGGAATCATAGGTCAAATCTTTGGTGTACATGGTGAGAGGTACGTGACAGTCCTCACATGTGTCCGCCCGATCCGAATAAATCTTTTTACATTTGGGGCAGATTTTCTGATAGGAGGATACGGGTCCAATCACTGCACCGCACTGATAGCAGCTGGTGTTATTGTCTCCGTTCAGTTCTCCGCATTTGGGACATTTTCTCATAATGGCACCTCCTGACAAATTTCGTTATTCTTCTCGTCTGTACGAGCCGATATTTTTTATGACAACCGGCAGCGGAAATCCTCATAGCCAAAGGACTTCACTACCCGGAAATTCCCCTGGGTGTCCCGGCGCACAATGGCCGGCAGAGGCATTCCGTTAAAGGTGTTGTTCTTCACCATAGTATACAGCGCCATGTCCTCAAACACCACATAGTCCCCTTCTTTCAGAGGCGTGTCAAAGGAATAATCCCCGATGACGTCCCCCGCCAAACAGGTAGGCCCGGCAAAGCGGTAGGTGTAGGCTTTTTCGTTTGGCTCTCCGCTGTCCTTCACCGGCGGACGGTATGGCATTTCCAACACGTCCGGCATATGGCAGGCGGCGGAGGTGTCCAGTATCGCAATGTCAATGCCGTTGTGGACGATCTCCAGCACCTGAGACACCAGGAAGCCCGCTCGCAGCACCACGGCTTCGCCGGGTTCCAGATAGACTTCCACTCCATAGGTCTCCCGCAGGTGCTTCACCAGGCGAATGAGCCGCTCCCGGTCGTAATCGGGCCGGGTGATGTGGTGGCCCCCGCCCAGATTCAGCCATTTTAGACCGTGGAGATACTGCCCGAACTTTTCTTCAAAGGCAGTGAGGGTAGTTTCCAAATCGTCAGAGTTCTGCTCACACAGGGTATGCAGATGCAGTCCATCCAGCATGGACAGGATGCTTTCGTCAAAATTGGCTTTGGTGGTGCCCAGCCGGGAGCCGGGGGCGCAGGGGTCATAGATGGCGTGGCCTTCCTGGGTGGAGCACTCGGGATTGATGCGCAGGCCGATGGATTTCCCCGCAGCCTTTGCCTTTGCACCGAACTTTTTCACCTGTAAGGGGGAGTTAAAGACAATATCATCGGCATAGCGGAGAAGCTCGTCGAACTCCTCCGGCCGGTAGGCGGGGGAAAACACATGGGTCTCCCCGCCGAATTCCTCATGCCCCAGCCGGGCTTCATACAGGCCGCTGGCGGTGGTGCCCGCCAGATATTGCTTCAAAAGGGGATAGGTGTCGAACATGGAAAAGGCCTTTTGTGCCAGCAGAATTTTGCATCCCGCCTTTTCCGACACGTTCTTTAGAATTTCCAGATTGTGAATCAACAGGCTGTCGTCCACCAAATAATAGGGGGTGTGTAGCCCGGGAGAAACAAACCGCTCCATCTTAGTCCACCAGCACCGGGTTGAAGGACTCCTTCCACGGCAGGCCCCACTTGTTCAGAGCGTCCATGAAGGGATCGGGATCGAACTCCTCCATGTTGTAAACGCCGGGTTTCTGCCAGGTACCGTTCATCACCAGCATGGCGCCGATCATAGCCGGTACGCCGGTAGTGTAGGAAACGGCTTGGGAGCCCACTTCCTTGTAGCATTCCTGATGGTCGCAGATGTTATACAGGTAATAGGTCTTGTCCTTGCCGTCCTTCTTGCCGCGGAAAATGCAGCCGATGTTGGTCTTGCCTACGGTGCGGGGGCCAAGGGAAGCCGGGTCGGGCAGCACAGCCTTGAGGAACTGCAGGGGAACGATCTCTTTTCCCTCGTACATAATGGGCTCAATGGAGGTCATGCCCACATCTTCCAGGCACTTCAAGTGGGTGAGGTAGCTCTGGCCAAAGGTCATAAAGAAGCGGATTCTCTTAATGCCGGGGATATTCAAAGCCAGAGACTCAATTTCCTCGTGGTGGAGCAGGTACATATCCTTTTTGCCTACGCCCTCAAAGTCATACTCGCGCTTGATTTCCATGGGCTCAGTCTCCACCCAGTGGCCGTCCTCCCAGTAGGAGCCCTTGGCGGACACTTCACGGATGTTGATTTCCGGGTTGAAGTTGGTGGCGAAGGGGTAGCCGTGGTCGCCGCCGTTGCAGTCCAGAATGTCGATGTAGTTGATCTCGTCAAACTGGTGCTTGAGGGCATAGGCGGAGAACACGCTGGTCACGCCGGGGTCAAAGCCGCTGCCCAGCAGGGCGGTGATGCCAGCCTCCTTAAAGCGATCGCGGTAGGCCCACTGCCACTTGTATTCAAACTTGGCGGTATCCTCGGGCTCATAGTTGGCGGTATCGATGTAGTGGGTCTTGGTAGCCAGACAGGCGTCCATAATGGTCAGATCCTGATAGGGCAGAGCCAGATTCAGCACTACATCGGGCTTAAACTCGTTAATCAAAGCGATGAGCTCGTCCACGTTGTCAGCGTCCACCTTGGCAGTGCTGATCTTGGTCTTGGTGGTGCCTTCCAGCTTCTCTTTCAGCGCGTCGCACTTGGACTTGGTGCGGCTGGCAATGCAGATCTCCTCAAACACTTCGCTGTTCTGGCAGCACTTGTGGATGGCAACGGAAGCCACGCCGCCGCAGCCGATAATCAATGCTTTTCCCATAGTAATCATCCTCCTGTTTACTGGTGGTTTTAATATCATTATTTGAAAATAGAAAACGCGTATACACCCCAGGCTGTTTGGGTTGTGTCCATTTTAAAAGCCCAATCCTCGTCAGCCCTCGCGCTGCCTTTGGAAACCGTAGGCGCTCCGCGTGAATTTCTTCAGCTTTCCAAAGCCAGCAGCATTTCCCGCAGAATTTTACACGCCGCCATGGCAGAAATCCCGCTGGGGTCGTAGTGGGGGCTCAACTCGTTGATATCGCAGGCCACCACGTTGGCCTTCTGACACACTAGTGTGGCAGCTTTCCGCAGCTGGTCAAAGGTCACGCCGCCGGGCTCCGGCGTACCGGTTCCCGGGAACACAGACGGGTCCATGACATCCAGATCAACGGTGAAATACACCGGCACATTTCCCAGCTTGTCCAGGGTTTCTTCCAACCCTTCGAAATCGAACTTCCGGGTGGTCACATGGTCTTTTCCAAAAACAAATTCCTCCCGGTCGCCGGAACGGATGCCAAACTGGAAGATCTTCCCGTCGCCGATAATGTCCCAGCACCGGCGAATGACGCAGGCATGGGACAGCTTTACGTCCAGATAATCCTCTCGCAGGTCGGCGTGGGCGTCAAAGTGAACGATATGGATATCCGGATATTTTTCTGCCGCGGCCCGGAAGGCTCCCAGCGTTACCAGATGTTCGCCGCCCAGCATAAAGGGCCGCTTGCCGTCTGCCAGAATGGTTCTGGCCCGCTCCTCGATGGCTTCCAACGCCAGCTGGCTGCTGCCGATACACAGCTCAATATCGCCGCTGTCGAAAAAGGCATAATCGGTCATGTCCTTGTCCTGATAGGGGCTGTAGGTTTCCATGCCGAAGGACTCGTGACGGATAGCGCTACTGCCGAAGCGGGTGCCGGGGCGGTAGGAAGTGGTGGAATCAAAGGGCGCGCCAAACAGGACGGTAGTCGCGTCCTCGTATTCCGCATCGCATCCCAGAATGGTCTCAATATTTTTATTCAACATCAGATAACAGCTCCTCTACATAGCGGGGAAGATAGAACGCGCCTTTGTGCAGGGTAGTGGTGTAATAGCGGCAGCCAAGGCCGCGCATATTCCACCGGGTCTCGTCCAAATCCCGCAGGGGATGATATTTTTTAGAAGCAAAACCGAACAGCCAGTGTCCGGAGGGGTAGGTAGGGATATGAGCCTGATAGACCTTGTGGATGGGGAAGGAAGCGGCAATATTCTTGTGAGCCCGCTGGCAGGCGTGAGCATCGTCGTCATAGAAGGGGCTTTCGTGCTGGTTCACCATGATGCCGTCCTCTTTCAGGGCCTTGAAGCAGTTGCCGTAAAACTCCCGGGTAAACAGTCCTTCACCGGGGCCAAAGGGGTCGGTGGAATCCACAATAATCAGGTCGTATTCGTTTTCACAGAAACGAATGAACTTCAGACCGTCCTCATAGTGGATGTTCAGCCGAGGGTCGTCCAAGCAGCAGGCGGTTTGTGGGAGATACTTTTTGCACACCTCCACCACCAGCGGGTCGATCTCCACCATGTCGATGGTCTCGATTTCGGGATACCGGGCCAGTTCCCGCACTACACCGCCGTCACCGGCACCGATGACCAGCACCTTTTTCACATTGGGATGCACAGCCATGGGAATGTGGGTAATCATTTCGTGGTAGATGAACTCATCTTTTTCCGTGAGCATCATATAGCCGTCCAAAGTGAGGAAGCGGCCAAATTCCGGTGATTCAAACACATCAATGCGCTGAAATTCACTTTTGCCGCTATACAGCTGACGGTCTACCCGGATGGAGAGCTTCACATTGGGGGTCTGGGCTTCCGAGAACCAGAAATTCACAAGTATCAATCCTTTCTATCACAAAATCCGCCGGATGCCGTCATATAGCATGATGGCCAGAAGGATAAAGTTAATAAAGTCAAAATCGCTTGTCTTTACTGCATCTATCCGTTTCCGGTTTCGTGGGGAAATCACCTCTGCCTTGGCCAGTGTGATATAAACCAGAATCAAAATCATAGCGCTAAATACAACAGCCAGCAAAAGCATGAATAGCCACTGAAACCAGAGGATGTTTTTGAAATCGGAAAGAGAAAATCCAGAGAAAAACAGCCACGTCAGATAGATATATCCGATGAAATAGACAAGACGCAAATGTGCTTTGGGGAAGGGGAACTTTTTCATCAATAGGGCCCCTTTCAGATGGAGGTTTTCTGAGGTTTATTACACCCCGTTCATGCCGCGGATCACGTTCAGCCGTTCAATACCCGGGTCTTCGGGACCTGTCATGGAGCAGCCCTTTTCCTTGGCGTATTCGATGTAATCCAGTATTTCCTCGGTAATTTCCTCGCCGGGGGAAAGAATGGGGATTCCGGGTGGGTAGCACATGACAAACTCACTGCAAATACGCCCGCAGGTGCGGCGCAGGGGCAGCGATTCCTTATCCGCATAAAACGCCGCCTGGGGCGATACCGCCACAATGGGCTCAATGTATTCCTGTACCATTAAATCGTTTTTGGGGCCGCTGTACCGCCGGCGAATTTCCGCCATGGCGCTCACTAGCCGCTCCACCTCCCGCTGACGGTCGCCAATGGAGAGGTAGGCCAAGATATTGCCCAAGTCGCCAAACTCGATCTGAATATCGTACTCGTCTCGGAGCAGGTCATAAACCTCAATTCCCGCCAGACCAATATCCAGCGTATTCACCGACAGCTTGGTCACGTCAAAATCATAAATGCTGTCCCCGTTAATCAATTCCCGAGAATAAGCGTAATAGCCGCCAATGCGGTTGATCTCCGAACGGGCGTATTCCGCCAGCTTCACCACGCCGGCAAAGGCTTCTTTGCCACGCAGCGCCAGGTTCCGGCGGGAAATATCCAGACTGGAAAGAAGCAGATAGGAGGCGCTGGTGGTCTGGGTCAGGTTGATGATCTGCCGCACGTGGCCTTCCTGCATGGCGGGACCGGTGAGAAGCAAAGAACTTTGGGTCAGGCTGCCGCCGGACTTGTGCATGGATACCGCCGCCATATCTGCCCCCGCCGCCATAGCGGAAACAGGCAAATTTTCGCCAAAATAGAAGTGGGTGCCGTGGGCCTCGTCTGCCAAGCACAGCATGCCGTATTGATGGGCCAATTTGACGATGGCCCGCAGGTCGGAACAGATGCCGTAATAGGTGGGATTATTCACCAGCACCGCTTTGGCGTCCGGGTTTTTGCGGATGGCCATTTCCACGTCCTTGACGCTCATGCCAAGAGGAATCCCCAGTCGGTCGTCGCAGGCCGGGTTCACATACACCGGCACCGCGCCGCACAGCACCATGGCTCCCATGACGCTACGGTGGACATTTCGGGGAAGAATGATCTTTTCTCCCCGCTTGGCCACGGACAAAATCATACTCTGCACAGCGGAGGTGGTTCCCCCCACCATTAAAAAGGCGTGAGCTGCCCCGAAGGCCTCGGCTGCCAGTTCCTCCGCTTCCCGGATTACGGAAATAGGGTGGCACAGGTTGTCGAGGGGCTTCATGGAGTTCACGTCCATACGCATACAAGTTTCGCCCAAAAGAGCTGTCAGCTCCGGATTGCCCCGGCCTCGCTTATGGCCGGGCACGTCAAAGGGGACGACCCTCATTTTCTGAAATTTTTCCAGCGCCTCATAAATAGGCGCCCGCTCCTGAGAAAGCGGCATATTCCATTCCCCCTCAATAAATATTCCGTCCACTGAAGATTTCAATCATTTCCTGCCGCAGGCTGTCCATAATGGCCAGTCGGGTTTGGGGCGGAAGTTCATATACATCCGTATTGAACAGATAGTTCTGCAAATTAACTTCCTTCACCATCATCTTGGTGTGGAACAGGTTGGCTTCATACACGTTAATGTCTACCGTGTCATACCGGCGAAGAATTTCTTTATCAATATAATCCTGAATGGAGGTGATTTTGTGGTCCAAAAATAGTTTTTTTCCGTCCACATCTCGGGTAAAACCCCGCACGCGGTAATCCATGGTAATGATATCGGAATCAAAAGAATTGATGAGATAATCCAGTGTGGAAAGAGGCGTAATTTCTCCGCATGTTGCCACATCAATATCCACCCGAAAGGTGGCAAGGCAGGTATCCGGATGATATTCCGGGTAGGTATGAACGGTCACATGACTTTTATCCAAATGAGCCAGCTGGGTCTCTCCCTGTACGGGAATCATGGAGCCCTCGGCAATGAGGATGGTTACGGACGCACCTTGGGGCTCATAATCCTGACGAGAAACATTGAGCACCGTTGCGCCAATCATGTCCGTCAGCCGGGTGAGAATATTGGTCAGACGTTCAGAGTTATACTGCTCGTCAATATAGGCGATATAGTCCTTCTGCTCCCTTGGCGTTTTGGCATAGCACACGTCATAGATATTAAAACTCAGCGCCTTTGTCAGATTATTGAAGCCGTATAATCTCATTTTCTGCTCCATCATGCATCCTCCTGCATTGGGACAATCCAACATTCCCCAAGATGATAATAATCATAAAATTTGAGTAAATCACAATTATAAAGAAAAACGCAGGTGACAATTGCCATCACCTGCGTTGAATCATTTCTAAGTGTATCTATCCGGAGCGGAAAAACCTTTGTGGGGGCGCACGGCTTCCGGATTCTACAGAGTTCAGAGTCTATATAGCAAATATCTCACTTTTACCACTCTTATTGATTGTTTCACAAGTTGATGTGCAAAGCACCGGTTATAAAGTGACCAACTTATAAAATTTGAGTATACACTCCATCAATAAGGCAACCAGCGTTGCCAATCGGCAGTTGACCCGGCTGTCCGTATGGCCTTAACCCAATAACGGGTGGTCAAAAATATTTGCATGAAACTCTGTAAAAAGCATCATTCCATTGCTATTTTATACTACACTTTTTGTCAATAAAAGTCAAGACAAAAACCTGCCAAAACATCAGGTTCGCCTTTGGGGGGAAATATCAGGCGGTCTGAAAATGTGTAGCGGCAAATTCACCGAATACTTGTCCAATCAACCGGTGACCTTCATGGTTAGGATGAATACCGTCAATACAAAGAAGGTCGCGACAATTTTTGGCAGCCAAAAACGGTGTCCGCACATCGACCAAAGGTACGTGATTTTCCAGTGCAGTCCGGCAAAGAGCGTTTGAGTACATTTCCTGATGTCGGTAAATCGTTTGAATATCTCCGCCAAGCCATTCCAAAATGGCGTGTTTGTCCAATCCTGGACGGCAGAACCAATCAAAATATCTCTGGGCATCAATAGGTGGAAGACTCATGATAATAGGAAGAATTCCGTTTTTTTTCAATAGATGAATCATTTCCCGACAACTGCTTATAAATAAAGGCAGAGGAGTATTTGGCAAATGCTCGCCATGAGGGTTTGCGGAGATGTCCGGCCAGTGGTAATCACAATCGTTTCCTCCGTATTCCAAGACCACGGCATCACAGGTAAGCCCTTTTGACAGGGCTTTCGAAAGCTGGTCCAGACCTTTTGTGATGGTACATCCAAACTTGGCCCGATTTACAATGGCCAACGGATATTCCTCCTCTAAATATTGCCAACCACTTTCTTTTGGGACAATATATTTTTCGGTATAATCCAGCTCAATTCCTTTTAGAATCGAATCTCCGTAGATTTGGATTTTATGAAGAAGTCCCATGTTGAAATCTCCTTTTAGACAATTTGAAATCTGGTTTTTAAAACTATATATTATAATAACTTATTTTATAAAAAATAGTTTTAATAGTCTGTGAACTTTTTATACATGATAGTTTGTAACTTTTGCATGATTGGCAAAAATGAATATATATGCATTTTTCTGTGAGCATAGCATGGGCTATGAAAGAAATATTTGTTGCTTCTTAATGCGAGAACATTTAAGTTTAGAAAATACAATAAATCAAGGCTTAAAACATGTATATGCAGTAACAAAAAATAAATATTTATACTTATTTTTCTGCAAAAAGAAAAATGTGCCAAAACTTTAACAATTTCACAATTTGGACATTGATTTCTTTTTCGCTATCGGGTACAATGGTATCAGCCGTAAATTCGAGCTTTTACGGCGTTGTATGTATGTTTAGAGGAATGCCGATATATTTCGGGTTCTTCCAATATACCGCATAATTTTAAATGTTTTGGCCATTGGGCCGGAAGGAGAAAAATTATGACAAACAATGCTTCTGTTTTGAAGTGGATTGACGAGATGAAGGCTCTTGTCACCCCCGACCAGCTGGTCTGGATCGACGGTTCCGAAGAGCAGCTGGAGGCCCTGCGCGCTGAGGCTTGCAAGACCGGCGAAATGATTAAGTTGAATCAGGAAAAGCTGCCGGGCTGCTACCTGCACCGTACTGCTGTTAACGATGTGGCTCGTGTGGAAGGCAGAACTTTCATTTGCGCAAAGAAAGAAGAGGACGCTGGCCCCACCAATAACTGGATGGACCCCGAGAAAGCATACAAAATGCTGTATGATATTGCCCGCGGCAGCTACAAGGGCCGTACCATGTACGTGATCCCCTACTCCATGGGCCCCATCGGTTCTCCTCTGGCCAAAATCGGCGTAGAGCTGACCGACTCTATCTATGTTGTACTGAACATGGCCATTATGACTCGCGTTGGTGAGAAAGTCTGGGAAGCTCTGGGCGACAGCACCGACTGGGTGAAGGGCCTGCACTGCAAGTGTGATATTGACGAAGAGAAGAGATATATCTGCCACTTCCCGGAGGATAACACCATTATCTCTGTGAACTCCGGTTACGGCGGAAACGTGCTGCTGGGCAAGAAGTGCTTCGCTCTGCGTATTGCTTCTTACCAGGGCAAGAACGAAGGCTGGATGGCTGAGCACATGCTGATTCTGGGCATTGAGAATCCTCAGGGCGAAATCAAGTATGTGGCTGCTGCTTTCCCGTCTGCCTGCGGCAAGACCAACCTGGCTATGCTGATTCCCCCGGAGGGATATCGCAAGAAGGGCTACAAGGTTTGGACTGTCGGCGACGACATCGCCTGGATGCGTCAGGGCGAGGATGGCCGTCTGTATGCCATCAACCCCGAGAACGGCTTCTTCGGCGTTGCTCCCGGAACCAACAACAAGTCCAACCCCAACGCTCTGGCTACCACCCGTCAGGGAACCATCTTCACCAACGTTGCCCACAACCTGGACGACAATACCGTTTGGTGGGAAGGCCTGGACAAGAATCCACCTGAGAATGCTGTTGACTGGAAGGGCAACCCCTGGAACGGCAAGACCAGCGATGTGAAGGGCGCTCATCCCAACAGCCGCTTCACCGCTCCGGCTAAGAACTGCCCCTGCATTAGCCCCGAGTTCGACAAGGGCGCTGGCGTTCCGATTTCCGCTATCATCTTTGGCGGCCGTCGTGCTAAGACCACTCCTCTGGTGTATCAGTCCCGCGACTGGAACCATGGCGTGTTCGTAGGCTCCATCATGGCTTCCGAGACCACTGCTGCTGCTACCGGCGCTGTTGGCGTGTTGCGTCATGACCCCATGGCTATGAAGCCCTTCTGCGGCTATCACATGGGCGACTACTTCCAGCACTGGATTGAGATGGGCGAGAAGCTGGGCGACAAGGCTCCCAAGATCTTCAACGTGAACTGGTTCCGTCTGGACGACGAAGGCCACTTCATTTGGCCGGGCTTCGGCGACAACCTCCGTGTGCTCGAGTGGATCGTCAACCGCTGCGAGGGCAAGGCTGACGCTGAGGAGACCGCTATCGGTTATGTGCCTCATGCTGAGGACATCAACCTGGAGGGTCTGGACTTCTCCATCGACGCTCTGAAGGGCATCTTGGCTGTCAACAAGGACGAGTGGGCTAAGGAAGCTGCTGAAATCGAAGAGTTCTATAAGACCTTCGGCGACAAGCTGCCTGCTGAGCTGAGAGCTTCTCTGGAGACTCTGAAGAACAACTGCAAATAAGAGGTTTTTCCTCTGAAATATTGAACGGAAGCGCCGCATGAAAGTGCGGCGCTTTTGTTATAAAAACAGGAAAATCGAATTTTGATGGCATATCGGAAATAAATGTGTTACAATTTTAAAATACTGTCAAATATGGGTAAATGTTGACAAATTTTATTTTATGGAGGAGACTGATATCATTGCCAAAACGTCAAACCAATGATTTAGGCAGGGACCCGGTAGGAAAACTTTTGCTTCGCTTGGCGCTGCCGGCTATTACAGCACAGTTAATCAATGCCCTCTACAACATTGTTGACCGGATTTATATTGGCCATATCGAGGGGGAAGGCGATGTGGCCCTGACTGGTTTGGGAATTACGTTCCCGATTATCATGTTGATTTCTGCCTTCAGTGCGCTGATTGGTATGGGAGGCAGCCCTCGGGCATCCATTCGAATGGGAGAAGGCCATCGGGAGGGGGCCGAGGAAATTTTGGGTAATTGTTTTGTATCGCTGCTGGGGATATCGGTAGTCCTGACAGTTGTATTCCTGCTTACTCAGGAACCTCTTTTAATGATGTTCGGAGCCAGTGAAAGAACCCTTCCCTATGCTATGGATTATCTGACTATCTATCTGTGCGGAACGATTTTTGTGCAGATGGCGTTGGGACTCAATCCGTTTATCTCTATTCAGGGATATGCTACGACCAGTATGCTTACCGTAGTGATAGGCGCTGTTATCAATATTGCGTTAGATCCTCTGTTTATTTTTGGCTTTCATATGGGAGTAAAAGGTGCCGCTTTAGCAACGATTTTGGCACAGGCTGTTTCGGCAGTGTGGGTAGTGCTCTTTCTGGTTGGAAAAAAGACGAATCTTCGTTTACAGACACGGTATTTTCGCTGGAATAAATCGATTATGTTTCCCGTGTTGGCGTTGGGGCTTTCCCCATTTATTATGCAGTCCACAGAAAGTGCGGTGAACATCGCGCTGAACTCTTCTCTTCAGCATTATGGAGGAGATTTGGCAGTGGGAGCTATGACAATTTGCAGTAGTGTTATGCAGGTAGTATTTATGCCCTTGCAGGGATTGGCACAGGGAGCGCAGCCGATTGTCAGTTTTAACTATGGAGCGAATCAGCCAGAGCGGGTAAAAAAGACGTTTCGGCTTTTGATTACCGTTGCTTTTTCAGCGACCATTCTTATCTGGCTGTTCGTACAGTTTTTCCCGGAGCCTTTTGTGGCATTATTTAACGATAAACCGGAGCTAACCAGTTTTACCGTTTGGGCGCTGAGGATTTATATGGCAGGTATTTTTATGGTGGGAATCCAAACAGCTTGTCAACAGACTTTTGTTGCTTTAGGGCAGGCAAAGGTTTCTCTGTTTCTGGCTCTGCTGAGAAAAGTGATTCTGTTGATTCCTCTTGTATTGATTTTGCCGTTGTTTTTGTCGGACAAAGTCTTTGCCGTATATCTTGCGGAACCTATTGCGGATATTACCGCGGCACTTTGCACGGGGACAGTGTTCTTCTGTCGTTTTAATAAGATTCTGACGAAACGGGCTGAGCAGGTTCAAGAATCGGCCTCCACTCATTAAAATAGTTATAAAACAAAGTCAGACCCTCCGGAATTGAACCGGAGGGTCTGACTTTGTTTAAATAGGAGAATAAAAAGAAAGAAAAGAACAGAACGTGTAATCAAAAGTTAGAGAAAAAATTTCTGGAAATGGAAAAGTGCAAATCCTATTCTCCGTATCCAGTATATTTATACCTTTCAGTGTAATAAAATATATTTTATATAAAAAGGTATAAAAGCACTTGTTAATAATATTATATATAAGTAATAGTGGTTATTGAAGAGACGTATCGTGTTTGTTTTTGGATAATATAGCAAATTGTCTTGCTAATGCCCAGATAAACTAAACAAAGCTTTGTCAAAAAGAGAAAAATTCTAAATAAACGTTTCAAAAAAGCTTGGCTATATTATACCTCTGTTATCCAGTTTTGTAAATAGATTTTGTGTAATTTTTAGTCTTTTTTTTGAAAAAACTTACTCTTATATTTGTTTTAAAGAAATATAAGAGTAAAAGTAACATCATGATAGCGAAATGAAGGTGCATATTGAGAATATACAAAATACCACCTGATAAAAATTGATAGGAAATATAAAATAATGAGTATTAGGTAAAATATGAATAGGTTCTGGAAAAGTGTAAAATTGATTGACAAAACAGGAAGAATTGGATAGCATAAAAGAAACGGAGAATCACGTTGCCTATTTTCAGAAAAGCAGGTGTTATAGTATGAAACTGGTGGACTTGCTCACCAATCCCCGCTTCACAAAAAAAATATTTCGCGGCACCATTTTGGTTATTCTTATTACAATTGCGGTTATATTTGGGCTATTCAACACAGAAAAGCTCTTAACGGTTCTCAATACGCTGGTCGCTGTTTTTTATCCATTCCTGCTGGGAATCTGTATTGCCTTTGTTCTGAATGTCATATTGAAAATGTATGAAGAGCATGTGTTTGCCTTTTTAAATCGAAAAAAGTATAAATTGTGGATGCGCTTTCGCAGGATGATTTGTATTGCCCTGACCTATTTGACGGTTTTTGCAATTTTTACCGGTGTGGTATTTTTTGTGATTCCCGAATTGTATCAATCACTCAGCAAGTTCGTCTACAATGTTCCGGATTACCTTCGAAGTGTCAGTATTTGGGTGAATGAACAGTTAATTAGACTAAATATTGATACTTCACAAATTGATTTGCTTCAAATTGACTGGCCGTCCATCATTACGCAAGCCAGCCAGATGGCGTCAGATTTTATGGGGAATTTATATACTACCGCGGTGATGATTGCTTCCTCCGTCGCTTCCGGAATGTTTACGCTGGTAATGAGTATGATTTTTTCTGCCTATATGCTTTCCAAAAAGGAGCATTTGGTCCGAGGAATGCGCCGAGTATTATATGCTTTTCTGCCAGCCCATCGGGTTCGCCGCATTATCGAGATTGCGGCAATTACCAACCGGATTTTTTCTGGTTTTGTAGCCGGTCAGCTGACAGAGTCCTTGATTTTGGGCATTTTGTGTTATTTAGGCATGAGCATCATAGGGCTTCCCTATGCCCTTCTGATTAGTACGCTGGTATGTGTATTCAGTTTGATTCCGCTGCTTGGTGCATATATCAGTATGTTTTCCGGAATTTTTATTCTGTTGCTGTCCACTCCCTGGGGAGAATTTCCTTGGAATAGCCTGTGGTTTACAATTTTCCTGCTAATTCTCCAACAGGTGGAAGGAAATCTGATTTATCCCCGGGTAGTGGGAACTTCTATTGGTCTGCCAGGAATCTGGGTCCTTCTAGCGGTTATCGTGTGCAGTGGGCTGATGGGAATTGGAGGAATTTTAATCGGAATTCCGGCCACCTCCGTGCTTTATGCTTTGTTTACGCAAGCTGTAAAAAATCGGCTTTCCCAAAGGCATATCAGCAAAGAACAGCTGGATGAGGAAGTGGATGTAGAGCAATTGTTGGGCCGTCCGGCTGGCGGTGGGCCCATCAGTAATATTAAAGAAAGCCGACGCAGACGCGAACGGGCAAAGTTAGCCAAGCTGTTGGAAAAGACTCAGGGACTTGCAGGAAATCTGCACAAAAGCGAAGAAACGAAATCAACAGACAAAACCAATCAAACAGGGAAAAAATAAAATCATAGAAAAACAGAACCTCAGGGAGAGAAACCGGAGGTTCTGTTTTTTATTTCTATGATGGCAATTATTCAATACGGGAAATCATCTGGCAATAAACATAGATGTTCTGGATTTTTTTCGCTTCGTTTCCCTTGTCAGTAATGATAACAGGCTGCGTTTCAGACGGTGTTACATAAAGCTTAAATACCAGTCCATCCTGCATAACCTTCATATCGCGAATATGCTTATACTGAAAATTGCGTTTTTCAATACCCAGGTATCCGAAGATGATATTTTGAATATCCAAGTTGGTAAAACACTGGATGACATCATCTTCGTCATGCATTTCCAAAATGGCTTTGGCCTCTTCAAAGGTTACATCCGTACATTTAAAGACGCCCCGATTGATAACGGACATCATAGCGCTGTTGTCCAGCAGCAGCAGAGGACTTGATGACATAGACTGAAACACCCCTTTCATATAATAACACTTTTACTATAAACTATATAGAAAAAGTTGTCAAGAATCGTTAATTTTATAACATATAGTTAATTTTGTAACAAAGTATTAAGGGGGTGTTTTCCTGTTTTTAGTCTGCGGTAATGGCAGCAGCCGAAGCAGAAATCAGTTTCATCAAATCGTCAGGGGCCACTTCCACCTGTGTGCCGATTCGTCCGCCGCTGAAAATAATGGTGTCAAAGAGTTCACAGGTTTCGTCAATTACGGTTGGGTATTGTTTTTTCATGCCAATAGGAGAGCATCCTCCCCGGATATAACCGGTTGTTTTCAGCAAGTCAGCTACATGAAGCATTGAAACAGATTTTTCTCCCACAGACCGGGCAGCGGCTTTCAAGTTCAATTCCTTTTGTACGGGAATCACAAACACGAAATATCCTCCGGAAGCTCCCCGTGTCACCAAAGTTTTAAAAACCTGTTCGGGATTTTGCCCCAGCTTTTTGGCAACCGCTTCTCCATCAATATGCCCATCGGAAGCATCATAGGCATAATGACGGTATGGGATATTCGCTTTATCCAATATTCTCATTACGTTGGTTTTTTCTTCTTTTTTAGCCATGAAAAGTCCTCCTTTTCCCGGGAAATGAACAGGCTGTCTCAAACAAAATCTCAATGTCACAAAATCGGTTCGCCTTTTCGAGGGATTATTTTAGTATACCACTTTTCCCAAGAGCTGAGAAGTGGTATACTGATAACGATTGAAAAAGCCGAAAGGAAACGATGTGTTTTGAAAATCGGAACCATGGAAATTCAGGGTAAGGCTGTGCTGGCGCCCATGGCCGGTGTAACCGACAGACCCTTCCGAAAGTTATGCCGCCAGTTTGGAGCGGCCTATTGTGTAACCGAAATGGTTAGTGCAAAAGCTCTGCAATTTAAAGATAAAAAAACGCCTCTGCTCATGCGTTTGGATGAAAGTGAACATCCGGCAGCTATCCAGATTTTTGGAGATGAACCGGAGGTCATGGCATTTGCCGCACAAAAAGCGATGGAGTTTTCTCCGGATGCCATCGATATTAACATGGGATGTCCAGCTCCCAAAATTGCCAATAACGGAAGCGGCAGCGCTTTGATGAAGAATCCCGATTTGTGCGGGAGAATTGTGGAAGCGGTCAGCCGGGCTGTAGATGTGCCAGTTACCGTAAAAATTCGAAAGGGCTGGGACGAAAACAGTGTAAACTGTGTAGAAGTGGCCAAAATCTGTGAGCAGGCAGGTGCTGCCGCTATTTGTGTGCATGGAAGAACCCGTACTCAGATGTACCAGCCGCCGGCAGATTGGGACGCCATTCGTCAGGTAAAGGAAGCAGTCAAAGTTCCGGTAATCGGAAACGGTGATGTGAAGGATGCCCAGTCTGCTGCTTTGATGCTGGAGAAAACCGGCTGTGATTTGGTCATGGTAGGCCGGGGGGCGTTGGGAAATCCGTGGGTTTTTCAGCAAATCAACATGTATCTGACAGACAGCTGCCGGATTGTACCACCCCCGGGGTTCAATGAAAAAATGTTGGTCATGCTGCGTCATATGCAAGCCCTTTGTCAGGAAAAGGGAGAGCGTGTGGGAATGCAGGAAGCCAGAAAACATGTGGGCTGGTATCTGCATGGTATGAGAGGTGCCGCAGAATTCCGCCGTCGTGCCGGAGAATTGTGTACTTTCCAGGATTTGGAGAAGCTGGTTCAGGATTTATATGCCATGCAGCGGGAGGAAGTGTGATGACGGAAAAGAGCCTGTTTTCCTGTCCCATTTGTGGGCAGGGGCTTTTGACAGAAAAAACACGCCTCGTTTGCCCCCAGGGACACAGTTTTGATCGTGCCCGGCAGGGATATACCCATTTGTTGCCGGTAAACCGAATGCATTCCAAAGAGCCAGGGGATACCAAAGAAATGGTACTTTCCCGCAGGGCTTTTTTGGAAAGCGGTGCGTATGATATATTCGCGCAGCGATTGTGTGCCTTGTCGTGGGAATTTTTACAGGGAAAGAATGCTCCGATTTTGCTGGACGCCGGTTGTGGAGAAGGCTATTATACCGGAAAAATGCAGGCCTTTTTGCAGGAAAAGGGGCTGGATGTCCAAATCGCCGGATTTGATATTTCAAAATCGGCGGTGCGAGCAGCTGCCGGAAAATATAAAGGATGTCAGTTTGCGGTAGCCAGTGCCTTTGCCATTCCTATGGCGGAGAACCGTGTAGACTGCCTTACTAATGTGTTTGCCCCAATTGTACCGACAGAGTGCGCCCGTGTTGTGAAAACCGGAGGCGTGATGATTCTGGCAGTACCGGGACCAAGACATTTGTATGGTTTAAAAGAGATTCTGTATGATGCCCCGTATGAGAATGAATATCGGGAGACAGACTATCCTGGGTTTGCTTTTGTACGGCGGGAGACAGTGGAAGACACACTGGTTCTGCATGAGGCCCAGCAAATTCAAAACCTGTTTGCTATGACCCCCTATTATTGGAAAACCCCGGAATCGGGAAGTCGCCGTCTGGCACAAACAGACCAGCTGACCACCGAAATCCGATTTGACTTTTTAGTATATCGAAGGGAGTGACTCTGTGGAACCCTTTGACAGGGAGCATCCTCACCGGCCATACTATCGAGAAAAAAAAGGGGCAGACACCATTGTCATTTTTATCCATGGATTTTTTGGAAGCCCCAGCCAATTTTGGGATTTGTCGGCTATTGCCTGGGAAAAGGGATATAGTATAGCGTCGCTGTTGCTCCCCGGACATGGCGGTTCCGGAAGAGAATTTACTCGAACGCCAGGCAGACAATGGGTACGATTTACCATGCAGCGAATTCGCCGGTATGCGTATCAATATAGGCGGGTATTGGTGGTGGGCCACTCTATGGGTGGATTGTTGGCGCTTCATGCCAGTCTGTTTCCCGAAAATCATGTGGCCGGAGTGTTTTTGCTCAATACTCCCCTTTCCATCCATTTTACAGCCCGGGGAACAAAAAATGGTTTAAAAGCGGTTTTTGTGCCGCAGAAATACCTGGATGTGGTGTCCAGAAGCTATCGGCAGGGAAACAGTGTGCAGAGAATGGCCATTCCCCAATATCTGCAAATGCTTCCCCGAGTAGCAGACCTGCAAAAGCTGATGGTTTGGGTTCGGGAAGAACTGCCAAAGGTACGGGTACCGGTTACCATTATCCAGTCCAGAAGGGATGAAACGGTGAAGTGGCGCAGCGCGATGGACCTTTCTTCCGGTATGAGTCAGGTTCCCTGTCGGGTAGTCTGGCTGCAAAGTTCTTGGCATTCCTACTACACTTCGGGAGAAAAAGAAGTAGTGGAGAGAGAGTTTCGTTGGTTTTTGGAAAGAGGCCTGGAAAATGCAGGTGGAGACATTTCCAAATAATGATAAAAATTTGACAAATAAAGGCATTTCCTCTTGCCGGGGGAAACGGAATTTGGTACCATTATAGTATTATCTGTATGGTACGGATTGGAGGCGGTGTGCAAATGGAAATCATAGATTTTCATGCACATATTTATCCCGATAAAATTGCGGAAAAGGCTTCGCATAGCGTCGGGGATTTTTATTCGATTCCCATGCAGAATGTGGGAAGTGTGGAGGCGCTGTTTCAAAGCGGAGATCCGGCAGGAGTCGACCGATTTGTGGTGCAGTCTGTTGCCACAGTATCCCGGCAGGTTGTGAGTATCAACAACTTTATTAAAGAAACCTGTGAAGAATATCCTTGTCGGCTCATTGGCTTTGGAACCATCCATCCTGGGTTGGAAAACGTGGTGGAGGAAGTGGAGCGGTGCCTACAGATGGGGCTTCACGGTATCAAAATTCATCCGGACGTCCAACATTTCCATATGGATGACCCGGAAATGTTCCCTATTTATGATGCTTTGCAGGGGCGTGCCCCGATTTTAATTCACTGCGGAGACTATCGGTATGATTATTCCCACCCCAAACGGCTTGCACATATTTTGGACGAGTTTCCGAGGCTGGAAGTGATAGCTGCCCATTTTGGAGGCTGGTCTTTGTGGGACTTAGCCATGGAGTATCTTTTAAATCGCCGTTGCTGGCTTGATACTTCCAGTTCCTTTGCATTTTTGGGAAAGGTCCGTGCAAAAGAAATCATTCGGGCTTATGGAGCAGAAAGAATTGTTTTTGGGGATGATTTCCCCATGTGGTCCCATCAATCCGAAGTGAATACCCTGCTTTCTTTGGGACTGACGCAAGAAGAAAATGAAATGATTTTCAGCGGGAATGCAAAACGGATTCTGGGGATTTCCTGATAACAGGCCCCAAACATTCTTGGCATCCCTCAAAGGCCCTTCCGCTATCAAAATTGGCGGACTTGTGAAAGGACAGAACTGGCAATGAAGAAAGTATTATTTATCTGCACCGGAAATACCTGCCGCGGCCCTATGGCTGAAGGAATTTTTCAAAAAATGCTTCTGGACTGGCCCGAACCCTGGGCGGAATGTGCCAGTGTAGGTGTTTCTGCTGTAAAAGGTCAAAAGGTAACCCCTTGGGCCAAACAAGTATGTGAGGAAATTGGTGTGGATATTTCCGGGCACCGTGCCCGTTGTTTGACGGAAGACATGGTAAAGGAATGGGATATTTTAGCGGTGATGACCGCAGACCAGAAAGCACTCCTTTTGGAGGCAGGGGTACCGGAAGAGAAAGTGGTCCTGCTGGACATTGCAGACCCTTATGGTGGAAGCTTGAATAGTTACCGGCATTGCCGAAATTTGATAGAAGAGCGGATTTATGACCGAATTGTGGTTCCGGAAGGATTGGACAAATGAACATTCATCCCATGACCGAAAATTACTTGGAGCAGGTGGCCAGCTTGGAAGTGTGCTGCTTTTCGAAACCTTGGAGCAGGGAAGCACTGAAAGAAGAGCTGGGAAACCCCCAGGCTGTTTTTTTGGTGGCTGAAGAAAAAGGGGAAGTTTTGGGATATATCGGAATGCATGTCGTTTTCGGTGAAGGGTATATGGACAATCTGGCCGTCTTTCCTCATGCCCGCAGAAAAGGCGTGGGAAGAGAGCTGGTAGAGACGCTCATTGCCTGGCTCAAACAACATGACGGTTTGTTTCTCACGTTAGAGGTGCGTCTTTCCAATCAGGCTGCCATTTCGCTATATCAATCCCTGGGATTTGAGGAAGCAGGAAGGCGGCCCCGGTTTTATCAGGAGCCAGTGGAAGATGCCCTGCTTATGACACTTACGCTCCGCAACCAATAGTTGCGTCCTTACTCAACCGATAGTTGGTGGTGTTTTTTCTGTATATTTGTATACTGGAAACAGCCGCATCACTTGAAAATTATCAGAAGGAGTAGGATGAATATGAATTTGATAATGGCAGAACGTTTTTCCCAACTGAGAAAGAAGGCAGGCTTTTCCCAGGAAGAGCTGGCTGCAAAATTGGGAATCAGCCGTCAGGCTGTATCCAAATGGGAGCGAGCAGAGTCGTCACCGGATACGGATAATCTGATAGCCCTGTCCAGGCTATATGGGATTTCTCTGGACGAACTGCTGCTGGGAGATGAGCAGGCGAAGCCCTCACTTGATAATGAGAAATCACAGGCTGCTGAAAAGACAGGTTCTTGTTCCCACGCAGCATATGATAATTTGCCTTCCGAAAACCAAACGGTGAATGACGATTCAAAATGTACAAGGGAGGCAGTAGAGAAATCACAAGGCGGGATATGGGAGCGGCTCGGTTTGATTTTTCCAATCCTTATTTGTTTGTTATACTGTGTATTAGGGGCTGTATGGAATTTATGGCATCCGATGTGGATACTGTTTCTGTTAATTCCGGTATATTATTTAGGAATTTATAACGGATATCCTATTATTGCCGCGATTCTATTTTTCTTAGTTGGATTTATTTTTGATACATGGAATGTAGCTTGGCTACTCTTTCTCACGATTCCTGTTTTTTACTTTTTATATTCTTTTTGGGAAAATAAGAAAAGCCAGGGTCCGCTATTCTATCATGAAAATTCAGAAGAATCAATGAATCGACAACATTGACCGGCCAAAAGGAGCGGTAGGATATACCCGAGAGGTTTTGAATAAAGAAAGGATGTTTTCCTTATGCGTATTTTAGGAATTGAAAGTTCCTGTGATGAGACAGCTGCTTCTGTTGTAGAGGATGGGCGAACAGTCCTGTCCAACGTGGTGGCCTCTCAGGTAGAGGAACATAAATTATATGGCGGCGTGGTGCCGGAAATCGCTTCCCGCCGTCATAGTGAGGCGATTTCCGGGGTGGTCCGGCAGGCTCTGGAGGATGCAGACTGTTCATTAGAGGATATTGATGCCATTGCGGTTACCTATGCCCCCGGATTGATTGGGGCACTGCTGGTAGGGGTGAATTTTGCAAAGGGACTGGCAATGTCTGCGGATAAGCCACTGGTGCCGGTACATCATCTTCGCAGCCATATTGCCGCAAACTATTTGACACATCCGGACTTAACCCCGCCCTTCCTGTGCCTGGTAGTATCCGGAGGGCACACCCATATTATTGAAGTAGAGGATTATACGCAGCTTCATATTTTGGGACGTACCCGGGACGATGCAGCAGGAGAAGCTTTTGATAAGGCAGCGCGGGCTATGGGAATGTCCTATCCCGGAGGTGTACATCTTGACAAAGTAGCAGAGACAGGAAATCCGGATGCATATAAATTTCCTCATCCCAGTGTGACCGGCGCGCCGCTGGACTTCAGTTTTTCTGGGCTAAAAACAGCTGTTATCAATCAGCTGCATAATGCCGCACAAAAGGGACAGGAAATCTGTATTCCCGATATGGCGGCCTCTTTCCGAAAAGCCGTTGTAGACTGTCTGGTTCATAATACGGTGTCAGCAGCTCGGCAAACGGGTGCACAGAAACTGGTGATTGCAGGCGGTGTTTCGGCAAACCGGCTTTTGCGGGCAAGGCTCGAAGAAGAGTGTCAAAAGCGTGGTTGGAAGTTTTACCGGCCAGAACTATGCTATTGCGGCGATAATGGAGCCATGGTGGCAGCACAGGGATATTATGAGTTTTTGCAGGGAAATTTGGCAGGAATGGATTTAAATGCCTGTGCCAATATGGCGGTGGATACCCTCAAATAATTTTTGTTATAAACAAAAAACTCCGACGTATACACGTCGGAGTTTTTTTATGAAAAATCAGCGGTAAATAGCCTCTTCCCGCCAGATTTTTTGCATCAGCTCATAGCGTTCCAAAGGCATACCGGTGTAAGCGCAGTTGGAAGTGGAGAAAATAAAACCATAATTCCCATCCATTCCCTCTCGCAGACAGCGATAGACGTCATCAATGGCTTCCTGTTCCGTTCCGGTCTGTAAAAGGCCGCAGTTCACATTGCCAATGGTACAAATACGGTCGCCGTATTTTTTCCGAACCTCCGCCAGATTCATGTGACCTTGAGGGTCAATAGAGTGCAGGGCGTCGGGGCCACAGGCGACAATTTGATCCAAAATCGGGTTGATATTACCATCTGTATGCTTGATGGTATAATATCCTAAGCTGCGGTAAGTATCAATACACTCCTTCAGATGGGGAGCCACCAGTTCTGCAAACAGTTCGGGTGAAAAGAAGGGGTTCACATTAAAAGCATAATCAGAGCACAGAGCAAAACCATCCAGTAAGCCGGTGCCGCTAAGGGTGGAGGCGACTTTTTCCATTTTTTCCATCCAGCGGTTTTGTTGGTCGTGAAGACTGTCCGGGTCCTCATACATTTTGACGGACATTTCCATCATTTCGTCGCCGGTGGGAATTGCCAATGTGGTGTCGCCATGCATCATGAGAAAATATTCGTCGCCGGTTTTTTCCCGGATGATTTCCAACAGGCGTCGAGTGTCATCCATTTCGCCAGGATTGGGATGGACAAAAATAGCGTCGTGGTCATAGTGGCGTGCGGTCTGAATGTACAAATCCGCCATATCCTGTAAGTGAAGTTCTCTTTCCCGTGCACTCATCTGGTTCCACTGGCTGTATTGCCGGTGAGAGGGATGAACCCGTCCGAAAGCCTCCATGGTCAAAAAGAAAACCAATTCAAACTGTGGAACGTGGCCAGTGACTTTTTCCCGGCGAAGTGCCTTTTCAAAACGTTGCTTGTGTGTGTCTGCCATTTTTACAACATTCCTTTCCCAAAATAAAAAATTTATCATTCCATGCCGAAGTACATTTGCTCAATATATTGCTCCATAAATACAGGACTTTCTGAAAGTTCAATGAGTGAGGCTTCCCGCTGCAATCTGTCGGCGATTTCCCGATAATGGGCGGAGAGCATCATAACAGCACCAGAGCCAGCCGCATTTCCCAAAACCTGGACCTTGTTTTCCAGTGCAAGAGGAAAAAGACCGATAACAGCGGCTGCGTGGGCATTGATGTAACTGCCAAAGCCGCCGCAAATAAAAAAGGTATCCACTTGTTCGGCGGAAAGCCCACATGCTTCTAGCATGGTAAGAATTCCGGCACAGATGGCAGCTTTGGCCAGCTGAACCTGACGAATATCCTTTTGAGTCAGGAATACCCCGCTGTCACCAATCCGTACACAGCTTTCCCCGCAGCCGTCGGGAGCTTCTTCTTCCTCACAGAGTGCGCCAGTTTCATCAATCCGACCATTCTCCACCAAACAGGCTATCAGAGAAATTAACCCACTTCCGCAAATTCCTTTTGCCGGTTGGTCACCGATGGTATGCCATAACAGTTCTCCATTCTTCCCCAGCGTCACCTTGTCAATAGCACCGGGAGCTGCGGCCATGCCCATATGGATACAAGCGCCCTCTAATGCGGGCCCCGCGGCGGTGGAGCAGGTATATAGTTTTCCCTGATGATATAGAGCCATCTCCCCGTTTGTGCCGATATCTGCCAGTAAAACGGTTTTGTGTTGTTCCAAAAGATGGGCTGCTGTCATAGCACAGACCGTATCTGCCCCAACATAAGAGGAGACACAGGGCGGCAGGAATAATTCTGCCTGTGAATATTCGGGAAACAGTTCTTTTGTAGAAAGGGACTGCCCAAATAGAGACTGAGGGGTAAAGGGAGAGACGGCGATAGAAGAGGGGTCATATCCCATTAAGAAATGCAGCATGGTGGTATTTCCGGTAATCACAATATGCTGTACTTCTTTTTCGGATACCGTATCGGGCAGAGCCTGCCGGAATAATTGCGATAACTGGGAAATTATGATTTCATGAAGCTCCTTAGGCTTTTTAACACCGATACGGGTAATAACGTCAGCGCCATGAACCGATTGGGCATTGAGTTGTCCGATGCTTTTCACAATTTGGCCATGGTGGCAGGCATAGACCGCGATGGTAGTCGTGCCGATATCAGCAGCTATCCCCCATCCTTCCGAAGAAATATCGGTTTGCGTCCCTTTGAGCAAGACCTCTCCTTCTTGCTGTTTGTTGTCTGGCAGAATAATCGTACAATCTCCTATAGCAGACAGAGAGCATGCAAGGCGAAACCCCTGATTGATTTCTTCCGGGGTCAAAAGACGAAGCTCCTCGGGTGCCAGAGGAGACAAAGCACCGAAAGCTTTAATTTTACATTTTCCGCATGTGTGATGTCCACCGCAGGGCATAGCAAGCCCATAAGAAGCGGTAATACTGGAAATGGGAAGCGACCCGGTAAAGGGGACGGCTTCCCTACAATTTCCAATTTGGATTTGTATGCTTGACATAACTGGTTCCTCCCTGAAACGGCGGCCCCGATTTGTCCGCCTGTTGCTCCTGACAGAATGCACCTACAGTATAGCAAAGGAAGGGTGTCAAATACAATGAAAAATCATGCGGTATTTGGTACTTTAATGAGAAAATAAAAGGACATTTCAAAAAAGATATTAGCAAACGGGCTTTTCTCCCCGCCACTGCCGGATAGTATCTACCATAGCCAGATATCCTTCCGTAGGGACATAATCCGGGATGGAGTTTCCGGAAGCAAAAGCAATTCCCCCATGCTCCTTCACCTTTTCCAGACAATCTAAAATATAGAGGCGGATTTCTTCAGGGGTACGGCTGCAAAGCACGTCGGTATCGATGCCTCCGAAGTTCCCAATACGTTCCCCATAGCGCTCGACCCATACACTGAAATGGGCAATGCCATCTTCATTGGAATGTTTCGCGTCAATATTGGCCTTTTCAATAATCTCATCAAACACGGCAAACAGATTCCCGCAGGAATGGAGCAGGAAAGGACGCCCCGTTGCATGTACCATATCAGTAATACGGCGGTATTGCGGCAGAATATGTTCGATAATATCATCAGTGGGCAGCAGGGTCATGGTATTAAAGCCCAAATCATCCCCAAATCGCAGCACACAGTATGCATCGGAATATTCCCGTAGGAAGCGCTCCCAAATTGCAGCCTGGATATCTCCCATTTTACGGAACAGGCTGGCATATAGTTCTTTGTCGTCCGAACGGAGAAAACACAAATCCATATATCCTACCAAATCCTGTACACATTCAAAGAGGCCGTTTCCGACGCCGCCTACCGCTTTCATCCCTTCCGGACAGGTTTCGGCCAGCATTTTGAAAACCGGACCGAATTTTTCAAAATACCGGATAGGTACTTCTTCCCACGGGAATTGCTCAAAAGACTCCCGGTCTTTAATACATCCCTCTTTGTGAGCGCCCAGTGCACCGCCTCCCATATCATACAGAATGTCGGTAATACAACACTCAAACGAAGCCGTATCATACCCCATGGTACGCCAAAAGTCCCAGTACTGTCGGAACCCTTCCCGGCTTTCCTCCGGGTTTTTGGAAAACATCAAGTCATAGGGTCGGTTTCCCGTAATGTCCTCGATGACCTTTGCCCCAATGATATGTTCATATAAGGGAAGGCGCTCTGCCCACTGATTTCGGGCAGCGTTGACCAAATTGTGATAATCAGGCTGAAAGTTTTGATAGCGGGTATATTCCATGAAATAGACAACTCCTTCCAAAACGCTTGCAAATCTCGTTTCAGGTGATATGATAGCTTTATTATAATCCTTCTCCCGGGAAATACTATGAAGTTTCCTGCTGAAAATCAGGATAAATCTATTTTTGAAAGGAAGGGGATACCATGTCCGGTATGGTGGTTATGGAGAATGCTTCCGATACCTTTCAGCTCCCCAATTATCCTATAGAATGTTATCGTTCCGGCCATTGGAAGTATCAGGAGCCCTCTCCCCTGCACTGGCATTTCTGCTGTGAAATGATTGTGATGCACCGGGGTGAAGAGCGGGCCCAAATAGGAGAAAACTCTGTCCTTTTAAAACCCGGAGATGTCATTTATATTCATCCCCGACAGGTACATGAGTTTGTCAGCACCAGCCCATCCGGAACTGAGCTCACATTGTTGAAATTCGATACGGGATTGCTATTTTCTGCCGAAAGCTATGAAGCAGAACAGCGGTATTTATGCCCGTTTTTGGCGGAAAGCGGATACCGCTGCCTGACATTTCGGGGGATTGCAGAAGAAATTGCGCCAGAGCTGGCGTGCATTGTCGAGGAAATGGAAAAGCGTACCTTTGGTTTTGAACTGCGGATGCGAAACCATATTGGGCTTCTCATGTCTCAACTGGCAGACCGAATTTCTTCCTATCCGGTGCAGGCGTTTTCCTTGTCTACCCGGGAACAGGAACAGTTTAATCATCTGCTGCAATATCTTTCCGACCATTTTTATGAAGAGGGCTTGCTGAAGAAAGTACTGGACATCTGTAATTTGAGTTACAGCAGTTTTGCGGCTAAGTTTAAAAGTATGTTTGGGAAGAGCTTTACGGAATATCTCAGTCATATCCGCATGGCTCATGCCCGGCAGCGGCTGCTTAATTCGGACGACTCGGTTTCTCAGATTGCCGAGGCCTGCGGTTATGGGGATGCAGGGTATTTTACCCGAATGTTCCGAAAAGCCACCGGTACTGCACCGCTGGCCTATCGAAAACAGGCGAAGGCTGAGCAGACACGCACCGGAAAAAGTGGGACTGGCACAGAAAATTCTCTCCGTCAATAGTATGAGTGCAGGAAGGCTGTTTTTCGGGTCTTCCTGCACTACTATGGAGAGAGGAAGCGGTGAAAATGAACGAACCGTTTTTGCTCAGCAGCCTGCGGGACGGGGAGTGCGCCAGAGTTTGGGGGCTGAATGCAGAAGGCTCTATGCGGCGCAGGCTGCTGGACATTGGCCTGACCCGGGGAACTCAGGTAAAGTGCCTTTTGCACAGCCCCTTCGGAGACCCGGCAGCCTATGAAATCCGGGGCGCAGTGTTTGCTTTGCGCCAGTCGGATTCCTGTCAAGTGCTGTTGGACAGACTGCCGGGAGGCGCTGTATGGGGATAAATGAAAAGGAATGGGTCATTGCATTGGCGGGAAACCCCAATGTGGGAAAGAGTACGGTTTTTAACCGATTAACGGGGATGCATCAGCATACGGGAAACTGGCCGGGGAAAACAGTTTCCAATGCTCGGGGAAAGTGTGTTTTTCAGGGAGAAAGCTACATTTTGATGGATTTGCCCGGAACCTATTCTCTATTGGCCCATTCGGCGGAAGAAGAAGCCGCCCGGGATTTTTTATGTTTTGGCCAGCCGGATGCCTGCGTAGTGGTATGTGATGCCACCTGCCTGGAAAGAAATCTGAATCTGGTACTACAGGTGCGGGAATTGATTCCCCGAACCGTAGTGTGTTTGAACCTGATGGATGAGGCCAAACGAAAAGGAATTACGATTCACGTGAAAAAGCTGGAAAAATCGCTGGGACTGCCAGTTGTTCCCGTTTCAGCCCGTAGTGGAAAAGGATTGGAGCGACTGCTGGAAACGATAGCCGAAAGATGTCGGAAACCGGCAGGAGAACCGATGGCTGCTCCCTATCGGGAAGAAATGAAAAGAGCAGCGGCTGTGATAGAACCCGTGCTTCGGGATAAGGGCGTACCAGTGCCTAAGTGGGCGGCAATGCGCCTGCTGGAAGGAGACGTTGCTTTACATGAGGCAATGGATAAAATTTGGCATGTAAATGGAATTCCCTTGGAGCGGGCATTGTATTTTGCCGAACAGGAATTAAAAAAGGCAGAGATATCACAGGAAACCTTGGTGGATGAAACGGTTTCTGCCCTGACAGTAGAAGCGGAAAAAATCGCGGCATCAGCAAAAGAAGGCGGAAGAAATTCCCGCTGGGACAGAAGGCTGGATAAAATTTTGACAGGAAAATGGACGGGGATTCCTGTTATGCTGCTGCTGTTGGCGGGAGTCTTTTGGATTACCATTGTGGGAGCTAATATTCCTTCCCAATGGTTGGGGGACGGGTTGTTTTTTCTGGGAGAAAAAATGGGAGAAGGCCTTTTATGGCTGGGCGCACCTGTATGGCTGGAAGAGCTGCTAATTATGGGAGTGTGGCGGGTTTTGGCGTGGGTTGTATCCGTCATGTTGCCGCCTATGGCAATTTTCTTTCCCCTGTTTACACTGCTGGAAGATTTGGGATACCTACCGAGAGTGGCTTTTACCTTGGATCACTGCTTTCAAAAAGCCCGCGCTTGCGGCAAACAGGCACTCACCATGTGTATGGGGTTTGGATGTAACGCTGCGGGAGTAACCGGATGCAGAATTATTGATTCTCCCCGGGAAAGACTGATTGCCGTGATGACAAACAGCTTTGTCCCGTGCAATGGCCGATTCCCCGCCATGATTGCGCTGATTACGGTGTTTTTTGCGGGAAGTGCCGGTGCTTTTAGTTCCGCTCTCTCAGCAATTATGGTAACGGCAGTAGTGCTGCTGGGAATTGTCATGACGTTTCTGGTTTCGCGGCTGCTGTCGGCCACTTTACTGAGAGGGACCCCCTCTTCCTTTACGCTGGAGCTTCCCCCCTATCGCCGCCCCCAAGTCGGCCAGGTGCTGGTGCGCTCGGTATTGGATCGCACGCTTTTTGTCTTGGGACGGGCGGTTACTGTGGCGGCTCCGGCGGGATTGGTAATTTGGCTGATGGCTAACTTGAAAGTCGGTGGAGAAACCCTTTTAATGCTGTGCGCCGGATTTTTGGAGCCTTTAGGACAGTTTTTGGGAATGGACGGGGTAATTTTGCTGGCCTTTATTCTCGGATTTCCCGCAAACGAAATTGTCGTACCCATTATTGCCATGGCCTATCTGGCACAGGGGTATATTTTAGAGCTGGATGTTCCGGCTTTAGGGCAACTGCTACAGGCTAACGGCTGGACTTGGCTGACGGCTTTATGTACGATTTTGTTTTCTCTAATGCACTGGCCTTGTTCTACCACCTGTTTGACCATTCGAAAAGAAACGGGCAGTTGGAAATGGACGGCAGCAGCATTTTTTCTGCCAACTTTGTGTGGAATGGCCATATGTGCAGCGGTGGCGGCCATTGCCCGTGGCTTGGGATGGGCGTAGTTTCCTTGAGAAACAAAAAAAGGATAACAAAACTGTGCAATTTCCTATAGCTTTTTTTCGTCGGAAGTGATAAAATAACTCTGTAAAAAGTTCTATAGGCTGCCGGTATGCAGTGCAATTTTCGGCAGCGGATTTTGGAGGGAGCTTAGTATGAAACTGATTTTTGCAATCGTCAGTAACGATGACAGCAGTGCGGTATCCTCTGCCCTGACGAAAAACGGCTATTCCGTCACCAAGCTGGCCACCACCGGCGGCTTTTTGATGGCTGGCAATACGACTTTTATTTCTGGTGTGGAAGATGACCAGGTGGATAAGGTTATCGAAATTATCAGCAAACAGAGCAGCCGGCGCACTCAAATTGTCCCCAGCACCTCTACTATGGATGTGGGCATGTATTCTTCCTTCCCGGTAGAAGTTACCGTGGGCGGTTCCACCATTTTCGTGCTGAATGTGGACCGCTTTGAGAAGGTATAAATGCGTTTCCCGGATTTTGTTGGAAATCAGGAGATCAAAACACTCCTGTCTACGATGTTTACCGAAGGCCGCCTTCCCCATGCTATGATTTTGCAGGGAGAGGACGGCCTTGGTAAGCATATGCTGGCAGAGATACTGGCTGCGGCTGCCGTATGCTCTGATACAGAAAACGCTCCCTGCGGAAAATGCCCCGCTTGTATCCGGGCAGCTGCCGGTTCTCACCCGGATATTCATCGGGCACAGGGAAGCGGCGCGTCCCGTTCCTTCCATGTGGAGGAAATTCGTTTTATTCGCTCAGACGTTTATAAAAAGCCCCACGAGGCCCGGTATCGGGTCTATCTTCTTTTTGGGGCTGATACCATGTCCATACAGGCACAGAATGCCCTGCTCAAAGTACTGGAAGAGCCTCCGGCCTATGCCCTGTTTATTTTGACATGCCCTTCTGCCTCTTCCCTGCTGCCAACGGTTTGCTCCCGGGCACAAATATTTACTTTGACGGCACCTTCGGAAGAAGAAGCTGTGGAGGCGGTTTTGAAAAAATATCCACAGGTATCCAAGACTGAAATGGAAGAAGTGGCTCGCCGGTATAGCTGCAATATTGGCAAGATGATAGCTTCTTTTGAAGAAGAGAACCAAGGCGCGGCGGCATCTATGGCGGCAGCTATTGCTATGGCGGCCTGTTCCCCACAGGGACTGCCGCTGCTGGAACTGACGGCGCCAATGCTTCGGGACCGGGAACTGATTCGGGCAGTGATGGATCAGTTGGTACTGATTTTCCGAGATGCCTGTGCTATCAGGGCAGGCAGTGATACCCGCCTTTCGGAGGACGGAGAAAAAGCAGCCCGATACTTGGCTGATAGCCTGACGAAAAATAGGCTTGTGCGCCTGCCGGAATTGGCCAGGGAAACCCGGCTGCGGGTAGACCGAAACGCCAATACCCCCTTGCTGGTAACGGAGTTTTGTGCAAAGCTGCGTTCTTTGGCGGGAAAATAAGTGGAAAGAAACCGGCAAATACTATGCCGAAAAAATAGATTGGGAGGTCCTGAATGGCCATCGTAATTGGAGTGCGTTTTAAAAACGTTGGAAAAATGTATTATTTTGACCCGGGAGATACCGAGCCCCAAAAAGGGGAACGGGTGATTGTGGAAACAGCCCGGGGAGTCGAATGTGGAGAAGTGACAATGGAAAACCGGGAGGTTGCTGATGAAAACATTGTGCAGCCTTTAAAGCGGCTGATTCGCATTGCCACTAAGGAAGATTTGGGCCGGGTAGAGGACAACCGGAAAAGAGAAAAGACGGCTTTTGACATTTGCTGCAAAAAGATTGCTGCCCACAAGTTGGAAATGAAGCTGGTGGATGTAGAGTATACCTTTGATAACAGCAAAATCCTCTTTTATTTTACTGCCGACGGCCGGGTGGACTTCCGGGAGCTGGTAAAGGATTTGGCCAGCGTATTCCGTACCCGCATTGAGCTTCGGCAAATTGGCGTCCGGGATGAAGCCAAAATGCTGGGAGGAATCGGAATTTGTGGAAGGCCCTTCTGTTGCTCCACTTTTTTGGGCGGATTCCAGCCGGTTTCCATTAAAATGGCAAAGGAGCAGGGACTGTCTTTGAATCCGGTGAAAATTTCCGGAGCCTGTGGACGGCTTATGTGTTGCCTCAAGTACGAACAGGAAGCCTATCAGGATTTGCTGCGCTCGACCCCGAAAGTCAATGCAGTTGTTATGACTCCGGACGGAAAAGGAACGGTCATTGACCAGAACATCTTGACAGGTATGCTGACCATTCAATTGGATAAAGCACCGGAAGCCGCTCCCAAAACCTTCCATATGAAAGAGGTCAAAGTGCTGCGGGACGGTCGAATCCAGGTAAATAAGAAAGAATTGGAACAGCTTAAATCTTTGGAAAAGGATTAAAATCGCCAGGAAATTGTGTAAAAACAAGAAAAGCTGGATTTGTTGCAAGGCTTTTCCAATTTCGTAAAATTTCTGTATGGGTACAAGGAGAATTTGCAAAAGTTATTGCAATTTTTCCAAACTTCATTATAATAAAGGTATAACAAAATTAGGAGGTGCCCACCATGGCATATGTTATTAACGATTCCTGCATTTCCTGCGGCGCTTGCGCTGCTGGCTGCCCCGTAGAGGCTATTTCTGAGGGCGACGGCAAGTACGAGATCAATGCTGACGTTTGCATCGATTGCGGTGCTTGCGCTGATGCATGTCCCGTTGGTGCTCCCGAGCAGGGCTGATTACCGGACAAGTCCAAGTCAAAAAGCAGGGCATGATGATATGCTCTGCTTTTTTTCGTTGTAGAAACGAATTGATTTTAGGAAAAGAAAGAAGGAAACTTCATGGCTTGTGGCACCTGGGAACCCCTTTCTGCGGGAATTTCCGTTTTGACCAGCCCTCAGCATACTTTTAATACGGATACGATTTTGTTAGCGTCTTTTTCTGCGCCAAAACGTCATGAACTTTGCGCGGACTTTGGAACAGGCTGTGGAACCATTCCGCTGTGGTGGGCGGGCAGAAACCATCCCAAGCATATATGGGCGGTAGAGCTGCAGGAACAGGCGGCAGAACAGGCAGAAGAATCGGTGCGCAGGTGTGGCCTTTCCGAAACGATTACCGTGATACGGGAAGACTTGCGGACGTTGCCGCGAATTCCCGGAATGGAAGAGCTTCATCTGATAGCTTGTAATCCGCCTTATCAGGCTGCGGGAACAGGGATTATCAGTGCCGGAAGTCAGGAGCAGTTGGCCAGGCATGAGCTTTCCTGTACCATGGAAGATGTGATACAGGCAGCTTTCCCTCGTTTGCGTTGGGGAGGAAGACTGTGTATTTGCCAGCGGCCCCAGCGGTTGACGGATGCGATGGTTCTTTTCCGGCAAAAAGGATTGGAGCCAAAACGTCTTCGGCTGGTACAGCAGCGGCCCGAAAAGGCTCCGTTTCTGTTTTTGCTGGAAGGGCGCCGGGGAGGAAAGCCGGGATTAGTGGTAGAACCTACGCTTTTGATTGAAAATGGTCAAGGCGGGATTTCCCGGGAAATGGAAGAAATTTATGGAGAATATCGTCAAGGAGCCGGCAGTGCTCCGGACGGGAAGAGCCCAAAAGGAGAGAAAACGGTATGAGTGGGATTTTGTATGTGGTGGGAACCCCTATTGGAAATTTGTCGGACTTTTCTCCCCGGGCGCAGGAAATTCTTTCGGAAGTGGATTTTATTGCCGCGGAAGATACCCGAGTGACCTTGAAGCTGTTAAATCATTTTGATATCAAAAAGCCCATGGTCAGCTACTTCGAACACAATAAATATCAGCGGGGTGAGATGATTTGCCAGCGGATAGAAGCGGGAGAAACCTGTGCCTTGGTGTCTGATGCCGGTATGCCGGCAATTTCAGACCCGGGAGAAATGCTGGTGGCACAGTGTGCGGAACGTGGAATCCCCGTATTAGTGGTTCCAGGACCCAGTGCGGTGGTATCGGCACTGGCAATTAGTGGGCTTCCCACAGGGCGCTTTACTTTTGAAGGCTTTTTGAGCACCGCCAAAAAAAGCCGCAGGGAACATCTGGAAGAAGTCCGGGGAGAAAAACGCACCATGGTGTTTTATGAAGCTCCGCACAAGCTTTTGAGCACACTGGAGGATATGCTGTCTGCCTGGGGAAACCGGAGAATTGCCATTGTTCGGGAATTGACAAAAATCCATGAAGAAGTGCGCCGTACCACACTGGAAGAAGCAGTGACATTTTATAGAGAAAATACACCAAAAGGAGAGTTCGTTTTGGTTGTAGAAGGCGCTAAACCTGAGGAGACTGAGGAAATGACGCCGGAGCAGGCAGTGGAGTTGGCTCGAAATTTGATGGAACAGGGGTATTCGGCTTCAGAGGCTGCTAAAGAAGCTGCTAAGGTCTCTTCTTTGAAAAAGGGAGAGTTATATCGGAAGCTCATGGAGCAAAAATAAAAAATAGTGGGAGACACTGGTTTATGGAAAAAATAGAAATGCATTTGCTTACGGGAAGCGATGCCCGTTTGGTCGGGTATCTGCATCAAACGCTGGACGAAATGGAGAAATATCGGACGAAACGTCCCTGTGTGGTCGTGTTTCCAGGTGGAGGTTATGAGTTTTTGTCCGAGCGGGAAGCAGATCCAGTAGCAATGTCCTTTTTTGAGAGAGGGTATCAAACTTTTATTTTGTATTATTCTCTTGGAGAAAAAGCGAAGGATATGCATGTGCTCATGGAGGCTTCCGCCGCCATTATGACGATTCGTGACCATAGCGAGGAGTGGAATATTCAGGAAAATCAGATTGCAGTGTGTGGGTTTTCTGCGGGAGGCCATGCAGCGGGAAGTCTGGGAGTTCTGTGGAACCATCCAAGACTTTTGGAAAAAATGGATACCTGTGGAGGAAAAAATCGTCCTAACGCTATGATTTTATGTTATCCGGTGATTACCGCCGGGGAATTTGCCCATCAGGGCTCTTTGCACTGGATTTCCGGATGCCCACAGGGAACAAACGAGAATGAGTTTTGGGCACTGGAACGTCATGTAAGCGCTGAAACACCGCCGGCATTTCTGTGGCATGTGGTGGAAGATGATTGTGTTCCGGTAGAAAATACCCTGCTGATGATCAATGCGCTTCGGCAAAATCAAGTTCCTTTTGAATGTCACTTGTATCCTTATGGAAGCCATGGAATGTCTGTGTGTTCGCAGGAAGTAAATTCAGCTGACAGCCATGTAGGAACTTGGGTTTCTTTGTGCCATCAATGGCTGGAAAGGCTGTTTGGTTTCCCTTATTAAGGAAGAGAATAGGAAATACGAATAAAAAAAGGAAATTTTGGGGGATTTCCTTTACATCCCTGTCGAATCATGTTATGCTTATTGTAATAGGATATTTTACATAAAAAGTAAGCAAAGACGGGGGGGTCTGTATTGAAAAAAGAGAAAGAGAAAAAAAGGAAACGCGATAAGGCAGTGGTTGCTGCCAAAGATACAGACGAATCTCTTTCGACCTTTTCTATGGAACGCCCGCCTGTACCAGAGAAAGCTGTGACACCGGACAGCATGATGTATCTTCGTCAGGTATTGGACCAGTTGGGAGGAAAATGGCGGCTTCAGGTTTTGTGGAGTTTGCGAGATGGAGAAGGGCTCCGATATGGCAGTATTAAAAGTTCCATTCCGGGGATTACCGATATGATGCTGAGCCAGAGTTTGCGGGAGCTTTGCCAGACTGGATTGGTGGAACGCCGTCAGTTTCAGGAAATCCCTCCACGGGTAGAATATCGGATTCTACAGCAGGGAAGCACTTTGCTTCCGGTAATTCGGTGGCTTATCGATTGGCAGAGAAACCGTATGGCGGAACAACCTCCACAGGGATAAAATTGGATAAAGGAAGTTAAAAATGCCGGGCCTGGATGGAAAGAAGAAGGCCCGACTTTTTATTTTTTAAAATAAAAAATTCAAGGCAGGGAGGGCAAAAGTTGTTTTCCGAAATATATGAAGGAATGGATTTTCAGGATGAGAATTGGGAAGAAAAGAATCTTACCGGTGTGATTTTTTCGGGCTGCCGGTTTCATGGAGTTGTTATGACAGGAATGACAACTCAAAACTGTCAGTTTGTAGACTGTGATTTTTCTTTTGCAAGACTGGAAGGAAGCCGGCATTTACGGACTGCTTTTCTAAATTGCCGTTTTTATGGCGCCAGCCTATTTGGAGCAGAGCTGGTAGAATGTAAAGGGACTGGAAGCAGTTTTTCTGGTGCAGTACTGACAGGACTGACCATTTGCGAGGGAAATTATATGTTTTCGGTTTGGGATAGAGCTTCGCTGCAAAAAATGGACTTGCATGGGTGCAATTTTGAGGGAGCCAATTTTGCGGGTGCTGATTTGGAAAAAGCCGATTTGTCAGGTTGTAATCTTCGGCAGGCTGTGGTACAGGATGCAAACCTGAAAGAAGCGGATTTGAGAGGTACCAAGATTGAGGGGGTAGATTTGAAGAGTGCGAGAATGAAACGGACTAAAATCGATTTGGAACAGGCGGTATTGCTGGCAGAAAGCTTGGGAGCCGTTCTGGAGTAGAGAATTTATAAAGATATCAAGGATGCTGGCGGGTTCGTCAGCATTTTTTGTTTTATATCTTTGGGTAAAGCAAAAAATCCCTATGAAAAATATATATTGTATACAGAGTGTATATTTTCGCATTTTTTGCACAATATATAGATGACGAATCGGATTCTTTCTTGACATCAGAGGGCGGGGGAAGTACAATAGTAATATTCACGCCCACTCCTGTTGGGCGAATTTCACATAGAAAGGCCGGAGCCGAGTTATGGAACCACAAATCCGCAAGCGCAATGGCGAACTGGTGCCCTTTGACGCTGCCAAAATCCGCAGCGCTGTTTTTAAAGCGAATATACGTCTGACACAGGAACCTCTTTCTCCCAAACAGCTGGATGAATTGACCCAGCAGGTTTCCCAGCGGGCATTGGAAGAAAATTCGATTCCTACGGTTGAGCAAGTGCAGGATCTGGTAGAAGAAATGTTAATTTCTCACGGCTATGCCCAGACTGCCAAAGCTTATATTTTATATCGGGATGAGCACAGAAAGGCGCGGGAGTTTGACCCGCAACTGATGAAAACGTATGAGAACCTGACCTTCCGTTTGAACCGTGATGAGCAGGAGTATAGGGGTATCAATGAAGATACCGCTATGGGAACGATGCTGGAATACGGCTCTGAAGGGGCCAAGGTGTATTATGACGCCAATGTCATCCCGCCGGAGGTTTCCAAAGCCCATCGAGAGGGAGACATCCATATTCATGATAAAGATTTTTATGCTCTGACGGAAACCAGCTGCCAGATTGACCCGGTAACCCTGTTTCATGGAGGTTTTTCTACCGGACATGGATATTTGCGGGAACCCAACGATATTCGCAGCTATACGGCTTTGGCTTGTATTGCCATTCAGGCCAATCAAAATGAGATGCATGAAAGCCAGGGAATTCCCAACTTTGACTATGCTATGGCTCCGGGTATTGATAAAACCTATCGCAAGGCCTATTTTGCTGCAATCGCACAGTACCTGCAAATTCTTCTTGGCTTTGGACATAAAGATGCCATTGCTTTGGTAGAAGAGATGAAACGTCAATTGGGAAAAGATGTGGCCCTGTATGATACCAAGAACTATGGTGAAAAAATGGTAGCCTGGATGCCTGCGCATCAGGCAGAAAATGGATTTCAGCCGGTTTCACCGGAAGAGGCACGGGCAGCACATAACTATGCCGTCAAAAAAGCCGAAACGGAGACGGATGAGGCCTGTTGGCAGGCAATGGAAGCGTTGATTCATAATTTGAATACGATGAATTCCCGTGCAGGCGCGCAGGTGCCCTATAGTTCTTTGAATTATGGTACGGATACAACCCCTCAGGGGCGGATGGTGATTCGCAATTTGCTGCGTGCTACCAAGGCAGGCTTGGGAGATGGCGGAATGCCTATTTTCCCGGTTCATATCTTTAAGATAAAAGAAGGGGTCAATCTAAATCCCGGAGATCTGAATTACGATTTGTTCCAGATGGCCATTCAGGTAGCCTGCCAGCGGGTTTCTCTTCATTTTTCCTTCTTGGATGCGCCGTTTAACCTGCGCTGGTATCGTCCCGGCGACTATCGCAGCGAAACGGCCTATCAGGGAAATAATATTCGTGTGATGGAGAACGTGGCGGAGCCTTCCTGTGTAACGTCCTGCGGAAGAGGCAATCTGAGCTTTACATCTATTAACCTTCCTCGGATAGCGCTGGAATCGGGTAGGGATTTTGAGAAATTCCTAAAAATTTTGGACAGCCGATTGGAATTAACGGCTCGGCAGCTTCGTCAGCGTATGGAAATTCAGGGCAGAAGACGTGCCTATAACTATCCTTTCCTAATGGGACAGGGGGTATGGATTGATTCTGATTCGCTGTATCGGGATGATGCGGTTGAAAAGGTCCTGCGGCAGGGCACCTTGAGTATAGGCTTTGTGGGGCTGGCAGAAGCTTTGCAGGTTCTTACCGGTCATCATCATGGACAATCCGCAGACAGTCAGCGGTTGGGATTGGAAATCATTGGACGTATGGCGAAATTTACCGAGAAAAAATCTCAGGAAACAAAGCTGAACTGGAATTTGATTGCCACTCCTAATAAGGGAACTGCTATGCGGTTTGCCCGTCTGGACAGAAAAAAGTTTGGAGAGATTCCTGGGATTACCGATAAAGAAAAGTATACTGAGTCCTTTTTAATCCCGGAAGATGGCTCTGTCAATGTTTACGAGAGAATTTGTCTGGAAGCGCCTTATCATGCTCTGACTTTGGGAGGCCATTTGTGCCGTGCAGAGTTGGACAGCAGTGAGCCGGAGAAGGAACTGGAAAAGGTACTTCACGCGATGAAAGAGGCGGGAATTGGATATGCATTGGCAGGCCCCCGGTCGATTTATCAGTCTGCCGCCGGTCAAACATTGTGATAGTGGGGGGTGAACAGAATGGAAAATAGTTTGCGGCTGTTTGGTATTGTGGAAGAATCCGTAGTGGATGGCCCGGGATTTCGCTATACGGTTTTTGTACAGGGCTGTCCTCATGGCTGCCCCGGCTGCCATAATCCCGGTTCCCATGATTTTAATGGTGGTACGGTGAGGGATATCGATTCTATTTTTGAGGAAATCTGTACGAACCCATTGCTTCGAGGGGTAACCTTTAGTGGAGGAGAGCCTTTTTGTCAGCCGGGCCCTCTGGCAAAGCTGGCGGAAATGGTTCATAGCCGGGGCTTGGATGTGATGGTATATTCCGGATGGACACTGGAAGAGTTGTGGGCAATGGACAATCCCGAGGTGCAGGCACTGCTGGAGCAAGCAGATTATTTGGTAGATGGCCCGTTCTTACTGGAACAGCGGGACATAGATTTGAATTTTAGAGGCAGTGCTAATCAGCGAGTACTGGATATGAAAAAAACCCGCGAAGCAGGCACCCCGGTATGGGCAGATTTTGCTTGATTGATAATGCATAATAAAAAGGCCGAACCAATTTTTAAACCGGTTCGGCCTTTTTGATTTGAATTGTGTTAAAAAATTACGACTCCGGATAAGTAAAGGAAACCAGAAGTTTATCAGCACTGTCATAGTATTCCATTGATACCGAAACATCTGCATCTTCACCAATATAATCCACCAGTTCGTCATAAACGGTCTTGAGTAATTCCGTCATAGTAGAAGAAGATGCTTCCATGTAGTCCTTGTAAAGAGATGCTTCTTCATCGGAAAATTCCTGCTGCAAGTGGTAGACATAGACCAGTTTGTTTCCCTCTGCTTCGAAGTCGATGTCGATACCCTGTCCGTCTAAACTGCTTCTAACATCTTCAGCTTCCTGCTGGAAAACATCGGATTTGATAAAATCTTCCACTGTCAGGGGTTCCATATTGCAGGAGACAAAAGAAATGGATAAAACTATTGCAACGAGAAGAGCCAGTATTGCCGAAAAACGCTTTTTCATGTGATATTTCTCCTTTTTCAAATCGAGTTTGTCAAAATCAACTGCAATAGATAAGCAAATTTACAAAAAGAAACTGATTTTGACAAGGATATTGTATCATATTATGGAAGATAATTGCAATAAGTTTTGGATAATTTGTCGGATTGGTTTAATAAGGACATAGAATTCCCCTGAAATAGAATATGATTTTGTGAATATCCTTCCACCTTTTGCAGATACTACCAGGGAAATATCCTGCAATAAACGGAGGAATAAAATATGAAAGCAACTGGAATTGTCAGACGAATCGACGATTTAGGCCGTGTGGTTATCCCAAAAGAAATCAGACGGACGCTCCGTATTCGGGAGGGCGACCCGCTGGAAATTTACACCGATACCCAAGGCGGCGTGATTTTTAAAAAATATTCCCCGGTGGGAGAGCTATCTTCCACAGCGGGAAGATGTGCGGAAGTGTTGAGCCAGATTTCCGGCAGCCCTTCGGTCATTTGTGACGGCGACCATGTAGTAGCGGCGGCGGGAATTCCCAAACGGGAAGTATTGGAAAGAAGAATTTCTGCTGATATGGAACAGTATCTTCAAAACCGCAAAAATTTTATTTGGAGCCGTGACAGCCGTAAATTTTTACCTTTGGAAGGGGTACCGCGTACTGCATCTGTTATGTATCCAATTTTGGCATGTGGAGATGTACTGGGTGCCGTTGCTATTTTAGATACAGAAGGACAGACATCAGAACCCGGTGAAACCAAAGTGAAATTAACACAAGCAACAGCCGCGTTTCTGGCCAGCCATATGGAAGAGCCATAACCGTGAGAAAAGCTGGCTTTTTTGCGGAGAAATGCCCCTTTTTCGGCGGTTTGCACTCTTGCAATAGAGGGCTTGTTGTGATACAATATTGAAAAGTATAGGATGAGGATAAAAGAGTGGGGCGACCCGCTCTTTTGTTTGTATTATGAGGTGAATGAAATTGGCAGGAAGCAAAAAGTCAAAAGGAGGGCGGCCAGGCAACACGGCCGCTGCCGTGTGGAAGCTTGCGCAGCCCATTGCCGAGAGCCTTGGTCTCACCATTTGGGATGTCCGGTTCGTGAAGGAAGGTGCGCTTTGGTATCTGCGTATTTTTATTGACAAGCCAGAAGGTGTGGGCATTGAAGACTGTGAAGCTATGAGCCGAGCAGTGAACGGCCCCTTGGATGAGCTGGATCCCATCGACCAGAGTTATTGTCTGGAAGTAAGCTCTCCTGGCATTAACCGGGAGTTGATTCGTCCGGAGCATTTTGAAACATTCATGGATTGCTTTGTTATTGTAAAGCTCATCCGCCCTCTGGAGGATGGAAGCCGTGAAGTAGGAGGAATCCTGCGCAGCTATCAGGAGGATGGTAGTATAGTTCTCCAGACTGGAGAAGAAGAAACAGACACAATATCCATTACCGCAAAAGAACGGGTTTCAGTTCGGGTGATGGAGGACGACTTTTTGGAGGATGAGTGATAATGGCCAACAGAACAAAGAAAACAAACAAAAAAGGCGAGGCGCCGGAAACAAATGAGGTATTGGATGCGCTGTACACGCTGCAAGAAGAAAGAGGCATCCCGGTAGACTTTATGCTGGATAAAATCCGCAAAGCTATTATTACCGCCTGCAAAAACAGTTATGGTAATGAGAATGTTATTATCAATATAGATAAAGAGTCCGGAAAATTTGAAGTGTATTTGAAGAAAACTGTAGTGGAAGAAGTTGTAGACCCCGGAAACGAAGTTTCTCTGGAAAGAGCCCGCAAGATTTCCCCTACCATTGAAATTGGCGGCGCAGTAGGAACACGATTGGATACCAAACAGTTTGGCCGTATTGCTGCACAGACCGCCCGGAATATTATCCGACAGGGCATTCGTGATGGTGAGCGGGGACAAATGATGCAGGAGTTCCAGAACAAACATCAGGAATTGGTGAGTGCACAGGTGGAACGTATTGACCCCCAGACCGGTGCGGCTACCCTTCGAATTGGAAAGGCAGAGGCGGTTTTGCCTCACAGCGAGCAGGTAGGGGATGAAAACCTGAAGGAAGGCGACCACATTAAGGTATATGTGGTGGATGTAAAAGAAACTGAGAGAGGCCCCAGAGCTATCATTTCCCGTACGCATCCGGATTTGGTTAAGCGGTTGTTTGAGACGGAAGTACCGGAAATTTATAATGGTATTGTGGAAATTAAGGCTGTCTCCCGAGAAGCCGGTTCCCGTACGAAACTGGCAGTTATCAGCCATAACCCGGACGTGGATGCTGTAGGCGCTTGCATTGGTACCAGAGGCGCCCGCGTCAGCAGCATTGTCAACGAGCTGGGCGGCGAAAAAATTGATATTGTAGAATACAGCGAGGACCCGGCCAAGTTTATCGCTTCGGCATTGTCTCCGGCAGAAGTGATTTCTGTGGATTTGGCCGAAGATGGCAGCCATGCTTGCCGTGTAACAGTACCGGACAGTCAGCTTTCTCTGGCCATTGGCAACAAAGGACAGAATGCACGTTTGGCTGCCAGACTGACCGGCTGGAAGATTGATATTAAGCCGGAAAGCGGTTTTTATGGAGAAGAAGAGGCCTGATAAGCCTTTTGAATAAAAGAAAGCCTAACAGGGAAAAAGGAGGATGCTTATGCGGCAGAAGCGCGTTCCCATGCGCATGTGTACAGGATGCGGAGAGATGAAGCCCAAACGGGAGCTGGTCCGGGTGGTGAAAGCCCCGGATGTGAAGGATGAAAACGGCAATGTAATACAGGCCGGAGAGGTTTCGCTGGATCTTGGCGGACGCAAGCCGGGAAGAGGCGCTTATGTCTGTAGAAGCGTAGAATGTCTGAAGGCGGCAAGAAAAGCCCGCCGGTTTGAAAAAGCGTTTTCCTGTAAAATTCCGGACGAGGTCTATGACCGTATGGAGGAGGAGATTCAACCGTGAACATAAATCGGCTGCTCTCTCTCCTGGGCATTGCACGCCGGGCTGGGAAGGTTTCCTGGGGCCGTGATGCAGTGGAGGAATCCCTCGGGAAAAGAAAGGCGCGTCTGGTTCTGGTAGCGGAAGATATATCTGCAAAAACCGCCGCGGGAGTACGGTTTTCCGCGGAACGGGCAGGCGTACCGGTTCTTACCATCCATGAGACCATAGAGAGCGTCAGCCAGGCAATCGGAAAAAGGGCCGGAATCGTGGCCATTCTGGACGAAGGGTTTGCCAAAAAGCTGGAAACCCTTGCAGCAGAGGTACCGGCCGGTGACGCAGAGAAAGGTAGGGAAACCGTATGATGATGAAATACCGGGTTCATGAGGTGGCAAAAGACCTGAACGTGCCCAATAAGTTTGTAATCGATTTGCTGCAGAAATACTGTAACGAAACGAAAAAACATATGACCGCGTTGACGGAAGAAGAGCTGGATTTGGTGCTGGAAAGCTTTACCCAGTCCCATCAGGTAAAGAGCCTGGATGGCTATTTTGCAGATAATCAGCCTGAAGAAAAGGAGCCGGTTATGGAGAAGAAACAGGAAGACGGAAAAAGAACACAGCAAAACAAAAGACAAACCAGCCGCCCTGCTGCTGGTCAAAAGAAGCCTCAGGAAGGAAAACCGGCTGCCAGCGGAAATCATAACAATAATAACGGCAATGGTAAGGGACAGAAAGCTCAGTCCCAGCAGCGTCCTCAGCAGCCTAAACAGCAGCAGCCGGCTGCCAAAACGCAGGCGCCTGTTCAGGATCATTCCAACACGGTGCAGAGACCTGTTGGCCGTTTGGTAGATACCCGTGCATCCAACGTGGATATTGAGCGGTATAATGAGAAATATGACCGGCTGGCTTCTGAGAAGGTGCGCACCGACAACACCGTGCAAAAGCAGAAAATCAATCAGAGAAGTCAGCGCCGCGGTAAGCCCCGCAATTCCCGCAAGGAAACGGAAGCAGAACGTCTGCGCCGGATTGCTTTGGAGCGTAAAACCAAGCCGATTACTGTCCAGATTCCCGACGAAATCACTGTGGGCGAACTGGCTATGCGTTTGAAGGCCACAGCCGCCGAAGTCATCAAAAAGCTGATGATGATGGGCACCATGGCGACCGTGAACGATGTCATCGACTTTGATACTGCCAGCCTGGTGGCTATGGAGTTCCACGCCAAGGTGGAAAAGGAAGTCGTTGTTACCATTGAAGAGCGGATTATCGACGATAGTGAAGACGATGATACCAATCTGGTGCCCCGTGCCCCTGTTGTGGTAGTTATGGGCCACGTTGACCATGGTAAGACCAGCCTGCTGGATGCAATTCGTCATGCTAATGTTACAGCAAGTGAGGCCGGCGGTATTACGCAGCATATCGGTGCTTATCGTGTAAAGATTAACGGTCGCGACATTACGTTCCTGGATACTCCCGGCCATGCTGCATTTACTACCATGCGTGCCCGTGGTGCACAGGTAACCGATATTGCGGTATTGGTTGTGGCTGCTGATGACGGCATTATGCCTCAGACGGTGGAGGCCATTAACCACGCAAAAGCAGCAGATGTCTCCATTATTGTGGCTATTAACAAAATGGATAAACCCGGTGCAAACCCCGATTTGGTAAAACAGCAGCTGACCGAATATGAGCTGGTGCCGGAAGAGTGGGGCGGCGATACGCCCTGTATCCCGGTTTCCGCGAAGAACAAACAGGGTATTGATGACCTGCTGGAGATGATCCTGCTGGTTGCTGATATGAAGGAATTGAAGGCTAACCCCGACCGTGCAGCAAAGGGTACGGTTGTAGAAGCTCGTTTGGATAGAGGCCGTGGCCCCATTGCTACCGTACTGGTGCAGAACGGTACCCTGCATACTGGTGATGTGATTGTTGCCGGTACTACAGTAGGCCGTGTTCGTGCCATGACCGACGATAAGGGCCGCAAGGTAACCGAAGCAGGCCCGTCTGTGCCTGTAGAGATTACCGGTCTGAACGACGTCCCCACCGGCGGCGATATTCTGAACGCCGTTTCTGACGAACGTCTGGCCCGTGAACTGGTGGAACAGCGTATTACCGAGCAGAAGGAAGAGGCTTTCAACGCTCAGACGAAGGTTACACTGGATAATTTGTTTGACCAGATGCAGCAGGGCGAGATGAAGGAACTGAAAATCATCGTCAAGGCCGACGTGCAGGGTTCTGTGGAGGCTGTGCGCCAGTCTCTCGAGAAACTTTCCAATGACGAAGTCCGAGTTCATGTCATTCACGGTGCTGTGGGTGCTGTCAACGAGAACGATGTCATGTTGGCAACTGCTTCCAACGCTATTATTGTTGGCTTCAATGTGCGTCCCGACCCGGTTGCAGAAGAGAACGCCAAACGTGACGGCGTGGATATGCGGCTGTACCGTGTGATTTACGATTGCATCGAGGAAATCGAGTCCGCCATGAAGGGTATGTTGGCGCCTAAGTTCCGTGAAGTTGCACTGGGTAAGGCCGAGTGCCGTGAAACCTATAAGATTTCCAATGTGGGTGTGGTTATCGGTGCTCATGTTACCAGCGGTAAAATTACCCGTAGCGCACAGGTTCGTGTGGTGCGCGACGGTATTGTCATTGCCGATGACAAGGTGGCATCCCTGCGCCGCTTTAAGGATGACGTGAAGGAAGTTGCCGACGGTTATGATTGCGGTATCTGCTTGGAGCGTTTCTCCGACATCAAGGAAGGGGATATTCTGGAAGCCTATATGATGGAGGAATATCGTCCCGAATAAGGACTGCATTTTCGGGGAGCCTTTCTGTTGAGAGGCTCCCTGTTTGTTGTTTTAGAAAGAGGATATTTCATGAAAAAATGGCTGATTGGCGGCGCGGCCGCGATAGTTTGTATCTTGGCAGTTTGCACAGGTATTGTGATGTATACGCTGTCTCAAGTCCCTTCTACAGTACCGTCCATGGGTATCATTGGAGGGGCAGACTTGCCAACTGCTCAGTTTATTATGTGGACAGAATTGCGTCCGGTGCTGTTTACCGGTGGTGGGTTGATTCTGCTGATTGTCCTGCTGGTTGGTGGTGTGGCCGTTTACAAAAGACACAAGAAGGCCTGACATAGGAGGAGATCGTATGGCCATCACGTATCTGATGATTGTGATTTTTATGGCAATACTGGGAATTGTGTTTTCCTGCGGAAAAGGCGCCATGCTTATTGCGGGATACAATACCGCTTCGCCGGAAGAACGGGCGGAAATGGATGAAAAACAGCTCTGCCGTTTTATGGGAAAATTCTGTTTTTCCATGGCGGGAGGTTGGCTGATTGCTACAGTGGGCGTTTGGCTGAAACAGGACAGCCTGCATACAGGGGGAATCGTCCTGTTTTGCATTGTTATCATCGCCGGGCTGATTTATGCCAATACCGGAAACCGATTTAAAAAACAAAGCTAACAAATTAGAGTTATTTTATGATTGAATAGAACGGAGGAAGTTTATGCCCAGTCATCGTATGGGAAGAACCACAGAAGATATCCGCCGGGAACTGACCGCAATTATGCGGGAAGTCAAAGACCCCCGTGTACAGGGAATGATTAGTATTGTTCGGGTAGAAGTCACTAACGACCTTTCCTACTGCACTGTCTATATCAGTTCTATGGAAGGCATGGAGCATGCACAGACAGCTGTAAAGGGCCTCAAAAGCGCTGCGGGCTTTATCCGCCGGGAACTGGGCCATCAGCTCAAACTGCGCCATGTGCCGGAGCTGATTTTCAAGGCCACTGATTCCATCGAGTACAGCGCCAATATCTCCAAAATCCTCCATGATTTAAAGGAGTGAGACTATGGACATTACTCTGAATATGGCTGCTCAGCGTTTGCTGGATGCAGATAATATTTTGATTCTGAGTCACCGTTCCCCCGACGGTGACACCTTGGGCTGCGCATCTGCTCTGTTGCGTGGGCTGTGCTCGCTGGGGAAAAACGTTCGGTTTTTGTGCAGTGACCCAGTGCCACCGAAGTTCCAATTCCTTTTTGAGGGGATGGAAGAACAGAACTTTGTGCCGGAATTTATTGTGAGCGTGGATGTTGCAGACGACCAACTGCTGGGAAAAAATTTGGAAGAATACCGGGAAAAGGTGGATTTGTGTCTGGACCATCACGGCACCAACAACGATTTTGCAAAAGAGCGCTATGTAGAGCCGAAAGCGGCGGCAGCTTGTGAAGTGCTATTTTTACTGCTGAAAGAAATGCAGGTCACCATTTCCCCAAAAATTGCCGACTGTTTGTTTACCGGTCTTTCCACCGATACCGGTTGTTTCCGGTATAGCAATGTAACGCCCCGTACCCATCGTATGGCGGCAGAGCTGATTGAATTAGGCGCTCATGCTGCTGATATTAACCGGGAAATATTCGACACCAAGAGCCGTACCCGCTTGGAAGTGGAGAAATATGTGATGGGGGCTATGACTTTCTATTTCGATGGAAAGTGTGCCATGTTGTATATGCCCGGTTCTTTGGTAGAAAATCTTTCCGTGAAAGAGGAGGATTTGGACGGGGTAGCTTCCATGCCCAGACAGATTGAAGGTGTGCTGGCAGGCGTGACCATCCGGGAGAAAGAAGACGGTATTTTGAAAGTCTCCCTGCGTACCAATCCGCCCCTGAATGCAGCGGAAATTTGCGGAGAGTTCGGCGGCGGTGGGCATGTTGCAGCAGCAGGATGCAGCTTTACCGGTAAGAGCTTTGATGAAGTGAAAGGGTTACTGCTGGATGTTATCGCGAAGCAGATGGAGAGGTGCGGCCTGTGACCGGTGTTCTGATTCTGGACAAGCCAGCAGATTTTACTTCTTTCGACGCAGTAGCAGTGTGCCGCCGACTGTGCCATGAGAGAAAAATTGGCCATACCGGTACGCTGGACCCTATGGCGACCGGGGTGCTGCCCCTTTTGCTGGGAAAAGCTACCCGGGCTGCCTCTTTGCTGGAAGATACCGATAAGGAGTATGAGGCTGGGTTCCGGCTGGGAATGGCCACCGATACGGAAGACAGTACCGGCAAGGTGTTGGAAACCAGCGAAACCCCCGTTTCCCGTGAAGTGCTGGAAAACCTTCTGCCTCGGTTCCGCGGGGAAATCATGCAGGTTCCGCCCATGTATTCTGCGGTATCGAAAGACGGAAAGCGGCTGTATGAGCTGGCCAGAAAGGGCATCGAAGTAGAGAGGGACGCGCGCCCGGTGACGATTTTTAAGCTGGAGCTGACAGAATATAACGAAGAAGCTCGGGAGGGAAAACTGGTGGTTTCCTGCTCCAAGGGAACCTATATCCGAACGCTGATTGCTGATTTGGCAAAAGCTGCCGGTTCACTGGGAGTGATGACCGCCCTGCACAGGACAAAAGCCTGTGGGTTTACGCTGGCAGACGCCATCACGCTGGACGAAGCAAAAGCACTCTCAGAAGCTGGGACATTGGAACAAAAACTTCGTCCGGTAGAGAGCCTGTTTTTTCATTTGCCAGAAGTGAATGTTTCAGGCCCTCAGGCGGTACGGTTTGGAAACGGCGGGCAACTAGACTTGAATCGAATTGGGATATTCAGGAAGAACAAGCCGCCAGTAGGGCAGGTGTTCCGGGTAAAGACAGAGGACGGAACCTTTTTGGGGCTTGGAAAAGTAGAAGGGGAACAGCTGGCCATTTATAAGCTGTTTTAAAAGGAAGCGTAGGGCAAATCCTATTATTACAGGAAAGGACGAATTTCCATGAAATGCTATCAGGAATTACAGACACCGGAAGGAGAGCTGGCGGCGGCGCTGGGCAGTTTTGATGGGCTGCATTTAGGCCACCGGCAGGTCATCGGAAATACCCTTTCGACGCCTGGACTGTGTCCTGCGGTGATTACTTTTCAGCAGAATCCGTCGGTTTGCCTGCAAAAAAAGCCTGTCCCGCTGCTTACTACCAACGAGCAGAAACTGACGCTCTTGGAAGAAATGGGCGTAGAAGTGGTATATCTGCTTCCCTTCGACCAAATTCGGGATATGGAGCCGGAGGACTTTGTAGGCACTTTATATGAGGTATGTCGGGTACGAAAGCTTTCCTGTGGATTTAATTTTCGATTTGGGAAAAATGGTAGAGGAAACGCTTCTTTGCTGGAAACTTTGTGCCGACAAAAGGGAATAGAGCTTTGCGTAGCGCCGCCGGTTTCTATTGCCGGTGAACCGGTCAGTTCAACTCGTATTCGTGCTTGTCTGGAGCAGGGAGACGTGCAGCAGGCGGGACAGTTACTGGGAAGGCCTTTCGGATATGATTTTACAGTGACTCATGGTCGCCAGCTGGGCCGCACCTGGGGGACACCTACTATCAACCAGCCGTTTCCGGCAGGATATATAATGCCGCGGTTTGGCGTATATGCATCGCTGGTGGAAGTGGACGGCAAAAAGTACTATGGTGTGACCAATATTGGGGTAAAACCCACGGTAGGTTCCGATTGTGTTTCGTCAGAGACTTGGATCCCCGAATTTTCCGGCAACTTGTATGGCAAAAAAGTGCCGGTGGAGCTGCTGGACTTTATTCGGCCGGAAAGAAAGTTCGACAACTTGGAGGAACTGAAAAACGAGATCCTGAAAAACAGTGTGATGGCTCGCCAGATTGCGCAGCGGGAAGAAAAGAAAAAAAGCCTGTAAATGGCGCAAAACGATTTACAAAAAGTTTTTGCCATGGTATAATACTACAGTTACAGCCCCTTTCCCGGATAAAGGGTAAAGCCCCGTACGGGGAGTTCACCAGCCTTTTTCTGTGAATGAGGGAAATATATCGCGGCAGTTGCCGCAGAAAAGGTGGAATTACAATGCTGAAAGAAGAAAAAACCGCAATTATTAAGGCTTACGCTATGCACGAAGGCGATACCGGCTCCCCCGAGGTGCAGATCGCTGTTCTGACCAAGCGTATCAATGACCTGACCGATCACCTGCGTACCCATAAGAAGGACCACCACTCCCGTCGTGGCCTGCTGAAGATGGTTGGCCAGCGCCGTAATCTGCTCAATTACCTGATGAAGGTTGACATTGAGCGGTATCGTGCCATCATCGCAAAGCTGGGTATCCGTAAGTAATCCGGGTTGCGGAAGCAATTTTTTACAGAAAGCTGAAAAGGGCAGGCGGCCTCAGTCGCCTGCCTTTAGGCTATCTGGAACCCCTGTGACAAATATCAAATTGTTTTTTGTGGAAAGACAGCTGTGTTTAGCAGTGAAACGAGGGCGCAGAAACTGCGCGTTGGTTTAATTGCTAAATCGGTTCTGCCTTTCCCAAAAAAGAAACGGAGGAAAGCTGAATGTTCGAGAAATTCCGCGTGTTTGAAACCGAATTTGCCGGCCGTCCGCTGGTTGTAGAAACCGGAAAAATGGCTCAGCTGGCTAACGGCGAATGCCTGGTCCGCTATGGCGAAACCGTGGTGCATGTAGCGGTTACCGCTGCTGCAAAACCCCGTGAGGGCGTTGACTTCTTCCCCCTGTCCGTGGACTTTGAGGAGAAGATGTATTCCGTAGGCAAAATCCCCGGCTCCTTCCTGAAGCGTGAAGGCCGCCCTACCGATAAAGCGATTCTGGTGTGCCGTGTGATTGATCGCCCCATTCGTCCCTTGTTCCCCAAGGATATGCGCAACGATGTTTCTATCGTCTGCACCGTTATGTCCGTGGATCATGATTGCTCCCCTGAAATTGCTGCTATGGTAGGTACTTCCATTGCTCTGTCCATCTCTGATGTGCCGTGGAATGGACCGATTTCTGCTGTCAGCGTGGGATTGATTGACGGTGAGTTTATTATTAACCCCGATGCTGCCCAGCGCAAAGTTTCCCAGATGGCTGTGACCGTGGCTTCTACCGATTCCCGTATTGCCATGATTGAGGCCGGCGCTAACGAGGTATCCGACGAGGATATGTACAACGGCATCATCGCTGGTCACAAGGCAAACCAGCATATTATTGAATTCATCAAGGGTATCCAGGCCGAAATCGGCAAACCCAAGTTTGAATATCCCAGCAACCTGCCCCCCGAGGAAATGATTGAAGCAGTCAAAGAGTTCGCCATGGAGGACGTGAAGTTCGCTATGGATACCGATGATAAGACGGTCCGTGACGAGCGTTTGAAGCCCATCTACGAAAAAGTACATGAGCACTTCGACCCCATTTACCCCGAGCAGGAAGCTCTTATCGACGATTGCATGTACCGCACTCAGAAATATATCGTGCGCCGTTGGCTGCTGGATGAGCAGAAGCGTGTGGACGGCCGTGGAATGGACGAGATTCGCCCGTTGGCTGCTGAAGTGGGACTGCTGCCCCGCGTACATGGTTCCGGTATGTTTACTCGTGGCCAGACCCAGGTGCTCACCGTTGCCACTCTGGGCCCGGTAAGCGATTGCCAGCTTCTGGATGGTATTGACGAGGAGGAATCCAAGCGGTACATCCATCACTATAACTTCCCCTCCTACTCCGTAGGTGAGACGAAGCCCAGCCGCGGCCCTGGCCGTCGTGAAATCGGTCACGGCGCTTTGGCAGAACGTGCTTTGGTGCCTGTCATTCCTCCGGTGGAGGAGTTCCCCTATACCCTGCGTTTGGTTTCCGAGGTGCTTTCTTCCAACGGTTCCACCTCTCAGGGTTCCGTATGCGGCAGTACCTTGGCTCTGATGGATGCCGGCGTGCCGATCAAGGCTCCTGTAGCCGGTATTTCCTGCGGCCTGATTACCGAAGGCGAGCGCTGGATGACTATGGTGGACATTCAGGGCGTGGAAGACTTTTTCGGCGATATGGACTTTAAGGTAGCCGGTACTCATAAGGGCATCACCGCTATCCAGATGGATCTGAAGATCAGCGGCCTGACTCCCGCTATGGTAAAGGAAGCCCTGCTGAAGACCCACAAGGCCCGCGACTATATCATCGACGAGATCATGCTGAAGGCTATCCCCGCACCCCGTCCGGAGCTGTCTAAGTATGCACCCAAAATGCTCTCTACCGTGATTCCTGTGGACAAGATTCGTGAGGTTATTGGTTCCGGCGGAAAGGTTATCCAGAAAATCTGCGCCGAGTGCGAGGTCAAGGTGGACGTGGAAGAAGACGGACATGTGTTTGTTTCCGGTATTGACATGGAGAAGTGCCAGCGCGCTATGACCATTATTGACACCATTGTCAATGACCCCGAGCCCGGCACCTACTACACTGGTAAGGTTACCCGCATTATGGACTTTGGCGCCTTTGTGGAGATTGCCCCCGGTAAGGAAGGCCTGGTACACATTTCCCGTCTGGATGTAAAGCGCACCGAGAAGGTCACCGATGTGGTAAATGTGGGCGATGTGGTTAAGGTGAAAGTGCTGGAAATCGACGACAAGGGCCGCCTGAACCTGTCCCGTCGTGATGCTCTTATCGATTTGGATGGAATGATTCCGGAGAACACCGTTTCTGATGCGCCTCGCCGCCGTGATGACCGTCGTGACGGACACCGCCGCCATGACGACCGTCCTCGTGCCAGCAACGGATTTATTGCCAATACCAACAAGCCGCGCCATAACGACTGATATAAAGAAGCTTTTAAGGCTCCTGCTTTGAGCAGGAGCCTTTTTGCTTTTTGAGAAATTTGGAAATGTAGGAAATTGGCTCTTCTGCCATGTATAAAAGTATGATATACTATGAAATAAGAATCCATTTGGAAATGGTAATATGGGACTGACAGATTGCAGATGAAGGGAGGAACGAAAGATGAACCAATATTTGCTGCTTGCAGGAGTGGTAATTGCTGCCTGTGTCCTACTTCATCGTTTTGCGGAAAAGCTGCCGGTTCCTTCTCTTCTGATTTTTATTGCACTGGGCATGTTCTTTGGGGAAAATGGTCCTTTGGGAATCGTATTTAATGAGTATGCCATTTCGGAAAATATCTGTTCTGCCTGCCTGATTATTGTGATGTTTTACGGAGGCTTCGGTACCAACATTCATGTGGCAAAGCCGGTGGCGGGCAGGGCTTTTTTGCTGGCCAGTGTAGGCGTGTTTTTGACGGCTGCTTTTGTGGGACTTTTTTCCCACTATGTGCTGGGATTGGAATGGATGGAGAGCTTTCTGATTGGTTCGGTTCTTTCTTCTACCGACGCCGCATCGGTGTTCAATATTCTTCGTTCGCAAAAAATGGCATTAAAAAATCATACGGACTCTTTGCTGGAGCTGGAATCCGGTTCTAACGACCCTATGTCCTATTTGCTGACGATAGTGATGGTTTCGCTGGTTACCGGGCAAGAAGTTTCAGTGCCGATACTGTTTTTACAGCAAATGAGCTTTGGTGTACTGGGTGGCTTGCTGGTTGGATGGGTGTCGGTGTTGTTGCTGAACCGTTTTGATTTTTCTATGGAACAGGGAAAGACCATCTTTGTGTTTGCCGCTGCGATTATTGCCTATGCGCTGCCTAATGCAGTGGGTGGCAATGGCTATTTGAGCGTCTATTTGTGCGGCATTTTGATGGGCAATCGGTATTTCCCGGGAAAACGGGAGCTCGTGCACTTTTTCGACGCCGTGACCGGGATTTCTCAAATGATGATTTTCTTCCTGTTGGGTCTTTTGGTAACGCCCATGGAACTTCCACAGGTATTGGTGCCCGCTATATTGATTATGGTGTTTATGACGGTGATTGGCCGGCCGCTGGCAGTGTCGGCGGTACTATTGCCTCTGCGCTCTTCCCTGCGGCAAATTGGAATCGTCTCTTGGGCAGGGCTTCGGGGTGTGGCTTCCATCGTGTTTGCCATTTATGTGATTCTTCATCAGGTAAACATGACTTTTAACATTTTTAACTTGGTATTCTGCGTAGTGTTCCTCTCATTGGGGGTTCAGGGAACGTTGCTGCCATGGGTTGCTGGAAAGCTGGGAATGATCGACCAGTGTGCCGATATCCAAAAAACCTTTAACGATTATCAGGAGGAGAGCAACATCTCGTTTGTCAAAATTCATGTGGATGCAGACAGCGGGATGGCCTATAAAAAGCTTAGTAAATTGTCACTGCCAACCGGTTTTTTAATAGTGGTCATCATTCGCGGGGAGGAAAATATTATTCCAAACGGAGAAACGGAAGTTTTGCCGGGCGATTTGCTGGTGGCGGCGGCAAGAGAATTTGAAAACAGACGGAATCTGTATTTGTACGAAATCAGTATTGATAAAGGGCATAAATGGTCGGGTCGGACCCTGAAAGAACTGGACACCGGCAAAGGGCTATTGGTAGTGCTGGTAAAACGCCATGACGAAACCATTATTCCCGATGGAAATACCGAAATTTGTATGGGGGACACCTTGGTATTGGCCAAATTTTGAAAAAGGTTCCGGGAGAAGAAAAGAAGGAGAAAAACAATGATACAGGATGCAAAGCGTGTGGTAGTCAAGGTAGGTACTTCCAGCTTGACTTATGAAAACGGGAAGCTGAATCTTCGGAGAATGGAGACCCTTTGCAAGGTGCTGACCGATTTACAGAATTCCGGCAGAGAGGTAGTACTGGTGACTTCCGGCGCTATTGGTGTGGGTATGGGTAAGCTGGGACAGACACAGCGCCCCACCGAAACAGAGAAAAAGCAGGCACTGGCCGCAGTGGGACAGTGTGAACTGATGTTTATGTACGACAAGCTCTTTGGGGAATATAACCAGATGGTGGCACAGGTACTGCTTACCGGCGATGTGGTGGAAGAGACCCGCAGCCGCCATAATGTTGAGAACACCTTCCGAGAGCTGATGAAACTGGGGATTATTCCGGTTGTCAATGAAAATGATACGGTGGCCATTGATGAATTGGTGGGAAGTCATTTCGGCGACAACGATACCCTTTCGGCGGTGGTGGCACAGTTGGTGGAGGCTGATGCGCTGGTGATTCTGACAGATATTGACGGCCTTTATGACAGCGACCCCCGGAAAAATCCTAACGCAAAACGAATTCCGGTTGTGAAAGAAATTACCGACGAAATCCGGGCGCTGGCTGGCGGAGCTGGTTCTAACCGGGGTACCGGCGGTATGGCGACCAAAATCAAAGCTGCGGAAATTGCCAACCGGCAGGGAATTCCCTGCTGTGTGGTCAGCGGCGAAGACCCTCATGTGCTGTATCAATTATTTGATGGGGTGCAGATTGGGACAATTTTCGGATAAATAATCAACTACAATACAGACAAGGGAGGCACGAGTATGACCAGATTGGAAGAAATGGGCGCAGCCGCAAAACAGGCGGCCCGAAAGTTGGCGGTTGCCGGAAATCAGAAAGATGCAGCGCTGGAAGCGATTGCTGCTGCTTTGGAAGCACACACAGAAGAAATTCTGGAAGCCAACCGGGAGGACCTTTCCGCAGCAGAAAAAAACGGTATGTCCCGTTCGCTGATGGACCGGTTGGCACTAAACGAGAAACGAATCCAGGGGATGGCCGACGGTGTGCGGCAGGTAAAAGCGCAGCCCGACCCGGTGGGGCAGGTGCTGGAAGGCGGTGTGCGCCCCAATGGGCTGCGGATTGAAAAGGTTGCCGTTCCGCTGGGGGTAATTGGGATTATCTATGAGGCCCGTCCCAATGTAACTGCTGACGCGGCGGCGCTATGCCTGAAAGCGGGCAATGCGGTGATTCTTCGGGGCGGCAAAGAAGCGTTCCGCTCCAATCAGGCCATTGCCGAAGTCATGCGGAATGCAGTGGAAACAACGGGTCTGCCTCGGGATAGTATCCAGTTGGTACAGGACACCAGCCGCGCTTCCTCTATTGAAATGATGGGCCTGACCGGGTATCTGGATGTGTTGATTCCCCGGGGTGGTGCGGGGCTGATTCGCGCCGTGGTGGAGAATTCCCATGTTCCGGTCATTGAGACGGGTGTAGGCAACTGTCATGTATATGTAGATGATGCGGCGGATATCCAAATGGCGTCAAATATTATTTTTAACGCCAAAACATCCCGTCCCTCTGTTTGCAATGCTATTGAGACCGTGTTGGTGCATCAGGACATTGCTCGGGAATTTTTGCCGGTAATGAAGAAAAAGCTGGATGAAAAGCAAGTAGAAATCCGTGGATGTGAAAAGACCCGGGAAATTCTGCCGGAATGTGTGCCTGCCTGCGAAGAGGATTGGAGCACAGAGTATCTGGACTATATTCTGGCAGTAAAAGTGGTGGACTCTCTGGATGATGCGATGGCCCATATTGCAAAATATTCTTCCGGCCATAGTGAATGTATTGTCACGGAGAATTATCGCAATGCAGAGCGCTTCCTTTCTGAAGTGGATGCTGCGGCAGTGTATGTCAATGCATCTACCCGGTTTACCGACGGCGGAGAGTTCGGACTGGGAGCAGAAATTGGGATTTCTACCCAAAAACTCCACGCTCGTGGCCCCATGGGAATCCGGCAGCTGACTTCCCAGAAATTTGTCATTCGAGGGAATGGACAGATTCGATGACACAGCAGAAATGACGGAAAGGAAGATACAGATGGACGAGCAGGAAAAAACAGGCAAGCGGCCACCGGAAGTCTCTGACAAGAAGAGACCTCCAAAAGGCCGGGTTATATCCTCCGACTATCGTGACATGTTCCCGAAACAGCAGCAGAATGAGCAGACAACGCAGAGCAAACCGGCAGGCAAAAGCCATCGCACCGCACCTGGTGAAGCGGTAAAAGCCGTAGTGAAAGCGGCACAGGAAAACGTTCATGAGGGCTTTGATTTATTGGAAGAACAGACAGCAGATACGGGGGAAACACCAGAGAAGGAATCTGTAGATACGGTAGAGGCGGAAACCATATCAAAAGGAACTTCAGCATTTCGTGCCAGAGGCAAACGTAAGAAATTGGGGTTGGCTACGGGTGTAGTAGTACTGCTGTTGGCTCTTACCGGTGTAGGGTTTCTTGCGGCAACGATTGGCACACAGATTTATCAGGCAGCTACAGACGACAGCAGAGAACGGGCCTATGATGAATATCTCAAGCCACTGGTAATGCAGGACCCAGATGCCTATGATACGCCTGCAGAAGCAGATGAGCAGATGGTTTTGTCTGTTTCCTTATGGAAGGCATTGGAGGATAACAGTGCTTCCTATACGGATTATGATGATATGGGACGGACGATTGTTCCACTGGCAGATGTATCGGATGCCTGTCATGGTTTATTCGGCCCGGAGGTTGAACTGCAGCTGAATGGACTTGATGAGGATAATTTTTTTACATTCGATGATACGGATAATCAGTTTCATGTAACGCCGTACAGTACACAGAGCAGCTTTATTCCATATACAGAGTCCATTAAAGTACAGGCAGATGGAGAAAAGGTGCTGACGGTTGGTTATGTAGCACCATCGGATCAATGGCGAAGCGATAATGCTAATGCGCCGGAAGAGCCTTCCCCTATCAAGTATATGGAATATGTGATTGCCGAGACCGAAGATGGGCAAGAATACGTGACGCAGATTCGAGAATCGGATACCAGTGAAAGAGCTGTTTCTGCCCAGTCATAAGAGGATTACAGCAAAAGAAACAGTAGAGCAAATAACAATTCCGGATGTTCGCCTTCCCCACTTAGCAGCAGGAGTAAGGCTAAAATGAGTGTGCGCTCTTCATCCTGAAACAGCGTTTGAAATACATCCATAGTAGGGGCGGAATCAGAGATAGAAGCTGGCTCGGGATTTTCAGGATGAGAGGGTTCTGCAGGAGCAGCAGTATGTTCCAAGTGAGAACGGGCACGGCTCTGCATTTCCTGTACTCTCCGGACGGCATCTTCCTGCATTCGGTGCAGGTCATCTTTTCCGGCAGAGGAAGGCTTCCCTGATTGAGGTGCTTTGCCAGTCATAGAAATGGCTCCTTTTCAAAAGTTCTCTATTAGAGTCCGGACAGCAGACCGGTTTGACGCAAAAGGGGCAGCATCCGAAGCAGCTGTAAAATGCGAATGGCTTCATCCAGTTTTTTTTGCCGCTCCTTCCCAAGAAGTGGACGAAGGGCACGAAGAAGTCGGATGTGGTCATCTTCCTGTCTGGTAGCCGTAAGTAAAGGGGCAAGCCGTGTAACCATTTGCAGGGTACCGGCTTCTGGAATGGAAGAACTGCTGGCAGTCTCTCCACTGGAATTCCCCAAGCCGCTTAGAAGAGAAGCCAATGCCCCTAAATTTCCTCCCTCTGGCTGCTGTCGGGAAGAAGCCGGTGATGGAGCGGAATCCCCCTGATTTTGCTCCAACATCCCGGCAAGGTTTTGAATACGGGCCATGGCATCCGGACTGTTCAGCAGCTCATTCAGTTTTCCTGCCAAATCATCCACAGTTCTATTTTCCTCCTTTTTGCTTGCCCAAAAGCATTTGCAGAAGTTTTTGGGCCTGGGGGGTACTCAACAGTTTGTCGGCGGCATGCTGGTCGGAAAGCACCTGTTTAAACTTTGCCGCGTCACCGGCATTCATTCCGCTGATAATTTTGTCCAGTTCTCCGGACTGGGCAGCATGTTTTAAAGTTTCAGGATTGGTACCCAGTTGTTGGGCGGCCTGACGCAGAAAAGCTTCCAGTTGATTTTGATTGGGCATCATGATCATCCTTTCTTACAAGCGAAAAACCATGCAGGAAAAAGGGATTCCCTTTTGAGAAAAGGCTCCCGCTATCAGAATATGCACGGTGACTCAAAACATGACACTGCGCATAAAATGAATCAAAACAGGAAAGAAAAGTACAAATAGTAAATTTAGCCCCACCTGGGGGCCAAGGGAAGAAGGTTTATTGTAATTATGAGAATTTTGGTAGTTTCTGATACCCATGGGGACGAAAGCGGCCTGCATAAAGTTCTGCTGTCACAGCCGAAAGCGGAAATTGTCATTCATTTGGGTGATGGCGAAAATGATGTGGAAGCGCAAAAATACCGTTTTCCGGAAAAAATGTTTTTACAGGTAAGAGGAAATTGTGATTGGGCCTCCCGCCTGCCAGAAAAAGGGGAATGTATGGTGGAAGGGGTTCGGATTTTCTATACCCACGGGCATATTTATCAGGTAAAGTATGGAACGGATGAATTTGAGCGGGCTGCCCGTGAAAATAAAGCGGACATCGCTCTGTATGGACACACCCACCGTGCAGAAGCCGTATATCGGGACGGATTGTATATTATGAATCCCGGCAGTATGCGGGGAAGCTTTGGAACCTATGGAATTATTGATATTACCCCACAGGGGATTGTTACGAACATTATTGACAGAAAATAACCACTTTTGACACGGGTTGTCATTGACATTGACGGACAAGAGTGCTATTCTATAAATAGGGAATTTTTATAGTAGAATTGTATCTGCTGGTTCCCAAAGGGTATGGTTTTGAAAAAATACGTGCCATAGCGGCTGAAAGGAACGTGTTACCAATGAACGAATATGAGAGATGGCTTTCTGTATCTTTGGATGACCCCGATTTGACCGAGGAACTGAAGGCAATACAGGATAAGCCCGAAGAAATCAACGATCGTTTTTATCGCAATCTGGAATTTGGCACCGGTGGTCTGCGCGGTGTTATCGGCGCAGGTACCAACCGTATGAATGTTTATACGGTGCGTAAAGCAACCCAGGGCCTGGCAAATTATCTGAACAAGCACAAGGCAGAAGGTGAAGTCCCCAGCGTTGCGATTGCTCATGACAGCCGTATTAAAAGTGATGTGTTTTCCCGTGAATCCGCAGCGGTTCTGGCTGCTAATGGCATTAAAGCCTATTTGTATCCGCAGCTGATGCCCACCCCGTCCCTGTCCTATGCGGTACGGTATCTGAAGTGCGATGCTGGTATCTGTGTAACGGCCAGCCATAACCCCGCTAAATATAACGGTTACAAAGTATATGGCAATGATGGCTGCCAGGTTACTCTGGAAATGGCAGATGAAATCCTGAAGGAAATCAATAATCTGGACATTTTCGACGACGTGAAGAAAATGGACTTTGAGCAGGGCCTGAAGGATGGCATGATTGCTTGGATTGGCGAAGATTGCGTAACGGCTTTCCTGGATGACGTGCAGAAACAAAGTGTTCTGGGCGGCACAGACGGCAGCTTGAAAATTGTTTATACGCCTCTTAACGGCAGCGGCAAAATGTGCGTAACCCGGATTCTCGAGCGTATTGGCGTTACCGATGTAACTGTCGTACCGGAGCAGTCCGAGCCCGACGGCAACTTCCCCACCTGCCCCTTCCCGAACCCCGAGATTCGCGAAGCACTGCAGAAGGGCTTGGAGTTGTGCGAAAAGGTGGAGCCTACTTTGCTGCTGGCTACTGACCCCGATTGCGACCGCGTTGGTATTGCAGTAAATCAGAACGGCGAATATATTTTGCTGTCTGGTAATGAGGTTGGTATTTTGCTGCTGGACTTCATTGCTTCTCAGAAGAAGGCAAAGGGAACTTTGCCGGAGAATCCTGTGGCGGTAACCACGATTGTCAGCACCGATATGGTAGACCCCATTGCCAAGGACTACGGCGTCGAGATGCGCCGTGTGCTCACTGGCTTTAAGTATATTGGCGACCAGATTGCTTCTTTGGAGGCTGAGGGCCATCCCGAGCGGTATATTCTGGGCTTTGAAGAGAGCTATGGCTATCTGTCTGGCGGCTATGTCCGCGATAAGGATGCTGTGGACGGCAGTATGCTGATTTGTGAAATGGCCTACTACTACAAGAAGAAGGGCATGACTTTGGTCGATGCTATCAACGCTCTGTATGAGAAGTATGGTTATTATCGCAACGGCCTGTGCAATTTTGGCTTTGAAGGCGAAGACGGCATGAAGAAGATGGACAGCATTATGTCCACTTTGCGCAACAATGCTCCTGCTGAGATTGCCGGGAAAAAGGTCATTGGTTGGAGTGACTATCTGGAGTCTGTCCGCTATGATGGCGATGAAAAATCCGAGATTACTCTGCCCAAGTCCAATGTGCTGGAATATCGCATGGAAGACGGCAGCAAGCTGATTGTCCGTCCCTCCGGTACTGAGCCCAAGATTAAGATTTATCTGTCTGCAAAGGGCACCAGCCATGAAGATTCCGAGGCTATTGTCAACAAGATGAAGGAAGCTGTGCCGGCCCTGCTGGGTATCTAATCCTTTTATCGTTTACATGTGAAAAAAGCCCGCTTCCGCAATAGGAGGCGGGCTTTTGAGTTTTCTGTGTTTACAAATGGGAATTCCACAATGCAACGGCGAAAAGAATCAAAGAGAGTTAAAATTTATATAAATTAGCTAAGTTGTACAAGAAAATTCTATGAAAAATAGCGACAACTTTTTCCACATCGATTCAACAACCTGTGGAAAACAAGAGGGGTATAACTGTTTGTATAAGCCGGTTTGTCAAAGCAAACATGAGTAATTTTTATAAAATTTTTCAGGGGGAAAAGAGCGTGTGAAGATTATTTTTTTGGATGTAGATGGGGTGTTGAACTCAGATTTTCGAAGCCAGAGACAAATTGCTTCTGGCCAACTGATTGACGAGGAAAAAGTACAGTTACTGAGTAAAATTGTTCGCCGGACCGGGGCAGAGTTGGTGCTTCATTCTGGATGGCGGTTCTGGCTGGACGATCATCTGCGGCCAATTCGTTCGGAGGCTGAGCAGCTGACAGAACTTTTAAAAAAATACGGAATGAAGCTGCTGGACAAAACGGATGATTTATCGGAAAAAAAGAGCTATTTGATTCCCAGGCTTAGCCTGACAAAAGGGGACGAAATCCTGTTGTGGCTGCAATCTCATCCAGAGGTTAAGAAGTATGTGATATTGGAGGATTTGGATTTACATAAGCTGCGGCTAAAATCCCATCATGTACAGACAGACCCCTGTGTCGGCCTGACAGAGGAAGATGTGGAACGGGCGGTGACCATTTTGGGAGAGAAATAAAAAAACCCGGAAACTTTTTTAGTTTCCGGGTTTTCTCATATCTTCTTCTGTTTTGGGTAGGGTGTAAGAACAGAGGTCCTTCCCAAAAGATAATCAGTGGAGGTGCCGTAAAAATCAGCCAGTGCCAGTAGATGAGGAACAGGGATGGTTTGAAATCCCCGTTCATAGCGGGAATAGACGGTCTGGCTGATATGTAGCAGGTCGGCAATATCCTGTTGCCGCAGATCCCGGTCTTCCCGTAAATCCCGCAGGCGCTGAAAATACATGGTGGTAACCTCTCTTACTTCTCTTTCGGCAATGGTTTATGAGGATACTGGACGGCAATGCGATTTTCCGGTTTGGTGTCACACAGATACAGCACCAGCAAAAACAGCCATTCCAGTGGCTTCATGAGAAAATAGATTGCGTCCGCCAGATAGGGAGAGCGGATGTGTTTGGCAATGGGGTAGCCCGTTTTGTCGTACAGACCCCGAACTGCTCGATGAAAACGGGGCGTGCGTTCTTCCAGCAATTGCTCAAAGGCGTTGGCAATGCACAGTTGTCGGTTGACCAGTACCTCGTGGCCATGGCGTTTTCCGGTTCGCAGGGGTTTTACCACTTTTTTATGGCCGCCTGCCGCTACAGTGCACAGATAATGCTCGTCAAACATGACATTGGGTGGTGGGGTCTGCTGGGAAAGATTCCAGTCGGCGGTCTGAGTCCAGGCGCGGATCAGGCTGTCAGGCTGCTGACAGAACAGCACCAGAATCCCAGTGACGATGCCCAACAATGGCAGAGCAGCAACCAGCGCCAGCACTGGCCATGTGGAAATATGGGAAAGAATACGGGCCAGCCATTTCCCTTTTTGCCGGTCAGGCTCTTCTTCCAACCGCTGTTTTTCTTCCCGTACCACCAGCCGAACCGTACGCAGTCCCATCAACACACAGTTGATGGGAAGAAGCATAAGAGGAAACATCATCGAATGCTTCCAGACTTGGACACACCAGAGGACACACAACACCATCCCGATATACATGGCGGACATAGAGAATACCATCAGCAGCGGCGGCAGCTTTTTCCGGGGACAGTATCGCAGAATTATATACCCAGCCAACGCCAGCACAGCAAACAAAATCACCGTGGGCAAAGAGTCCAGGGCAATTGGGGTGTGACGCTGGTTGTTCTCCAGCTGTTGGTTCCAGTCTGCGGGCATAACTGCGTGAATGCCTGACCCCAGATAGATAGCGGAGAGGAAACCTCCGAGCAATAATGTGGCCAGTTCCAGCAGTTTGATGCCCGATTCTTCTTTTCCAGTTTTCAGGGGAAGAAACAGGAAAAGAAAGTTTTCTAGCGTCAAGGCAAAGGGCAAAAATGCAAATATTGCTATTAGCGGAAATCCAACCAGAATATAAGGGGCAGTGAAACCCTGAACCTGAAAAGCACTTATCAGGCAGAGAACAGCAGAAGCAGCCAGACTGATAATACAAGCAATGGAGAGGGGACTGTGATAAAATTTCTCCAGTGCTTTTTTCCAATATTTCATAGGAACTCCTTTATTTAGTCAAGGGGAAGCGGCCCTTTCAGACAGAGTGACACAAATTCCTCGTCCAGCGATTGCCAGGAAACAGGCGGCACTGGTTCGTCCTGCAATTGGCGCAGAGGCCGTTCCATGACAATCATATCGTGCCACTCGCCCAGCTTGTACCCGGTGGCGGGATAGGTGGCGATAGTGGAAAATCCGTTGGCCTGATGAAACCCAACACTCACCGGATTGGGAACGGTGATGAGGGAATACAGCCGGTAATAGCCTTGGGCTGCCAGCAGTGCGGTAATGGCCCGATACAGCCGGGACGCAATGCCCAGCCGGTGGAAACGACTGTCCACATAGACCGAAAGCTCCGCATCCCACTGAAAAGCGGCGCGCTCATGATGGGCAGATGCATAACAGTATCCGGCAATTTCGCCGTCCACTTCACACACCAGCCATGGGTACTGAGGCAAAATCCGTTCCACTCGATGAGTGAATTCTTCCACCGTAGGCGGGACGTATTCAAAGGTAATGGAAGTGTTTTCTATATAAGGAGTATAAATAGCCAGCATTTTCTCTGCGTCTTGAGGGGTGGCCATCCGCAGGGTAATATCCATGGATTTTGCCCCCTTACAGACGGTCAATTTCGTCCAGCCACAGCTTGGAGCAGGCATCGCTGGGCATACGCCAGTCCCCACGGGGGGAGAGGGTCACGCTGCCCACTTTGGGGCCGTCTGGCAGGCAGGAGCGCTTGAACTGCTGGATAAAGAACCGGCGATAGAAGGTGCGCAGCCACTTTTTGATGGTTTCGTCATCGTAAGTGCCCGCGAAAGAACGCTGGGCCATGCGGTAAATTTTGCTCGGGGCAAAGTGGAAGCGGAGCATATAGTACAGGAAGAAGTCGTGAAGCTCATAGGGTCCCACCAGATCTTCCGTTTTCTGGGCAATCTCTCCATCAACTGGCGGCAACAGTTCCGGGCTGACCGGGGTGTCGAGGATGTCTTCCAACACTTCCCGCAGAGCAGGGGAACCGGTAAGGGCACAATACCGCACCAGATAGCGAACCAACGTCTTCGGGATGGAGGCGTTCACACCGTACATGGACATGTGGTCGCCGTTGTAGGTAGCCCAGCCCAGTGCCAGCTCGGACAGGTCGCCGGTGCCGATGACCAGACCGTTTTTCTGGTTGGCAATGTCCATGAGCACTTGGGTGCGCTCCCGGGCCTGACAGTTTTCATAGGTCACATCATGGACGTCCGGGTCATGGCCGATGTCGGAGAAATGCTGCTCTACTGCTTTGCCGATGGTCACTTGAGAGAAGGAGACGCCCAGTTCTTCCGCCAGCTTTTCGGCGTTGCTGCGGGTGCGGCTGGTGGTACCAAAGCAAGGCATGGTAACGGCTTGAATTCCGGTGCGGGGCAGGTTCAGGCTATCAAAGGCCCGGACGGTTACCAGCAGGGCAAGAGTGGAATCCAGTCCGCCGGAAAGTCCCACCACAGCGCAAGCGCAGCGGGTGTGGGCCAGACGGGTACGAAGACCGGCAGCCTGCATAGCCAAAATATCCCGGCAGCGGTGGTCCAAATCGCCGGTATCAGCAGGCACAAAGGGCAGGCAGGGGAAAACCCGTTCCGGTGCGTGAAGAGAAAGTTCCGGCAGCGTAAAGGAAACTTCGCATAACAAGTCGTCCTCATCGGGAGTTGTCCAGGTGTTCATACGGCGGCGTTCCTGACACAGCCGTTCAATATCAACATCTGCGGAGACAAAACCTGTAGAATAGGGTTCGCTTTCGGTTAGCAACACGCCATTTTCACAAATCAGGTCCTGACCGGCAAACACCATGTCAGTGGAGGATTCGCCTACCCCTGCATCAGCATAGACATAGGAGGCCAGCAGACGGGCGGACTGATTTTTTACCAGTTCCCGGCGATAGGCGGCCTTGCCAATGGTTTCGTCGCTGGCAGAGAGATTCAAAAGCACCGTTGCGCCGTTCATAGCCAGTCGGGTGCTGGGAGGATTGGCTACCCACAAATCTTCACAAATTTCAGCGCCAACAGTCAGACCGGGAAAGTTATCACAGGTAAACAACAGGTCGTAGCCCAGATTGACCTCATGTCCACAATAAACAACGGTTTCCAGCGCAGGACCAGGCGTAAAATGTCGGGCTTCATAAAATTCGGAATAATTGGGAATATTACGTTTGGGGATTAAACCAAGAAGTTTGCCATTTAGTATAAATACAGCGCAGTTATACAGTTGGTGATTATGTTCAACCGGCACGCCAATAGCCAGCAAAACCGGTAAATCAGCAGTTTCCTTGAGAATACGGCATAAAGCATCTTCCGCGCCTTTCAGCAGTACGGGTTCCAAAAACAAATCTCCGCAGGTGTAGCCGGTGACACACAGCTCGGGAAAACACAGAATATTGACGCCTGCCTGACAAGCTTCACGGGCAATACGGCAGATTTCCTCTGCATTGGCATCACAATCCGCTACATGGATGGCTGGGGTAGCAGCGCCCAGCCGAATAAAGCCATCGTTCATGGGGAATCCTCCTTATATGGTATATCAAAGTGGCCTATAGGGCAAAAGAACCCCGCTGCAAGTGTTGCAACGGGGCTTGGTTTAATGGGCAGACAAATTGGTTTCGGCTTCCGGTGCAGCAACCACATCCAAAGAAACATCGGTAGCAGCAGCAAAACCGTCTCCGGCGTAGCTTCGGACAGAGCGAAGAACTTTTTTTATGTTCGTCAAAAAGCCGGCAGCCTGATGGTGGTTCATATGCATTTGAATGATGTAATAAATAGAACAAATGGTGGTTTTGCCACACAACACATGATAGCTAAACCGGAACTTGTTATATTCGTCATTCTTTTCCAAAAGCTTACGGGTCATTACCAACATTCGGAAAAAGTCGTTAATTTTTTTAGGCGTCATGGTGTTCAGAGCACTGGTTTGACGCTGCTGGTAGTAGTACAGAGTCTTGCGAAGCGTAACGACTTTTCTGGCATAGGAAAACAGAACTCGATTCATAATCATATCTTCAAAACACATGGCCGGGAAGGGAATCTCATGCTCGGTAAAAAGGGTTTTCCTATACAGTTTATTCCACAAAAATCCCTGAATCGAATAATCCCGCATAAGACGCTGTAAGGCTTTATCTCGGCTGAGGACGCTTTTCCAGCAGCAGGGATAAATAACCGTTAACCCGGTTGTCTCAAACCGGAAGTAGTAGTTACAGCAGGCAATATCGGCATCGTTATCACAAATAGCAGTATACAATTCTTCCAAATAGCGGGCAGACACATAATCGTCGCTGTCCACAAAGGCGACAAATTCTCCCCGGGCAAGAGAAAGCCCAGCCATACGGGCGGCGCTGACGCCGGAGTTAGGCTGGTCAAGAACACGAACAAAAGGATAGGAAGATTCAAACTCGCGAAGAACAGCGAGAGAACCATCGGTAGAACCGTCATTCACGGCGATGATTTCAAAATCATGAAATGTTTGATGGACCAGGGAGGAAAGGCACTCTCCAACATAAGAGGCCACATTATAAACGGGGACAATGACACTGATTTTAGGAGTAGTCGTCATTGCTTATGACCATTCCTTTCTCAACAGACAGGCCGCCATATTTTATACCATCGCAGATAGGCATACCCAAAAAACCCTCTGCACCCAAAAACCGTAAAAATGACAGCGGCAACTGATTCGACTGGTTACAGTCGTCACAATAGTATATCTTACATTTTACAGGAAAGCAGAAAAAAGTCAACCCCCTGTACTATGAAAATCATACAGAAACCAAAACCATTTTTCGTGCAGAAAATTGCCCCCGCCAAATTTTGACGGAGGCAGTTTTTAAGATTCACTGTTATTTTCTTCAGTAGATTCCGTACTGGATGCAGAAGTCGAAGAAGTACTGCTACTACTGTTACTGCTATGGTTACCGCTACTGCTACTACTACTACTGCTATGGTTACCACTGCTGCTACTACTACTGCTGCTATGGTTACCACTGCTGCTACTACTGCTACTGTTATGGTTACCACTGCTGCTACTACTACTGCTGCTGCTATGGTTACCACTGCTGCTACTACTACTACTGCTGCTATGGTTACCACTGCTGCTACTACCACTGTTACCGCTACTGCTTCCTCCTATGCTGGAAGTATTCGTTCCAGGACCCACACGGTATACAGGGGCTACCGGACGATAATAGGAAGAGGGAAGAGATTCAGTTTTTACTACTGCTCCATTTTTATAATAAATTTTGGTAGCGGTTGCCCGGGAACCGGCATTACCCTTATTATCACATACAATATCACCTTTGCTCAGGCTACTATCCGTTTTAATTTGCGGGCTGGGCATAGCAATGGTCTCAGTCTTTTGAGAAGTCACCTCAATATAATCATAACTGGGGTCTTTATCACCATACAAGGTAACAGTCAGCTTGGTACCGCTCATACCGGCCTGAATATAAATCGGATAATCCGTGGAGTTGCGGAACTGGAAGTCAAGTCCAGGATAATCCACAGTGGCATCCTGTCCAATCGGTACGTAAGAAGAGGGCCACAAATGATTATACCGGGTTACAATTTCCAAGTCGGAGCGAATGACCGCGCCATACAGGGTAGTAGAGGCCTGACAGATTCCGCCGCCATATGCCTGAACAGACTGGTTGTTGGCAATAGCGCCGGCGGGAAGGTAGCCCAGAGAACCGTTTGTAGTGTCGCCAGTGGTTCCATTAAAGGAGAATACAGCACCGGGCTGCAGAATGGTACCGTTCATGGCAGCCAGCGCCAGTTTCATGTTATGGTTGCCGTTAGCCGTGTTGGTAGAATAGGTGCTGAAGGTGCCCAGTTTCTGCATGTGGGCGGCCACTTCTGCCTTGGTTTTGTCAAACTCCACCACTTCGGTAGGAACCTCTACCGTGCCAACCTTATCGGTTTTTAAAATCTCCAGAACATCTTCATACAGCTTGTCATGATCCACTTTCAGACCGTTTTTGCCGTCTGCATAAGAAAATGTCCCAGTAGAAGAGTCAAAAGACACAATAGTTGCATCAACGGGATCTTTTTCAATTCCTTTGGTAAAGTCGTCCAGCTTGGTTTCTACATTTTCATATGAAACCTCAGGTTCTACGGGGAAGTCTTTCTTTTGGGTGGAAGAGCCCTGCGAAGAAATGGTTTCGCTGTAAGCCGCCGCCTCGTCGATAGCCTTGGTAAAGTCGAACGTAAAGGCCAAATCGTCTTCAGTAATCACAGTGGAGTCATTCTGATACGTAACGGTGACCTTATAGCTGCCAATGATGCTGTCCTCAGAATCTTTCAGCAAAGCCAGTGCTTCCTCTTCCGTTTTACCGGATACATCGACACCGGCGATGGTCACACCGTCAGCCATTTTTAGATCTTCAGGCTCCGCAGAAGAAAGCTCGCTGCTTTCCATGATGGAAGAAGCCTCTGACGACTCTCCATTTCCGTTTCCGGAGAGCAAAGACTGAATTCCCCATACTGCCAGACCGATAGCCACTGCTGCCACCACAACGGCGGCAACAATAATCGCAATTGTTTTCTGTTTTTGAGTCAAAGTGATTTTTTTTCGCTGCTGTTTCGTCCCAGACATGAAAAAAAGCCTCCTGTTGTCAATGAAAATCCATTGTAAAGAGGATTCCAATTCAATCCCATAACAGGTATCTTGACTTTGAAATCCCATCTGCTTCTCTATTATAGTTTTTTCGACCTCAAATGTAAAGTTACAGGTTGATTACAACCGAAAACTTTTCATGGAAAATATCACAATTCATGGGGAATACTGGAAGTCAACCGACGTATATGGTATAATAAGGCTACTCAGATAAAAGAAAATCCACGTAAGCGTTTCAGGTTGGCACATAGAAGCCAACCAGATTTTTTATTGGGAGATGACAGGCTATGAAGATATTGATTCTGACAGCAGCAACTGGCGGAGGTCATATCCGTGCTGCAGTTGCCATTGAAAAGCATTTACAGGATAATTGCCCTGGTGTGGAAGTTCGGGTAGTGGATGCGCTGAAAACCATCAGCAGTATTTTGGACAAGACCGTATGTGACGGATATCATTTTCTGGCTACCAAAGCGCCTAAAATGTTTGGAAAGCTGTATGAAAGCACCAATCAGGAAAGCCATTTTGCCAACTTGGTTCCCAAACTTTCCGGAATATTTCGCCGCCGCCTTTTCCCTGTGATTGAAGAGTTTCAGCCGGATGCCATTATCACCACTCATCCTTTTGTAACCGAGATGATATCGGATTTAAAGGAAGACGGAAAACTCAATGCCCCTTTGCTGTGCGTAATGACAGACTATGGCCCTCACAAAGCCTGGCTTTCCAGCCATGTGGATGCCTATATTGTTTCCAGTGAGGATATGGCGGAGCAAATGGTGCAGTATATGAATGTCCCCAAAGAAAAGGTATATCCCTTTGGAATTCCAGTGCACGACGTCTTTTTTGAAAAAGCAGACCGGCAGGCACTGCTGCAGGAGATGGGGCTGGACCAGGATTGTATGACCGTGCTGATTATGGCAGGAAGTTTTGGGGTGAATAATATCCTGCCTATTTTCCGGGAAATTGCAGCGCTGCCGGAAACTTTCCAAATGATTATCATTACCGGACGGAACGAAAAATTATATGAAGCATTTGAAAAAGAAATGGAGAACTGTCCAAAGAAGTGCAAGCTGGTGTTATTTACCAGAGAAGTGGAAAAATATATGAAAGCTTCGAATCTGATTGTCACCAAACCCGGCGGCCTTACCGTTTCGGAGGCGCTGGCCTGCAATATTCCGCTGGCGGTATTCGATGCCATTCCCGGGCAGGAAGAGGACAATGCCCAGTTCCTCATGAACCATGGAATGGCGGTCCGTATCGGCAAAGGCGGCAGCTGTGCCAAAACCATCCAGACCCTTCTGGAAGATGAACAAAAGCTGCGCCAAATGAGAGAATCCTGTGAAAAGTTTGATAAGTCCCGCTCTATTCCCAATATGCTGGATTTAATTAACCGGCTTTTGCAGGAAAAAGGGGAGTCATAAACCCAATTCAGCGGGCAGAGAAAATCTGTCCGCTGTTTTTTTATGAAGGAGTGTATTCGATGAAAGAAGTCATGGAATTGCCATGCAGTAAGAATTTTTCCGGAATGGCGGAGCTGGCCGCTACGGTTTCCTTTTCCGCACCAGATAGCAAAGAGCTGAAAATGCATATTTTGTGTCCTTGGAATCGAGAAAAAAAGTATCCTCTCGTTGTATTTGTGCAGGGAAGCGCTTGGACCACTCCCAATATGGGATATCAACTGCCCCAATTGGCAGCTTTGGCCAGACAGGGTATAGTGGTGGCCTCTGTAAGCCACCGGGATTGCCGGGAAGGAAATCCGTTTCCGGCATTTCTGCAAGATATAAAAACAGCGATCCGTTTTCTGCGGGCGCACAGTAAGGAGTATGGAATTGATAAAACCCGGGTGGCAGTGTGGGGAACTTCGTCAGGGGGAAATGCAGCTTTGTTAGTAGGAATGACCGGAGATTGGCCCTGCTACCGGACACAAGAGTTCAGCGAAGAATCCGATCAGGTACAGCTGGTCATTGACTGTTTTGGCCCAACAGATCTGGGGGAACTGGTACGAGGCGTTATGCAAGAGTCGGAAGGGAGCACAGATCCCCGGATGATTTATCTTATCTCAGACGGAAAAGGGGGAATTTCCCCGGAAAAAATTCGCAATATGAGTCCTCTACACATAGCAGAAGCCGGAAAAGAATATCCGCCCTTTTTGATGATCCATGGGGACGCAGATCCAGTGGTGCCCTATCATCAATCAGAAAAGTTATATGAAAAGCTTCAAAAAGAGGGATACGATGTCCGGCTGGTGAAAATAAACGGAGGTGTACACGAGGGGAATTTCTGGACACCGGAGTTGTTGGAGTATATTGGACAATATCTGAAAGAAAAGCTGTTATAAATATCTTTTAATAGAAAAATTTCTACAAAGACAAAAACTGGGAGTACTTTACAAAAGTACTCCCAGTTTTTTTGATTAGTCATTGGGGCGATTATAAAAACGTCCGGTAATCTGTTCCGTTTTCATACAGTTGATAAAGGCTTTTGGGTCTACAGCGCGAATGCCATCAATGGTATGTTTGGCTTCCTCGGCGGAAACAACCGAATACAACAAGTGCTTTTCTTGTCCTTCATAACAACCAATTCCACGAAAATGTGTAGCATCATGATGGGTTTTATCTCGAATGGTTTCATATACTTCCTCAGGATGGTCGGTAATAATCAGAAGGGTTTGTTTCTGATACCGTTTATAGAGCATATGAAGAATCTGTGTGGAGGTAAACTGGAATATAATCGAATACAGGGATTTTTCCCAGCCAAATAATAGGCCGGCTACCACCAGCATGGCAACGTTTCCCACGAAAATATAATTCCACGTATCAATGCCTTTTTTCTCCGAAAAGAAAATGGCAATAAAGTCAGTACCGCCGCTGGTAGCATTGGCAAACAGGCAAAGGCTAATAGCACAGCCGTTAATAATGCCACCAAAAATACTGATAAGAAGAGGGTCGGAAGTGATTTCCAGACTGGGAAAAACATCTGTTAGGATACTGGTCAGGGCAATCATCAGGCAGGAATAGGCCGTAAACTTTTTTCCAATATAACGGAAGCTGATAACAGCCGGAACCGCGTTCAGCAAAAGGTTAATCACGGAGAACGGAAGTTCAATATGAAAATATTGGGAAGCGGTACGCTGGATTAACAGAGTCAAACCGTTAAAGCCGCCGGGAAACATATCGCCGGCGCGCACAAAGATTTTAATGTTCAGGGCCATAATAATGGCGCCCAGCGTTACCAGCAGGATTCTTTGGATATCACTTTTCTGCTTCATATGAATCTCTCCTTTTCTCTCTTTCTTATTGACATTCGCTTACATTATCGCATATTTTAAGCAAAAAAACGAGTGCTTTTTGAAAAGAAATGAAGAAAATTTACAAAAGGAAAGATTCCAAATCAAAAACACTATGTCCTCGAAAAGGAGTTTGGAAGGAAGCGTAGTCGTCCATAGGGTCAAAAAGGTAGCCATCCACACCGGCGTTTTTGGCAGCCAGCAAGTCAATGTCACGGTCTCCTATCATAAGTGCTTCCTCCGTCATAAAGGAAAACTGCTTCATCAAAAAAATAATCGCATCGGGAGCTGGTTTGGAAGGAAAGTGGTCTTCAGCCGTAACACCACCGGAAAAATAACTGCTAAATCCATGTCGTTTCAATAGCTCTTCAGCAAAAGTATCCCGGTGAGTATATAACAAATTCACACCGCCTTTTTCCCAAATCCGGCGGCACAAATCCTTCATTCCGGGATAAGGGGGTAAATCTGTGGAGAGTTCTTTTTCCTTTTTCCGAAACAGTTTTTCCAGCTCCTGATTCATAGAGAAATGTTCCTGATAATAGCACAGCGCCGTGCTCACAGATTGTTTCATCAATCGGCGGACTTCTTCCTCAGGACGTGGCATCCCAAGCTCTAAAAGAGCCTGGGACATAGCACGATTCATTGTTGGATAACTGTCAAAAAGGGTTCCGTCAAAGTCCCACAAATAGACTCGATAGGGAAGAGAACGACGGGACATATACAAACCTCCTGTCAAATAGTGCTGTGGATTCCTGCTAAGGGCAGCAGCTCTTCCGGATGAGAGATAATATGGCAGGCGCCAGCTTTTTCCAGTTCTTCCCGGTCACGGAATCCCCACAATACCCCTACGGTTTCCATTCCAGCATTTTTTCCGGTTTCCATATCTACCCAAGTATCGCCAATATACAGACATTCATTGGCTTCCACGCCCAAATCCTTTGCCAGCAAAAGAGCACCGTCGGGAGCTGGTTTTAAAGGGGTATCCGCACGTTGTCCCCGAACGCAGTGGAAAAGCCCCGGATATAGATGAGCGGCTACCTGACAGGTCATATCGTCGGGTTTATTGGAAAGTACCCCAATTTGAATTCCGGACTGTTTCAAGGTATTCAAAACAGACCGCATGCCTGGATATTCGGTTACCAGACGCATGGGGTCCGATTCATAAGCACGGTCATAAACTGTCCGAAGATGAGCAACCTGTTCTTCTGAAAATTCTCCTAAAACGGTTTTTAACATTCTCCGCATCAGTGTATCAGCGCCGTTTCCCGCCAAAGTACGGTAATCCAGCACCGGAATTTCCCGGTATCCGCATTTTTTCAGTGCTTCATTTGCGAAACTGGCAATAGAGGCCAAGGTATCCGCAATAGTACCGTCCATATCAAAAATACATGCGCGAATCATTTTGAGTCCTTCTTTCATCCATAGGTTTCCAAAATACAATAACAAAGCCGGTACTTTCCGTACCGGCTCCAGTATACCATATTTTTCGTGAAAGTTCATCGTGCATTTCCGTCAATTTTTAAACAAAGACACGCAGAGGAACCAGCAGGCGAAATCCAAAAATTTCGCACTGCCAGTTCCATGCACTCTTTGTCACGTTTCGGGGACCTCTGTCAGAAGGATTTTTTCAATTCCTTCAGAAATCTGCCGGTATTCTTCCCGGACCTCCAAAAAATATGCTTTCCCAGCGTCTGTAATTGAATAATACTTCCGAACTCGTTGCTGGTTCGGAGAAAATTCCGTCTGCGAAATGACATATCCGTTTTTTTCCAGTCGGTACAGTGTAGGATACAGAGAGCCTTCCTGCAGGGTGAACAAGCCCCCGCTGCGGGTGGAAATCTCCTGCGCAATTTGGTATCCGTATTTCCGGCCGCTGCGAAGAAGGTGCAGAACCACCAACTCGGCGGTCCCCTTTTTCATACTGTCGCGAATCGCCAAAGCAACCCCCTCACATTCTGTTGGATTGGTTCTCTGACTATATTATAGTACAAAAATTTGGTTTTGTCTATTTTTTTTAAAATTTTTTAACAAGTATGTCAAATATGCATATTATAGCTAAATATAAAGATACAAAAATACAATTTGAAATGAGGGTTTTTTTGCTGCATAAGCCACAAAAGACTTTCCACATATAGGAAAATATTATTGCAAAAATGACGGACGCAATCAGACATCCTGCATTTATATGGTAATGATTCCAAACACATTTAAAATGGAGCTAACCAGAATTACCAGTAGTCCGGCAGGCACTAATCCACGAACTAAAAAACGATAGGCCTTTTCTCTTTTAAATTTAGAAGAGATACGAACCTCTTCCGAAATCTTATCCAACCCAACCGCTTTAATTACCAACAGGCAAATAAAGAAAGCGGCAATAGGCATCATAACTGAGTTAGTAATAAAATCAAAGAAATCCAAAATACTCAGTCCGAGAGGCTGAATAAAGTCCCAAATTCCAAATCCCAGTGAGCACGGGATTCCCAATACGGCCATTTCTACTGCCATAAGAATACAGGATTTTTTTCGACTCCAGCCGAACTGATCGCGGAGGGTGGCTACACAGGTTTCCATCAGAGAGATGGAAGAAGTCAGCGCCGCTACCAATACCAGCAAAAAGAATACAGCGCCAATCACCTGGCCCATTCCCATGCTTTCAAAAACCTTTGGAATAGTAATAAACATCAGGGAAGGTCCAGCCTGGAGGGTTCCTTCGTCACCGCCAGAAAAAGCAAATACGGAGGGAATAATCATCAATCCGGCCAAAATGGCAACCAAAGTATCCACAATTTCAATCTGCTTAATAGAGGATTCCATATCCACGTCTTTTTTCATATAAGAGCCGTAGGTAATCAAAATTCCCATGGCGATTGAGAGAGAATAAAACATCTGACCCATTGCCGCCACAACTGTCATAATGGAAAATTTCGAAAAATCAGGGATTAAATAGTAAGCAACACCTTCCATAGCTCCCGGACGGGTTACAGAATAAATGCAGATAATAATAGCGAGGGCTATCAAAACGGGCATTAAGATTTTGCTGATGCGCTCAATTCCCTTTTCAACGCCGAAAATAACCACACAAAAGGTTGCAATAATAAATAACAGCAGCCAAATAACCGGTTCTGCCGGTGCAGCAATAAAATCAGAGAAAAAGGTGTCGGAGGCCATTTCCGTCGTATGCCCAGAGGCAAATCCCACCAAATATTTGATGACCCATCCGCCAATCACACAATAATAGGGAACAATCAGCATGGGAATAATCGCGCAAATCCAACCGCCAGCTGCTAACTTTCCCTTGGTAAACTTTTTAAAGGCTCCAACCGGGCTTAAACCTGTCATACGGCCTAATGCGGTTTCAGAAAGAATCAAGGTAAAACCAAAAGTAACGGCCAGTATGATATACACCAACAAAAAAATACCGCCGCCGTATTTTGCCGCCAAATAGGGAAAACGCCAGATGTTCCCCAAACCCACAGCAGACCCAGAAACTGCCAGCACATAGCCCAGTTTACTGGAGAAAGCTCCCCTTGCCTTTTGCTCCATTTTCATTACTCCTTCATCAAAATACTTTTGTCCGTGCAAAAAATAGATGTATGGTTATTGTACTACACATCAGACAGGAAAGCAATTGGGAAGAATCATAGAAAGCACCGGAAACAATGGGCAAAACACCGTGATTCCACCGATTCTTTAGGAGAACATTTCAATCAAATCTGCCAAAAAGGGTTCAAACAAAATTCCTTCTCTGGGGTCTGTGCCGGATTCGGCGGTTTCTTCCAGTGCCATACCGATAAAGCGGCAAGCATTGCGAAGAGTTTCGCCCAGAGGGAAATCTCGTACCAGTCCACCGCACAGAATAGAAGCCAATATATCCCCAGTACCGGAATAGCTGTATCCAATCCGATGGTTAGATTCCCAGAAACAGCGAGAATCCTCCTTAATATAAGCCAAATTAGCCACTTGGTTTTCATCTCGGATACCTGTAATAATAACCGTTCCTGGCCCCTGTGAAGCCAGATAGGAAGCAAGTTGAATCAGCTCGGCACGGGTTTGAATATCCTGTGCAGCTTCAGCTGGTTCGCCGGCCAGAAGGCAAGCTTCGGTTAAATTAGGGGTAATAACAGTAGCATCAAAAGCCAGCTCACGCACCCGCAGGCACATCTCTTCATCAAACATGGGATATCGAACCCCGTGGTCTCCCAAAACCGTGTCCACAATGACATGGGTCCCTTCTCCCCGAAGCTTATCGATGATTTTTCGGGTAATCTGTGCCTGTCGTGGGCTTGCGAGAAATCCACTATATACGGCGTCAAATCGCCCATACCAAGGAGACCAACATTCTCCAAACGGCTCCATCCAATCTGTCATATCCACAAATTCAAATTTTGAAAAGCCGGTTTGATTGCTGAGAACAGCCGTTGGAAATGGGCATACCTGTACCCCCATAGCGGATAAAATAGGAATCGCTGCGGTCAGGGAGCATCGTCCCATCCCGGAAAGGTCGTGAATGGCTGCTGCTTTGGGTATTTTCATGAAAAACCGTCCTTTCGGAAAGAACAGCGGAAATCCGCTGAAGAATCAAGAGTCAAATCTATTTTATTTTGCGATATTTCTATCATACCACAAAAACACGGCGTATGACACACATGCCATACGCCGTAAATTTTTTTATTTTATACTGCTTATACTGCCGCGCCAGGTTTTCCGCCTTTCCACAAATGATTGCGCTGGAGAGCTGTCCGAATGGTGAGGAACAGCGGAACGGCAATGACATCCGCCACCACAGCATTGAGAAGGGTAGCACCGGCTTTGGTCATCATGGTAATGGCTGCGACTTCGGCGGTACTGCCAGCAATCAGAAGCTGGAAGAAAGAATGTCCCAAGTACATGATGCAGTAGGCCAGAGAACCGGTTACAGCAGCAATGACCAAACGGCTGACTTTCTGGGTTTCCTGTTTTCCGCTCCAGGCAATCAAACCGCAGATAACCGCCATCAGGCCTTTGGTAATCAGGGTGACGCCTGCGCTGGAAAACCATCCGCCTGTAATGTCAAACAGGAAGGAGCCAACCCCTGCGGCCAGTCCGCCATAGGCCGGACCGAGAATCAAACCGGATAAAACACAGAAAACATTGGCAAAACCAATCATGGTACGGTCTGCACCTACTGGAATTTCAACTTTAAAAAACATGGTGGCAATATAAACCAGAGCGCCCATCAGGCCGGTAAGCGCCAAATTGACGACGGTAGAATTTTTATTTTTTATCATGGCAATCAGCCCTTTCGTGAAAAAATAGGAATATCATAATTTTCGTTTCAGGATTCAGAGTCTCTGCCTTTGGCGTGTACTTATAATAATCCATATCTGTTCACTTTAAAATGCACAGTTTATAAAAAAATAATATGTACAGTTCCAATTTTACAGGGAATCGTGTATACTAAATGGAGAAAGACCGATTTGAAAAGAGGTACATGGTATGCCCTTTGTCACCCTCCATCCCGATTCCAAAACACCCCTGTATCAACAACTGTATGAAGCAATCCGAGAAGCCATTGAATCCGGGACCCTGCCTTCCGGTTCTAAAATGCCGTCTATTCGGCGGCTGCCCGAAGAGTTGGGGGTCAGCCGCACAACGGTAGAATCGGCCTATCAGCAGTTGTGTGTAGAAGGCTATTTAAAAAGCCGGCCTCAGCGTGGATATTATGTAGCGTCAGCCAGGCTCACAGAAAATGGACACAATGAGAAAAAAGTCGTGGTGCCGTCTCATTTCTCCTGCCCTGTACCCATTCAATATGATTTTGGAACTGACCGTATCGACAGTGATACAGCAGATATTACGATTTGGAAACGGCATATCCGGGACGTGTTAAACCGTCCGGATTCCATTGTTTCTTATGGAAATCCACAGGGAGAACCGGCTTTGAGGGAATCCCTCTCCTCCTATACCTATCGCGCCCGAGGGGTTAGAAGTACACCGGAGCAAATTGTCATTGGCGCTGGAATTCAGCCACTGCTCACCATTTTGTGCGGGCTTCTTCCTCAAAAGCAAGTGGCTATGGATGGTACCGGTTTTTTGCAGGCAGAGCGGGCATTTGCAGATTGTGGTGTGGAGGTAGTACGCTTGCCAGACGATGGGGAAGGCCTGTCTGTGGAAGCTCTTGATAAAAGCGGCGTACATCAGGTATTGGTAAGTCCATCCGCTCCCACAGGGCAAGCAACGGCGATGCCTCCTTCTCGCAGATTTGCTTTATTGCAATGGGCCCGGGAAAAAAATGGATTGATTATTGAGGACGATTATAATGGAGAGCTGCGTTACACAGCTCGTCCGATTCCAGCCCTACAGGGGTCAGGCGCAGAAAGCACGGTGTATTTGGGGTCATTTTCAAAGCTGCTTTTGCCCAGTGTCCGGATTAGCTATATGGTGCTACCGTCTGAATTACTGCAACTGTATGCACCGCGGGCAAGAGCTTATAACCAAACGGCTTCTAAAATTGAGCAGCTGGCTTTAGCCGATTATATCAAAGAGGGACAGCTGGAACGTCATTTGCGCCGGATGCGAAAGCTATACTATATGAAAAGTCAAATGATGCTTACCTGTATCAGAAAATCTTTGGGAGAACAAATACCGGCAGTCCTTTTGGAAACCGCGTTAGCGGTTGTGGTTCAAATCCCCAATGCGCAGGAAATTGTCACCCTCGCAGAAAAGCAGGGAATCCGAATCACCGCAGTGGGAAAGAATTTTATCCGCTTAGGTTTTTCTGGAATTCCCCTTGTCAAAATCCCCGCAGGAATTGAGGCGTTGTGCCAAATCATTCAAAATCAAAATGAGAACCGCACCGCCTAAAATAAGAAATATAAATATAAAGAAAAAATCATAAAACCTTAAATAGACCATCACATACCTTTCACATAAGCACGGCATAATAAAAGCACACCAACCGGGAAACATAAATGAGAGACCGGAATGAGGATGTTGTGAAAGGATGAATGAGTATGTATGATCCTATGAATATAAATCACAATGAGAATACAGCCGGACAGGTACCGGAAAATAATACTTCCAGCAACTCCGACAGTTGGCAGTCCCAGGCAGCTGCAGAATCTGCTTCCTATACGGAACAGACTCCGGAAAGCACCTCTCAGACTTCCGCTCAGGCAAACAATGAACAAGCGACACAACCCCAGCAGCCTTCCTGGCAGGATGCTTCCACAGCTTCCACGCCGCAGCAGGATGCAGCAGGGTATTCAGAATATCGCTGGCAGGGAAATGGCGGTTATCAGGAGCCTTCCTATCAGCAACAGTGGGCGGATGGAGACCATTACACAGCGCCGATTCCTCCCAAGAAGCCGAAAAAAGAACGCAAACCTATGAGTCGGGGTGCAAAGATTGCTACAAAAATTGTGGCAGGTGTTTTGTGTTGTGCATTGATTTCCGCAGCTTCCGTCGGTGGATTTGCAGCCCTTATCAATAATGGCACCATCCAAGTAAACAATGCGGGAAGCGGTAACTCCACTTTCACCATTAACAAGCTGATTAACAGCGATGACAATAATCCCTCTACCAGCGTGTCCGGCAGCATGACGCAGCAGGAAGTGGCTGCGAAAGTGATTCCTTCTGTGGTTTGTATTCAGAACTATCAGCAGACCAATTTACAGCAGGGCCTTTCCACCACACAAGGCTGGGGTCGTGAAGCCTATGGAGACAACAGCAGTGAGGAAAGCAGTGACGAGGATAGCGCCGTATCCCCTGCAAGTGAAGGTTCCGGCATTATCGCTACTTCTGATGGCTATATCATCACAAACGCTCATGTGGTAGAAGGGGCAGATTCCCTGAAGGTTATTACTTCTGATGGTAAGACCTATGAAGCCAAATTGATTGGCAGCGATAGCATGACAGACCTGGCTGTTATCAAAATTGATGCAACCGGTTTGACTGCGGCAGAGTTTGGCTCTTCTGATGATTTGGTAGTAGCTGACCCGGTCATCGCCATTGGTAACCCGGGCGGCTTGCAGTTTAACTCTACGGTAACCATTGGTTATGTTTCTGCACTGAACCGTTCCGTTACAAACAGCGAAACCGGTTACACGATGGAATGTATCCAGACAGATGCCGCTATTAACCCCGGTAACTCCGGCGGCGCACTGGTCAATATGTATGGCCAGGTAATTGGCATTAACTCCAGTAAGATTGTAGCAACTGGTTATGAAGGATTGGGCTTTGCAATTCCGATTGACGATGCTCTCCCCATTATCAGTGATTTGAAAGAATATGGTTATGTAAAAGACCGCGCAATGCTTGGCATCAGCGGACAGTATTTGGATGCTTGGACCGCTAACTTCTATGGTCTGCCTTCCGGTATGTATGTTGCTTCTATCAGCAACGACTCTGTCAGCAAGGCTGGTATCCAGAAGGGCGATGTCATCACCAAGATTGATGATACGGATGTCACATCGGCCAACACCATTTCCGGTTATATTGCCAAGAAGAAGCCTGGCGACACGGTAACCCTGTCGGTAACTCGTGGTTTGACAGGAGAATCCTTCACCTGTGATGTAACCCTTACGGAATCCACCGGCCAGTAATGAGACTGGTGTTTATATAAATATACTTTATAGTTTTCATTTTCTTCATTTTCTCTCTTCTTTCTTTTCTCTATTTCAGACGGGCCTGATCAGCCTCTGAAAAGGCCCGTCTCCTCCTTTGGAGGAAAGTAGAGAATCCTCTTACTTTAAGTACAAGATCTTTTTCATAAATCTCCTTTTTCAACAACCAAGGCGGGACTCTTTATAGAGCCCCGCCTTGGTTGTTATTATCATATTTTTAATGGTTATTATGGAGTAAGGGATTTTTTCTTTTTGCATATGGGACATTTCCCATACAAAGTCAGCTGATGCCGGTCGATAGAATAGCCTGTTTCCTCTTCCAGCTGTTCTTCAATAGCAGAAAGAGGACATTCATGGAGCCGGATTTTCCGGTGGCATTGCGTACATACCAGATAATGCCCGTGACCTTCCCGGCTGGAATAGCGAAACACGCCGTCAGGAGAGGTTTCCTTATCAATCAGGCCATCATCGGCAAAGCGTTCCAGATTTCGATATACCGTAGAAAGAGCAAGGTTTGGAAACTGTTTTTGCAGACGCTGAAACAATTCTTCAGCCGAAATTGGGCCGTCTGCAGCAGCGACCAGCTCTAAAATAGCGGCTCTTCGCTGGGTGTTTTTCATCTCCGATCCCTCCTCCTGTTTTTCTTCTCCTTCATTATATCGTTTCCCATGAAAAAAGCAAGTTTCCAGATACCAGTATCTGTGATATAATGAAAGATAAAGTTTTGAAAGAGTAGGAGGGTTTCTTTTGCAGGAAATCTATCTTGATAACAGCGCAACCACCCGGGTATGCCCGGAAGCAGCGCAAAAAGCACTGGAGATCATGACCCAGTGTTATGGGAATCCCTCTTCCCTCCATACATTGGGATTCCGGGCGGAACAGGAACTGACAGCGGCCAGAAAGTCTGTTGCCGATGCCCTTTCAGCGCTTCCCGAAGAGATTATTTTTACTTCCGGCGGCACAGAGGCTAACAATCTGGCAATTTTTGGTGGGGTAAAAGCCAGAAGGCACCGCAGTCAAAGAGTTGTCACCACGATGATAGAACATCCATCTGTGCTGATGGTGATGGACGCGTTGGAAAAAGAAGGATGGGAAATTGTTCGATTAAAACCTGACCAATATGGGCGGATTTTACCACAGCAAGTGGAAGAAGCTATTACGCCGGAAACGGCTCTTGTGAGTATGATGGCAGTGAATAATGAGGTGGGAAGTATTTTGCCCATTGAAGCGGCTGCCCGGGCAATCAGGCGGAACAAGGCCCGCACGCTCCTGCATGTAGATGCGGTGCAGGCTTTTGGAAAATTGCCCTTAAAACCTGGAAAAATCGGGATAGATTTGATGACGATTAGTGCTCACAAAATCCATGGGCCTAAGGGAGCAGGCGCTTTGTATATTCGAAAAGGTGTCCACATCCCGCCCCGGACGCTGGGAGGCGGCCAGGAAAAAAATATGCGTTCCGGTACCGAAGCTATGCCGGCTTGGTGTGCTTTTGGAGCAGCCGTAAGAGCGCTTCCGCCAGTATTGCAGGAAGAAAAGCAAATCCGTACCCTATGGGAATATGGACGGGCTGAGCTTTCCAAGATTCCCGACGTGGTACTGCAAAGTCCGGAGGATGGGCTTCCGTATATTCTCAATTTCTCCTGTGGCGGTGTTAAGGCGGAAACCATGCTTCATTTTCTGGAAGAGAAGGGGATTTATGTTTCTTCCGGCTCCGCTTGTGCTAAGGGAAGACCCAGCCATGTGTTAGAAGCCATGGATTTACCCAGGATCCAGGCAATTTCCTCCATCAGAGTCAGCTTTTCCCGGGAAAACACCTTGGATGATATGCAGGCACTGGTTCAGGCTGTGAGTGAGGGGATGAAAATACTGGTACGGGCCCGGGAATAAATCCCTGAAAATATCGACAGGCCTGTCACGCTTTTTTCATAAATCCATGATATACTATAAAACCGGGTGCAGGGCATCCCGTTTTACGAAAGGAAGAACATCATGCAGGAAACGATTCTCATTAAACTGGGAGAACTGGTGCTCAAAGGGTTAAACCGAAAGACCTTTGAATCGGTGCTTCTCAAAAATATTCGACGCCGGTTGATGCCTCTGGGAGAGTTTGAAGTGAAATCTGCCCAGTCTACTATTTATGTGATTCCCAAAAACGACGAGGCCGATTTGGATGCAGCCGAAGAAAAAATCGGAAAGATTTTCGGAATTGTATCCTACTCCCGCGCCTGCACGGTAGAGAAAGACCTTGCCGCCATTGAAAAAGCGGCAGCGGAGTATTTGCGTGAAGAATTGATGAATGTTTCCACATTTAAAGTGGAAAGCAAGCGCTCCGATAAAAAATTTGCCTATACTTCCCCGGAGATTTCCTGTGAGGTAGGAGGCTACTTGATGGACCAGTTCCCCCATCTTGAAGTGGATGTTCATAATCCAGACGTGGAAGTGCGTGTGGAAGTACGGGACTTTGGCGCCTATATCCATGGCAACCCCCGTCCGGGCGCCGGTGGAATCCCGGTGGGAACCGGCGGAAAAGCAGCAATCCTGATTAGCGGCGGTATTGACAGCCCGGTAGCCGCATGGAGTATTGCCAAACGGGGAGTGGAGCTGACAGCGATTCATTTTGCCAGCCCGCCCTATACCAGCCAGCGTGCCGAAGAAAAGGTGGTGCGTCTGCTGGAAAAGGTAAGCGAATACAGCGGACGGATGGAAATGATTACCGTTCCCTTTACACATATTCAGGAGGAAATTCTGGAGAAATGCCCGGAGGAACTGTTTACCATCATCATGCGTCGATTTATGATGCGGGTGGCCCAGCGGATTGCCCGGAAAAAAGGCTGTGAAGCGCTGATTACCGGTGAGAGTTTGGGACAGGTAGCCAGTCAAACCATGCAGGCTATCGCTTGTACAGATGCAGCCGTTCAGATGCCGGTATTTCGTCCTTTGATTGGTACAGATAAGGCGGAGATTGTGGCAACTGCTTATAAAATCGGCACCTATGATATTTCCATAGAGCCTTACGAGGACTGCTGCACAGTATTTACGCCCAAACATCCCCGGACCCGTCCCATTCTTCATATTGTAGAAACGGCTGAGTCGGTATTGGATGATGAGGCGTTGATAGAAGAGTGTTTGCAGAACCTGCGTTATACGCATATTGGATGGCATAAAAAACAGATATAAACGCAGCGCGTTGGGCGTTTGCAATTCTTATGAAGGAAAGGAAGCCGTTTCATGATTGCAGAAATCCTTTCTGTTGGCACAGAGCTATTGCTGGGTCACACTATCAATACGGATACGGCTATTGTTGCCAGAGAACTTTCTACCATTGGGGTCAATGTGTTGTATTGTGCCACGGTAGGGGATAATCCCGGACGCTTGGAAGAGGCGGTCCACGTAGCTTTATCCCGAAGTGATATTTTGATTACCACCGGAGGCTTGGGGCCTACTGGGGATGATTTGACCAAAGAAACCGTCGCGGCAGCTGCCGGAAAAAAGCTGGTGCTTTACGAAGAGTGCCTGCACCGAATTGAGGAATATTTTAAAGGCCGGCCATGGGGAGAAAGTCAGAAAAAACAGGCTTGGCTTCCCGAAGGCTGCAAGGTGTTGCCCAATGACGTGGGAACAGCTCCCGGCTGTATTTTTGAAACTGACGGAGGAAAAATCGTTGTAATGCTGCCGGGCCCGCCGTCAGAGCTTACCCCTATGCTGACCCGGTATGCCATTCCCGCTTTGGCAGGAAAAGAGCAGGCCGTGATTGTTTCCCAAAATATCCATGTGTTTGGAATCGGGGAAGGCTCGGTTGCCGAGTTGATTGACGATTTGATGCAGGGGGCTAATCCTACGGCGGCCACCTATGCCAAAGAAAATGAAATGTTCATCCGTGTAACAGCCCGAGCAGCCACCGAAGAAGAAGCACGCCAAATGATGGCGCCTCTTTCCCATGAGATTCAAAAACGCATTGGCAGTTATGTCTATGCGGTGGATTGTGAAAGCCTGGAAGAAGTCGCTGTGCGGGAGCTTCTAAAAGCCGGAAAGACGTTGGCAACAGCGGAATCCTGTACCGGCGGTTTGCTTGCCAAACGGATTACCGATATTTCCGGTGCTTCGCAGGTGTTTGAAATGGGAGCGGTTACCTATGCCAATCGCATCAAAGAGCAAGTGCTGGGAGTTTCTCATCAAACCCTCGAAGATCACGGAGCAGTGAGCGAAGAGACGGCTAGAGAAATGGCACAGGGAATCCGGAAAGCAGCAGGCAGTGATTTGGGAATTGGGATTACCGGGATTGCCGGACCGGGCGGCGGTACAAAGGAAAAGCCGGTAGGACTGGTGTATATTGCGCTGAGTGATGGGAAAGAAACTTGGGTGCGAAAAATGGTCCCCGGAAATCCCGACTATCCTCGCTCTCGCAGCTGGCAACGGAATATGGCAGCTTCCCATGCGCTGGATATGGTGAGACGGTATCTGCAAAAAACAGGCGGATTGGAAGATGCCGGATTCAAGCGGTAAAATCATTTGGATGATGACAAAGGAGGTGCCTTATGGGCAAAGAATCTCAGTCGCAGCCGCGGCAGAAAAAGCCTTTTTGGAAAAGTTGGATTCCCTGGAAAGGGGATAGTGCAGGACAGATTATCTTAAAAATTATTACACTATTGATGTTGATAGTCTTTCTGGTTTCTGCGGGATATTTGGTAAATGAACTGATTATCCTGCCGGCTGAGACTGATAAAACCGTGGATGAGATTCAGGAGATTTTCTATAACATACCGGAAGATACCTCCTCAGCTTCTTCTACTGACAGCGGCTCCTCTCAGAAAGAAACTTCAGATACAGAGGAAACGCCCGAGCCGCAGCGGCCAGAAATGACCGATGAACAGGCCAGACAGCAGATTAAAGAGCTGCAAAAGGTAAATCCGGACATTGTAGGATGGATTCGGATTCCCAATACGGTCATTGATTATCCGGTATTACAGTCTTCCGAAAGTGACCCGGAATACTATTTGTATCGGAACTACCGGAAGGAAAACACCAAATATGGCAGCATTTTTATGCAGGCGGGGACTGCATTGGATGGCTCCGACCAGAATATGATTCTTTATGGCCACAGTATGAGAGACGGGCGCATGTTTGCCCAGTTGCTGCAGTTTGGCCAGTTAGACGTATACAAAAACTCGCCGGTGATTACATTTAATACCGCAGAGGGCGGCGGAAAATGGAAGATTATTTCTGTGTTTAAAACGAATACCGATGAGAGCCAGGGAGAGCCCTTTGCCTATACGTATGACCATTTTGGATCAGACTCCTCGTATTTGAACTTTGTGTATCAGGTGCGCCAGCGTTCGATTATTGATACCGGTGTGGATTTTAATGAAAATGATACGATTCTCACCTTGTCCACCTGTTCCTATGAATTTGACGGCTTCCGGACGGTGGTTGTGGCCCGGCTGGTTCGGGATGGTGAGGACGCTTCTGTGGATACTTCCAAGGCAACTTACAACTCAAAGGTGGTCTATCCGGACTGCTGGTATGACCGCTATGGCGGCAGTGTTCCCAAATGGCCGGATACCTTTGAAGAGGCATTGGACCAAGGGCTGATTGACTGGTATACGCCGACAAAGGAGTAATCCCGCAAAAATATAGGCAGCTTTTCCTATGGAAAGCTGCCTGTTGTTTTATAAGCTGATTGCTGAATATAGAAAAAAGGAGCGCGATTTCATGGATATTTTCGGACAATTCCGGGCAGCAGATTCCCTATTTCGCCTTCTTACCGGCGATATGGAGCATGTAACCTCTTATCCTTTTCAGCCGAGGCAACGGAAAGCTTGGGTCCCTTCTGCTGTTATGCCAATGGGGATTCCGGAAGAACAGGGAGTCTCCAGCCGGACAATAGCGGAATTTTTCAGGCGTATGGATGAGGACAATACCCTATGCCCTCATGGGGTTGTCATTTTGCGGCATGGACAAAGAATTGCAGAAGGGGTATGGAAGCCCTATTCCTCTAAAATTCCCCAGATGCAGTTTTCTTTGTCAAAAAGTGTGGCAGGGATGGCGGTAGGACTTGCTATCAGTGAAGGATTGTTATCACTGGACGAAACCATGGGGGGGATTTTTCCCGATAAGCTGCCGCCGTTTTATATGGGAAAACCGGGAACCGTAACAATAAAACAACTGCTGACCATGAGCTCCGGGGTGAAATTTAACGAAATGGGCTCGGTTTCCGAAAAAGACTGGGTTCGGGGCTGGTTGCTTTCAGACTGTGAATTTGCGCCGGGCAGCCGGTTTTCCTATAACAGTATGAATACCTATATGCTTTGTGCGGCCTTATGCCGTAAAACGGGGCAATCCGTTATGGAATATCTTCGGCACCGGTTATGGGAGCCGCTGGGAATTCGAAATGCAGAATGGGAAACCTGTCCTATGGGGATTGAAAAGGGAGGCTGGGGATTGTATCTGACTCCCGGAGATATGGCGAAACTGGGACAGTTATACCTGCAAAACGGCAAATGGACGAATGCTGAAGGAAAAACGAGACAAATTTTGCCAAAGGAATGGGTACAGCAGGCTACCCAAAAACAAATAGACTGTAAAATGGGGGAGCGGGATGCTTGGTATGGATATCAGTTGTGGGGACTTCCTTGGGGAGATGGATATCAGTTTAACGGTGTTTTCGGACAGTATGTGGTGGTACTTCCAGAACAGGATATGGTGATTGCCGTTACCAGTGGAAACGAAAAACTATTTGAAGACCGGACTTTGCTGCATATTCATGATTGCTTTTGCCAAAAAGATTCCCTTTCCGAAACACCTCTGCCAATCAATATGGCAGACCTGCGGGAGCTAAGGAAAGTATTGGAAGGGCTTTATGTCATTCATGGGTGGAAGCCAGCAGAAGTTCCGGAGAAAAAGTCTTTTGTCAGGCGATTGTTTGGACACCCACAGCCGAAAAAGCCCATTCGTCCGTTGGCATCCCGATATAATGGAAGAATATACCGATTTCCCAAAAGCACAGGTTCTCTTCTGCCCCTGATTGTGGCGGGCGTCCACGGAAATTTTCCCGGAAATATTACGCAGGTACGGTTTCGATTTGGAGAAGACCGGGCAAGATTCTGGTTTTGGGAAGGGGAGGAACAATATACTTTCCAGGCGGGATATCATGGAGAAATGCTGCCGGGAGAACTTGGTATCCGTGGAGAGACCTATCCTTTCCGAAGTGGTGTGCTTTCCACTTTTGATGAAGAGGGAAGGGTCGTGCTCAAACTGTTTTTGGTGTTTTTGGAAACCCCAAGTATCCGTACTTTAAAATTTATTTTTTACGGCGAGGACGGAGAAAAAGTACTGGTTCGGTTTGAAGAAAGGCCTTCTGCCCTGAAAGCGGTGGAAATGCTGGCCTCTTTGGTTACCGGTGGAAAAAAGCCGGAAGAAATATTTCCGGAAACAGTACAAAAGCTGCCTCTGTTTTCCCGGACGAAAGCATTTCTTTGCCCGCGCATCAAGGGGAAATGGGAACGGGAAGAAACAGAAACTCCAAAATAGTTTTCAACTGGAATTCAAAAACTCGTGGAAAACATTTTCTCATAGTTTTGGCATAGAAAAAAGCCCAGTAGGAACGATTTCCTACCGGGCTTTGCTTTTTTACACTTAACTTAATAAGAGAGCTCTTCTCCAGTCAGGCGCTTGTAAGCGTCCAGATACTTTTCACGGGTCTTTTCAATGACTTCCTGAGGAAGATGCTCGGGGGCGCTGCCCTTGTAGCCGTTATTTTGCAGCCAGTCGCGCAGGTACTGCTTGTCAAAGCTGTCCTGTCCTCTGCCCACTTCATAGGTATCCTGTGCCCAGAACCGGCTGGAATCGGGGGTCAGCACTTCATCGCCCAGTACCAGCTCGCCGTTCTCGTCCAAGCCAAATTCCAGCTTAGTGTCGGCCAGGATGATGCCCTTGGTCAGAGCGTAGTCAGCGCACTTCTTGTAGACCTCGATAGTCTTATCCCGCACCTTAGTGGCCAATTCAACGCCCAGAATCTCGCAGGCACGGTCAAAGGAGATGTTCTCGTCATGCTCGCCCAGCTCTGCCTTCGTGGAGGGGGTAAACAGGGGCTCCGGCAGTTTCTGGGATTCCTGCAATCCCTCGGGCAAAGGCATTCCACAGATGGTGCCGGTCTTCTGATAATCGGCCCAGCCAGAACCGGTGATGTAGCCGCGCACAATGCACTCTACCGGCAGCATCTTCAGCTTTTTCACCCACATGCTGCGGCCCTTGAATTCTTCTTTGCGGAACTCTTCGGGGAATTCGTTCCAATCAGTGCTGATAATGTGGTTAGGCACAATATCAGCCACATACCGGAACCAGAATGCAGAAAGCTGATTCAGAATGACACCCTTATCCTGAATATTATCGGGCATAATCACATCAAATGCCGAAATTCTGTCGGATACCACAATCATCAGGCTGTCATCGTTTACTTCATAAATGTCGCGAACCTTGCCGCTGCTAATTTTACGCATAATCATCCGCCTTATCATAATCAAAGTAGCTTGTACCAAGCCGAAATCTGTCTCTATTATACACTGAGGCCCGGATAAAGTTCAACCGGTTCTAAAAGATTTATACAGACTCCGGCTGTATACAAGCCCAAAATAAGAACTGCTCTTTATTCTTCGGTTTTCTTCAGCATAATTCCCAGTTCGTCCAGCTGCTGGGCGTCGACCGTACCGGGAGCCTCGGTCATCAGCTCGCTGGCGTTCTGTACCTTGGGGAATGCCACCACATCGCGCAGAGTGGAGCAACCCAGCATCTGCATTACCAAACGGTCCAGGCCAATACCCATGCCGCCGTGCGGGGGTGCACCGTATTTGAAAGCATCCGTCAGGAAGCCAAACTTCTGATAGGATTCTTCTTCACTCAGCCCCAGCAGACGGAACATGCGCTTCTGCAGGTCAGGGTCGGTGATACGAATGGAGCCGCTGGACAGCTCAATGCCATTGAGCACCAGGTCGTAAGCCTGTGCCCGCACGTTGCCCTGATCGCTCTCCAAATAGGGGATGCACTCCTCCAGGGGAGCGGTGAAGGGATGGTGCATGGCCACATACTGGCCCAGATCCTCGTCAAACTCGAAGAAGGGGAATTCAACTACCCACAGGAAGTTGTAGCCCTTGCGCTCAATCCCCAGCTTGTCCGCCACTTCCAGACGCAGGGCACCCAGCTGAGGCAGCACATGGCTGGTTTTGGTATCGGCGATAATGAGCACTACGTCTCCAGTCTCTGCGCCAGCACGTTCCAAAATAGCGTTCATTTCTTCCTCGGTCATGAACTTGGAGAAGGAAGCCTTCATACCCTCGGGAGCCATGCGCACCCAGGCAAGGCCCTTGCCGCCGATACCCTTAATCATGTCGGTCAGCTTGTCAATTTCTTTTCTGGAAAGAACCGATACTGCATTTTTCGCTGTAATGCAGCGGACAGAACCGCCGCCCTGGACAGCGCCGGAGAATACACCGAAGCCGCAGTCCTTTACCAGGTCGCTCAAGTCGATGAGTTCCATGCCGAAGCGGGTGTCGGGCTTGTCGGAGCCATAGCGCTCCATAGCCTCTTTATAGGTGAGCCGGGGCAGAGGCAGGGGAACATCTATGCCTAAAACATCTTTAAAGACACGCTGGACAAATCCCTCACCGATTTTCAGAACATCCTCCATTTCTACGAAGGACATTTCCAGGTCAATCTGGGTGAATTCCGGCTGACGGTCGGCGCGCAGGTCCTCATCGCGGAAGCAGCGGGCAATCTGCATATAGCGGTCAAAACCGGCTACCATGGAAAGCTGCTTATACAGCTGAGGAGACTGGGGCAGCGCATAGAAGCTACCCTTGTGAATACGGCTGGGCACCAAAAAGTCTCTTGCGCCTTCGGGCGTGGACTTAATGAGCATAGGGGTTTCGATTTCAATGAAGCCGTTCTCGTCAAAATAGTCCCGAGCAACCTTGGCGATTTTGTGGCGCATGAGGATATTTTTCTGCAAGTCGGGACGGCGCAAATCCAGATAACGGTATTTCAGACGCAGGTCCTCTTTTACGCGGGAATTTTCCACGATTTCAAAGGGAGGGGTTTCAGCCTTGCCCAGTACCCGCAGCTCCTGCACATAGATTTCCACTTCGCCGGTAGGAATTTCCATGTTCTTGGAGTCGCGCTCCCGGACAACGCCCCGGGCAGCCAGTACAAATTCAGAACGGGCGGTAAAAGCCTTATCAAAAACAGCCCGATCGGTGCTGTCGTCAAAGGTCAGCTGTACAATGCCGGTACGGTCCCGCAGGTCAATAAAAATCAACTGTCCCAAGTCGCGCTGACGCTGTACCCAGCCAAATACGACTGCTTCCTTTCCAATATCCGACGGACGAAGTTCTCCACAATAATGGGTGCGCTTGAGTCCTTTGATGGATTCTGCCATGATGATAGCCTCCTATTAGTTAGTAACTCAAAAGTATATAGTGAATATCAAAATATATGGAAAATCAATTATCAAATGGTTTTATTACATAGAAAGATCAGAAGCCATGGTGGTAATCACCAGATAGTCTTCCAAAAACTGATCTTCCAAAGAAATCGGCTTTTCTTCGCCGGTTTTCATATTTTTCAGTTTTCCTTGCTTTTCTTCCAGCTCGTTGTCACCCAACACCAGTGTAAAGGCGGCTCCGATTTTGTTGGCATATTTCATCTGAGCCTTTAAGCCTCGGCCGCATACATCACAGGCAGCCACTACACCGCTGCTTTGCAGCAGGTTGGTAAGGCGGAAAGCTTCCTGGCTGGCTTTTTCACCCATAGAAGCAATATAAATCTCACAGGTGGGCGGTTCAGGAATTGTAATTTTCTGAGCTTCCAATACCAGCATGAGGCGCTCCATGCCCAAACCAAATCCCAGACCAGCCATGGATTTTCCGCCCATCTGCTCGGTCAGGCCGTCGTACCGGCCGCCGCCGCAGACAGTGCTCTGGGCGCCCAAATCGTTGCTGACAAATTCAAATACAGTGCGGTTGTAGTAGTCCAAACCGCGGACAATGGTGGGGTTAATCACAAATTCCACACCGGCGGCCTTCAAATAAGTCTGCACGCCTTCAAAATGTGCTTTACAGTCATCGCAAAGATAGTCCAAAATATGCGGAGCTCCCTCTGCAATCTTGGAGCATACCGGACTCTTGCAGTCCAGAATTCTCATGGGATTGCGCTCCAAGCGGGACAGGCAGGTCTCGCACAGCTCGTCTTTGTAGCCTTCAAAGTATTTCTTCAATGCTTCATAGAATTTGGCACGGCAGGTGGGGCAGCCAATGGAGTTCAGTTCCAGAGTCAGGTTCTTTACGCCCAGCCGGTCAAAAATGGATTTTGCCAAGCAGATGACCTCTGCGTCAGCCACAGGAGCCTCGGCGCCGAACATCTCCACACCAAACTGGTGGAACTCCCGCAGACGGCCAGCCTGAGGTTTTTCGTAACGATAGCAGGAAGTGAGATAATAAAGCTTCACCGGAAGCCCTTCGTTATAAAGAGCGTGTTCCAGCATGGCGCGAACCGCACCAGCGGTGCCTTCCGGTCGCAAGGTAATGGAACGGCCACCCTTATCAGTAAAGGTATACATTTGCTTTTCCACCACATCCGTGGTATCGCCAACACTGCGCAAAAACAGCTCGGTATGCTCAAACACCGGCGTACGCACTTCTCCAAAGCCGTGAATAGTGGCTTCACTGCGCATCACATCTTCAACAACCTGCCATTTGCTGCTTTGGGGCGGGTAAAGGTCTTGTGTGCCCTTGGGCGCCTGTGTTAATAATGCCATAGTATTCTGTTCTCCTTTATATAAATGTATAAAAATAAAATACCCCCGTCCCAACAAAGGGACGAGGGGAATCCTCGCGGTGCCACCCTTTTTCAAGGACATTCTCAAAGGGAAATGTCCTCCTTTTCTTCCTTAACGCGGAAAACGCACAGCAAAGCTGCGGCAGCTCCCGGGTGTCCTTCGGATCGCTTCTTTTTCGGACAGGTTCTCAGTCAAGGCCTGTCCTCCCTGTAGAAGAAGCGAACGTACTGCTCCCGTTCATCGCCGGTATAAAACAAAAGTCATTCAAGATACAAAACGAATATAATGAAAATTTATGCAGGATTTACAATGCTTCGCCAATCCAGATCGCCTCGTTCTAAACCATGAATCAGGACTTCAGCAGTTGCAATATTGGTTGCAACAGGAATATTATGCATATCACAAAGCCGGAGGAGGTTCATATCGTTAGGCTCGTGAGGTTTGGGGCTGAGAGGGTCCCGGAAAAACAACAACAAGTCAATTTCGTTGCAGGCAATTCGGGCTGCAATCTGCTGGTCACCGCCCTGAGAGCCACTCAAAAAGCGCTGAATTTGAAGTCCGGTAGCTTCTGAAACCATCTTTCCGGTTGTGCCGGTAGCGCAGAGCAGGTGACGGCTGAGAACGCCGCAATATGCAATACAGAACTGTACCATCAGTTCCTTTTTGGCGTCATGGGCGATAAGTGCAATTTTCAATCTTGACTCCTCCTTTGTAGTAATTGTATCCTGAATATTGAGTGAAAATCGAGTGGATGCGCTCCCTTTTACAGCCAACGAAGGGAGGCTAAAGGAACCCGTTCTCCTTCCAGACGGGCTGCCAGACGGGAATAAGCCATGGCGCCGGAAGAGCGCCGGGAAGCTGGCTGTGATTTTGCAGCGGCCGTGGTCAAATGAAAATCTTCCGGGATCACGGCAATCAAGCGAAGGCCGGATTCGTCAATCATCGAATCCAAATCTTCAAAACATCCCAGTTTACGAAAACGGCTGTACTGAAAGCGGTTAATCACCATACGTTGTTCCTGAATCCCCGCTTCAGTCAAAAGGCGGTGTACAATAGCAGTGTCCCTTACACAAACAGGGTCAGGATTCGTGACTACCAAAGCTCGCTGGGCAGCGGCAATGGCAGAGAAAAATCCAAGCCCCACACCAGCGGGGCTATCGATAAGCACATGATCGTAATAAGCTGCAATAAGAGGGATCAACTGCTTCATAATTTCCGGCGAGACAGTATCCTGTTCCCGCGCCGGAGCAGGAAGAAGGAACAGGCCGTTAAAGCCGGGACAAGGATAAATAGCCCGAATTGGCTCGCAGCGGCCGGCAGTCACATCAGAAATATCATAGACCAGACTGGCATCCACTCCGAGCATACGGTCCAGACTTCTCAGTCCGGCATCACCGTCCACGAGAAGGACCCTTCTGCCCCGTTGTGACAGCGCACAGGCAAGACCCACCGAAGTAGTGGATTTCCCGACGCCGCCTTTTCCAGATGTAATAACCGTAATTGCTCCCATTCAACAATACCTCTTTTATCATGTTACCACAAACTGACAGAGTAGTCAAAGTGTTTTTGTGAATTTTATCTTATTTTTTTGATTCTATCACTTTTTACAAAGAATAGGTTCAAAATTCAGTCAGAATACATAGGAAAACTAAATACAACTTGCTTACTCATTGTTGGAAAGTGTGTCAGAAGCGGAAGGGATTTGAATTTCTCCATCCTCGTCCACATATGCGTTATAGAAGTAAGCGTTAAACATATCCATAGCGATGTTTTTAGAATACGTACTGGTAGCGCCGTGCTCCAGCACCACCGCAATGGCGATTTCCGGGTCGTCATAAGGGGCAAAGCCAATAAATGTTACATTATCGGAGTGGCCGGTACCAGTCTGAGCAGTTCCCGTTTTTGCTCCAATTTTTACACCGTAGTTAGCAAAGTTGGAGGCGGTACCACCATTTTGGGCTACCAAAGCCATGCCTTCCCGAACGATTTCCAGATTTTCATCACTTACGCCTACTTCATTCAGCACAACAGGCTCTTTTTCTTCAATGACATTCTCCCGGGTATAGTCGGTTACTTTGTCCACCAGATGCAGCTGCATCCGATGGCCGCCATTGGCAATAGAGGCGCAATAGCTTGCCAATTGTACAGGGGTAAAAGAGTTATCCTGCTGTCCAATAGCGGCATTGCAGGTCATACCATCGGTCCAAGTGGTACCGGAACGGCGTTCATAATCCTCGGGATTGGTAAGAACACCGCTGCTTTCCGAAACTTCCAGTCCGGTTTTCTGACCAAGGCCAAAGAGTGTTCCATAAGCATCCAGCTTTTCAATCCCGAGCCGTCTGCCAACGTCCATGAAGAATACATTACAGGATTTTTGCAATGCCGTCAACACAGTAGCATTGGAATGATAGCCCATACATTTAGGAGCAAAACCAGTGGACTCATAATAATGATAAGTTCCATCACAGAAAATGGTAGTATCCTTGGTAATAACCCCTTCCTGTAAGGCGGCCGCCGCTACCACCGGTTTAAAAATGGAGCCGGGGGCAAAAGAACCGTTAAAGGCTCGGTTAATCATAGGATAATTTTTATTGTTATTCAACTCGTTGTAATATGCAATGTCGCTAATATACTTATTCAAATCATAAGTTGGATACGTACTGGCGGCTAAAACTTCACCGGTTTTGACATTGATCATAACAGCAGCGCCAGTCTCACAGTCTGCGCCATGGGGATCTTCGGCTGTCGGAACCGCATTCTCCTTGGTAGCCTTGGCATTTTTGGCCAAAGAAGCGTTAGTTACAGCCTGAATCCGGGAATCAAGCGTTAAGTATACAGTGTTGCCGGCTTCGGGGGCCACCTCTACCTCAGAGCTGGTTAAATTTCCTTCCTTGTCCGTTTCAATAGACAACTTTCCGTTTTTACCACGAAGGACATCTTCCATAGCGTATTCAATACCATTTTGTCCCATGGTATCATCATAAGAATACCCAGAAAGGTTATCTTCCAGATCAAAAATATTGCCATCTTCTTTAAATGAATCGTATTCTTCTGCCGTTAAAGGGCCGGTTTTGCCAATAATATGAGGCGCCAATGCTCCGTCCGGATACACCCGGGTAGTAGTTACATCCACACGGACTCCAGACATATTGGCAGTCCGTTCGTTGACAACCGTCATCACATCGGCAGAAATATCTTTGGCAAAGGTATAGGGGGAGTCAGCATCAAAGAGGTTTTTCTTCATATTATAGCGCACCGAGACAATCTTAATGGCATCCTCCGGCTTATAATCCTTACAATTAAATAGCTCCAGAAGCTGTGTCATACACTCATCTGCTGTAGCATAGGAGTTCATGTGCAGCATACTGCTGCTTTTCAAGAACTCAATTTCAGAATCGTTGTTCTCTTTAAAAGAATACGTACCATCCTCATTCAATTCGATGGGCAAAACATCAATCCAGGAGGTTTTGGTCTCTTCCATAATTCCAATCAATTCCAAAATGGTATCATTCAGATGGTCGTGGTCAATCAGGGTGTCATCAAAAACGATATCATAACAAGTGCTGTTCATTGCCAGTGCATTCCCGTTTCTGTCCAGGATTTCCCCGCGAGTAGCAGTGAGCTTAATATAGGAGGACGAGGTGGAATTGGATAAGTCATAGTAAGTTTGGCCATCAATAATCTGCCACTGAAACAGCCGTACAGCAAACAAGCTGAAGATTCCCAGTAAAAGCAATGCGCAGACAACATAGCGGCCAAAACCAAGGAATTTTTTCACGAAAAGGGCCTCCTTTCAAAAAGGGCTGGTAAGAGGTGTCAATCAGCAGGACGAATGAGCATAGCAAACGCACGGTTAAAGTAAAACGTAATAGGGGTCAATACCAGAGAATAAGCGATACGGGGCAAGTAATGGTATAACAAAGCGTAAACAGGATACTCATAATTGTACAGGACATAGTAAAATAGCCACTGCAGCAGCACAATTACCAGCAGAGATACGGTATTGACCAAAAAAGAAGTGAGCAGGTTGGTGCGGAAAAGGTTTGCAGACAGCGCGCTGATAAGATAACAGAATATGGCCAGCATAATGCCGTGGAAGCCCAAAGCAGCACCAATTCCAAAATCAATCAGCAAGCCGCCGAAAATTCCAAAAGCCATAGCTGGAAGTTCAGGCTCAAACATGGCAATTGCCAGTACAGCAGGAATAATCAAAATGGGACGCGCCCCAAAAAGAGAAGGTAAAAGCCCGGGCGTCTGTTGTATCATATACAATACCAGTAATTCAAGCCCATAGGCAAAATAGCGGATAAAGCGGTATCGATTTTCCATTTACTCACCCTCCGAAGAAGTGGACGGAGAGGGGCTGGGAGACGGGGAAGGAGAAGCGGAAGCCTTATCATCGTCAGACTGAGATTCGGTAATGGCGATTTCACCTTTGCCTTCAAAATCAGTGAGGACGAAGACATCCCGGACATTTTTTACATCTACAAAAGGCTCCACCAAAGCATACTGAGAAACTCCGTTATCTTCATAGCGCAGTTCTTTTACCGTACCGATTAAGAGGTCTTTCGGGTACATGCCGGAAAGGCCCGTTGTGGTAATAATATCACCGGCTTCGATGGTGTTTTCCGAAGTCAGATAAGCCAGCTTGATATATCCTTCGTCTGCCAGCTGAATATCGCAGCCGGTTACACCGGTATCACGGGTCTTTTTTGCAATAGCGCCGATTTTCGTATTGGGAGAAAACAGCGTGGTTACCCGACTGGAAGTGGTATACACCTCGGATACCCAACCGACCACACCGTCACCGGTAATCACAGGGTCGTTTTTCGATACGCCATTTAAAGAACCCTGGTCAATGGAAAAGCTGTAAAATACATCATTCGGGTCTCTGCCTATTACCGTAGCCGGCAGCATTTGGTAATCTTTGTTGGCTTTTTTCAATTCCAAAACAGTTTCATACTGTTCGTTTTTTTGCTTCATTTCATAATAATCTACCAGCTGTTCCCGCAGCTTGGTGATTTCTTCTTTCAAAGCATCGTTTTCGGCTTGAAGCTGTTCATTGGACACGGTAACATCCTCGGCTAAAACGGCTGCATTGGTAGTAACACCGGTGCTGATTTTCTGCATGGGGGAGGAGATAAATCCCAGCAGGTTTGCAGTAACGGAGCTGCCTACACTGGTAGTGTAGAGCATAAGACCCAGCAGGACAAAAACCGAAGCAAGCAAAATTTTAAAACTCCGGGTATGAAAAAAATCTTTCAACAATACACGCCTCCTTGTGATGCAGGCCCCATCAGACAACTGCGGTACATAAGGAATCAAAAACAACGAAAGGGGCCCGGGGTCTGAAAATACAGAAAGGGCTATCGCTCATTTCCCAAAGCAGAAGTGTCTGCCAGAAGGAGAAAAGAGCGGCAGCCCCTGCCGTACATTTACTTTTTCAATACGTTTCAAAGGGAGTACGGCTTAGCGGCGGTTATTCTTATAGTACTCCCGAGGCATGACAATTTCCAAACGCTTGCCGGTACCATCCACCACGCAGTCCAAAGGACGCTCCGCAACATGGACGGGCATACCGGTTTCCTGTGCCACCAACTGGTCCAGGCCACGCAGAAGAGCGCCGCCGCCAGTCAACATGATGCCGTGGTCAATCACATCAGCAGAAAGCTCGGGGGGAGTCTTTTCCAGTGTGCTCTTAATGGCATCCACAATGGTCACCAGCGGGTCAGCCAGAGCATCCCGTACCTCGTCGGCATGAATGGTGACATTCTTAGGCAGGCCGTCTACCAGGTTGCGGCCCTTGATTTCCATGGTGACGTTTTCCATTTCCTCAGTGGGATAAGCGGAACCAATTTTGATTTTGATATCTTCAGCGGTGCGCTCGCCAATCAACAGGTTATATTTTTTCTTTACATAGGAAATAATGGATTCATCGAACTTATCGCCGGCTACCCGTACAGAGCAGGAGGTGACAATATCGCCCAGAGAAATAATGGCAACTTCAGCAGTACCACCGCCGATGTCTACGACCATACTGCCAGTGGGCTCTGCAACGGGAAGGCCTGCGCCGATAGCAGCGGCCATAGGCTCTTCAATCAGTTCTACTTCTTTGGCGCCGGCCTGACGGGCAGCGTCTTCAACTGCACGGCGTTCCACTTCGGTAACGCCAGAGGGGATGCACACAACCACACGGGGACGGCTGAAGGAATTGGATTTAATGGCCTTGCGGATAAAATGCTTCAGCATGGTAGCGGTTACGTCAAAGTCTGCAATAACACCGTCTTTCAAGGGGCGAACAGCTACAATGGAGCCGGGGGTACGGCCGATCATTTCCTTAGCCTGTGTACCAACAGCCAGCACTTCCTCGGAGCGAATATCCACAGCCACGACGGAAGGTTCGCGCATGACAATGCCTTTTCCTTTCATAAACACCAAAGTATTTGCGGTGCCCAGGTCAATACCAATATCTTTTGAAAACATTGAAAATTCCCCTTTCCTTCTGCCATCTTTCACTGGATGGGCGACATAAAAAATAAAACAAACTGTATCAACAACAAAATAACACGCTTTGTAAGAGGTGAGAAGCTTTGGCCATATCAAACCGAAGAAACCCACTGAATATTACGCTTTATTATACCCCTTTTACAGCTTTTTCTCAACAGGAAACTGGGGAAGAATCGCGGTTTTATGTAAAATTTATCAGAATTAACAGCCAAAAAGAATCCCAGACAAAAATTATGGACAGAGTGTCCCGAAGAGGAGCTCTGTCCATGAAAAAAGTGTGAATTAATCAGCAATTTTAATACGGCTGTAGGCAATAATAGCGACTAAGAGAAAGATAGCCTGTGCCACGTTAAAGTTGACCACAATTCCAAAAGTCAGCTGAATCACATGCAGATTGATAAGGGTAGGCTCCAGCCCGAACTGGACTGGGATTGACAGCCAAGAGAGGAAAGAAATATTGGTACAAGCTTCTCCGATTACCTGACCGAGAACGACTGCCAGCAGCAAAAGCACTATCAATAAAAGCGTGCGCAAAAAAGTACGTTTCATCGTGTTGGTTCACCTCCCTTACTGGCGTCCGGTAGAGCCGAATCCACCAGCACCCCGTGCAGTTTCATCCAGAAGTTCGGTTTCTTCCAATTCCGGCAAAAGCACAGGCTGGAGAACAAGCTGTGCAATTCGTTCACCCGGCTGGATGGTATAGGCTTCCTGAGAGAAATTACACAGCCCAACATGGATTTCTCCCCGATAGTCGCTGTCGATGACACCGACTCCGTTAGAAAGGGCAATGCCGTGTTTGACTCCCAGGCTGCTGCGGGCATAAATCATGCCGACAGCCCCCTGCGGGATAGCAGCAGCAATACCGGTAGGGAGCAAGGCCCTTTCACCGGGAAGCAGACACAATGGTTCAGAAATGCAGGCACTGAGGTCAAATCCTGCACTTCCGGCAGTAGCCCTTTTGGGGAGCACTGCCTCGGGCCGAAGGCGCCTGACCAAAAGGCGGGTGGTGTTTGATTCGGGCGTATTCATAAAGAGTCTTCCTTTCCCAAAATTGGTTATTCACAACAGGTTCGAGGTATCCACAGACTTTTCCACATTTTCAACAGTGTTTTCCACATCACTCCCACCCACGATAATAAAGGCCGCGAGTGTAGTTTTCGCAAGGGTTTTTACCCTGTTTAAATTGCTGCATAATAGTTTCTGTTTCCACATTGTTTTCCACAGTGAAACGCAAAACGACAAAATCCTGATTCAAAATTTCCCGTTTTCGGTCGCAAAGAGACAGGGGAACGCTATTGAGAACTTCGATGTATCGATAGCCGGAAGTTCGGGTACACTGTACCGGGAAAGCAGCGCCTTTGCGGTCCCGAAGGACAGGCGGCTCTGTGCAGTTCATGCAGCCTCGGGGAGAGTTTGCTGCAGGACAGTTCCGGCAGAGCATCATAGGCAGGCGGCCGTAGGCAATGATTCCCCGTGGAATATCCGCTCCTAAAGAGGCACATTGCTGAAGGGTCAGCTCAAAGGAAAGCTCGGCGGAGGAAAAACCGTTTTCCTGTAACCAGTGCAGCGCAGAAGAGTTGGTAAGGTTCAGGGAAAAACCGGCATGAAGTTCGGCTCCCATTTCCCGAGCTACTGCAACGGCTCCCAGATTTCCACACCAGGTACGGCGAAAGCCTTCCTGCATCCTCTCTTCCAGCAAACGGAGGACGGTATCTTCTCCACCAAAAAAAGCACGGGGAAGAGCCAGCCCAACCGGATACCCCTCTTCCCGCAGGCGAAGAAGCTGCGGTAGGGGAGTGTGCAGAGGCAGCCAGATCAGCTCGCAGTTTTTAGCGCTTTCGCAAACCTGTGCTGGATGGGTAAAAAATGCACGAAGCTGGGGCGCGTTGGTAGGAATATGAGGAGGTTCCTCAATTTTTGGCATGGAAAACGCAATAGGCGAATGATGAGCGCGCACTTCCAGCATTTCAGAGAGTGCTTGGCGGCGCAGACGGTTTATCAGGGAAACCGGCACAGAAAGCCCCGGCTCCAGCTGACAAATTGCATTTTGGCATACAAAGGGAGTCCCACCGGTTTTTTTCAGCTGGGCAAGGCATCTCTCTTCATCCAGAGGGCGATTGACAGCCGGCTGCGGCAACGAATCACTGGTAACCTGTACTGTATGACCTTCATAGTCCTGTACAGACAGCTGTACCGGAGCACCAGCTTTTATAGTTAAAGACAGCACAACGGGAATATGGCTGCGTTCCTCCCGATAAAGGCCGTGAAGCCGGGAAAACACTGCCGAAGTAGCACCGGTCACATCTTCTTTTGTGCGGGTTCCAAACATGGAAACGCCCAGTTTTCCGTCAGGATAACCGCTGGTAAAACCGGAGCGGGAAAACACCGATTCCAAATCGGACAGAAGCGCCGGGTCAGCTGCCTGACCATCGGCAGAAGCACGGCAAGCCGCGGTAGCAGCTGCCACATATTCCGGGCGCTTCATGCGGCCTTCAATTTTAGCGGAGCAAACGCCGGCATGCCGCAGCTGGTCCATACGGGTAATCATGGATAAATCCCGCAAGCTCAGGTCATGCCCAGTTCCACCCGGAGCTGAAAACGGAAGACGGCACGTTTGGGCGCACATGCCCCGATTGCCGCTTCTGCCACCTAAAAGGGCGCTGAAATAACACTGCCCGGATACAGACATGCACAATGCCCCATGGACAAAAGCTTCCAATTCAACAGGGCAGTTGTCCGCGATCTCCTTCATTTCCGTCAAAGAAAGCTCCCGGGCCAATACCACCCGCTCCATTCCCTGTTCATAGAGAAATTTTGCTCCGGCAGGAGTGTGGATACTCATTTGAGTAGACGCGTGAACAGGCATATCCGGAGCTGCCTGACGAATCAGCCGGAAAAGCCCCAAATCCTGTATTAACAAAGCATCGACAGGCAGGGAGCAGGCAAATTGTAAAAAACGCAGAGCCGCCGGGAGTTCTTCCTGGGACAATAGCGTATTGACAGTTAGATACACTTTTACACCCCGGCCATGGCAATATTCGACGGCCTGCCGGAGCTGTTCATCAGTAAAATTTTTTGCCGAAGCCCGGGCACTGAAAGAACTGCCGCCGAGATATACAGCATCTGCTCCGGAACGAACCGCGGCTTCCAAAGACTCCGGAGAGCCCGCAGGGGAAAGAACTTCGACAGAAGATGGAATGGTCATGCAAGTATTCCTTTCTGAATCCGTAAATATGCAGAGAAAACAGGGGCTGCCACTTTTGCGGCAGTCCCCTCGATAACAGACGGGATGAAAATTCAGGTATCATCCTTTTTACTGGTTTTTTCAAAAAAACTCATAAAGCCTTCCTGTTCCGGCGCAACAGTGGGTTTGAGAGGGTTGGAAAAGGCCCCCTTCTGCACGGAGGATTGGGGAGCAGGACGCTGGACAGGGGCTTCTTCCTGTGAAGGGGCAACGGCAGGGCCTTGCTGTTTTTCAGCCAAACGAGCCCGCAGAGTTTGGATTTCTTTTTTCATTTTTTCAATTTCCCGGCGGGCTTCATCGGCCTCCAGCCGTGCCCGGGAGGAGTCCTCCAGATAGTCTTTAATCTGAGAACGCAGGTTGTCAGCGGAAGCTGTCGCCTTGTGGGAGCTGTCGCAGAAGTTCAGCGCAGTAATAATGGCGGCAAGTGTCAGGGAGACTCTGGGGTTTTGACGAACGAGAGATTCCATGAAGTCTTCTACTTCTTGTCCTAAGGACAGGACATATTCTTCGGTGTCTTCCGAGACCAGGCTGCAGGAGATACCGCAAATACTCAGCTTGACTTTATTTTTGCTCATAAGGCAGCTCCTTTCTGCTTATACTGTATTTTCTTCATTATACGGCATTCCCTGAAAATAAAAAAGGGGGTATTAAAAAGAATTCTGCTGACGCATGACGAAAGTTATCTGCTTTCCGGTGGGAAAAGGTTATGTGGTGTGAAAAAGGCATAATAGAAAAGGATGTTTTCCTCTGAAACTTTTAAAACTATTAAATATGCACAATAAAATGGGGCAAATTTCCCTAATTGAAATTTCCTTGAAAAATTTACAAAAATTAAGAAAAATCCCATAAGAACGCCGGTTGAAGGGGGATGTAAAAGTTGTGTGAGATAAATTCTTACCCCCTTGTATCAGGGCCGGGTTTGGTATATAATACAAATAGTCATTTCGCTTGATTTCAGAAGAGCTTTTTATTGTTGTGCTGTCATTAATTTAGAATGGAACTTCGCCGGAGAATCGGAGTTCTGAACAGATGGTGGAAAGCTCCGTCGGAATCGCCAACAAACTCTAAAAATGTGTTGGAGGTTTAGATTGTTATGAATTATAATCTTTCCGTACCCCAGATTGAATCTTTGATTAAGGAGAAACTCTCCCATAATTTCGGTGTCAGCCCTGAAAATGCGACCGATGAGCAATATTATAAAGCGGTGGCCCTGATTCTTCGGGATTTGATGGTTCGCGGCCGCAATGAATGCAAAGAAAAAGCTGAAAAGTCCGGCACGAAAAAGATTTATTATCTCTGTATGGAATTCCTGTTGGGCCGCTCTCTGCGGAACAATCTGTATAACCTGCATCTGGAAGAGCCCTTCCGGAAGGCACTGGCCAACATGGATATTAAACTGGATGCTCTGTATGAGCAGGAACCAGATGCTGGTTTGGGCAACGGCGGCCTGGGTCGTTTGGCTGCTTGCTTTATGGATGGCCTGGCCTCTCAGGGCTATTATGCGATGGGCTATTCCCTGCGGTATGAATATGGTATCTTCCGTCAGAAGCTGGTGGACGGCTGGCAGACAGAGCTGCCCGATTTCTGGCTGCCCGGCGGCCGTGTGTGGATGCAGGAAGTTCCCGAGAAGTCTGTAGAAGTTCACTTCAATGGCCATATTGAGGAATACTGGAATAATCAGTATCACATTGTCAACCATAAGGACTATACCAAAGTAACCGCTATCCCTTATGATTTGTATATCGCCGGCAACGACGGAAAGGGTATCAGCGTACTGAGAATTTGGAAAGCTCAGACCGATGAGTTTGATATGAACCTCTTTAACGGCGGTAACTATATGCGTGCTATGGAGCAGAACGCTATGGCTGAAGTGATTACTAAGGTTCTGTATCCTGAAGATAACCATGTGGAAGGCAAGGGCCTGCGCCTCATGCAGCAATACTTCCTGGTGTCTGCTACCATTCAGGATATTATCCGCCGCCACCTGTTCAGCAACCAGTCTTTGGATAACCTGCCGGATTTGGCTGCTATTCATCTGAACGACACCCATCCCGTGCTGGCAATCCCTGAAATGATGCGGATTATGCTGGACGAGTGTGGTTATGGCTGGGACGATGCTTGGAATATTGTTACCCGTACCATTGCTTATACCAACCACACCGTTATGAGCGAGGCTCTGGAGTGCTGGGGTGTAGATATGTTTAAGATGTATCTGCCTCGTATTTATCAGATTGTGGAAGAAATCAACCGCCGCTTCTGTGCAGAAATGCATGCCCGTGGAGTGGATGGCTATAAAGTGGGCCGTATGGCACCTCTGAACGATGGCTATGTGAAGATGGCGAACCTGGCAGTCATCAGCAGCCACTCTGTCAACGGTGTTTCCCAGCTTCACAGCGATATTCTGAAAGATTCTGTTTTCAACGATTTCTATACCGAGATGCCCCACAAGTTCAAGAATGTTACCAACGGTATCGCACACCGTCGTTGGCTGAATCAGTCCAACCCGGAACTGGCATCGCTGCTGGACGAACTGATTGGTACCGGATATATTACCGATGCCAACGAGCTGGAAAAGCTGATGCAGTATAAGGATGATTCTGCTGTTCTGGCAAGAATGCAGAAGATCAAGCATGATAACAAAGTGCGTCTGGCCGAGTATGTGGCAAAGAACTGCGGCATGAAGGTTGACCCCGATTCTATTTTCGACGTGCAGGTAAAGCGTATGCACGAATATAAGCGTCAGCATATGAATGCCCTGCATATTCTGGCTACCTATCAGTGGCTGCGCGATAATCCCAATGCAGATTATACTCCTCACACCTATTTCTTTGGTGCGAAGAGTGCACCGGGCTACTATTTTGCCAAGCAGATGATTCGTATGATTTACGCATTGTCTCAGGTTATTAACAATGATCCTCGTGTCAATGAAAAGCTGAAGGTCGTATTCATGGAAAACTATCGCGTTTCTCTGGCAGAACTGATGATTCCGGCAGCAGAAATCAGCGAGCAGATTTCTTTGGCTGGTACAGAGGCTTCCGGTACTTCCAACATGAAGTTTATGATTAACTCTGCTGTGACACTGGGCACTCTGGATGGCGCAAACGTGGAAATCCATGAGGCAGTAGGCGATGACAATATCTTCCTGTTTGGTATGACCACCCCCGAGGTGAACACGCTGAAGCAGAACGGATATCATCCGTATGAATATGTCAATAACAATCCGGTCATCCGTCGGGCTATGGAAGAGTTGCGTCGTGGTTTTGGCGGCGTAGACTTTAAGGATATTTATAACTCCCTGACCAAAACGGACCCCTACATGGTATTGGCAGACTTTGAATCCTATTCTCAGGTTCAGCAGCGTGCTGCACATGCTTATCGTGATCAGCGTCACTGGAATCAGATGGGTCTGGTAAATACTGCTATGGCAGGCCGCTTTGCTGCTGACCGGGCTATCCGCGAGTATGCAGACAATATCTGGCATGCAAAGCCCATTCCCGAGAACGTAACAGTGAAGCCGGCAAAGAAGGCTGCAGCCAAGGTTTCCCTGCTTGAGCCTCAGAGATAAACAAAACGTAAACATGATGTAACAAGGGCGGAGGCTTCTACAGTATCAAACTGCTGAGGTTTCCGCCCGCTTTTTCTTGCTATATTTTGATTGAAAGAAAGAAAAGAATTTACCGTAAAGGAGTCTGTGGAGTATGTTTCATTCCAGAAACCCGCAGTATCGGTCTCCTACCGGTGCAGTGGAAGCGGGAACAAAAGTACATTTTAAAATCAGTATGGACCGGGATTTGCGTTGTACGGCAGCGGCATTGCTGATAGCGGATGTTGCCGGGAAAGTGGAAAGATATGGCATGTTCTGGTGTGGCATGAACGGCGACCACGCAGAGTGGTGGGAATGTGATTATCAGCCGGACACGCCCGGGCTTCGTTTTTACTGGTTTGAGGTGGATACCTGGCGGGGCCGTATCTCTCTGAACCGCACTTATGGCGGAGATGGGGTGCTGTATGGAAAGGATCGCTGGCAGCTGACGGTGTATAGCAAAGAGTATAAAACACCTGACTGGCTTGCCGGTGGGATTATGTATCAGATTTTCCCGGACCGGTTTTTCCGTTCGGAAGAAAAGAAGGAGAATGTGCCCACAGATCGGAAGATGCATCAAAAATGGCAGGAGATGCCTCAGTGGTGGCCGGATGAAAGGGGAGAAATTACCAATAAGGACTTTTTTGGCGGAGACCTGAAAGGAATTGAACAAAAGCTGGATTATCTGGAATCTCTGGGTGTGACCTGTTTGTATTTAAATCCCATTTTTGAGTCCCATTCCAATCATCGGTATGATACAGCGGATTACTCCCGGATTGACCCGCTGCTGGGAATGGAAGAGGATTTTCGCAGCCTTTGTCAGTCTGCGAAGCAGCACGGAATCCGAATTATTCTTGATGGCGTGTTCAGTCATACAGGCAGTGACAGCATTTATTTTAACAGAGAAGGACGCTATCGCTCAGAGGGAGCCTATAATAGCAGAAACTCGCCGTTTTATGGCTGGTATACCTTCCGTCACTGGCCGGATGATTATGAGTGCTGGTGGAATTTTAACACGCTTCCAAACGTCACGGAAACCAATGAACACTATATGCATTATATCAACGGAAAAAATGGGATTATCCGAAAATGGCTTCGTGCCGGTGCCTCGGGCTGGCGGCTGGATGTGGCGGATGAGCTTCCTGATGAATTCCTGGATGCACTGACAAAAGCGGCCAAGGCGGAAAAGCCGGATGCTGTCATATTGGGAGAAGTTTGGGAAGACGCTTCCAATAAGTGCGCCTATGGACAGCACCGTCGCTATCTGCTGGGAGGACAGCTGGATAGTGTGATGAACTATCCCTTCCGGGATGCAATTTTGGGGTTCCTGACAGGAGCGAATCCGGCAGATATGATGGAATGTATCATGAATATTTTGGAAAACTATCCGCCGCAGACCATCCATATTTTGATGAACCATATTGGGACCCATGATACGGAAAGAGCCCTTACCATTTTGGCTGGAGAGCCTTTCAAAGGTCGGGGAAGAGAATGGCAGAGCTCTCAGAAGCTGTCTCCGGAACAGCGGGAGCGGGGAATCAAACTGCTGAAACTGGCTTCCCTGCTGCAATATACCCTCCCTGGAGTGCCTTGTCTCTATTATGGTGATGAAGCAGGTATGGAAGGATATAAAGACCCCTTTAATCGTGGGACATATCCTTGGGGCAATGAAAATCAGGATTTGATTGAATGGTATCGCACATTGGGAAAAGTGAGAAAGGCTTGCCCGGCTCTTAAAGAAAGTGGTATGGTTCCTTATTTGGCAGAGAAGGAATGTTTTGCCTTTATGCGAATTGGAAAAGAGCAGGCGGTGTTGGTAGCTGTCAATCGCTCGGCGTGGGACCAGTATCTGCATATTCCTTATGAATGGCATAAAGTAACGCCGCTTTTGGGGGCAGCACCGGAAAAAGAGCAGCTCCATTTGGGACCCTATGGATATAGCCTGTTGTCATTAGAGGCTTCTCCTGAGGAGGACGGGGAGTGACTTCGTTTATAGATGAATTTATGTGCAGCCTTCCGGCATGGAGAGCCGAAAAAATAGGGGAAGTGAATCTGGAAAAAGCCCTTGAAGTATTGGAGAGCAATGTGGACGGGTATTATATGGATACAAAAGAGGAGCTCCCCACCTGCGAGAATCTTCGCCAGGATATACAGGCGCTCCCGCCGGGATGTACCGGGAAGGATAAAAGCTTTCTCTTACTCTATAAGGACGGGTATCCTGCTGCTATCGTGGATTATGTGGAGAATTATCCTGATTCGCAAACGGGATATGTGGGGTTATTCTTATTATCCCGTTCGATTCACAGACAGGGCTGGGGACAAAAGCTGTTTGCTTCCTTGGAACAAGCTGCCATCAAGACAGGAAAGAACCGCTTGGAATTAGGATGCTATGAAGCCAATCGTTCTGGTCTTGCCTTTTGGAAATCCATGGGGTTTCGGGAAATTCGCCGTCAGGGAAGAAAAGGCCGTGATGGAGTAGAAAGGCAGTTGCTGTCGATGGAGAAATTACTTTGCCAAAAAATTTGAAAAAGCCATTGACAACCGCAGAATAATGCGTTATAATAGTGAAGCTGTTTGAAACAGCTTATGCGCCAGTAGCTCAGCTGGATAGAGTGTCTGACTACGAATCAGAAGGTCAGGGGTTCGAGTCCCTTCTGGCGCGCCAATAAAAAGCCTTCACACATTTGTGTGAAGGCTTTTTTGCGTTTCTATAACATTATAAATGATAATAAAACGTATCTCAAATAATGCGTTGAATAACCATACAATTTTTACTTCATATGGCGTTCAATGAGTTATAATGATTTTGATATAAATTCATATGGTTAGAAGGAAAGAAAACTTTATATAGCAACCGAAATGTCCGCTTTACCTTTTCCTGGATATATTTTATAATCAAATTATGCAAAAATAATTCCACTTTAAGGATATTAATATGCATGGAGGTTGCTATATGGATATCAACATACAGGAAAACGGTATCTATCTTCATATCCAAGTAACACAGGAGGGAGACATTCGCCTTCTTCATGGTTCTTGCCGCCCGGAAAAGAAAATGATAATTCCGGATAACAAAGCTCGCTGGTACCGGCTGGCAGAATTACAGGTGTCCGGTTTTGACCAGAATGACAACCATGGCAATAAGCATACCGGATGCAGTCCCTCATCGTTAATGCGGTATTGTGGTCATCGGGATATGAGTAACAAATTTGGCAGGAAGCTGGAAATTGTGCAGGAATACCAAGGGTTGATGCTTACCAGTCATTTTCAGTTTTATAATGGAATACCAGCGATACGGTGTTGGAATACCGTAGAAAATAAGGGGACGGAAGATTTTCCAATAGAATACCTTTCTTCCTTTGCTCTTACCGGATTATCAGAAGAGGCGGAAGGGCCCAGAGACCAAAATGTTAGAATTCACATTCCCCATAATACCTGGTTTGGAGAAGCACAATGGAAGAATTACACCATGAATGAGTTGGGCTATGATGTGGTACAGGCATCTTCCATGAAACGGATTGGAGTAACCAGTACCGGCTCATGGGCTTGTGACGAATACCTTACTATGGGTGCCTATGAACAGACGCAGCTCGGAAAAACAGTCTTATGGCAGATTGAAACCAGCGGCTCTTGGCATTGGGAAATCAGTGATATTGTCGGCGAATTATATCTGCAGCTTTCAGGGCCGACCAGCCAGGAGAATGGCTTTACCCGAATCGTAAAGCCGGGAGAGACATTTGAGAGTGTCCCTTGTGCAGTGGTCATGGTAAATGGAGATTTTACCCGCGCAATTCAGGAAATGACCCGATATCGCCGTGCCATTCGTCGGCCAAATGAGGACAATTGCAATCTGCCGATTATTTTTAACGACTATATGAACTGCCTGATGGGAGACCCTACCACCGAAAAGTTAAAACCGTTGATTGATAAAGCAGCAGAAATCGGCTGTGAGTATTTCTGTATTGATTGTGGCTGGTATGATGACGGCCCTTGGTGGGATGGCGTTGGGGAGTGGCAGCCTGCAAAAGGAAGGTTCCCGGGTGGAATTCAAGAGCCTTTGCAATATATTCGGGAAAAAGGGATGATTCCCGGATTATGGCTGGAAATTGAAGTGATGGGAATCCATTGCCCCATGGTCAAAAAGGTGGATAAAAGCTGGTTTTTCCAGCGTAACGGTAGACCTGTGATTGACCACAGCCGGTATCAGCTGGATTTCCGAAACCCGCAGGTTCGGGACTATGCCTCTTCTGTGATAAAACGTCTGGTAGAGGAATACGGAGTCGGCTATATCAAAATGGACTATAACATCAATATGAGCATAGGAACCGATTATCAGGCGGACAGTCCGGGAGAAGGGCTTTTATCCCATACCAGAGCCTATCTTTCCTGGTTGGATAGTGTGTTTGCCTCTTATCCCGGATTGGTCATCGAAAACTGTTCCAGCGGCGGTATGCGGATGGAGTACTCTCATTTATCCCGCTACAGTATTCAATCCGTCACAGACCAGGAAGACTATATTAAAATGGCGGCTATTGCGGCAAATTGTCCAACAGCCTGTACCCCTGAGCAGGCAGCTATCTGGTCCTATCCGCTTCCTGACGGAGACGAGGAAGAAACGGTTTATAATATGGTCAATGCCATGTTGCTGCGGATTCATCAGAGTGGCTATCTCAATCGAATTTCACCACAGCGGCTTGCCTTGGTAAAGGAAGGGCTCCAATGTTACCGAAAGATTCGGAAGGACATAAAAGACAGTCTTCCCTTCTGGCCACTGGGACTTGCCAGTATGCAGTCTGAATACCTGTGCTTGGGGCTTGCATGCCCTCATACGGTTTACCTGGCTGTCTGGTACATGCAGGAAAAGAGCGGCAGGGGAGTTTCTATCCCTCTTGCCTCCTATCGAGGAATCCCGGCAGATCGGGTAAGCTGTCTCTACCCATCCAGCCTTCCCAATGATTTTTACTGGGATGCAGAAAGAGGAACTTTAACAGTAGATTTGCAGCCGCGAACCGCGAGGATTTATCAAATATCTCTGTAAAATGTGAAGTGGAAACAGAAAAATATTATCGGCAATTCGAGAACTGTTGCTATAAAAGGTCAATTTTTCAAAAAGGAGTGAGTTGTATGTCGTTGTTCCAAAAACAGGAAAACAGGCTTGTTTATCACTATGACGCTGAAACGCTGTGGATTGAGCCTTGGGGAGAAAACAGCTTTCGGGTACGGGCCTGCAAGCAGGCAAAAATGCCGGAAGAAAACTGGGCGCTACTACCGGTAGAAGAGGTTCCCTGTCAGATTTCAATAGAAGAAGACGGGGCAAAAATCTGTAACGGAAAAATCTATGCACAAATCAGCCGTCATGGAAAAATCACGTTTTACCATCAAGACGGCAGGGTCCTTTTGGAAGAATATGCCCGGAATCGTCGGGATATCTTCTCCAATAAATGCAGCGCTCTGGAAGTAGAGGCCCGGGAGTTTAAACCTATTTTGGGGGGCGATTATCACCTGACAGTACGGTTTGAATCAGGAAGCCGGAATGAAAAAATTTATGGAATGGGACAATACCAGCAGCCGCTGCTGAATCTCAAGGGAGCCGACTTGGAATTAGCTCATCGGAATTCTCAGGCAAGTGTTCCCTTTGCGTTATCCTCTTTGGGATATGGTTTCTTGTGGAATAATCCTGGTGTGGGACGGTGTGTATTTGGTGCAAACCTGACTACATGGGAGGCCGTTTCCACCAAAGGAATGGACTATTGGATTACTGCAGGAGATACACCGGCAGAAATTGAGGAAGCTTATGCCAACGCTACCGGAAAAGTCCCGATGATGCCGGAATATGCCATGGGATTTTGGCAGTGTAAACTACGGTATCAGACACAGGAAGAACTTTTGCAGGTGGCGCGGGAGTACAAGCGCCGCGGTCTGCCTATTTCCGTAATTGTTATCGACTTTTTCCACTGGCCCAAGCAGGGGGAGTGGAAATTTGATACCACCTATTGGCCTGACCCAGACGGTATGATTCGGGAGTTGAAGGAGATGGGGATTGAACTGATGGTTTCCATTTGGCCAACTGTGGATAAGACCGGAGAGAATTATCAGGAAATGCTGGAAAAAGGCTATCTAATTCGCTGTGACCGGGGGGTGCGGGTAGGATTGGATTTTGAAGGGGCCACCATTCACTATGACGCGACCAATCCGCAGGCCCGGAAATATGTATGGCAGAAGGTCAAAAAGAATTACTTTGATAAAGGGATCAAAATTTTTTGGCTGGATGAAGCAGAACCGGAATACACCGTATATGACTTTGACAACTATCGTTATTATCTGGGTCCCAATGTACAAATTGGAAATCTATATCCGGTGTGCTATGCAAAAACCTTTTATGAAGGGCAGCAGCAGGCCGGGCAAAAAAATATCATCAACCTTCTGCGCTGTGCCTGGGCAGGCTCTCAAAAATATGGCGCGTTGGTATGGAGCGGAGATATTCATTCCAGCTTTGAATCCCTTCGCAACCAATTGGCCGCCGGTTTGAATATGGGAATAGCGGGAATTCCCTGGTGGACGACAGATATCGGCGGATTCCACGGCGGGGACCCCAAAAATCCGGAATTCAGAGAGCTATTGGTCCGCTGGTTCCAATATGGGACCTTTTGCCCGGTAATGCGTCTGCATGGAGACAGAGAACCCCGCCAGCCTCAAGTGGGAACCACCGGAGGAGCTACCTGTCGTTCCGGTGCGGATAATGAGGTTTGGAGCTTTGGCGAAAAGGCTTATGAAATCTGCAAAACCTATTTGGAAATGAGAGAAAAGCTAAAGCCCTATATTACCGAACAAATGCAGGCAGCCCATGAAAAGGGAACCCCCGTCATGCGGCCGCTGTTCTATGATTTTCCCAAGGATACAGCGTGCTGGAAATGTGAAGATGAATATTTATTTGGTCCGGATATTCTGGTAGCACCGGTGCTTTATGCAAAGGTTTCTGAAAGACAAGTGTATCTGCCGGCAGGTGAGACCTGGGTAGAATATTGGAGCGGAAGGCAGTTTGATGGGGGACAGACCATAACCGTTCCTACTCCAATAGAACAGATTCCATTATTCCTGCGTAACGGGAAAGCAGCGTGGTAAACCACAGCAAGGAGAATTTCCCGGGAAAGTAATGGTATAAAAAATAAAAGCGTGATATCGGTTTTCCGGTATCACGCTTTATTTAGTAATAGAAGTTTATTATAAATTCAAATCCATTTCATTCATTACCAGACCGGTGATGAGCTTGGGATAGAAGTAGGTGGATTTTTGAGGCATTTTTTCTCCGGCAGCTGCTACATCGCGGATTTCCGTAACCCGAGTGGGATTGAGAATAAACGCACACTGGCTTTCTCCGGATTGTACGGACTGGATGGCTTCTTCAAAGGAGCGGGTATAGGTAAGGTTCCTCTGATTGGCCATATTCTCTTTATCAATACCCATCAGTTTTTCCAGTACCAGACTGTGCAGCACCGTTACATCCAGTCCCTGAGAAGCCGGGCTTTTATCCGGCAGCAGCGAAGCCATTACGGAGATGTCACGCAGTGTGAGCAAATACCAGTTTTCCCCACCCTCATAGAAAGCAAATGCTTTTTTGCCTTCCTGATACAGCGAGTGAAGCGTGGATTCAATTTCTTCCAGATGATTCATGACCGCTACGTCAAAGTGTTCCTCACATCCCTTTAACAATGCTTCCGCAGAAAAGTTTTCCAAATTGCGGATGAGACGGTGAGTGGGGAAAACAACCAGACCTTCATTTTCCATATCTACCAGCATCATCATAACATAGTCGGCTTCTCCGTTTTCCGGGGCAATACCGTTTTCATGGCAGTATTGGCTGAAATTAACGGCAGTTTCATAACGGTGGTGGCCATCGGCAATATACAACTTTCTGTCTGCAAAATCATCGCAGATAGCCTGAATGGCAACAGGGTCATTTACCAGCCACAAACGATGGGTGACAAATCCATCGCTGAATTCATATCGGGGCGTATCTTTGGACAAGTTCTCCAGTCTCTCTCGGGTGGTGTGTTCTTCATCCATATACAAAGAATAGATTTGGCTGAAATTGCAGCCAGTTGCCTTCATGAGATTCAGACGGTCTTCTTTTGCTTTGCTCAAAGTTTCTTCATGAGGCAAAACCGTTCCTTTTGAAAACGGCTCAGCTTTTACCCGGCAGATAAAGCCCTTTACTTTTTTAACTTCGCCTTGGGTCACACCGGAAAGGAACTCTTCTTCATAAATATACAGAGCCGGCTGGGTATCCCGGCGAATCATTCCTTCCTGCTCCCAGCGGTGCAGTGTTTCCCCTGCCTGTACATAGGGATTTTCCCCTTCTCTGGGAAGTTCCAAACGGATCACATTATATGGATTCGTTTGCAGATATTCCTGTCGCTGTTCTTCGCTGATAATATCATAAGGCGGGCAGGTGAGCGTTTGAATGTCGCCTGCTTTATCGGTAAAACGCAGTCCGCGGAAAGGTTTGATTTCAGCCATGTTTGCACACTCCTTTAAGCTGTTGGGTTTGGAAAGCACTTTTATACTTTACTATTGTAATAGAATAGCCCCATCCACGTCAAGGATTCAAAAGAAAAACATATATTTTCTTAGTATAAAATCGTGATAGGAAGGATTTATCGAAAAATCAGGAGTGTGTATTTGAATATGAAAAATTCAAAAAAGGAATCAGTTCTTCCGGGGTATGTAACACGATGCAAGGAACATAGGGCAGAGTATCTTCTTTTTGACGGAATCCCCAGCCATATAATACAGCTGCAAAATCCATGGGAATCATTTGGGCACCCTTTCCGTCAAAAGCGCTGTCTCCAACCAACAGGCTTTGCGAGGGAGAAATTCCGGCTATTTGGCAGGCTTCCCGCAGCAAATCACTTTTGCTTTCATTGCTGCGATAGGCACATACAGTATCAAAAAGCGATTCAATTCTATTATCGCGAAGCATATCATGGATAAAACGTTCATGCTTTAAAGTGGCGACTGCCAGAGAAAACCCCAGTTTTTTCAAGGTTTCCAGCGTTTCACGCATTCCGTTATACAAAGGAGCAGGTAAAAATCGTCCTTCTTGCGCATAAAGTTCCCGATAGCGAATAACAGCATCAGTGACCTGTTCGGTAGGCATAGTGGGCCATAGAGTTGAAAACCCATGCTCCAAGGACCCGCCGATTACGCCATAAAAATCGTCTCGCGCAGAATGGGGCGTATATCCCATTTCAGAGGCTGTTTTATTATAACAGTGGCAAATTCCGGGAGAAGTATCTGCCAACGTCCCGTCATAGTCAAAAATAATCAAGCGCTTCACAGAACGGCCTCCTTTCTTTCCGCAATATAGCTATTCAGGCGTTTTTCTGTCGCAGCCAAAACGCCTTCCAGTAATCGGATTTTTTCCGCTTCAGAAGCACTGATTCCATCCATTTTGACGGTTACACCGGTATAGGGCAGTTCTTTTTCGCAATGGAATTGTTCTGCTGTTTCCATAATAGACTTCTCCTTTGTATAGACATAGATTTGCTTTTCCGTAGTCCCCGTCCGCAAAGTAAGGGGGCGCAAATAGCGAAAAATTTCCTGATTTTTTCCATTAAAAAAAGAATAAAGGTTTTCTTCTTGACAAAAAATGACTACCTTCGCATGGGTAGAAGAAAGAAGAGCTACGATTTGTTCGGCTTGTTCAATACAATCCGTTGGAGTATCGGGAGCGGGAAGATCGCTGATTACTACAGCATCACAATTTTCCTGTAAGGGATTATTAGAATGGGAAAAGGTTACTGGATTTCCTGCCATTTTAGACAGTTCTCCGAGTAGTAATTCATCACCATTTGTGATGGCATGCGCAAAACCTGCTTTCTGTAAAAAGCGGGCAGCGCAGTCATAAATGGGCATGTATTTCCAGTCCTGTAAAATTCTGCTGTCAAAGCACAGCGTTTCCTCCGCAATATAAGACATAGAGCGAACAGAAGTGGAATAGGCAGCAGCAGCTTTTTGAAATTTCCCTTCTATACAGTATTTCATCAGTTCTGACGGCATGGCAAAGGGAAGAATGGTAACTCCCTCACCGAAAACAGCCCGATAAGTTCCGGCAATATCATCAGGATGGGGTTTCATGACCAACTGACTGCCGGGAGAAAACAGGTAGTCAGCAAACAGGGTATACATCCTGTGTTGTTCTCCAAGAGTCATCAAGCCCAGATTTGCCATATGCTGGGTCAGCAGCAGGCTGCTGTTTTTTTCAAGACGAAGATTTTCTTTTGCCCCGAAAAATTGCAGAACTTTTTGTCTCTCATGATCGTCCATCTCCCGCAGAATCCTGTCCACCGAAAAGTCAGTCATTTTGGGGTTCTGATAATCAGGCTTTTGTTTTTCCTTATCGGCCAGAATCTCCACTGCCAGAGAATTATCTCCAAAACACCCCAGGCTAAAGCACAATTTGTATTGAGTGCGGTTGCGCTTCATATTATTCATAGCAAATTCCCGGTCAGAAAGCACGCCGCTTCCCTCTTCAAAACAGTGGTAGGGGAGTTTGTTGGAAATCACATACCAACCAAAGGGAAAATGGTCGGGGCACAAATACCGTTCCTGGCTCTTTACAGAAATCCCCAATTCTTTTATTACCTTTTCCATACGGTGACAGCAAGCAGAAAGAATCATATTGGTGGGGATTTTTTTCCTTTCAAGATATTTCTGATGTTCCAGCACCGAAAGCTCATCCAATACTTCCACCCGGTCAAAAATTCCTGAAGCCTGATAGCGATTTACGTAGGCTACGGAGTTTTTATGGATATTGGAAAGCAACAGAACCGCCTTTTCATGGGGATGTACAGCCATTTTATGCAGGACACAGCATAGTACATGATAGGTGGTTAAAGCATAATAAATCATTTTCTCACCCCTTTATTCCTGATATTCCCGCTCCATCAGCTGTGCCAGAGTTTCCATCTCATAAGAAGAAGTTCCCACAGCCCGATTTACCGGATATTCGGCAAAGAGATTACGGAAATAGTCCGGACGGGAAATAATAAACCGGCATACATGATAAGCGTCTTCTCCGCTGATACGATAGAGCTGGGGATATTGGGCGAATGCTCTGGTATAGTCATCCACAAACGTGAGAATTCCCCTCTGTATCTCCTGAATCATTTCATATCCCTCAGTTTCCGGCAAATCGAAGCGAAAAGCAGGACGTCCGTCTTCTGAAAGCTTATACTGCATAAACGAAGGGCTGGGAGATGCCAGCATCATTTCAATAAACACGCTGTACAGTTGCCCAACCCGATGCTGACGTTTGAGTTCCCGATTCTTTTGCTGGGAAAACATATAGGATTCAATGTCGCCGCTGGTTAAAGGTGCTTCAATAATATTCTGGTCATGGAGATAATTGGCGCCAGAGACAAATCCATAAATTTTGCAGTCAAAGTTCCACAAATCTTCTACCAGCACTTTAAGGGCTGAGACACCGCTGGCAGCCCAGCCAACATCAACAGCGGCAGCCGAATGTATTCCAGCCAGTTTTTCCTGGTAATAAAGTTTTGCAGCCTGATAGCTTCCGGCATAGGCTTCTTCTACGATTTTCCAGTTATCCAGAAATACTGTGACAATTTCCTCATAATTTTCTTTTGTCAGAAGAGTTTGTTCCTGAAATCCGGATTCCGCCAGAACAGGCTGCATTTGAGGAAGTTCCATAGCAGCCAGCATCTGTTTCATGGTGATTTTCCGGGAAATTTTATATTTGATATACCGCAGGAAAAACTCGTTGCGGAAATATCCTGCCGTTAAACGGGTAGCGGCAGCTCGGGACCAATAGACGTATTCTGTTTTCTCTTGGGGGTACAATTTTTGATACACCTTTTGCAGAATATCTCCATCTCGAGAGAGAAACAGCAGCTTTTCAATGCCCTTTGCCCTCACTCGCTCATGAATCCAGACACAATATCCCAGCACATAAAATCCGGCATATACATACCCATATTCAAAATACTGGTTTTCCCGAAAAGCGCCGCAGCACAGCCTGTTGTTGACGATTCCCCGATATGCGCTTCCAATTAAAGCCGTCAAATCCATGCAGCGATGGGGATTTCCCAAACGGTTTCCATTGGGATAATAATTGGCCTCAAATCCGGCTTCCTGAGAACGTAAAAAATCGGAAGTATAGTTGTCTCCAATATGGAAATACCGTTTGTCGTTTCCTAATTGCTCTTTGACATAAGGGAATAACTTTCCACTGCGTTTGGAAAATCCACATTCCTGAGAAATAAAAATACGGGAAATTTGGGTATATCCAGCATTGTGAAGGGCTTTTTCAATCACGTAGGAGGAAAGATACATGTCGGAAACGGCGATCACTGTTTTCCCAAGCTCTACGGCAGTTTGATATAGCTGCTTCATATAAGGATTTGCCCGCAAAAGGGAAAGCTCGGTTTCTTCTTCCAGCTCCATAGCCCTGCGAATGTCACAGGCCACATAACGCTGCATTTTCTGGTAAATATCGCACAGTGTTACTTCGTTTACCCCATTCTTTTCCATAGCCTCTTGCCGCGCCTGTTTTTCAGCCAGCACACGGTATCGGGTAAAGGAGGGGCAATGAAGCTTTTCCCCTACCAGATAAAAGACGGTTTTCGGGTCGTCAAAAGGCCGCAGAAGCAAGGTGTCAAAAATGTCAAAAGACACTACGTCACACAATAGCATCTTTTTAGCCATGGTAGTATAGGTAAGCCTTTTCTGCCTATGGGATTCTGGTGCCAGAGTAAAGATGCGGTTCGTATAATCCCGGCGTTCCTGAGGTGCAGCCCGGTGGGAATATACCTTTCCCACAGCAGAAGCCAGACACAGTAAAAACAGATAGAGGCCTCTCCGAAACATTCCGATTTTATCGGATTTTTCCCGATAAAAAGCTTCGGTAATCATTCGGTTATGCATAGTAAACCGAGTCAGAGTCCGGTCAATTTTTCTTTTGCAAGCGCGTCTTTTTTTTCTGTAAAACTGTAAGATATGATGTATCAATCAATCTTCATCCTTTTGATTTTGAATTTTGTAGAGGCTGGGGGTAAGAAATACCAAATGCAGCTCTTTGGAGCGTTTGTTCAGCTGGACATTGATTTCCTCATTCTTAGTCCGAAGAGGGATGTCATAGCTTGGGACAGCATAATCCGGGGAATAATAATTGGAAAAGGGGTCATCGGAAAATCCATCCATACCGGCCAGGCAGACGTCTTCTTTTACGGTACACTTTACCAGCAATTTGAGCAGCATGGTGCTGGCACTGTCAGAGGCATAGAGAGAAGTGTTTAACAATGCGGAATAGTTCACCGTGACGGCCTCTGGCGGAAGATCCCGAATATTGGAGGTTGCAATGGTGCGGCTCCAGTCGATTTCATCCGCCATTTCTTCATACCGGCGGTCGTTGGTGAGAAACAGCAAGTCATAGTCATACTCGTGAGGAATAAAATTGACACTGATAACCAACAAGTTTTCCTTTTCGATGGCTTCCTGGACTTTGTCGTGATAAGCAATGATGGATTTTCCGGGGGCGAGGATTAAGATTTTGCGGCCGTCCATTTTCTGCCGAAGGGCATCAATAGCATCCATATCATCCACTGCATGGGATTGATATTTCTGATAAAGGTGTTCAATCAGATGTTTGTCAAACTGTTCCCGTTTCTCGGGGGGGATCTGATCCAATAGTTCAGAAACTGCACTGATAGAAACGGTTTGCTTCGACATCAAATAGGAAGCATAATTGGGGTGGCAGTCCTGTGCAGCGGCCAAAAAATACGGGCAGGAGTAACCCCAACGGTTTGTCAGAGAGATAGCTGTAATATATTTATCTACCATTTCCAGAATTGGCAGTACATGATACCGGGTTTCATATTCCCGGTTATAATAATTTAAAATTAGCTCTGTACATAAATTCCCAGCACCTCTTCCCATACCGCTGGCGGAACAGTCGATAATCAAGGTGCGGTCGGTTTTATATTCCAACAGTTTTTGGGCGTTGGCGAAGGACATTTGCAGGTTGTTATGGGAATGATACCCGATTTTAATTCCGCTGGCCAGATTGTTGTCTGCCAGAATCACCTGCCGAAGCAGAAGCTTTCCATACATCGTTCCCAGCGTATCAACCAGATAGAAGGCATAGGGATTCAGCTGGTTGACTCGTTTAATCAGATGTATCAAATCTTCATCGGAATATCCGGCAGTACCAACAGGCTGCATAAAGAGCTTATAGCCTTTTTGCTGAATCATTTCGCCATAACAAAAGGCCTTATCCATTTCTTCCGGATGGAAAGTCAGACGAATTCCACCCAGTCCGCCTTCTGCAGCAGGAGAAAGGGCAGAAGGGTTAATTTCCTTTTCTCCAATGGCAATCATAGCTACAAACAAGCTGTCGCTGTTTTTGGGCAAAAGGGCGTTAATTTCTTCCACGCTGTGAAACAGGGACTGATTTTCTTCTTTAGGCTGTTCTGTCAAAAAACCACATTCAACAATATCCACACCCGCCTTAGAAAAACGGTTCAGCATATCCCGAATCGTATCTCGGCCAAATTTCCATTGATTGATGTACCCACCGTCCCGCAGGGTACAATCCAAAAACTTTACCTGACTCATGCATGTTCTCCTTTACAGATAAACCGGTTAAACACCATATCCGCCACTTCAAAATCAAAGGGCTCGTTAATATCACAGGCTTCAATATCGCTCACGGGAATCAAAAATGGCTTATCACCGGTACGACGGTTGTGATCCATCAAGAGTTCTTTTTTATAAATATAAAGACCGGTGGTTTCCGCATACAAATCCCCTAAATCCTGGGTACGGGGAATCCGAGAAGTATCATATTGGGGTTTGCCATTAATCCAAAGAAATTCCCGCAGCTTTTTCACTGTCATGGCGCTGTCATATTCTCCGCTGTTCACCGCGATAATTCCCGACTCAATGGAAACACGGGAAATAAAAGGTGCAGTAGCATGAGCCAGTACATAGGTATCGGCATCCACGTCCCTGGCAAACGCCTGCAAAACTTCCAAAATCAATGTGGATGAGGAATCCAAACGGCTGTCTCTGGGAAGCCAGGTGACACCTTCCGGAAGATATTCCTGAATGGCCGGATTGCTGCAATACACATAGATTTCATCAAGGCCTCTGGTTTTCAGTAGGGTGCGCAGAATATAGCAGATAAGGGGATCGCCATTATGAAAAGGCTTGGTATTTTTACCGGGTAGACGCTCGTTGTTGAGTTTTACCGGGACAAAAGCAACGGTTTTCATACTTTCACTCTCTTTCTTCATTTCGGCTAATTTCGACCAATTCTTCCTGTGTAAGAATTTTGGACTGGACATACAGCTTTGCTCGGGAAAATGGCAAAAGACGGACAAACGCAAATCCGGAAATACAGCCTTTTATCTTCGGACATTTTACCGCCAGATATAGGGTATATTCGTTTTCACTCAGCAAGCTGGAGTCTTCCGGACAAAGAGAAGCGGTTACCTGCAAAATGGTGTATTCCACTGGCAAAGAAAGAGCCGGAGGACTTTTTTCATCAAGAATCAGTAAAAACATGTCCCAGTCCACCTGTAAAAGCTGGGAAGGGTTTTCTGTAATATGAATTTCTTTCCCTTTTTCAGAAACAGGAACCTGAATGATTTTGATAAAGTTTTCCATTTGTACCCGGTTTACCTGTTCATAGACAGGGCAGACCGCCTGTCCAGTGCATCTTGTAAATTCTTTTAATAAGGCAGCCGCTACGTAGATAGCGTGAAGATGTTCAAACCGTGTCTCAATTTCCGTTGTAAATTCATAAACTTCCTGAGCAAACGGTGCCATCCCTCCCACAGAAGTAGAACTGGCAGTCAAGACCCTCTGTACTGGCTGGTCAAACAGGAAGGGAATCAGTTCGGAATTCATCCGATGCGGCAGAATAATGGCATGGGGAAAGATTCTTCGATAATTCATCCAGATATCTTTTGGGTGGGGCTTAATGACTAGCTGGCACCCAGCAGAAAAATAATCGACCAAAATGGTGGTAATCTGTTCCTGTACGTCCAAATCTTTTACGGCCATAGATTTCAGATATTGAGTCATATACATACAAACCGGCATCCCGTCACTCACGGAAATGGGTTTTGCACCGTAAAAATCTAAAATTTCAGGGACGCGCTGAGGAATATCATATTGTAAGGCATCATAGATAGAGAAGTTTTCTGCCTTAACATCCGTAAATCCATTGATAAAATTTCGCTCATCACACAAGCGGGCGATTTCATATTCGCTGGTACCGGCGCCATGCAGATATTGAGAAATCACATAATTGGTCATGTTAATTTCCTTAGTGATTTGCATGTAGCGCTCACGTTGAGAAAGCATCCCGCTGGCATCTTCAATATATACATGAGGAATTTTGTTGGCTAAACAATAAATTCCAAAGGACCATTGGTCTGAGCCAATATAAATACGGGAAAAACTTGCTAAGTCCAACTGGAGCCAATTTTCAACACAGGTGCAGATGTTGTGGATAACACCTTCGATCTCTTCCGAAGAGCTGTTTTCCGTCAGAGCATTCCCACGTTTTAATTTAAACTGATTTTCTGGCACCAGACGGACAAAAGAAAACCAACCGGTATCCAATAATTTTTGCACCATATCCCGGCGTTCTTTTTCCGGAAAAATATATTCTACCATTAGCAATCCAGCATCTTCTTTTTGATGTCTGGCCAATCGATGGACAATGCAATAGAGAAGCTGATAGGTGGTGGATAAGTGATATAAAACCATAAACTGCTGCTCCTTTACAGAGAAACTGCTGCCGCTGCATTTCCTGCAGGAAGTACATCCGCCATCAATTTTTCCACGTTCTGACATCCGCTTCTATATAACCGAACACCATCCTGCAGGGGAACAGGAGCATTTTGCGTATAGCGGGTGTAATCCCGGTAAAAATCCCACACGCCATCAGACAGTATAGATTTCTCTCCAGTAAACAAACCGGCTAAACAAAGCATATTTTGAGATGTGATCTCAGGGAGAGACAGTACGCGAAACTGGGTGTGAGGATGATTCCTGCGAAGAGTATCCATAAACTTGGCAAATCCCTGCTCATCGAATCCAGGGTCAAGCACCTGAACATAGGGCTGCTGGAACTGCCGGTTTGGATTCATCGTACATACCGCACGAGGGCCAGCTGCTTTGGCAAATAATGAATGTTTTTTCACATAACATACAGTAAAGTCTCCCTCTATAAAAGAGAGCACGCTGGAAAACAGAGGTCCTACACACAAATACCCAAGTTCATATAGAAATTCAGGACGCTTTCTTCCAGAGAACACTCTAGCACCACAAATGGCATCATATGTTTCCTGAAAATCCGCAGAGAGTCCGGGATGCAGCGTGTCTTTCATCAGCTGAACAGGGGCACGATAATAAATAGGCTTACCACCAAGTTTTGATAAGGGTTTGAGAAATCCGTTGAAATCGGCAGAAACAATCCCAAATTTAGAAAGGCCCAATGTGCGGGCTATTTCTGTTTTAGACTTTCCCGACTCACAGGAAACCGCCAGATAATCCCAGCTGATATTATTTTGCTTCAAAAGTGTTTCGAAAAAGCAGCGGGGATAGCAGGAGTCAACCGTTAAATAGATAGCTACCTGATGATAAGTGGCAATATCCAGAAAACGGATAATATAGCGGTTGGGAATCAAGTTTTCCCGGGCTATTGAAAGCTCTTGTTCCCAGGAAAGACTGGTAGAAAGAGCTTGGTTAATGCTGTCATAGATGTCCTTCAGCGGCTTTTTATTATCCTGATACCGACGGCGCATTTTGGCAAAACCAGGACAGTCAAATACATTCTCCAGTTTTTCAAAAAAAGCGTCCTGGCTAAGGATGGGAAGAAACAGGCTATTTTCCACATCACATACAGCCTGAGGATTTTCAAGAATTTCAGATGCCAAGTCTTCTACTGGCAGGCGCAGATATTGACGGGTAAGATAATCTTTTCCAATCTGCCTGCCAATGGGAATTTCACGCAGTAAAGGCAGACGATACCACAGATTATATCCCAACAATTTTAAGCCAAATTCTACCGGCCGATTGGTGGCTTTTTCCCGGTCACGGTTCTGCATACAAATCGTATGGAATTTGATTTGAGCATTTCCATTGGTAAGAATCCAAAATATTTTCCGAACAAAATCTACTGATAATTTTTCAACCACTCTCGACAGCCGTCCTTTCCATATCCTCCATACTCAGGTTACTTCATAATTTTACATTTGGTGTGTAATGTCTGCGAATGGCTTCCTGTAAAATTTCTGTAATTTCTTCCCTACAAAAAGACATGATTTGCATCTGTCTACTCAGATATTTCAGGCTTTTCTCATAATGTGATAGCTGATTTCTAAAAATGGGAAGCCTTACAAAGGCTTCCCATTTTGTTAATAGAATCAATCAGTAAACAGATGCAAAAATCAGTTCCAAAGCTGATTCCATTTTAAACGCATTTCTTCTTCCCATTGACTTTGCGCCGTTTGATCTTTCGACTTCTGATAACCGTATTCTCTGTCTTTCTGCCATTCAGAAAGTTTCTTCAGGTATTCCTCATATTCCTGTTCCTGCTGCTTCTGGTATTTATCTTTATAATAATCCAACTGCTCCTGGTAGTCGGACACCGTATCCCGATATTTTTCATAGTCACTGGCATCCATATCCATTAGAGCTTCCATTTGATTTATATACCGTTCCTGTTCCTCCTGATACCGGCTATAAGCAGCGTTATAAAGTTCCGGTATCTGTTCGTTCAGCTGTGTTAAGTATTGGCTATAGGCTTGGCTTCCAGCTGTTTGCGCATAACTGTTTCCATAGCCTCCTGTGAGAGCAGCGCTTTGTCCAATGGTATCCCGCATGGCAAAATTCCCGGCTTGCATATACTGAGAGCGATACTGCTGATACAGTGGGTCACTATACAAATCATATGAAAAAGGCCCCTGACTCAGAATCTGATCAACCAATTGAGAAATTTGTTCTGTATATTGGGAGTTATATTCTCCCGGCCTTTGTGCCTCCAACTGTTTAAGCTGTTTTTCCAGCTGAGAAAGCGTGCTGGAAGGTTTATAAGTAGGTTTTCCAGTTTCATAAGAAGGCGTTTTTGTTGCGGAAGTCTTTCCCCCAGAAGCGGAACCCTTATTGGAGGAAGATGAAGAGGAACTATTTCCAGTAGGGATAATCAGTGTATCGCCGGTATAAATCCAGTGAGGGTCTGTAATCTGCTTGTTGGCTTTTACAATGGCATCAATAGTAACGCCATATTTTCTGGAAAGATCCCAAAGGGTATCTCCCCATTTAACCTTGTATTTGATAGACACGAGCCATACCTCCTTATTCTAAATTCTGTGTAGATAATTGATTTTGAAGGGCACGCATGTTCTTTTCCAAGTCAGAAATACGATTCTCCTGTTCTTGTATCACTGCCACCAGCGGCGCGATAAACTCCGGATAATTCAGTCCCCAGCAAAGAGAGTCATCAGATATTCCTTCGCGGAAATACTGCTCAATTCCGTTCGTTTTTACTACCGCCGCCTGATATAGTGCCAAATCGCCCATTTCATGTTCCGCCGCGGCCTGTGACACTTCCTGTGCGCCGAACCCCATGTGAATTCGTCCGCTGTCCCCATCTTTTAGGGTGTAGGCAATGGGCCTCAAGGCCATAACAAAGTCTTTTGCACCCGAAATCTCCCGAATATTTTCCTTATCTTTCAAATCGCTCTGTGTAATGATATTGGTAAAAAAACCTGTGTTCCAGCGCATAGAGGTAGTCCCAAGATATGCTCCGCCATTTTCCATAGGGCGCAGAATATACCGCTGTTCACCGCTTGTCTCTCCAAGCCATTCCAGGTCGCTGGCTTTTTCGGACCCGTTCCGTATACTGAAAGACAGCTTCTGGGCATAGGGCTGGTAGATATGAGCGGTGGGGGTTTCGTCCTCGTTATAATACAACCACATATGATTATTAAGCCGGATACCTCGTTCGCCTGATGCCGGGATTCCAATGGAAAAGGAACCGTCTACCTGTACGTTTTTCCGGAAATGTCCGCCCCAGTTACAATCCAGGGTGTCGTCATACTCTGCCGCCTTGCCGAAGGCGATACCGGTTCCTCCAGCCTTAAAGTCCATAATGAATCGGGTGGAGTTGACCACGATGTCCTGGGTAAAAGAAGTAAAGGTGTCGCTCACCTGCACTTGTACGGTAAATGTGGCGTCGCCGGTGGCGGCAAATACTGCCGGTTCTCCGGAAATCAGGGGCTCATATTGTGACCAGTCGCCGCCCTCGGCCATATAGCGGTACTCGCCGGTAATGGGATTTTTGCCATCCAGGGAGGAGCCAGAGAAATCGGCCGTGAGAGAAATATAATTGCCGTCGTCCTGCTCCGTGCCGGCACTGTCACATCGGAACCCCGTCGCGCTGGACAGCACCGGCGGCGCATAGTCGGTGACGGTGATACTGGCTGTTTTGGTAGCCGTTCTGCCGCGGCTGTCCGTGACTTTCGCGGTAAAGGTAACAGTCCCGGCAGTGTTGAGAAACCCGGTAGTCAGGCTGTCGGTTGTCCCCGAATACCCGTCGCCGGAAATGCTGTAGCTCTTGATGGTACTGCCGTACACGCCCGCTGCGCCGGTAATCTTGGCGGTGACTTTGCTCTTTGTCCGAACATACAGCCCCCATTCTTCCGGCACGTCGCCATTTACCGGTGTGAAAGTAATGCCGGTAAAACTGGGCACGACATCGGAATCCGCCTTGACGGTGAAGTTTTTACTGGTGCTGCCGATTTTGGTACTGCCGTTATAGGTGGTAACGGTGACAGTACCGGTTCCGCTGGTACTATTGGGGATGGCGTCCAGCCAGCTCTCCGGGATGGTGTAGGAGGCCGAAGTAGCCACACTGGAAGTACTTTTGCTGTGACTTCCCAGCTTCCACTGTACCGTATGGGTAAAGCTGGAGGATGCCCGGGAGATATTCACTGTCATATTGGTACTGCCAGCGGTTACCGTACTGGCAGACAGGGTGAAGCTGCTGGCCCGGGGGATTGTTTTCAGGGTGACATTGCCGGAAACCGTCAGGTCGTCGAGTTTGCTGGTAAGGCCCTGAGAATCAAAGAAGCCTTTCAGGGTGATGGTTTTGGTACCGTCGGCGCTGTGGGTGACGGTTTTGCTCACGGTGGAGCCGATTTTCACCCAGCTGGTGCCGATGTTAAAGCTGCCGTCATAGCTCATGACTGTGCTGCCGTCCAGCTGCATGTAGGAATTACAGTGGGAATTATAGGATGGGCCATAGCTGTCACGATGGACATACAGGGTCATGGTGACGGTGCTCTGGTTTTTGTCTACATTCTGGGTGTAGGAATATACGATTTTAATAGCAGAGCCGTTGCTGTAATTTTTGATGATTTCTGCCATTAGCCTTGCCTCCATTTCATGCCAAGATTGCCGTTTGCCCGGGGAATCCAGTCAAAAAAACCACTTCCATCATTACCAACTGTAAAACGGTCCAATACTTCAGTACTGGTAATATACAGTTTATTGTTGGAAAGATAGGCGATTTCCTTTCCGTTCTGTAAAAAAGACAGACGTTCCTGTCCCAAAACAGCCGTAAATGGACTATCTCGTTTTCCCAAAGTAATTCCATCCGTACTGAATTGGATATAAGTGTCCACCTGGTTTCGATATTCTTCCAATTCTCCTTCTACCTGTTCTGTCATGGAAGCGGCATCGGAAAAGCGCATTTCAATTTTCTGACTGGTTTGCTCCAATTCAGAGCGGAAGGTTTCTTCCAATTGCATGGTATCGCTTTTAGCAGTAAAATCCTCTGTTACCTGGGAAATAATCGATTCTTCTTTCTCCATCAGCGCCACTGTGAATTCACTGGAAAGCTGATCGGCAGTCTGTACGATTTGCTCATACATTTTTCGAAATTCGCCCTGTGCTTTTTGGTCAGTCTGTATGGCAAGTTCTCCGGCCTTTTGAGCAGAACGAGCCATATCCGAAAGCTGCTTTTGCGTTTCTATACTAAAGTTTTCATTTCCCAAATGAGAGAGTGCATATTGCAGTTCTTCTGTAAGCCGCAACAGGCAGTTCCTCAGTTGGCGAGGGTCAGAGACCTGTTCCAACCCGGGCAGAGAAAAGGAAAGTCCCGTCATAAAACCTCACACTCCTTCCTTTTTATGGTTTAGACAAAGAGGATATTGGTAATTCTGTAGAGTTTTCCGTGGTTTTCATAATGGAGTACAATACCATATCCCCCTGTCCTTCCAGCCGGATTCGCAAAAACATACATCGTCTGGGAATTACCGGCAAAGTAAATACCCGCTTTTCCGGCGCGGAAATTTTTGCAACGGTTTCCCAGTCACCGCCATCGTATTGAAGTTTTACGGTGACAGTACTTTGAGATTCCAACTGGAAACAAAACTGTAGTCCCGTCAGATATTCATACAAATCTCCTCCCATGTCTCCACTTTCACAATACCAGCAAACAGGATCTTCCATTTCTCTCAGAGAGTCATCATCGCCTTCATACAAAGCGGTACTGCCGTTTACCGCATACAGGCCATTTCCGTCATCGACAAAATAAAGTTCACCCCCTACTCGTGCAAACCATCTCACATGGGTTTCATCCTCTTTATGCCATAAGCCACTTCCCTCGTCATAGACAAACAGAACCCATTTCCCACTTCCATCCTCCATAGAAAGATAATAGCAGTCTCCAACATTGCCTCCCCTGGCATTTTGATATCCGGTATCTCCAAGAGGGCTGGAAACCGACACCGGTAAACTGCCGTCATAAGCGCAGACACCGTTTCGGCTGTGATAATACAGGGTTTCATTGACAATCACCAAAGATTTTTCGCTGCCCTTTTTAACACCGCGGACAGGGCTGTTCGCAATTTGAAAGTTAGCCGGACGGCTGCCCCACACCTTATGAATCATATCCTCCTTAAAAAACAGGACGTTTCCCAAATGGGTACAGGCGCCGGTAAAGTCCCCGTCTGAACCGATGGTAGCTGCATAACTATCGGTAGAAATACCTTCAAAGCAGTTCCAGTTGGTGGGGTCTCCCAGCTTACAAGCGTAGATTTCATGTTTTTGGGAAGAACACCCCCAAATTCGATTTTCACTTTCCGTCAAGAATTCCATATCCGGGATTTCCCGACTAATGGTAACGGCTTCTTCCTGGTCAAAAGCCATATCTAAAATTCCGGGGACCACAATCCAGTCATCTCCTCGGCTGCGGATGATACAGGAACCATTCAATCCTTCACCAGGGCCTGTACATCCTGAAATGGTTACCCCGTCATACTGCTTAAACAGTTTTCCAATGTTCGCAAAAGTGATTTTGACAAAAGTGGAGGCAATTTCCACCCATGTCTGGCTGGCAGAGGAATATTCTTTCAGAGTATTTGGGGTTTGACTGGTATCCAGCCACAAGGCGCCGTTTTCGGGGGAATCAGGTGCTTGGGCACTTGCGGTGTACCCTTCGTATATATTGCCGTCTTCTTTAGAAAGGGCAAAACTCACCGAGCCTTCGCTGGTAAAGCTGGCCCCCAAATCACCGAATTCTCCGGTTTGGATATTATAATATTTTTTATCGGGCCAAATGAGGATATAAGCGCCCATGCCCACAAACTGTTTTTCCGAATCCTCAACGGTTCCCACCCGAAAGCCGTTATAATAGAAGTCTGTACCATCCACCCAGCACAGCTTATCCCTACCAAACAATCCATTGGGACGGGAGAATTGCCGAATTTTTCCTCTCTGTTTTCGCGGCCGCAAAAGGGGTGCTTCCCGAGAAGAAAGGTTTTCCATATCATAAAATTGTCCGTCAGAACAGGTCTTGGTATGGCAGTATCCGCCAAATTGCCGGAGTACCGAGCGGGTGCGGGAGATAGGGGAAAGGGAAGGCAACAACATCATCAACACCTCCTAAAAATAGCGGGCCCCACCATCATAGCGGGACCCGACTTTCAATCAAACTGATGCCGAAACTCTCATGAAATCGTAATGGAGTTTTCCTGTTTCGGTACGTGTGTCCGCCGATACCATGCAGCGAGAGCTGAAAAGATGGCATTATACAACTGCGCGCTGTTCTGATAGCGGGTAAATTCTCCATTATGGAAATCGATTTGTGCCGACAGATATGCTTCGTACAGGCTGCAATAGGGTTCGGGAACCAGCAGAACGGTATCTTCCGGTGTCTCTTCGGTATATCCTTCAAAGCTGGACGGCTGAAAACAGTCGAAAATTTCCCGCTGCACCATACCGTCCGCCTCTGACAGCCACCTGATTTTTTCGCTTCGGCTATATTGATTGGGTTTTACCGCATCACAGATTTCCAAAGCTTTTTCGAGCGTCACAGTGTCTCCCCCTTACAGCGCGGCAGTTTTTTTCTCATACTTTGCCTGAGTCTGTGCCATCAGCTGCTGTGTTTTCTCATCCTGTGCAGCAGAATGTTCCAACACCTCGGCAATATAATCGGGAACCTCAACCTCTACGCCTCGCTGAATCAGGTAAGATTCGCCGTTAACCGAAACAAACACGTCATCCCGGTATTCTCCGTAATCTTTAAACAGCTTGATTTTCACCATTTTTTTCTCAGCCATATTCACATACACGCTCCTTTATCAGTTGGCTTCTGCGGTAGAAGAATATGCAGAACAGGACTCAATCCGAACCATGTACTCTTCTACCAGACGTTTGGCAGCTCTGGTAGCTTTCCAGCCGCAGGAAGAACGCTGATTCAGCGGGTCCTCGCCATAACCAAGCTGCTTGACAATGTGCTGAAGGCCACCGCCGGTAACTTCTGTAACGCCATAAGCACTTGCGCCAAGTACCAAGGTGGAGAAAACCGCCAAACTATCCGGGCAGCCTTCGCCCTTCCAAATTTTTGCCTCCGTAGACTTCACAAAACGGACGTTGCCGATTTTGCCGATTTCTCCGGCATAAATATTTTCCGGGCTTGCATACTTATGGGCGTCAATCCATTCCGGGCAGCGCATCAAATCGTAGGCCACAAAGGGATGGATAATGGCCACATAGCTGTCGTCAATGGGCGCAGCGTTCATCGCTTCCAGTGTAGCAGCAGCCTTAAAAATCAAATCCACCGTAAGCCGGCAGGTGGCGTCCAAAGCGGAGCGGGACTGGACGGGTGTTTCACCACCGTCCTCAGAAAGCTTGGGGGCATAAATAACATTAGTGCCACCGCTAAGAACTTCTCTGGTCAAGGTGTCCAGTGTTCTGCCCGCCTGGGCGCCCAGCAGTTTGGTACACTGTACCACATTGTTGTCAATAGCGGTCAGCTGCAGCATGTCAGACAGCTGGATATAATCGCCATACTGTTTGACTTCTGCGGTAACAGCCGTTACATTCAGACTGTTGCCATCGGGGGTCACACCTTCGGTCAACGGCTCCAATGCTTTGGCCAGAGGGCTGTACTTTCGAAATTCAATCACCTTGCCTCCGTTGGCCGGAATGGGGTATTTGTCTCCAAACTGGTCGTGAACCAGTCTGGGTTCGGCCAGGTCAATGAGCCGTTCCTCATAGTAGGTTTTCATTTCATCAGAGAGGTCACCAGTGGTCTGTACAGCAAACAGCTGCAAATTCAGGGAATCATAGTTCATACAATCAACTCCTTAAAAAATGTGTATAGGGTGTTTTTCAGAGGTTCAGAAAGAAATTCGCTCTCCGTGCAGCGCCCGTCTTTCCATTTCTTCCCGGTCTTTTCGGCTCATACGCCGCACATCCGGTTTCACCACCGAGCCGCTTCTTCCGGAAAGGCCGTTTTCCAAAGGCCTTCCCTGGCGGCTTTGCAGGTTCTCCACCAGTTTTTCCGAAATACTCTGTGCCGTATAGCGAACGGCTTGTTCCAGAATTTCCTGATGGTGAAGGGCTTCAAAAGCGCCCCGCATACTCATGCCCACTTCCAGCAGCCGCAGGAATCGAGGGTCCCGACATTCATTTTCCAGCTTAAATCCGGGATATATGTTTTCCAGCATCCGTCCTTCTTCCAGCCATCCGGCGGCATCGCGTCCCATTCTACGCTGATTTTCGTCAGTTTCCCGCTTTCGGAGCTCCTGCAAGAATTCCTGCTTTGCCTGTTCCCGGTCAAATTCGGAGAAACCATTATTTTCTTCTCCAGCCGAAGAAGAGGGTACAATAGGAGGGGACCCGGTTACTACACCGCTGTTTTCCATTTCATAACGCTCCTTTCCAAAGTGATTTCAGCAAAGGAAAAAATATCTTTGCTGCCAATACTTTACCAAAGCACCCGAAAATTCGCTCCCTACAATAAAAGAAAAATTCCCGGTATGATCTCCAAAAATGGGATAATACCGGGAAATTTTGCATATTCAAAAAAATAAAAAATCCCTGTGCAAAACATTACTGTTTGCACAGGGAGAAAAAGCAAGGAGGAATTTATCCAGCCAACTGTTGCAGCAGTTGGGAAGCAATAGGGGCAGCGCAGGCGCTGCCAAATCCGCCTTCTTCTACCACTACTACAAAAGCATAGGGGGTTTCCGGATTGGCACAATAGCCGGCCACCCATCCAGTGTCTTCTTTGTCGCCGCCCACTTCAGCCGTACCGGTTTTGGCACATACCTGAAATTCCGAAGGGAACATATCGCTTCTATAATAGGTTTCCACGTCGCTGCGAAGTAAATTCTGTAAGACTTTTGCGACATTTTCGGGCATCATTCTTTCCCCTTTTTCCACCTTGGCGGTATAATCCCCCAGACCAGAACCATTCATGGAGCTGACCAAATGAGGTTCAACAGGAACTCCGTCATTGGCAATAGCCCCCATAATCCGCATCATATGATAGGGGGTCACCAAAGTGGTATACTGTCCGATACCAGACCAGGCCAAAGCATTTTCGTCTGCTTCAGAAACATCATAGGTGCTGGCCGAAACGACAATCTCGTCCAGCTTTTGCGCTTGGTTAAATCCCATCTCATTAGCTGTTTTGGTCATGGCATCCTTTCCCAAATCCGCAGCCAATTCGGCAAAATAAATATTACAGGAGTTTCCCAAAGCAGCCTCCAGTCCAATTTCGCCATGCTGTCCCATACAGGTGATTTCTTCCCCGTTGATAATCGTCGAACCGGTGCAGGTATAGGTACGGCTGTCCCAATCCGACAAATTTTCAATGGCACAGGCAGAAGTCACAACTTTAAAAGTAGAACCGGGGGTAAAAGAGGAGGAAATGGTTCTATCCAGATAAGCGCCTTTATATTGGTCATTGGTATCAATGTCATCAGGAATATTTTCCGGGTCAAAGGTAGGCGTGCTGGCCTTACAGAGAATATCCCCCGTCGTATAGTCATAAAGGATAACAGCGCCTTTGCGGGAGCCAAGCAGTTCCGTAGCCGTTTCACACAGAGAGCTGTCAATGGTCAGACTGATATTTCCGCCTCCCGATTTTCCGGTAATGGTAGTGACGCCGAGAATAGGATTATAACCCACCAATTGAGGGCGATACACCAACTGAACGCCGGTAGAGATATAACCATTTTTGTCCCCAACCGTATGCACTGTGGCTTCGCGAATTCCAGCATCGCTGTTATAAGAACGAACACCATCTTGGCTGCCGACCAAAACTTCCCCATTCCGGTCGCTAATCGTACCGGCCCAAGTCATCTGTCCGCCAGCCACCAAATGCTGATTATACGGCTGCATGGCCCACTCGCCGCCCTGTGTAAAAAGCTCAAACAAGAAAAAGCCCATGCATCCCAAAAAGGCGGCTGTCAGGATATAGAGGATAAAAGAGCGAAAACCGGTTGTTTTCATAAGAAAATCAATCCTTTCTGGTCAAAGCAACAAGCTACTGCCGTTTTCGTTTGCGCACGGCATAAGTTCGTTCATCTGAGGCCTTAATAAAAGCCATCATTCCCCAAACCGAGAGCATACTGGAGCCACCTGCGCTGATAAAAGGCAAAGTCACGCCAGTCAGGGGAATCACATCCAAAGGTCCGAAAATATTCAGCAGAGACTGTACCAGCAAGATCCCAGCAGCAGCACAGGCAGAAATAGAATAAAAAGTTGAACGGCTGCGGGTCACATCACTGCGGACATAAAATACCCACAGAACCACCGATAAAGCGGTAACCAAAGCCAGCAGCAAGCCGAGTTCTTCGGTCATCATACCAAATACCAAATCGCTATTACCGGCAGCAACATTATGGAGATAACCATTCCCAAGGCCGGTACCAAAGAAACCTCCACTGGCGGCATACGTTAGGGTACGGCTTTGCTGGTATCCATAGCTGTCATTGATATGTTCCCATACATGCCGCCACCCCAAAAATCGCGCAGCAGCATAAGGTTTCACTTTTAGGAACATAAATAACCCAATAACAACGGCGGAGCAGGCCAGTGCAATGGTACGGATACTTCCCGAGCGCATAAAGGCAATGATAAGAAATGTTACAAAGAACAGGGCAGCGGAGCCTAAATCCCGCATTAACACCAAACAGACGCCGCAAAGAGCCGTAAGAACAATAAATTCAGTCAGGTTTCGTGTGGTTTGCAGCTTGTCCAACGTAGCGGCGCCAGCAAAAATAAACACGATTTTGGCCAGTTCCGATGGCTGAATACTGACAGGTCCCAAAAAAATCCAGTTTTTCGAGCCATTGATAGAGGTACCAATCACCAGCGTAACCGCCAGCAGTCCTACCGCACACAGAGCCAAGGGGAAACGCCATTTGGTAACTCTTTCCAAGTCACCCATAAACCAGATTAACAGGGAAAAAATAATAATGCCGCCAAACAGAGCTGCCAGTTGAGTAATCGCAGTAGAAACACTGTCTCCGGCCAGCAGGAATATACCGATTCCACTAAATAAAAGGGCAACGGTTTCCACTTCGAAACTAACCCGTCCAAGCCCCTTCATGGAAAAAAGATAAAAAGAAATATCCACTACCAATAAAGCACCAAACAGGAGCAGGGGAATAAAAGAAAATATTTTTCCTTCTTCAATAGGTGCAAAGCAGCACTGTATGGCCATGAGAAGTTGCACGAAAATGGTCAGAAAAAACAGACTCAATGGGGAAGCCGCGTGTTTTCCCTCCCGGCGGAAAAATCGTCTTTTATGCAAATCAGTTTCCGTAGTTTGGCGAAATCGGAGTACCGAGCTTCCCATTGCAACCGTATCTCCGGGATACAGAGGGAATCTTTCAGAAGGTTTCAGTTTTTTTCCATTGACAAAAGTTCCGGCTTTGGAATAGGTATCAATGACAAACCATCCCTGCTCGCGGCGCATTAAAACAGCGTGGTCACGGGACATAGTCGCATCTGGCAGCGAAACATCGCAGCTTCTGCTTCGGCCAATGGAATTCTCCCAATATAAAACGGGGAATTTAGCATGGGTAGTGACTTCCTCCAGCATCATGACCGGAGCTTGGGGCCTGCGCCCGATTTTTACAGACCGATAGCACTGGATTACTACAATCAATGCGACCAAAGGGACAACGACCCGAAGGGCATACAAAAAGACATAGAGTGCCTGGTAACCGATTGATTCAAAAAAAGCGGAAAAATCCGGCACAGGGAATCATCTCCTTTATTTGGGGAAAGAGATTTCCGCCAATACTTATGTGGATATTATAGCATGTTCTGACAAAGAAAAGTAAATAAATTGCAAAGGTTACAAAAATGACGGGTTCGCGCCAAGGTCTATTCACAAATGACAAATAAATAAAACACAGCCGCCCGGTCATATTTTGTCCGGTGCGGCTGTATGAAATACAAAGGGGGCAAGGAAACCATTCTGTTCCATCATCAGGCAGTCTCAATAGAGCTGGCCTGCTGCAATCCAAACTTCTGTACGGCTTCTTCCCTCATTTTATATTTAAGAATTTTTCCAGCGGCGTTCATAGGGAAGCTGTCCACAAAATCCACATACCGCGGCGTTTTGTGCTTGGCCATATGGCTGGAAACAAACTCTTTCAGTTCCTCTTCCGTCATGGATTCGCCGGGCTTCAGAATCACGCAGGCGGCAATTTCTTCTCCATAGTCTTTATCCGGTACGCCGATAACCTGAACATCCGACACTTTTGGGTGGGTATAGATAAAGTCCTCAATTTCTTTTGGATAAATATTTTCGCCTCCGCGGATAATCATATCTTTGATACGGCCTGTAATTTTATAGTTTCCGTTTTCGTCCCGACGGGCCAAATCACCGGTATGGAGCCAGCCATCCTCGTCAATAGCAGCCGCTGTGGCTTCAGGCATTTTATAATAGCCCTTCATAATATTATATCCCCGGGCCACGAACTCACCGTCTACGTTATCCGGCAAATCTTTTCCGGTTTCCGGGTCCACAATCTTACATTCCACGCCGAACATGGCGCCGCCCACGGTATTCACCCGAGTTTCAATGGAATCGGTAGTTTTACTCATGGTGCAGCCAGGGGAAGCCTCCGTCTGGCCGTACGTAATGCAAATCTCCGACATATGCATTTTTTCGATGACCTCCCGCATGACCTTAATGGGGCAGGGGCTGCCGGCCATAATACCGGTACGCATATAACTGAAGTCTGTTTTGGGAAAATCTTCATGGCCCAACATGGCAATAAACATGGTGGGCACGCCGTGGAAGGCCGTAATTTTTTCCTGATTGATACAGGCAAGCCCTTTTCTGGGGGAGAAAGCAGGAATAGGGCTCATAGTAGTGCCGTGGGTCATGGAAGCGGTCATGGCCAACACCATACCGAAGCAGTGGAACATAGGCACCTGAATCATCATTCGGTCAGCCGTGGAGAGGTCCATACAGTCCCCGATAGCCTTGCCGTTGTTTACCACGTTGTAATGGGTGAGCATAACCCCCTTAGGAAAACCAGTGGTACCGGAAGTATATTGCATATTACACACGTCGTTTTTGTCAATAGCAGCGGCCCGGCGATATACTTCTTCCACAGGGACTTTTTCCGAAACTGCCAGAGCTTCTTCCCAAGTCCAGCAACCCTTTTGGCTGGATTCGCAGGTAATGATATTCCGTAAAAATGGCAATTTTTTGCTGTGAAGAGGATGTCCTTTTTTTAGGGTTTCCAGTTCCGGGCACAATTCTTTAATAATAGCGATATAGTCAGAATCCTTATAGCCATCCACCATAACCAGAGTATGCGTGTCAGACTGGCGAAGCAGATATTCTGCTTCATGAATTTTATAGGCAGTGTTTACGGTTACCAGAACAGCGCCGATTTTAGTAGTGGCCCAGAAGGTGATATACCACTGAGGTACATTGGTGGCCCAGATAGCCACATGGTCGCCGGGACGAACGCCCATAGCAATCAGAGAACGGGCAAAAGTATCCACATCATCCCGGAACTCAGAATAAGTACGTGTATAATCAAGGGTGGTGTAGCGGAAGGCGTACTGGTCGGGAAATTCCTCTACCATCCTGTCCAGAACCTGTGGGAAGGTCAAATCTATCAGATGCTCTTTGGGCCACACATATTTGCCGGTTTTGGCGTTATTATCATATAGCCGTCGGATATCCTCTGGCCGATCCATATACTGCTCCATAAAGTTGGCAAAGTGAGGGAATACAATACCCGGGTCGCTCAAATCGGGGGCATAACGTTTGAGCCATTCCAGCGACACATATCCCTCGTAGTTAATGGAACGCAATGCTCTCATCATGGCGTCCATGGGAAGATCGCCTTCTCCCATAATTTTATAGACAGTCTTTCCGTTTTCCACAACGGAATCTTTCACATGAGTATATTTAATATAAGCGCCCAGATTCTGCACGGTGGTTTCGGGAGATTCTCCGGCATAGCGGTAGGGATGGTGTAAATCCCACAATGCGCCGATATTATCGCTTTCAATTTGATTCAGCAACTCACGTAGTCTTGCAGTATCAGCATATACCCCATTCGTTTCCACCAGTAAAGTAACGTTGTGCTGTTCTGCATAGGGAATCAGTTGCTGTAGAGTATGTAACACCAGCGTATCATCCACTTCTCCGTCAGGAGCAGCAGTCAAATCACCTAAAATTCTAATATAGGGAGTGTGCAGTTTTGCAGCCAAGTCAATATACCGGCGCAATTCCTCCAAGGTTTCCTGTGTTTTTTCGGGAAATTTCAACGCGCATCCCGAAGACAGGCAACAAATCTCCAAATGTTTTTGGCGCAGCAGTTCAATGGTTTTTGGCAGATTTTCCGGCCGGAAAGGACGGGCATTGATAGAAAAAATATTGTCTCCCAAACCGCGCATTTCAATTCCGGAAAAGCCAAAATCTTTGGCCATAGAATAGATATCGGCCCAGTCAAAATCCGGGCAACCCAAAGTAGAAAAAGCCAATTTCATATTGTAAAATCCTCCTTACTCAATCCATAGGGACAATCCCAAGAAAAAAAGCTTCCATCTTCTGATATTTAAAGATGGAAGCAACCTGTTAGAAAATATGTGGATAGTTTTACGTCTCACATATCTTGCCGCATAGAGGAAAAAAGTAATAATATCTTAAATATATCATGACTTTATATGATTGTAAAGGGAGATTGAGGTTAATTTTCATACAAAAAAGAGAATACTTGTCAAATTTTATGACAAATATAAAGCATATATTTACTATAACACAAAAGGGCACAGCGTATGCTGTGCCCTTTTGCTGTTCAGGTAATAGAAACTTTCAACCCAAACAAGAGGAAATGAAAAATACTACTCATCACTGTGGGCCGGATGAGAGCATGGTTATACTTAGAGCATCTTCTTCAGCTCATCGGCAACAAACTGAACCTTAGGTCCAATTACAATCTGAACGCTGTTTTTGCCGGGACGAATGACGCCAGCAACACCTGCGCTCTTAATCTTCTTTTCATCCACCAGCAGGCGATCCTTGACCTCCATGCGCAGGCGGGTGATGCAGTTGTCGGCAGAAGTAATATTGTCCTTGCCACCCAGACCTTCCAGAACGATTCTGGCAATCTCGGTATAGTTGTCGTTAGCCAGTGTGACTTTCATTTCAGCATCGGTGTCATCGTCATCCTCACGACCAGGGGTCTTGAGATCCAGAGCCTGAATGGCCACGCGGAACACAATGTAGAAGATAACAGCGGTTACCAAACCGATGGGAATCAGCAGCAGGCCGCCCATAGCATTGGGAGCCTTGAAGCTAAAGAACCAGTCAACGAAACCAGCGGAGAACCAGAAGCCCGCACGGAAGGGGAAGAGAACGGTGATGCCAGCAACAATGCCGCACATAAGAGCATAAATCACATACAGGACAGGAGCCAGGAACATGAAGGAGAACTCCAAGGGTTCCGTAACGCCGGTGAAGAATGCGCACAGTGCACCGGAGAACAGCAGACCAGCAGCAACCTTCTTCTTGTTGGACTTTGCAGTGTGATACATAGCCAGAGCAGCTGCAGGCAGACCGAACATCATGACCGGGAAGAAACCGGACATATACATACCGGCCTCGCCAGGCTGCAGGCCTTCAGCAGAAGCGGTGCCCCAGAAACGAGCGATATCGTTGATGCCAGCCACATCAAACCAGAACACGGAGTTCAGAGCATGGTGCAGACCAACCGGAATGAGCAGACGATTCAGGAAAGTATAGATACCTACACCGACTGCACCCAAGCTCATAATGGCTTCGCCCAGATTGATCAGCAGGCCATAGATAAAGGGCCATGCAAAGAACAGGATAATGTCTACAATCAAAGTCATCAAAGCGGCCATAATGGCAACGCAGCGTTTGCCGCTGAAGAAAGCCAAGGCATCGGGCAGCTTTGTATCCTTAAATTTGTTGTAGCAGAAAGCACCGATAAGGCCGCTAACGATACCGATAAACTGGTTGTTGATCTTTCCGAAAGCAGCGTTGGCTTCCGCACCGGTGAGCACGCTCACTACAGCGGAAGAAAGGATGGTCTGAGTCATCAACCAGGAAACCAGACCGGCGAGAGCAGAGGTACCGTCCTGATCTTTGGACATACCAACAGCAACACCAATTGCGAACAGGATAGCCATGTTGTCGATAATGGCGCCGCCTGCTTTTACCAGGAAGAAAGCGACGACATTAGGATCGCCCAAACCGCTCATAACGTTTTGGTCAATCCAATATCCAATACCCATCAGGATACCGGCGGCGGGGAGACAGGCAACGGGCAGCATCAAGGATTTGCCCAGTCTCTGCAAGGTTTTCATCATAACAGAATTCCTCCTCTGTTTTAAAATTTTATTAAACTGCCGGCCCACAGCAGCTTTTGCTAAGTAAAGGGGTTAGGCGAAAAAAGCTTTTATTTTTCCAGTACCAGAATCTTTTCTCCGGTTTCCACATCTTTCCCAGTAACGGGCGTAATGGCAGAGTAATCATCAGAATTACAAATCACAATAGGAGTGATTAAATCATATCCGGCATTGCGGATGCCTTCCGCGTCGAATTCAATCAGAAGTTGTCCAGATTTTACTTTGTCGCCATTTTTGGCAAACACTTTAAAGAACTGGCCCTTAAGGTTTACAGTTTCCAGTCCGACATGAATCAGGATTTCGGCACCGTCATCGGATGTCATACTAACGGCATGACCGGTATCAAACATCATATCAATGGTAGCATCACAGGGAGCCACAATCTGATTTCCAGAAGGACGAACGGCCACTCCTTTGCCTAAAATTTCTTGGCTGAAAGTGGGGTCACTCACCTCGCTGAGAGGCACAGCGCTGCCTTTAATGGGGGCCAAAAGCTCAATCCCGGAAGGCTTAAAAAGATTTTTAAAAAACCCCATTCAGAATCACTCCTTTTTCTTATTCACATAATGGATATGAATGGCAAGATAGGCAATCGTCTCTTCCGAAACGCAGTAGAGCCCCTGTTCTTCCAAATATACCGCCACCCGTTCAGCACAGGCATATTCCTGTGGAAACAGGGAGCGTAAAATCTGATTCAACTGGTCGTCATTACTGGTTTCAGCCGCTTCAGAGAAAGCTTGAAGCACCATAAATTTAAGATGGTACAGGAATTCATCATATCGGCAAGAGTTTTTATTGATACAAATGCCAGGATACGCCTCAATCATTTCCAAAACTCCCTGTGTGGTATGGGTCAATCGAACAATCCGACTGATGGAAGTATCATATTCCGCGTTGGCAATATGTAAAGCAATATTAGCAGCTTCCGCAATGGGAAGAGACGTACCGAGCTCCGAAGAAATACGCTCAAGAGCATATTGTCCCACCGAGTACTCCTGCGGATAAAACAGACGGACTTCGTTCAAAAGGACATCTTCAAAAACCATCCCTTGCTGATGGCGGAGCACGGCGAACTTAATATGATCCGTCAGGGTAACATAGATATTTTCATTAAGACGTTTATTCAAAACCGTGCGGGCATATTCGATAATCTCAGCCGACACTTCAATATATTCAATGGGTAAAGACGAAAAAAGGGCTTTCAGTTTATCAGTCTCCCTTTGATTTTCCATTCGAAAGACTTTTTCCACTTGGTTATCGGGAATATTGGGGGAGCCTTTGGCATGAAAACCAAGCCCCTTTCCCATGACAATCACTTCTTGACCATCCTTGTCCAGGCAGCTAACGATGTTATTATTGATGACCTTTAGAATCTGCATATGCCCCTCCGAAACAGGGCCAAACCATAAACCGAGGCCCTGAATAAAGGAAATCTTCCCAGATACAGCACACGAAAACGCCGGGAACCCGGGATTTCGAGGAAAAGAAAGCCTAAAAAATCAAAAAACCAAATTCCCAAAAAAGCAGCTAAATATAGCTGATATGGAAATTTGGTTTTGCCTGCCGTACAGTAACAATCCAACACATCGGGTATTAAGTTGTCTCTATTATAGTACATGTTGCAAATAGTGTCAATATATTTTTTCAAATCTTTTTGTTTTTGTATATTTTGCCCTGTTTTCTTTGGCAACTTTCCATAAATATCCCGATGAAATCGATTTTTTCTTCCTTATTCGGCATAAAAAATTCATATTTTCTCCATATTTCACAATTTTGCAAATTTGGTCAGGAAAACTTCATAAGGGCATTATGGGAAAAAAACATAGAAACAATTGATTTTTAAAAATTCATCTGTTAAGATAGGATGAAATTCATTCGCCTATATCAGCGAGTGTGGAAAGTGAGGGATTTATTATATGTATCCGTATCAGGATTCAAATAGGAGTATTGACGAGCGCGTGGAAGATTTGCTGCGGCGTATGACACTGGAAGAAAAAATTATGCAGACAGACCAGCACGCTGCTTATTATTTTTCGGACAACGACGCTGATGGTTTTGTAAAAGAGCTGCACCTGGAAAAACTGGATGAACTGTTTCATGGAAACAGCGTGGGCAGTATCCAACTGCGTGGCTGTACGGCAGCGCAGGCCAATGAGATTCAGCGTTATGCAGTAGAAAAGACGCGGCTTGGAATTCCGTTCCTGTTCAGTGAAGAGGCGCTGCACGGGTTCATGTCCAAAGATGCCACTTGCTTCCCTCAGCAGATTGGACTCGCCGCAACCTTTCATCCAGAACTGGGATATGAAATGGGACGCTGTATCGCAACAGAGGCTTATGTCTGCGGTGTTCGGGAGACCTTCAGCCCGGTAATGGATTTGATTCGCGATCCCCGTTATGGCCGCGGAGAAGAATCTTATGGTGAGGATGTGCACCTGTGCGCTGAGTTTGCCCGGGAAACAGTTCGGGGCTTGCAGGGCGATTCCCTGAAAGACCCGGATACGGTAGCAGCAGAGCCCAAGCACTATGTGGGCTATGGCAATCCGGTTGCCGGTCTGAACTGTGCTCCCTCCACCATGGGTCGTCATGAAGTGTTTGCCCAGTGTATGCCGGTGTTTGAGGAAGCCTTTATTGAGGGCGGCGCTGTCAACGCCATGTGCTCCTATAATGCTATTGACGGAATTCCTGTATCCATGGACCATGAAATCCTAACAGATGTACTGCGCGGACAGTTTGGAATGCCCGGTTTTGTCCGTTCCGATATGACTGCTGTGGTGCGTCTGAACGACTGGCACTTTGTTGCCCCCACCCGCAAAGAGGCCATTCGTCTTGGTGTAGAAGCTGGCGTAGATTTACAGCTGTTTGACTATCCTCATGATGAATGGTGCAACAGTCTGGCAGAACTGATTCGGGACGGCGAAATGAAGGAAGAAGTGCTGGATGAAGCCTGTCGCCGAATTCTGCGGGTCAAGTTTATGCTGGGCCTTTTTGAAAATCCCTATGTAGAGGAAGGCCGGGAAAAGAGCACTCTGCGTTGTCAGGCACACAAGGATGTGGCCCTGCGTATTGCAAGGGAGTCCATTTGCCTGCTGAAAAATGATCAGAACCTGCTGCCTCTTTCCAAGGATTTGAAGACCATAGCAGTATTGGGACCTGCGGCAGACGAGCCGGCATTGGGTGACTATACGGCTCATCCTGACCGCAGCCACAGCATTACAGTATTGGACGGCATCCGTGCAGCAGTTTCTCCCGAAACAGAAGTGCTCTATGAACACGGCTGCAACTTCCTGGGCGACACCATTCACGCTTTTGACCAGGGCTACCTGGTGGCAGAAGACGGAAAAATGGGTCTTACCGGCCGTTATTACAACAACCGCACCTTCTCCGGGGAACCAGTCGCCGTGCGGAATGATTTGATGATTAACTTTAACTGGATTTATACCAGTCCCCATCCGGCAGTTGACAGCAACTGCTTCAGTGTAGTGTGGACCGGTGCTGTAAAAATGCCTTATGACCTGGATGGATGTATTGGTCTGAGTAGCCAGGACAGCATGCGCCTGTATATTGACGGGAAATTGTTGATTGATGGCTGGGGAGAAGGCAAAAATTCCAGTCAGCTTTTGCCCTTCCATTTTGAAAAGGGAAAAACTTATGACGTGCGTATTGAATATACCAACGATATGCGCGGCGCTCGTGTTATCTTCGGCTATAACAGCGGTATGGAGGATTACACCAAAGCACTGGAAGCAGCCCGCCGTGCAGATGTGGCTGTTGTCTGTTTGGGTGATAACGAGGAAACTTCCGGTGAAAACTTCGACCGCGTCAGCCTGGATCTGCCCGGAAGCCAGCTTGATTTTCTGAAAGCTGTCTATGAGACCGGCACACCGGTGGTTCTGGTCATTCAGGGCGGCCGTCCGGTTACAGCCAACTGGGAACAGGCTCACATTCCGGCAATTTTGGAAGCATGGTTCCCCGGCGAACAAGGCGGTACAGCCATTGCCGAAACTCTCTTTGGCGACAACAATCCTTCGGGACGTTTGCCCATCACTTTCCCCCGTTCTGTGGGACAGATTCCCTGCCATTACAGCCGTCTCCCCGGCGGTGGCTGGCGCTATGTGGAAATGGACTGGATGCCCCTTTATCCCTTTGGATATGGTCTTTCTTACACCCGGTTCCATCATGATAACCTGAGTCTTTCCGCCGAGACCATTCAGCCTGGCGAGCCGCTGGAGGTTTCGTTTGACGTAACAAACATTGGCGACTGTGCCGGTACCGATGTGCCGCAGGTTTATATCCGTGACTGCTTCAGCTCTACTGTGAAACCGGTTCGGGAATTGGCGGCCTTCACTCGGGTCTCCTTGCAGCCCGGTGAGACCCGCCGCGTGACGGTAACGGTTTCTCCCCGCCGGATGCGTACCCTTGGCCCGGATTATGTATGGCGTGTGGAGCCCGGCGATTTTCAGATTATGGTCGGCAGCAATGCGGCTGATATGTCTTTGGAAAGCCGGTTCTCTGTTGAAGAAAAAGCGTAATCATCATTGATTCGTTGATACAAAAAAGCCCGTTTTCAAATTGAGAAAACGGGCTTTTTATTTGTATGTATAAAGTAATGATGGTTCAGACAAATAGAAATTATAACAAAGTATCCAAATGGAGTTCAAAAAGAAGGTCGTCTGTCTGTTGGATAGTCAATTTTTGACGCAGAGCAAAAACGATAACGCTGTCTCTCCGATCCCGGGGATAAAGTTCCCGAACCATTCCCATTCTCAATAAACGCTGGGTTTCCACAACAGGGAGAGGGAACCCAAAAGCTAACGCCAGCAGTTTATCTCGATTGGGATGTTTGGTTCCTGCAAAAATTTGATAAGCGTAAATCTGGTTTAAACCAGAACGCCGAATGACATCGTTCTTTTTAACGCTTTTCGTCTGTAGAAGCCCGGATAAATATTCATGAAGAGGGACTTCCAAAAACTCACCACTGTTTTTATCAAGATATTCTTCAATATTCTCCTCTGCGGAAAGCATCTGCATAAGTTCTTGGGTGGATTTTTCCATGCAACGTTTCCTCCTTGTGAAAAATAGAGTGAAATGGTACAATATAAAGAATATCATGGGGAAACTTGCGAATCAAGAGGGGATTTGTATGGAATGGAAAGAGCAATATGATATTTACCGGGCCATACATGAAAGCAACAAAAGCGCTGTATTTACCGGATGGGATAAAAAGGAGAGCCGGGAGGTTATCATACGGGTTTTATATCATTCGGATGGGAACGGATATCGATTGCTGCAGCAAGCAGAAACTTGTGAAGGAATTCCTCAAATTTATAGCATTATCCAAGACGGGGACGACACGATTGTAGTAGAAGAGAAAATACAGGGCAGGACATTGGAAGAGCGGATGAAGGAAAATCCAGTTTTTTCCCGGGAAGAAATTTTGTACATTTTCAAATGGCTGCTGACAGCACTGTCAACCCTTCATCAAAAAGGGATTATCCATCGCGACATCAAGCCTTCAAATGTCATGCTGTCCGACTGCCGCGCCGTACTGATTGATTTTGATGCAGCCAGACAGTACCGTGAAAATGATAATAGCAGGGATACGGTTTGCCTGGGTACACAGGGATATGCACCGCCGGAACAATATGGATTTTCCCAAACAGACCAACGTTCAGATATATATTCGTTAGGTGTGTTAATAAAGGAAATCAGTTCCCATACGCCAGAATTTGGATTGGCGCCGGTATTAAGTAAATGTACGGCTTTTTCGCCAGACGAACGGTACCCGTCTGTTCAGGCATTGCGCAATGATTTGCAGAAAAGAGGGTTTCTTACTGAACCGGTAGTAGTCCCAGTGAAAAGACCAAGTAGGCAGGACGGAATTCGGTATCTTCAAAAGGGGGTTAAGATTTTAAAGATATGCGCAGGAATTTTCTATTTGCTGATGACGGCTATTTTGTTGACTCCTATGGATTTTGAAGTAACAGTATCGGATTATTTGTTTTCAAAACTTGTATATTTGCAGATTCCGTTGTTTCCTGCCGTCCTCACATTCAACTGGTTTCATATCTGGCAAAGGTTCCCGTTACTGCGCAAAAAATCGCCTATTTATAAAATTACAGGGCTTCTCTTATATGGACTTGTTTTTGTGGTAGTAATCGTGGCGCTTAATGCTATGGCATTTCAGTTTTACTCCCCTAAAGCACTGGAAATTCTGCAAAGCCGGTAACAGATTTTATTAAGCTGTCAGCATAGTACAAAAAAATCGAGTCGGAGTATAATACTTCTCAAAGAATCCAGAAAAACCAATTTTTGGAGAGAGAAGGAGACGCGGAGAATATGGATAACGAGGGTCAGGTAAAAGTAAAAAAGCCAATCTGGAAACGCTGGTGGTTCTGGCTGGTGGTAGTAGTGGTAGTTATCGGAATTGTAGGAGCTTCTACAGGCGGAAACCAGGAGGAAAAGAATTCTGTCCAAATGTCAAGTGCTTCTACAGGGGATAACAATACCGATGCCGAAAAGGAAGAATCGGCGGAAGAGGCCATCAAAGTAACTGCTCAAGAGCTACTGGAAGCTTATGACGAAAACGGTGTGGCAGCAGATAAACAGTATAAAGGGAAAGAATTGCAAGTCACAGGAACGGTTGGAAGTATCGGAACGGATATTTTAGACGATGCTTATATTACTCTTGAAAATGAAGAAGACGAGTATGCGGTTATTAGCGTACAGTGCTATTTCGAAAAATCTGAAGAAGATAGCATTGCCTCGCTAAAAGCGGGAGATAAAGTGACTGTGACAGGGGTTTGTGACGGAAATAATCTGAATATAGTATTAAAAAAATGTCATGTAGTATCCTGAAAAGTATTTCTGGATACTAAAATATGACCGAGATAGGGGAAATATTTTAACCAACAGAGGGTTTTGGAATCCATTTTCCAAAATCCTCTTTGTTTTTGGAAATTAAATTAAAAAATTGCATAAAATTATACAAGCGTATTTGTATAAATAAACGTACTTGTTCAAAACATAATGTTTTTTTACTATTAAATATGGTTTTTTATATAGTTTTTTACAAGATGATGTGATTAAATGGTTGTAGAGAAAGTGTGGGAAGGGTCTTTTTCCAGCACATAAAGTGTATTGGGGAGAAGAAGGGTTATGATGTCTGCCGTGCCCCACATGGTTGTTTAAGGTTTAAGAAAGGAAAGTGAAAGATGAAACACATGAAAAAGCGCATCCTCGCCTGCTTGCTGGCAGGCGCGCTGACTGTGAGCACCTTTGCCACAGCAGGCGCACCTGTTGCATCAGCTGCCGGGGCAACTCTTGGCTACTGGCCGGAACCGCTTCCGGTTGCCAACCAGTTCTACTATCAGAACGAAAGCCTGCAGCCTTATGGCTCCTGCTTCCAGATCGACGAACTGAAGAAGTGGAGCCCGGACAATGACCCGGATGCCCGTTACAATCGCGGCGCTGTCGAACTTCGTGACCGCTGGATGGGCCCCAATGTAAACCCATTAGCTTCTCGCGATGCAACGGTTATGCCGCTGGCCATGGCAAATGCTCGTGCCAGTGAAGCTCCGTCTCAGGGCGGAGACGGTGACTTCGTCTATGCATTTAACTATTTCCAGTATGTTGATACCTTTAACTTCTGGGGCGGTTCTTCCGGTGAAGGCCCCATTGCAATTCCTTCTCCCGAACTGATTGACTCTGCACACCGCAATGGTTCCCGCGTTACCGGTACCATCTTCCTGCCTTGGGGCGACAGTACCTTTGGCAACCAGTTTGTTTCCGAAATGCTGGAAAAGGACGCCAACGGCAACTACATTGCAGCAGACAAACTGATTGAAATTGCTCAGTACTATGGATTCGACGGATATATTTTCAATGCTGAATCCGGCACCGGAATCCCCGGCTTCAAAGATTTCCTCGCTTATATTCAGCGGAATAAGCCCGATGATTTTACAATTTCTTGGTATAATGGCTCTGGTTCCGTCAGCTCCAGCAGCATTCAGAGTTGGATGCAGGATGGCGATACCCGCATCACCGATGAATGGTGGTTGGATATGGGTGGCAGCAGCGAATACAGTGTGAATGGCTCGGTTGCTGCAGCGCAGGAGACCGGCGTCAGCCAGTGGAATCTCCACTCCACTTGGGAATATTGGCCCATGTCCGGTTTGGCCAGCACCAAGGGCGGCGATTACCACACCCGTTTGGATGAGAATGGAATGCTGAAGATTTCTCTGGGTATTTTGGCTCCTACCGTTACCCTGACCCAGGCTTCCAGCTCCGATGACTTTATCAATGTGCAGGATTCCAAACTGTGGGTTGGACCTACATTTGATCCTTCTTCTACTTATCGTCCGACCAATGAGTTCTGTGGTTTCGCAAGTTTGATTGCTGACCAGACTCCTGTTATTGGTACCGACTTCGTCACGAACTTCACTACCGGCAATGGTTACAAGTTCTATGAGAACGGCGTTGCCACCGGTAAAGAAGACGGCTGGTACAACCGTTCTTTGACCGATGTCCTGCCTACCTGGCGCTGGATTATCGATTCTGAAGGCGAAAAGCTGTCCGCAAAGATTGACTTTGATGATGCATGGTGGGGCGGCACCTCTATGAAGGTGTATGGCAACATGGATGCTGATAAGTCCAATCACATTAAACTGTACAGCGCACAGCTCGATATTACTGATAACACAGAATTTGAAATTGTTTATAAGACTCCGGTTTCTGGTGTCAATATGGAGCTGGGTCTGTGCTTCGGCGATGACTATTCCGATGAGAACTTCAAGTTCTATCCGGTAGAAGTCACTTCTAATGGAGAGTGGAATACTGCAAAGGTAGATCTGTCCGGCGATGCTGGCAAGCGTGCTATTGCAATCTCCCTGCGGTTCAATGCTCCGGAAGGTGTTTCCGATTACTCCATGAACGTAGGCCGTATGGCATTTACCACCAATGATAAGGCTCCTGCAACCGTTTCCGATGTTACGCTGGATGAAGTGATTTATCCGGATGACGAAACCATGCAGGCTCGTATTTATTGGGACGATGCCGATGATGCTTTCCTGTATATGATTCATCGCGTGCTGCCCGATGGCAAACGTGAGTTTGTGGGCGCAACTCCCAGCGATGCTTTCTATCTGGGCGAGTACAGCCGTCTGGATAATGAAGATGCTGCTACATTTGAAATCACTCCTTACACCGAGAATGGCGTAGCAGGTACTGCCACTACCTTCTCCATTGCATGGCCTGATGTAGCTGCTGATTCCTTTGATCATATCCCCGCTATGGGTGAAAACCTGGCCTTGGGTCAGCCTGCTGTTTCCAGTGTCGGCTGCGTAGCCGATGGTCCTGTTGACAAAATCAATGACGGTGTTATCCCCAACAGTAAGTGGTGCTCCACTTTCCCCTATGGCTATGCCGTTATCGATTTGGGCGAAGAGAAAGATATTTCCAGATGGGTTGTATATCATGCAAATGCTCGTGGTGCTGGTGAAGGCGTGGATATGAACACCGTTGCCTTTGATTTCCAGTATGCACCTGATGACGGACAGCCCTTGCTGACCGGCGATGATGATGCAAGCAGAAATCGCGTGAAGAACATGCAGTTTACGGTGGCTGATTCTGTAACTGGCAACAAGCAGAATGTTACCGACCGTAACCTGGACAAGCCCATTAAGGCCCGTTATATCAAGCTGAATGTTACCGATAGTGATAACAGTGCTTGGAGTGCAATCCGTATTTACGAGTTCCAGGTATATGAGGAGCCCGGCGTTCTGTCCGTGTCCGCACCTTCTGTACCGCTGGCCCGTAATGTAACCGTTCACAACAATGAAGGCGCAACCGATACGGTTGTAGTTGACAATGTAGGTATGCTGTATACCTCCGGTTCTTATGGCGATAAGAACGGTGTCTTCAGTGAGAATACCGGTGTTGTCAAGCTGTATGACAGCCTGACCGCTGAAGAGCCCATTGCACAGGTAAAGGCAACCCAGCCTGATGAATCCTATAAGCAGCGTTCTGTGGGTATTGCCCAGTTTGAAAATCTGAACCTGAATCCCGAAGGCGGCCGCCTGTTCTATGAGATTCTGGACGAATCCGGCGGAGAAGTTCTTCACAGTGCCCGTTACAGCGTGGAATATGCTCCGGAGACCGGCGATACCATTGCTGAACCGAAGGCAGAGCTGAAGGGCTCTATTCGTGGCTCTCAGTTGACCGAGGTTGTAAGTGCTTCCAGCCAGTATGGCACTGCCCGTCAGCGCTATGGCGTTCTGACTCTGAGCGATCTGCCCAAGAATGCAGAAGTTACCGTTTATGAGTCTGCTGATGCTAATAAGCCTATTCTGCACTCTAACCGCGCAGAAGACGGTACAGTAACTATTTCCGGCGTACCGCTGAATCCCGCAGGTGGAACCGTTTATTATGAAGTCAATGTGTCCGGCAGACCGACTTCCGAGCGGTTTACCGTAGCATATGACGACCCGATGGCTTTGACCGCAGACCTGAGCGGCCTGCAGGAACTGATTGACCGCTGCGAAGTGAAGACTGAAGAAGACAGCACTTCCGCAACCTGGCCGGCATTTAATGAAGCCCTGACCGCAGCAAAGGCTGTTGAGGCAGGCGTTGACACCGCAACTGCAGAGGCAGCTCGTGCTGCATTGGCAGAAGCATATGCAAACCTGCGCGGCAAGGCTGATACCCAGCGCGTCAGCGAGCTGGCAGAAGAATATGCAGCAAAATATGCAGAAGAAAACTACACGGCATCCAGCTATACCCGCTTTATGGAGCAGGTAGAAGCAGTGAGAGCCATGGTGAAATCTGGAGACGTGGATCGTCTGCAGGTAGAAAAGGCAGAAGTTGCTCTGGATGAATCTGTGCGTGGCTTGGTAGAAAATAGCGGAGCAACCGTAACAAGTGTAAGTGTTGATCCTGCAAATGTCGCATTGGGACGCGGCGCAACTCAGAAGTTTACAGCAGCCGTAACCGGTGAGAATGATCCCACTCAGTCCGTGACTTGGAAGGTGGAAGGCGCTGAGAGTGCTAAGACCAGCATCAAGGCAGACGGCACCTTGAAGATTTCTGTGGAAGAAACCGCCAAGACCCTGACTGTAACTGCGACCTCCAAGCTGGATGAAACTAAGTCCGCAAGTGCAACGGTAACCGTAACAGACGAAATTGTTGCACCTGATATTACCGTTACTATCGATCCCGCCGAGTTGGTAGTAGATGCTAACCCCGGCCAGAAGGGTCAGTTTACCGCCATCGTGGAAGGCGCCGAAGATGAGACCGTTACTTGGAATATTTCCGGCAACACCAGCGATGAGACCCTGATTACCAATGGTCAGCTGTTCCTGGGAACCGATGAGACCGCAACCGAGATGACCGTAACTGCAACCTCCAACGAGAACCCCGATTGTGTAGGAACGGCAAAAGTTATCGTATCCCGTCCGAACAAAACCTTGCTGAAAGCAACTTATGAGTATGCAAAGGATCTGAGCACAGAAGGCGTGACCGACAGTGCAAAGAAGTTCTTTACAGATGCACTGGCCAAGGCAGCAGAAGTCCTGGAAAACAGTGCAGCTACCCAGGAAGAAGTAGATACTGCATGGGATAACCTGCTGGAAGGCATCTGGGGTCTGGGCATTGTCCAGGGCGACAAGACGATGCTGGAGCAGCTGATTATCAAGGCAGACGCTATGATCCCGAATAAGGATCAGTATGTACAGGATAATTGGGAGAGCCTGGTAGAAGCTTTGGAAAATGGCAAGGCTATGATGGACAACGGAGATGCATTGGATGAAGACATCCAGCCGGTATCCGATGCCCTGCTGAAGGCGATTTTGGCCCAGCGTTATAAGGCCAACAAGGCCAACCTGGAAGCCCTGATTAACAAGGCAGCAGCCATTGATCTGAGCAAATACAGCGCAGAAAGCGTAACCATGTTCCGCAGTGCCCTGTATGCTGCAAACCTGGTGTTGGCAGATGAGAGCCTGAGCGTAGACGATCAGGATGTAGTAGACGGAGCAGTAAGAGATCTGACGGCAGCCATTGAGAATCTGAGCACGAACGATGAAGTGACAGATCCTGATGACAGCAGCAAGCCCGACGATACCACAAAACCGGGCGATACTTCGAAGCCCGATGGCGGAAATACATCTTCCGGCAATGTGGATAACAGCAGCAATGAGAAGCCCGCAGAAGGCACTCAGACCGAGTCTCCGACCACTGCTGATGATGTAACTCCTATCCTGCTGTTCGCTGTAGTGATGACTGTTGCAGGCGCTGGCGTATATCTCTTCCGTCGCCGTCTGTGCAAGTAATGAAGTTGCAACGATAATTTATCGTAAAGTCTTTAGTTTGTATGAAAAATACGGCTGTTCATATGGACAGCCGTATTTTTCTTTATATTTCTTTATTTATTCAAAATGATTAAAACAGAAAATGAAAAAGCTAAAAATAACTTTTTAAAAAAAGCTATATTAAAATATAAATAAAAAGTCCACGTTCTATTTGTATAAAAAGTAGATAATAGTTTGAAATATAATGTTTGTTTACTGCTAAATATAGTTTATTATATAGTTTTTTATTTTGACTTGTGCTTAAATGTAAACAAGAGAAATTGAGGAATTTCAATTTGGAGTTTTGAAAATTTTTTAGGCATTTTACAAATTGATTCCTCCATGCACTTTGTTGTTGAGAAAGGAATGTAAACATGAGACACATGAAAAAGCGCATTCTCGCCTGCTTGCTGGCAGGCGCGTTGACTGTGAGCTCTTTTGCCACAGCAGGCGCCCCCATTGCATCCGCGGCGGGAGCAACTTTGGGCTATTGGCCCGAGCCACTTCCAGTAGGCAATCAGTGGTACTACCAAAATGAAAGCTTGCAGCCTTATGGTTCCTGCTTCCAGATTGACGAACTGAAGAAGTGGAGCCCGGACAATGACCCGGATGCCCGTTACAATCGCGGCGCTGTCGAACTTCGCGATCGCTGGATGGGTCCCAATGTAAACCCGCTGGCCTCTCGTGATGCCAAAGTTATGCCGCTGGCTATGTCTAATGCTCGCGCCAGTGAAGCTCCGTCTCAGGGTGCCGATGATGACTTTGTCTATGCATTCAACTATTTCCAGTATGTTGACATCTTTAACTTCTGGGGTGGCTCTTCTTCCGAAGGCCCGATTGCAATTCCTTCTCCCGAAGTGATTGACTCTGCACACCGCAATGGTGTTCCGGCCACCGGTACTATTTTCCTGCCTTGGGGCGATGGTGCTTATGGTAACCAGTTTGTTTCCGAAATGCTGGAAAAGGACGCCAACGGCAACTACATCGCAGCAGACAAACTGATTGAAATTGCTCAGTACTATGGATTCGACGGATATATCTTCAACGCGGAGTCCGGTACTGGTGTGGCAGGCTTTAAAGATTTCCTGGAGTATATTCAGAGAAATAAGCCGGATAACTTTACGATTACCTGGTATAATGGTTCCGGTTCTCTGGGAACTGGCAGCATCCAGAGCTGGATGCAGGACGGCGATACCCGCGTCACTGATGAATGGTGGCTGGATATGGGCGGCGGCGGCAATGTGGACGGTACAATTGCAGCTGCACAGCAAATGGGCGTTGATCCTTGGAACATCCATTCTACTTGGGAAAACTGGCCTATGACTGGTTCCGCTAAAGGCGGCAGCTATCAGACCCGTTTGGATAAAAACGGAATTTTGAAATGCTCTCTGGGTATCTTAGGACCTACTGCCAGCTTGCAGCAGGCTTCCAGCTCCGATGACTTTATCAATGTGCAGGATTCCAAACTGTGGGTTGGACCTACGTTTGATCCTTCTTCTACTTATCGTCCGCAAAATGAATTCTGCGGTTTCGCAAGTATGGTGGCAGACAAGACCCCTGTTATCGGCACTGATTTTGTCACCAACTTTACTACCGGTAATGGTTACAAGTTCTATGAGAACGGCGTTGTCACCGGTAAAGATGACGGCTGGTACAACCGCTCTTTGACCGATGTCCTGCCTACCTGGCGTTGGATTATCGATTCTGAAGGCGAAAAGCTGTCTGCAAAGATTGACTTTGACGATGCATGGTGGGGCGGCACCTCTATGAAGGTGTATGGCAACATGGATGCCAATAAGCCTAACCATATCAAGCTGTATAGTGCTCAGTTGGATATTACTGAGACCAGTAAGTTCAGCTTCACCTACAAGGCTCCCAAGGCTGGCGTAAACGTGGAACTGGGCCTGTGCTATGGCGATGACTATTCCGATGAGAACTTTAAGTTCTATCCCATTGAGACTACCGCAGGCGAGGGCTGGAATACCGCAACGGTAGACCTGTCCGGCGATGCTGGCAAGCGTGCTATTGCAATTTCCCTGCGTTACACTGCACCGGAAGGTGTTACCGATTATTCCATGAACGTAGGCCGTATGGCATTCACCACCAATGATAAGGCTCCCGCAAACGTTTCCAACGTGACACTGGACGAGGTGATTTATCCCAACGATGTAGAGCTGGAAGCTCGCGTGTACTGGGAAAAGGCCGATGATGCCTTTGTGTACATGATTCACCGTGTATTGCCTGATGGCAAGCGTGAATTTGTGGGCGCAACTCCCAGCGATGCCCTGTATCTGGGTAAGTTTGAGCGTATCGGCGATGAAGCAGCCGCAACCTTTGAGATTACTCCTTATACCGAGAATGGTGTAGCAGGTACCTCCACTTCCTTCTCTATTGCATGGAAGAATATGCCGGAAAATTCCTTTGATCGCATTCCCGAAACCGGCGAAAACCTGGCTCTGAAAAAACCTGCTGTTTCCAGTGCATCTTGGGAAGATGTAACCGTTGACAAGGTAAACGACGGCGTAATTCCCAATAGTAAATGGTGCGATACTTCCGGACGCGGCTATGCCGTAATTGATCTGGGCGAAGAGAAAGAGATTTCCAGATGGGTCGTATATCATGCAAACTGCCGCGGCGCAGGCGAGAGCGTGGATATGAATACCGTTGATTTCGACTTCCAGTATGCTCCCGATGATGGATTGCCCATGCTGACCGGCGATGATTCCGAAAGCAGAGCAAGAGTAAAGAATATTCAATTTACAGTAGCAGACCGTGTAACCGGCAATAAGCAGAATGTTACTGACCGCAACCTGTCTGAGCCTATCAAGGCCCGTTACATCAAGCTGAATGTTACCAAGAGCGATAACAGTGCATGGCATGCAATCCGCGTTTATGAATTTGAAGTGTATGAAGAGCCCGGCGTTCTGTCCGTGTCCGCACCTTCCGTACCGCTGGCACGGAGTGTGACCGTTCACAACAACGAAGGCGCAACGGATACGGTTGTAGTTGACAATGTGGGTATGCTGTATACCTCCGGTTCTTATGGTGATAAGAACGGTGTCTTCAGTGAGAATACCGGTGTTGTCAAACTGTATGACAGCCTGACTGCTGAAGAACCCATTGCACAGGTAAAGGCAACTCAGCCTAACGAATCCTACAAGCAGCGTTCTATGGGTATTGCCCAGTTTGAAAACCTCAACCTGAACCCGGAAGGCGGCCGCCTGTTCTATGAGATTCTGGACGAATCCGGCGGAGAAATTCTCCACAGTGCTCGTTACAGTGTAGAATACGCACCGGAGACCGGCGAAGCCATCACCAAGCCGACTACCGATCTGAAGGGCACTGTCCGTGGCTTCCAGTTGACCGAAGCTGTAAATCCTGGCAAACAGTATGGCACTGCCCGTCAGCGTTATGGCATTTTGACTCTGAGCAACCTGCCTGAAAATGCAGAAGTTACCGTTTACGAGTCCGCTGACGCTATCCATCCGATTCTCTTCTCCAATCCTGCTGTGAATGGTACCACTAAGGTTTCTGGTGTACCGCTGAATCCCGCAGGCGGAACCCTTTATTACGAAGTCAATGTGTCCGGCAGACCGACCTCCGAGAGGTTTACCTTGGACTATGCTGACCCGATGACTTTGACCGCAGACCTGAGCGGCCTGCAGGAACTGATTGACCGCTGCGAAGTGAATACCGAAGAAGACAGCACTTCCGCAACCTGGCCGGCATTTAACGAAGCTCTGACCGCAGCAAAGGCTGTTAAAGCAGGCGTTGACACAGCTACCGCAGAAGCAGCTCGTGCTACTCTTGCAAAAGCATATGCAGACCTGCGTGGTAAGGCTGATACCCAGCGCTTGGGCGAGCTGGTAGAAGAATTCTCCACAAAATATGCTGAGAAAAATTATACCGCATCCAGCTATACCAAGTTCAAGGCTGAACTGAACAAGTGCAGCGCTATGATCAAAGCCGATGATTCCAATGAATTTGAAGTAGAACAAGCCCGCATTGCACTGGAAGCTGCTGTTCGCGGACTGGTAGAGAATACCGGCGCAACAGTTACCGAAGTGACCATTGACCCGAAGAATGTAGAACTGGGTAAGGGTGCAAGCCAGCCCTTTACTGCAACCGTTATTGGCGAAGGCGATCCCACTCAGTCCGTAACTTGGAAGGTGGAAGGCGCTGAGAGCTCCAAGACCAGTATCAATGAAGAGGGTAAATTGAAGGTTTCCATGGAAGAGACCGCCAAGACCCTGACTGTAACCGCAACCTCCAAGCTGGATGAAACTAAGTCTGCAAGTGCAACGGTAACCGTAACAGACGAAATTGTTGTACCTGATATTACTGTCACCATCGATCCCGCCGAGCTGGTAGTGAATGCCAACCCCGGCCAGAAGGGTCAGTTTACCGCTATCGTGGAAGGTGCTGACGATGAAACCGTTACTTGGAGCATTTCCGGCAACACCAGCGATGAGACCCTGATTACCAATGGTCAGCTGTTCCTGGGAACCGATGAGACCGCAACCGAGATGACCGTAACTGCAACCTCCAACGAGAACCCCGATTGTGTAGGAACGGCAAAAGTTATCGTATCCCGTCCGAACAAAACCTTGCTGAAAGCAACTTATGAGTATGCAAAGGATCTGAGCACAGAAGGCGTGACCGACAGTGCAAAGAAGTTCTTTACAGATGCACTGGCCAAGGCAGCAGAAGTCCTGGAAAACAGTGCAGCTACCCAGGAAGAAGTGGATACTGCATGGAATAACCTGCTGGAAGGCATCTGGGGTCTGGGCATTGTCCAAGGCGACAAGACGATGCTGGAGCAGCTGATTAACAAGGCAGACGCTATGATTCCGAATAAGGATCAGTATGTACAGGAAAATTGGGAGAGCCTGGTGGAAGCTCTGAAAAATGGCAAGGCTATGATGGACAACGGAGATGCGTTGGATGAAGATATCCAGCCGGTATCCGATGCACTGCTGAAAGCTATTATGGCCCAGCGTTATAAGGCAAACAAGGCTAACCTGGAAGCCCTGATTAACAAGGCAGCAGCCATTGATCTGAGCAAATACAGCGCAGAAAGCGTAACCATGTTCCGCAGTGCCCTGTATGCTGCAAACCTGGTGTTGGCAGATGAGAGCCTGAGCGTAGACGATCAGGATGTAGTAGACGGAGCAGTAAGAGATCTGACGGCAGCCATTGAGAATCTGAGCACGAACGATGAAGTGACAGATCCTGATGACAGCAGCAAGCCCGACGATACCACAAAACCGGGCGATACTTCGAAGCCCGATGGCGGAAATACATCTTCCGGCAATGTGGATAACAGCAGCAATGAGAAGCCCGCAGAAGGCACTCAGACCGAGTCTCCGACCACTGCTGATGATGTAACTCCTATCCTGCTGTTCGCTGTGATGATGACCGTTGCAGGCGCTGGTGTATATCTCTTCCGTCGCCGTCTGTGCAAGTAATTTCAATCATAAGAGTCTTCTCCTTTAAGACATTGTTTTAAATAACCCTGAAAAGCAGAATTCCCCTGTCCAGTATTTTGGGCAGGGGAATTCTGTTGTTCTTTTGCTTGGAGATATATGTCATGGCTTCAGTAGTTCCTCAAAAGAGGAATAAAAGTAAAGATAAAAAGAGCGTAACTATGGATCATTGTAAGGGAAAGAGCATCTTTTAAAGTTGTTTTATACCTATTTATTTACAAAGCAGAGGAGTCAGTAAAGAGCTATACGTAATTCCATTTATCAATGGAATTTTGGCAATAAAAATCCCCTGTACAAGGCTGCACAGGGGATTTAAAAGTTAGTAGGTTAGCCAGCGTTTACAATCAGCAGAATATAACGGATAATAAACAAAATAGCAATCACATACATAACCGGATGAACTTCCTTATATTTGCCACGGCATACCTTAATAATGGTGTAGCTAATGCAGCCAAAAGCAATACCTTCAGAAATACTGTATGCAAAAGGCATCATGGCAATGGTCAGGAAAGCAGGAATGGCAATTTCCATATCGTTCCAATCTACATCGCGAACGCCAGCCATCATCATAACACCGACCACAACCAAAACAGGGGAGGTTGCAGCACTGGGAATAAAGCCCAGGAAGGGAGACAGGAAGATTGCAATGACAAAGCATACGGCAGCAGTCAGGCTGGTCAAACCGGTACGGCCGCCGGCAGAAATACCAGCGCTGGATTCCACAAAGGTTGTAACCGTAGAAGTACCCATAACGGAACCGGTGGAAGTGGCGATAGCGTCTGCAAGCATTGCACGTCCAGCATTCGGAAGCTTGCCGTCCTTGGTGAGGAATCCAGCTTTTCCAGCGGTGCCATACAGAGTACCGACAGTGTCGAACATATCAACCATTGTCAGGGAAATCAAAACCGAAATCAAAGAGAAAATGGCAACGCCAACACCTTGTCCCAGGTTGAGCAGTTCGCCAAAGCCATCCAAGAACTTACCAAAAGTAGGAGCCAAAGAGGGGAAACTACCAATAGAAACGGTTTCCGGCAAACCGATCGGCAGTTTCAAAACATACTGCATAAAGGCGCCCACGATAGAAGTCAAAATGATGCTGATAAAAAGGCCGCCCTTTACATTCCAGACAATCAGTAGAATGGTGATAATCAAACCAATAACGCTTAGCAAAACAACGGGGCTTCCAAAATTACCCAGTGTTACCAGTGTGCTTTCGCTTCCGACAACAATGCCAGCGCTTTTCAGAGCAACAATGGCGATAAACAGGCCGATACCACCGCTGATAGCCTTTTTAATCGGAAGAGGGATTGCATTCACGATGGACTCACGCGCGCCAGTGGCAGTGAGGATAATAAAGAGCACGCCAGAAATAAACACAGCAGCCAAACCTGCCTGCCAGCTGTATCCAAACTGACCGCAAATCGTATAAGCGAAGAAAGCGTTCAATCCCATTCCGGGAGCCTGTGCCAGAGGATAGTTAGACAAAAGGCCAATCAGTACCGTACCGATGGCGGCGGAAATACAGGTTGCCAGCATAACCGCGCCGGTATCCATACCAGCATCGCCCAATACCTGGGGGTTAACAAAGATGATGTACGCCATTGTAAAGAAGGTCGTCAAACCAGCTACAATTTCGGTGCGTACATTGGTGTGATTCCTCTTCAAGTCGAAGAAGTCACCCTTTGGGTGAATCACGTTTTTGACTTTTTCTGCCATGTAAAATACCATTCCTTTCCAGCGCTCTAAGCGCTTCCAAAAAATTCCGTCCGTTCCTTTCTTCAAGGGAAAAACGAACATCCCGGCAGGGGGCGTATCCAACAGAAGCGCTCCATGCCGGGTTTCCTTACTTACAGTATACGTGGTAGCAGACAAATCGGCAATATATGATTTAACCAATTTTTATTTTGTTTTTTTCATAAAATTATTCATAAATAATTGGAGTCAAAAGGGATTTTCTAGGTTCACTGGCCAAGAGCTCTATATAGAAAATATACGATCAGATTAGTCGTATTAGATTGTAAATAGTAAAAAATAAAACAGTCCAGAGAACCGAAATCCTCTGGACTAGTTTGCTATGTGTATTTTATTATTCTGCTTCGGAAGAGGAGGTTTGTTCACTGGGCAATTTGAACTCTGCCAATTCAGGGAAGGAATCCTCATAAATAAAGCGATTGAGGAAGAGGGCATTGTCCTCCAGTGTATCGGGAATCAAAACGCTATACGGACCGTCAATATAGGGCAAATAAAGAGTATCACCGTAATGCAGTTCGTTATTGGGCATCTGGCAGCTTTCAATAGGATAGCTCATATATGTGAGAGCATCCGTTGCCAAAGTCAGCATTTCATCCGGGCTGATATTACTAATCAGATAGGGAACAATTTCGTTGGCCAGCGTCAGAATTTTTCCGGCGTCTGCATCTTTAAAGTTATCAACCAGAATATCCATAACCCGCTGCTGCCGGCGAATGCGGCCATAGTCATCATAATAAACATCGCCTGTATCAGGGTCTGTATATTTACAGTTGCGGATACGGGAATAGTATCGGGCCTGTGCACCGCTCAAATCATTCACGCCTTCTACTGCACCGGTTTCACCGGATTTCCGGTTCATTTCTTCCGCTTCCGCTGCACTCAACGTAACTGTAATGCCGCCCAAAGCATCAATGATTTTCGGGAATGCTTCAAAATCGATAATGACATACCGGTCAATGTCAACCTTAAAGTTCTTTTCAATGGTTTTTACCTGCAGTGGTGCACCACCCAAAAAGTAACCCGTATTTAATTTGTAGCGCTGATAACCGGGAATTGACACGAAAGTATCGCGCATAAAAGAAGTTAGTTTTAACTTTTTATGTCTCCGGTCCAGAGAAATCATCAGCATCGAGTCGCTTCGGCCTGGGTCGTTGGGGGTATAGTCATCCACGCCCAACAGGAGAATATTGGTAATCATATCATCGTGATACATACCATCGACCATCTCGGCGTCACCTATTTCTTCTGTCGGCGTATTGACTGTACCAATGGGAGTTTTGGAGGTAGTGGGTTCCTCTACATATTGATATTTGGACAAAAGGGAGTTAGCATACAAAGCAGCCGAACCGGCCACAATGAACAGCACACTGAGAAAAGTAATACCGATATTGACTGCCAAACGTTTTTTTGAGGTTTTCTTTTTAGACGAAGAAGAAATATCCACCACATTGTCCTGTTGGTGATCGTTTTCCTGGGGATTCTTTTTGGGCATCTCGCTCAACAGATTCATCTCCTTAAAAGAATAGCAGGGGGTTTACAGGCTGCAGATAAAAGGCAAAAAACGACAGCCTCTGATTTTCGACACTTATTGATATTATATCGCAGGGGAAACCATGGATAATTCTACAAATGAAAAAAGAATGAAAATTGGTAAAGCGAATAAAAGAAACCTAACTTTTTCAAATGGGTAATTGACAAACTTTATAGCAGAAAAAACATTAGAAAATTGGGCGTGAAAGTGCACAAACAAAAAGCTACAAAACCGTCAGAATTACAACTTGTATTTCAAAAAGATGTTTGTATAATAATCATTGTAATCGATTACATGGAGGTGCAAGTATGATAACCATTAAAGATGTGGCGAAGGCAGCTCAGGTGTCGGTTGCAACGGTTTCCCGTGTACTGAATCATGATAAAAACGTATCTCCCAAAACTCGTGAACGCGTGACAAAAGTGATAGAGGAAATGGAGTATACCCCCAATATTTTAGGAAGAAATCTTCGACGCAAAAATACGGGCCGAATATTGGTTGTAATGCCGTCGCTGTCCAATCAATTTCTCTCCGGTGTAATCCGTGGAATGGAGACGGAAGCCGCAAAGCGTGGATTACAGGTGATTATCTCAGCCACCCACAATGACAGGGAGATTGAGAGAGGATATCTGGAAATGCTGCCGAATCGAAGTGTGGATGGCATCATTTTGCTAGGGAGTGTGCTTCCTATGGAAGAGTTGGCAGAACAGGGTCGGGAATACCCTCTGGTAATGTGCAGTGAGTGGAGCGAAGGAACGCAGCTTTCTGCTGTAGGAATTGATAATCGAAAAGCGGGGTTCGACGCTGTTATGGCTTTGACAGAGAGAAAGCGGCATCGAATTGCCATTATTTCCAACGAAGAAGTTTATTCAGCCCGTCTACGCACAGAAGGATATTGTCAGGCATTGACGCAGAGAGGAATCGAAACTCGAAAAGAATACATCATCAACCGCTATGAATATACCTATCGAGCGGGAATGTATGCTTGCCGGCACTTAATGGAGCTTCCACAGCCACCGGATGCAATCTTTGCGGTTTCAGACGAATTGGCAGCCGGTGTCGAAAAGGAATTGCTTTCCCGAGGAATTGTACCGGGACAAGAAGTGGATGTGTTTGGATTTGACAATACAACCATGAGCCAAATTGTCACGCCGACCATCAGCACCGTTTCCCAGCCAAGAAAAAAAATCGGGGCAACCGCTGTCAATTTGCTGACAGAAAAAATGGAAAATCTTTCTTCTCCTTCCAGAATGGTACTGCTTCCCCACGAATTGGTACTGCGGGAGTCCACTGGCAAGAGAAAAGAATCATAAACTTTCAAACAGACATCCAGAGGAGAAATCCTCTTGAAAGATATCAAGTTTTACATTAAAGGAGTAATCAACATGGATAAGGTAAGAATTGGTATTATCGGTTGCGGAGGAATTGCCAACAACAAACATATGCCCGCATTGAGCAAACTTCCGGATGTGGAAATGGTAGCTTTCTGCGATATTATTGTAGAGCGCGCAGAAAAGGCAGCAAAGGAGTTTGGCATTGAGGGCGCAAAAGTTTATAAGGACTATAAAGATCTGCTCAAGGACAAAACCATTGATGTGGTGCACGTGTTGACCCCTAACCGGGAGCATAGCTTTATCACTGTGGATGCATTGGAAGCCGGTAAACACGTAATGTGCGAAAAACCCATGGCCATCAACACGGCTGAAGCCCAGAAGATGATTGATGCGGCAAACCGTACCGGAAAAAAGCTGACCATTGGCTATCAGAACCGTTATCGTCCCGACTCCTGGTATCTGAAGAGAGCTTGTGAGAATGATGAACTGGGTGAGATTTATTATGCCCGTGCACACGCGATTCGCAGAAGAGCCGTTCCTACTTGGGGCGTGTTTCTGAACGAAGAAGAGCAGGGCGGCGGTCCCCTCATTGATATCGGTACTCATGCACTGGACCTGACCTTGTGGATGATGGATAACTATGAGCCGAAAATGGTTGTGGGCAGCGTCTACAAAAAGTTGGGCGACCAGACTGAAACCGGCAACGCCTGGGGCGACTGGGACCCGGAGAAGTTTACCGTAGAAGATTCCGCATTTGGATATATTGTGATGAAAAACGGTGCAACCATCAACTTGGAAGCATCCTGGGCATTGAACAGCCTGGATGTGGACGAGGCTAAGACCTCCCTGTGTGGTGTGAAAGCTGGAGCCGATATGAAGGACGGCCTGCGCATCAACAAAGTCAAGTACGGCAATCAGGTAGTGGAAAAGGTGGATTTGGCAGCCGGCGGTGTGGCCTTTTTTGATGGCGGCGCAGCAGAGCCCCAAGATATTGAAGCCCGTATGTGGATTGATGCGGTGAAGAACGACACCGAAGTTGTGGTAAAGCCGGAACAGGCTATTGTAGTCACGAAGATTCTGGAAGCCATTTATAAGTCTGCCGCAGAAGGCAAGCCGGTTTATTTTGACTAATCTTGTTATGTTCAGGAGGAGTATCAAATGAAAAAAGCGATTCAGATGTGGAGCTTTCGGGATAGGATTCATGATGGAGAGAGTTTGCTGGAAGCGCTGTCGATAGCCGCACAAATTGGCTACGAAGGAATCGAGTTTGCCGGAACCTTTGGAGTCTCGGCGGAACAAATGAAAGAAACGCTGGAAAAACTCGGCCTTGTCTCGGTTAGCTGTCACGAAAGCGTTGACAGGATGGAAAATGAAATGGATGATATTATCGCTTATCATCAAACTTTAGGTACACCTTATATTGGATGCGGATATTCCCCAACAAGTACCCAAGAGGAGCTGGAACGGCTGGAGCGGGTATTGAAATCAGCTCAGGAAAAAGCAGCCGCTTATGGAATGAAAGTGGTTTATCACAATCACGCCCATGAGTTTGAGCCTTTAAATGGCGTGCGTCCTATTGATGAGATTGCCAAATGGTCGCTGTTGGAGCCGGACACCTACTGGGTATTCCATGCGGGGGACAATCCCTGTGAGTTTCTCCGTCGGTACCGTACCCGTGTGGAGTTGGTGCATTTAAAAGATGGAGCAGACGGGAAAGGAACCTCCATTGGAGATGGAAAAAATAATTTACAATCTATTGTGGATACCTCCCGTGATATTGGGGTAGAATGGGTCATTGCAGAAATTGAAAACGAGAGTCCGGATGCAGAGTCTGTCCGGGATGCGAAAAACAGCTTTACCTATATGACCGAAAAATTGGGCCTTTAAAAAACTTATAATCGGAATAAAAGGAGCAATTATCATGAAACTTGGAGTTTTGACCAATCTGGTCGCAAATCTTTCTTTGGACGAGGCACTGAAATACTTCAGCGGCCTGGGAATTCAAATGGTAGAAATCGGCTGTGGCGGTTATCCGGGCAATGCCCATGCAAACCCGTCCATCCTGCTCAACGATGATGCAAAATTGCAGGAGTTCAAAGATACCATTGCCAAGTACAACATGGAAATCAGCGCCCTTTCCTGCCACGGCAACCCGGTTCACCCCAATAAGGAGATTGCCGCTGCCTTTGATAAGGATATGCGCGATACCGTCCTGCTGGCAGAAAAGCTTGGGATTCACCAGATTAACACATTTTCCGGTTGCCCTGGCGACTGTGAGAATTCCAAGTACCCCAACTGGGTTACCTGCCCTTGGCCCGAGGATTATTCCAAGATTCTGGAATGGCAGTGGAACGAGGTGCTTATTCCTTACTGGAAAGACTTTGTGGCCTTTGCTAAGGCCCATGGTGTGGATAAAATTGCTCTGGAACTGCATCCCGGCTTCTGTGTTTACAATACTCATTCTCTCCTGAAACTGCGTCATGCGGTGGGCCCGGAAATCGGTGCTAACTTTGACCCCAGCCATCTGATTTGGCAGGGAATGGATCCAGTGGCCTGCATTCGCGAGCTGGGCAAAGAGAATGCTATTTTCCACTTCCACGCCAAGGATACCCGAGTGGACAAGTATAACACAGCCGTCAATGGTGTGCTGGATACACGCCCCTATGCAGACGAGATTCATCGTTCCTGGATTTTCCGCAGCTGTGGGTATGGCAATGATACACTCTACTGGAAGGACATGATTAGCGCACTGCGGATGGTAGGCTATGATTATGCCATCAGCATTGAGCACGAAGACAGCTTGATGAGCCAGAACGAGGGCTTGAGCAAGGCAGTAGAGTTCCTGAAAGGTGTTTTGACTTTTGAGGATAAAATGAGCAACATGTGGTGGGCATAATCTGCCGCGTTTTAGAATAAGGAATCGAGGAAAAAAACCATGAGCAATGAAAAATTTGGTGCAGCAATTATCGGATATGGCGGAATGGGCTCCTGGCATGCGCGTCAGCTGAAAACCATGGAGGAACTGACACTATGTGGTGTATATGACATTTTGCCGCAGCGCAATGCAGCAGCAGAGCGGGCAGGGATTCATGCCTATGCTTCCCGGGAAGAGCTCCTCAACGACCCGGCTGTACAGGTGGTCACCGTAGCGATTCCCAATGATTTGCATCATGATGTGTGTATTGACTGCATGAAGCATGGGAAAAATGTGATTTGCGAAAAACCGGTCTGTCTGAACCATGAAGAATTGCAGGATATGATTGAGGCTTCCAAACAATATGGCGTACTGTTTACCGTGCATCAGAACCGCCGCTGGGATGAGGATTTCCTCACCATGAAGAAGCTTTATGACGAGGGCACTCTGGGACGAATATTCAATATTGAATCTCGTGTCCATGGTTCCCGCGGGATTCCCGGCGACTGGCGCAACACCAAAGAACACGGCGGCGGTATGGTTTTGGACTGGGGCGTACATCTGCTGGACCAGATTATGATGATGGTAGACAAGCCGCTACTGTCGGTTTATGCACGGCTGTCCAATGTGACCAACGAGGCGGTGGATGATGGGTTCAAGATTCTGATGACCTTTGAAGGCGGACTGGATGTCCAGGTAGAAGTGGGAACCAGTAATTTTATCAGTCTGCCCCGGTGGTACATGCAGGGAGAAAATGGTTCCGCCATTATCTATGACTGGGATTGCAGCGGAAAAATTGTGATGGTTTCAGACTGGGAAAATCGGGATGCTGTCCCGGTGGTAACAGCCGCGGGTCTTACCAAGACAATGGCTCCCCGTACCGATGAGACGATTGATACCTTCCCGCTGCCGGAAGTTCATGCTGATGTCCGCGATTTTTATCGAAATGTGATTCGTGCCTGCCGCGGTGAAGAACAACAGCTTATTCGTCATGACCAGGTAATGCGAGTCATGAAACTGATGGAAGCTGTTTTCCGCTCAGCACAAAGCAGCCAGGTTGTTCGGGATATTTTTTAACTTTTCACAAGTTTTTGTGGAAAAGACGGGGTATTGGAAACTTTTTTTGTTTATGTCATCCAAAATAAAAAGGATTATTTTGAACAACAATTCTTTTGAAAACTACAGAATTGTTTTAGAAAACGTGGTATAATAAAAAATAATCATTTAATTTTAATTTTGGAGGAATCATACATGAAAGCGAAATCTCTGCATTTTTCCAAACATGGAATCGTTCAGCCTGCCGCATCTGAAATTGGTCGTGTGTATCAATGCGTATGTGACCAGATTCCCCCCGCATATCCCTGTGAGGGAGAAAAAGTTGTCTTTATCGGCGTTGAGGGTTCCGGCAAATTGCCTGGCCCTGTGGAACACTTCTGCAGTGATTTGAATGCCAGCCGTACAAAAAATGTCGCTTTTTACTTGGTAAACGGAAGCGCCGATATGCTGAAGGATATTCAGAGCGTGTTGGAAGGTCATGGTGTACATATGGTGGAAGATGTCCTGACTCTGGAAGTAAAGAGCTCGTTCTTTAAAAAAGGCTCTCTGACTGATGCTGATGTGAAGAAAGTGTTGGATTGGGCTCAGAATGTCATCCAAAATAAGTTGAAGTAATTCCCTCGATTCCTTTTCTATAGTATATATTCTTAGCTGCTCTGTGATAGTTGTATCCGGAGCAGCTTTCTTTTTGCCCATAAGAAGGAGAATCAGATAAGAATAAAGTGATTTAATTTTTGAATAAATTGTATAGAAATTCATAATGTTTTTTTAGAAAACAGTTGAGAAAAATTAAAAATTTGAGTATTTCATATATAAATTCACAAAAAATACATGGGATTTCCCGGAAAAGTGTGCTATACTTGTAAAATAATAGTAGGAAACTGCATGAAAATAGGGCCGAAGTATCGGAAATGCCGGGCCGCGCCCTGAAAAAACATGAGAAAGGACGGAAAATCCAATGGCAAATGTATACTCAGAAATCACACCCGAAATCCAGCGGCTTGCAGAATTATGCCAGGAAAATGGGAAAATTGACCCGGATCTGTATGGTAAATATGACGTAAAACGTGGACTTCGGGATATCAACGGCAAGGGCGTCCTGGCCGGTTTAACAGAAATTTCAGAAGTAAGAGCTACGAAAAAGGTTGATGGGAAAGAAGTTCCCTGCGAGGGACAGCTTTTTTATCGTGGCGTGAATGTGGAGGATATTATCCGGGGATGTGTTCAGGACCATCGTTTTGGATTTGAGGAAACAACTTATCTGCTGTTGTTTGGTGAACTGCCAACAAAGGAACAGCTGGTGGATTTTAATCAGTTGCTGGCAAAATACCGCAGCCTTCCCACTAGCTTTGTGCGGGATATCATTATGAAGGCTCCCAGCCGGGACATGATGAATACCCTGGCAAGAAGTGTTTTAACATTGTTTTCATATGATGATTTTGCCAGTGACATTAGTATCCCTAACGTCTTACGGCAATGTCTGCAGCTGATAGCTTTGTTCCCGCTCCTGTCGGTTTATGGATATCAGGCATATCGCCACTATCATGATGGGCAGAGCTTGTACATTCATTCACCTGTTGCCGAATTATCTACAGCGGAAAATATCCTGCATATTCTGCGGCCTGATTGTAAGTACACCATGCTGGAAGCAAGGGTATTGGATATTGCTTTGATTTTGCATGCAGAGCATGGCGGCGGCAATAACTCCACCTTTACGACCCATGTGGTATCCTCTTCCGGTACCGATACGTATTCTGCTATTGCTGCGGCACTGGGTTCTCTGAAGGGTCCCAAGCATGGAGGCGCCAACATAAAAGTGGTGCAGATGCTGGAAGATTTGAAAACCGTGGTCAAAGACTGGACAGACGAAGAAGAAATCAGCGCATATTTGCGCCGGCTGCTGCATAAAGAGGCCTTTGATAAAGCAGGCTTGATTTATGGTATGGGCCATGCTGTATATTCCCTTTCTGACCCCCGTGCCAAGGTGATGGAATCCTTCGTAAAGAGCTTGTCAGAAGAAAAGAATCGGATCGAAGAATACAACTTGTATGCAGCAATTGCCCGCTTGGCGCCGCAAATTATCGCTCAGGAAAGAAAAATTTATAAAGGTGTCAGCCCGAATGTTGACTTTTTCAGCGGTTTTATTTACAGCATGCTGGATTTGCCGCTGGAGCTGTATACGCCGATTTTTGCTATCGCCCGTATTTCTGGGTGGAGTGCGCACCGTATAGAGGAATTGACCAATGCGGGAAAAATCATTCGCCCGGCTTATCGCTCTGTTCAGGAAGAGAGAGCGTATGTCCCCATGGAAGAGCGCAAGTAATCAAAAAAATGGTGATTTATATAAAATCGAAAGGACCGTATCCTGTCATAGGATACGGTCCTTCGTGTTTATAGGGACATTATTTTGGAAAGCTTGGTTCTATCAAATTCCCCCACGTCATATAGTGGAAGAAAGGCACGCAGAGGCCGACTGATACAAAGGGGAAATGTATGGATGTCAGCAAAAATCCCATGGGGCTTACGGATTCTTTCAGCAGTAACGGTACTGGCAGGTGCCGCATGTTTTGGTGCAAAGATTCTGCCAATGTTCAACGGAGAAAATGCGGCATTGGTAACGGCAGATCTGCTGCTCCCAAAGGCAGCACAGGAAATATACACAGAGGACTCCCCTTCTCAGGAGGATACACTGATAGAAATGGATACGCCAGCAGCAACACCTCAGACAACCGCTACGCCGGAACCAACGCCTTCTGCTACGCCAAAGCCCACACCGGTACCTACCCCAAAGCCAGGTGCAAAAGCTTATGAGATTTCCGAGACGCAGATGGGTGGTGGAGAACAGGTGGAGAATTTTTATATACGTAACAGTACCAAACAGAATTTGAATTTTTCCGACGAGCTAAAGAAAAAGCCGGATTTGAATATCAAAGCAGATGGTACCCCAATGGTGCTTATTTATCATACCCATACAACCGAATCCTATTTGGAAGAAGAAAGCCCCTGGTATTATGAAGGAACGCCTACCCGAAGTCAGGATGAAAGCAAAAATGTGGTAATGGTTGGAAATGCTATTGAAGCGAAATTGAAAGCTGCGGGATTTGGCGTTGTTCATGACACCACCGTTCACGACTATCCGGCTTATACCGGCGGTTATACCCGTTCTGCGGAAACCATGAAAAAAAATTTGGAGAAATACCCTTCTATTCAAATTACCTTGGATATTCACCGGGATGCAATTGGCGGTGGTGACAGCGCACGAATAAAACCTACTGCGATGGTCAACGGGAAAAAAGCCGCTCAGTTTATGATTTTAACCGGATGTGATGATGACGGGACTTTAGGATTTCCCAATTGGCAGGAGAACCTTCACTTGGCTCTTCAACTGCAAAAGACAGCCGCAGATTTATATCCAGACCTGGCACGACCGCTAAATTTTTGTAACCGTGTTTATAATGAAAATTTGACAACAGGCTCGTTGTTAGTGGAAGTCGGTACAGAAGTTAACACATTGGAAGAGGCTTCCTATACAGGCTCATTGTTTGGCGAAGTTTTAGTAGAGACTCTTCAAAAAATGATGGAATAAAAGCCTCTGTGTATATTTTAGAAAAGATAGATCATACTGAAAAAAGGATGAAAATAACAAAAGATTTCCCGGAAAATAAGAGGACAGAAAGGGAGCACCATGAAGACCATAAAGAAAAAAGGGAAAGCCAATCCATCGTGGTTTTGGGTTTCGCTAGCTATTACGCTCAGTGTGTTATCCTTATTATGGGGAATGGCGGTTGTTGATGTCAGAAGCCGGAAAATGGCATTGGGTGATGCAACCCCAGCAGTCAGTGTATCTACCGTGATAGGGGACCGCACGATTGTTCATGTGGATGTTTTAGGAATGGAAGGAGATATTGACTTGACTTTGGTGGATAACTTGGTGGAATATGTGGAAGAAAAATTACAGAGCGTAAAGGAAATGATGGGGTAAGAGAGAGAAATTTCAGAACACCATCGCATAAATGTAATATTTTTTTGAAAATTGCGAAAAACCGGCATTTCTCCAGGGGAGAATAGTTGTTTTTTGTCGCAAATCTGATATAATGATTCCAGAATGGATGTTTATGTGCCGGGAATAGCCGGCAACTTGATATAAAGAGATAACGGGTATTCTGGAGGTGCCGGAATGATAAAACAGAAAAAGGCAATAAGCCTTTTACTATGTGTGTTCATGTTGATAGCAATGGTAAGCCCGGTAATGGCAGAATCGCTGCCTCGAACTTATACGGAAACTCTGACAGAGCCATCGGAGGAAGAAACTGTTAATACTCCGGATCCACAGGAACCCACAGACCCAGAAGAAAATACGGGAGAAAATACGGGGGAAAATACTGAGGAAGGCGAAAATACCCAGCAAGGTGAGAATACCCAGCAAGGTGAGAATACCCAACAAGGTGGAAATATCCAGCAAGGCGAAAACCAAACCACTCATCAAGGAACTGGAAATACAGGCACCACTCAAGCCACTCCCACCCCTCGGCCCCATCAGGAAAATAATACTACCAGCAGTCAATCCAATTATTACAATAACTACACGCCGGTTTCTTCGGCAACCCCTACTCCTACGCCAACCCCAACCCCAACTCCTACTCCGTCTCCAACGCCGTCTTCTTCAGAAGAATCTGTAGCGGACAGCTATAATGGGGATGTATCGGTTTCGGTATCGCAAGTGGATAACCGACAGGTAAACTTTATCGGGATTATGGCTTGGGTCTGCATTGCATTGGGAATAGTGGTAGTGTTACTGGTTTTGCTCAGCAACCGCTATGGCCCCAGGGGTGGCTCAGGACGGAAACGCTATCGTGCCACAAGACCTGGACGCCGAAAGAAAGGACGTCTTTTAAGCGACAGATATTATCGCAACCATTATAATAACCGTTATCGTTAAACAACAAAAGCATACTAATTTTATACGCCGCAACAGAGTTTTTCTGTTGCGGCATTTTTGCATCCGAAATGATACAATTTTATGAGAAAAACTGATGAATTTTGGGCTTGAAAAAAGGCCGGAAAGCCTGTATACTGATAATAGTTGACGAATTATGTATACCGGTAGGAGGTGTATCGTTTGAAGAGAAAAAGAAACGGACTGCGTAAGGCAATGGCAGCAATTTTGGCAGCTTTTTGTCTGGCGGGAAGTGTAAACGCTGATGTTTTGTCCAATTTGGAAGGACAAAAAGACGAACTGCAACAACAGCAGCAGGAACTGGAAGATCGCAGTAAAGCACTGAATGAACGGTTGGAACAGCTGAAAGATGATGAGGCACACCAGCAGGAATATTATAATTCGCTGGAAGAACAGATTGATGTGGTAGAAACGCAAATTGATACAGCCAATGAGCGTCTCGACCAATTAGATGATGAAATTGTCCAATTACAGGACGATTTAAAAGAGGCGCAGGCCCAACTGGATGCGGATTTCGATACATTAAAAGAGCGGTTGTGCGCATTATATAAAATGGGGAGTGCGGGAACGCTGGAAATCATTTTGGAAGCAAAGAGCCTGCCGGATTTGGCACAGAAAACGGAGCTGATGTCTGCCATTACCCGTCACGACACCCAGTTGATGGATTCCATTCGTTCCCAGATGGAAGAGATGGCGGACCAAAAAGAACTGTTGGAATCTGACAGGGACGAGGCCAGCACTTTGCGTTCTACCTTAGAGGATAAAAAAGATGAATTGACCTCCCTTCAAGAAGAGAGTGCCCGCGTGCTGGAGGAGCTGAAAGAGAACCAGCAGGATGTGACTCAGCAGATTGATGATGCAGAAGAACAAAAAGAGGAATTGGTACAGCAGCTGGCAGAAATACAGAAGCAATGGCTGGCAGAAAAAGAAAAAGCAGAAGCGACTCCGACTCCTGCCCCTACTCCGGCCCCCACTCCTGTTCCGGAGCCAAATACCCCCAATAATAACAGCAATCACAATAATGGAGGAAGTGTTTCTACACCTACTCCGACAGTCCCGCCCTCTTCCAGTGGGTACATATGGCCGGTTCCTGGATATACCAAAGTGGGCGATGGGTGGTATGAAGGCGGACGTGCTCACAAGGGAATTGATATTATCGGTGCCGGTATCTATGGACAACCTATCGTAGCAGCTCAAAGCGGCGTGGTCTTGACTGCTTATACAGCAGACGAATGGGGATATGGTTGGGGCTACCATGTAATGATTGGCCATGATGACGGATATGCAACCCAATATGCCCACATGAGCCGGGTAGCGGTAACCACTGGCCAGCATGTGGAAAAAGGGCAAATTATTGGATATGTAGGAAATACGGGTGATTCTTATGGAGCCCATCTGCACTTTGAATTGTGGGAAAACGGGGAACGGATTAACCCTGAAATTGTATTGCCCTATCGATAATCGGTAGACGAGACGGCGGCCGTGATAAAAGCGGCCGCTGTTTTTTGTAAAATGCAGGAACCTTTAGAAAATTTATGGTAAAAACGGGAACAATGCTTGACGGGGAGAGAAATTTATGATACCATGGTTAGCGAAAACTAACCGATTTTATTTTTGTCCATAAGTTAGCTATAACTAACTATATTGAAATAAAGGAGGCAGCAGGATGAGCGTGGTGATTGTTGGCGGAAACGAAAGAATGGTATGCCAATACGAGGATGTATGCAAAAGCTATGGCTGTAAGGCAAAGGTATTTGTAAAAGAAAACGGGGCCTTAAAAAAGAAATTGGGCACACCGGATTTGTTGATTGTGTTTGTCAGTACCGTTTCCCATAAAATGGTCATCAGCGCGTCTCAGGAAGCAAAAAGAAATCGGGTTCCAATTGTGCGGGTACACAGCAGCAGTATATCCGCACTGGAAAACCTGCTAAGCCATCATTGTGGGGGGAGGTAACCTATGTGTGAGAGGATTTTGATTGAAAATGGCGCACCTACATTAGCGAATATAAAGACTGCAAGCCTATTTACTTTGCCAGTTTTGGAAGAAAAAAGCGAAGCCTCTTGGAAAAAGGTTCTGGAAGAAAAAGGAATCGAGATCATGGTTCTTCGGGCAAATGGGAAAAGCCAGCTGGTATATATGTATCGGCCTGAAAAATTACGGCAGGATTTGGCCCATCCAATGGCTGCCTGTATTTTATGTAGGGCTGGGTATGAGCATCAAACGGAAAAAGAGGCATTACAAATTTTAAAGGAAAGAATCGCACACAGCGGCGAGTTCCCTCATGAAATAGGGCTGTTCTTGGGGTATCCGCCAGAGGATGTTCAGGGGTTTATGGAAAACCGGGGACAAAACTGGAAGTGTACCGGATGCTGGAAGGTATATGGAAACCGGAAACAAGCTGAAAAACAATTTGCCAGATATAAAAAATGCAGAGATGTGTATCTGAGGCTGTTTTTGCAGGGAAGAAACCTGACACAGCTGACAGTCGCATCCTGATATCAAAAAATAAATAAGTAAAGGAGCAAACAATATGAGCAAAACAGCAGTAGTATACTGGAGCGGAACAGGAAATACACAGGCCATGGCAGAAGCAGTAGCTTCGGGAGCCTCCGACGCCGGTGCAGACGTGACCCTATATGAAGTGACGGCCTTTGACAGCGGCGCGATGGATGATTATGATTTTATAGCATTTGGGTGCCCATCTATGGGCAGCGAACAGCTGGAAGAGAGCGAATTCGAACCGGTATTTACGGCTTGTATTCCCAAACTGGCAGAAAAAAAGATAGCGCTGTTTGGCTCTTATGGATGGGGAGATGGCGAATGGATGCGAAACTGGGAGGATACCTGCAGAGAGGCAGGAGCAACCCTTGTTTGTGACAGTGTAATCTGCTGCGAAGCACCGGATGAAGAAACATTGGAAGCCTGTCGGACGTTAGGAAAGGCACTGGCATAACGAAGCTATATTTGGCAACAGAAAAGCCGGAACAGGATTTGAACTGTTCCGGCTTTTTATTTATGTTACTTACTCTACAATAAAGGACGCCAAGCGATCCAGAAGGCTCTGAGCGTCATCGCCATACACATCCATCCGTACTGGCTTTTCCAAATCCAAACTGAGAATGCCCAGAATAGACTTTGCATTCACCACAAAACGGCCGGAGCAAAGGGTTACGTCCTCATCATAGGGAGAAACCATCTCGACAAAACGCTTTACATCTTCAACCTGATGCAGGTCTACCATTTTGGAAACCATAGGAATCTCCTCTCAAAATTATTTTACGTATTCTACCACAACCGTCTCACCGGCAGTACCAGCTGCATAGTGGCCTGTCATGGATTTCAAATCATCGGAATTGGTAATCAGCAATGGTGTATACAGCGGATAGCCTTTGCTCTTAATTAGCTCTAAATCCACCTTGCAAAGGGGATCGCCTTTTTTCACCTTATCGCCAACCTTTACCAATGGAGTGAAGCCTTCACCCTTCAACTCCACCGTGTTCAGGCCAATGTGAATCAACAATTCCAGTCCGTCCGGCGTCTGGATGCCATAGGCGTGCAAAGTTTCTGCCACATTGGTGATTTCACCGTCACAGGGAGCCAGCACATTTCCATCGGTAGGAAGAACGGCCACCCCATCGCCCAGAATCTTATCGGAGAAAACCGGATCGGGCACTTTCTCAATGGGCATATATTCCCCATTCAACGGAGCATACAGCTTGGGCTGCGCTTTCTTTTTTCCAAATAAAAACATACTAAAATCCTCCTATATCCTCAAGTACAGCAAGTTAACAGTTAGCCGCCAAATCAGCCAAAATCTTATCGCGGTTTTCACAGGTCAAAGAGCAAATCTTTTCACGCAGAGGCAGCACCGCCGACGGGACAACCGACAGCTCGTCTACATCCAGTGCCAAAAACGTTTCGGTCAAACTCAAATCAGCAGCCAACTCACCGCAAATGCCTACCCAAGTTCCAAACTCGTGGGCATTTTTGACGGTTTGCCGAATCATTTCCAATACAGCGGGATGATGGGGGTCGTAGAAGCGGCCCAGACTCTGATTCTGACGGTCTACTGCCAGTGTATATTGGGTCAAATCATTGGTGCCCACGCTGAAGAAGTCCACTTCTTTGGCCAACTGACGGCTTACCATAACAGCGGCGGGGGTTTCAATCATAATGCCCAATTCGATTTCTTCATCAAAAGGAATCCCTTCCGTGCGAAGTTCAGCCTTTACCTGTTCGGCCAGCTTTTTCGCTTCCCGCAATTCCCACACAGAAGTAATCATGGGGAACATAATGGCAACCTTACCATAAGCGGAAGCCCGATACAGAGCACGCAGCTGTGTACGGAATACTTCCGTACGAGTCAGACAAATACGGATAGCCCGCATACCCATAGCCGGGTTTTCCTCGTGGGGAAGGTTAAAGTAATCGGCCTGCTTGTCCGCGCCGATATCCAATGTACGGAAAATGACTCGTTTACCAGCCATATTTTCCACAACACTCTTATAAGCGGCCAGCTGGTCAGATTCGCTGGGATAATCATTTCCAGCCAAATAGATAAACTCACTGCGGAACAGGCCGATACCCTCAGCATCGTTCATCAGGGCAGCGCCCACATCAGAGGGGTTTCCAATATTGGCATAGGTCAAAATCCGCTTGCCATCTTTGGTTTCACCGGGACGCCCTTTCAGCTGTGCCTGGAGACGTTTTTTATCCGCCAGTTCCTGCTGCTTCTTTTCATATTCTGCCTGGGTAGCCTCATCAGGCTCTACAATCGCAATCCCTTTTTTGCCATCAACCACAACAGCTTTTCCATTTAATTCGTCAGCCAATTGGTCTCCAAGTCCTACGATGGCAGGGATTCCCATAGTACGAGCCAAAATAGCAGTATGAGAATTACTGGAACCTCCGGAGGTCAAAAAGGCGAGAATTTTGGTTTTATCCAGCTGAACGGTCTCACTGGGAGCCAGGTCGTCTGCTGCCAAAATAACGGGTTTATCAAAGTCCATTCCATCAGCGTTCTGTCCGCTAAGGACTTTTAAAAGTCTTTCGGAAATATCCTTAATATCGGCAGCGCGTCCCTGCATGTAGGGGTCATCCATTTCTGAGAACATCTTAGAAAAGTTTTCCGAGGTAACGGCGACTGCATATTCGCTGTTGACAGACTGGGTGGTAATGATATTGGAGACAGAATCCAAATAGTCTTCGTCTTCCAGCATCATCTGGTGGATTTCGAATACTTGGGCACCTTGTTCGCCTACCTGAGTCAGCGCTTTTTCATACAGCTCCCCAAGTTGTTCAATCGTTTTTTGCCGGGCCTCTTCAAAGCGCTCCATTTCAGCTTCCGTGCTTTCTACATGGCGCCGGTTAATGAGCTGCTGTTCATGGCGGTAAAAATGAATGGGACCAAAAGCGATTCCGCTGCTGGCACCCACGCCCTGCAATTGCTTCATACTCCGTTCCTCCAGTGTTCAAATTTTGATACAGGTTTTGTTATCAAGAAAAAATGCTTTTGCAGGGAAAAGGCCGGTTTAGACCCCTTTCTGTCAGCATGCGACAGTTTTAAACGGGCCTTCCTGCATCAACTGATTCTCCTGTATCCATATTATAATATGATAATTTGTTTAAATCAAGAGCATTTTTCTGCAACTGATTGCACAAATACAAGGGCTTCATAAGGCCGCAAAATCAATGGAGCAGAGACGGTAAAGGAAGCGTAATTTCCCAGAAGGAGACGACTGTTTTGGGGAAGAATATTTTCGGGAAGTGAGGTGTTTTCCGAGGTAAAGTTACATAGGACTGTAAGAAGCGTTCCTTCATATTCCCGGCGATAGGCAAAGACAGAGGGGTGCTCCTCCAACAGAGGAATATAACTGCCTTCTGAAATCACGTCCCATTCTTTACGTAGGGCAATCAGCTTTTGATAATATGCAAAAATGGAATCGGAAGAAGCACAGTCTGTCCGGGTATTGATGGACGGATAATTCTGATTGACTGCCAGCCAAGGGGTACCGGTAGTAAACCCAGCGTTTTCAGAATTATCCCACTGCATGGGGGTGCGGGAATTATCCCGAGAGCGTTGACGAAGAATTTCATAAACCTGATCTTCCCCCACGCCTTCTTCTTTCAAAATCCGAAAATAATTCAGGCTTTCCACATCCCGATACTGAGAAATATCCGTATAACCGGCGTTGGTCATACCAATTTCCTCTCCCTGATATATATAGGGGGTACCGCGCATCATATGAATAACGGTTGCCAGCATTTTGGCAGACAGTACTCGATATTCCTCTCCATCATCGCCGAATCGGGAGACGACTCGAGGTTGGTCGTGATTGCACCAGAAAAGTGCATTCCATCCGCCGCCCTGCTCCATGCCAGTCTGCCAGGTGTTGAGCACCTTCCGCAAGCCGGGCAGGGGAGAAAATCCTTCTCCAGGCAGTGCCCATTTGTTTTGATTAGGATAGTCCACTTTCAAATGGTGGAAGCTGAAGCACATGGATAATTCTCCCTCATCCGGGTTGGAATAACGGACACAGTTGTCCAGCGTAGTGGAGGACATTTCACCCACGGTTACCATACCGTTTTCATTAAGGCCAGCTTCCCGGCACAGTTCCTGCAAATACTGATGAACTCGTGGACCATCGGTATAAAAACGCCGTCCGTCTCCCTCAAAGTCGTCTTCAAAGGTGTCAGGTTTAGAAATCAGGTTGACAACGTCAAAGCGGAAGCCGCTGACGCCTTTGTTTATCCAAAAACGAAGCACGTCGGCAAGTTCAGCCCGTACCTTTGGGTTTTCCCAGTTTAAATCAGCCTGAGTCCGGTCAAACAGATGAAGGTAGTATTCGCCCCACGCAGGAATATATTCCCAAGCATTCCCACCAAATTTGGAAACCCAGTTGGTAGGGGCTGAACCATCGGCTTTGCCAGGGCGATGAATATAATAATCCCGATATTCCATATCACCGGCCAGCGCTTTCTGAAACCATTCATGTTCAGTGGAAGTATGGTTAAACACCATATCCAGCATGAGTCCCAGTCCCCGCTCTTTTGCAGCGGCAGCCAATTCTTCAAAATCCTGCATGGTGCCATATCGGGGATCAATGGAACGATAGTCCGCCACATCATATCCGTTATCGTTTTGCGGTGAAACGAAGAAAGGCGTCAGCCACAGATAGTCCACGCCCAGCTCCTTTAGATAGTCCAGATGGCGGATCACTCCCTGCAAATCACCGGTACCGCTTCCCGTAGTATCCTGAAAGGACTTAGGATAAATTTGGTATACAACGCTTTTGTGAAAATCCTTCATGGAAAAAACCTCCTTATTCCGGCGGCTTGCTTTCAAGGGAAAATCCCATAATGGATTTCCCCTTGAAAAAATTTCAGCCTATTATACATCATCTGCCGGTAAAACAAACCCTTTGATAACCGGTATCTTGCTCAAGATTTATTGCCAAACTTTTTCAGACCGGTGCGGGACAGCAGGAAGCAGACCGGAATCGGTACAATCAGTGCAATAAGCATCGCGATGGCAAACATGGGAATACTGCCCAGCTGCATGGAGAGGATACCAGGCAGGCCGCCAACGCCGACACCAGCGGCCATACAGGTAAAACTCATAGAGAACAGGCCTCCAATACCGGAGCCAATCATGGCAGCAACAAAGGGATAGAAATACTTCATGTTGATACCAAAAATAGCCGGTTCGGTAACGCCCAGATAAGCGGAAATCACAGCAGGAACTGCAACCTGTGCATCTTTTTCATTGTGGCGGTTCTGGAGGAAGTATGCAAGACATGCGGAACCCTGTGCAATATTTGCCAATACCAGAATAGGCCACATATAAGTGCCGCCAATGCTGCCAACCAATTGCAAATCGACTGCCAGCATGGTGTGATGCAGTCCGGTAATGACCAATACAGGATACAGCAGGCCATACAGACCGCCTACCAGCCAGCCCACGGGGGATTCAAAGCCGGCTTTCACAACGAAGGTAATGGCTTCGCCGATTTTCCAGCCAATAGGGCCCAGCACAGCGTGTGCCAAAAATACAGTGGGAAGAACAGAGCAGAGGGGAACAATAATCATTTGAATGGACTGGGGTGTGTGCTTTTTAAAGAATCTTTCCAGATAGACCAGGGTAAAACCTACCAGGATAGCGGGGATAATCTGGGACTGATAACCGATTCTCTCGATTTGAAAAAGGCCGAAATCCCAAGTTGGGATGCTCTCAGCAGTTCCCACAGAGTATGCGTTAATCAGTTGGGGGGAAACCAGAGTCAGGCCGGTAACGATGCCCAAAATGGGAGTGGTGCCCATTTTTTTGGTAATGCTCCATACAATGCCTACCGGCAGCATATGCAGAGCCGCCTCGCAGATAACCCACAGAAAATCATAGATGCCTTGGCACCAGGAGTACATATCGCACAGGCTCTTAGTACCATTATCGAACATTTTAATATCGCCCAACACGCTGCGGAAACCCAGCAGCAAGCCGCCAACAATAATGGCGGGAATCAGGGGAGCAAAAATTTCTGCCAAATTAGTCACAGCTCTTTGCAGGGGATTCTGATTTTTTTTGGCAGCCGCTTTCACGTCATCTTTCGTCGCTGCCGCCTGAATTCCGGCAATATCCGCCAACTCCTTATAGTAAGTGGATACGTCGTTGCCAATGACAATTTGAAACTGTCCTGCCTGTGTAAAAGTTCCCTTAACGGTAGGCAGCGCCTCAATTTCTTTTACCTGTGCTTTTGCTGGGTCCTTCAGCACCAGCCGCAGGCGGGTCATGCAGTGTGTAGCCGCTGAAATGTTTTCCTTTCCTCCCAGCAGCTCCAGTAGCTTTGGGACCTCGTTTGTGTACTTACCCATTACAATGACTCCCTTCTAAAATTAGATTTCCGCAACTTGTTTAAACAAGTTTTCTTGCCTTTAGTTTATACTTGTTTAAACAAGTTGTCAATGCCTTTTTTAGAAAAAACAAGAAAGCCGTTGCTTTTCAGCGCAATAGCTAAAAGTAACGGCTTTTCATTGGTAATAATTTTGGACAAATGGTTGTTTTATGTATGAGAATGTGTTCTTTGTGCCTGATCATAGAAAACAAAGTGGTCAGGGCGATGGCGAGAGCGGGTATATTCAAACAGAACGCCATCGGAATTATAAGTAGAGTTGGAGACAACAGCTACGCAATTCATATCGTCCAGTTCTAAATACCGCTCGTCCAGTTGGGTGGTACGTTCCACGGTTACCATTCTGGTGGTACTGACGATGGAAACACCCAGAACATCTTCGATATATTCATAAATGGATTTTTCGGCAATTTCGGGGGTCAGTCCAGGTACGATATCTTTTCGGAAATAGTTGTGGTCAATAATCAGAGCCATTCCATCCAGATAGCGGACGCGCTGAATATAGTAAATTTCAGTGCCAACTTCAAAGGGAGTCCTGTCGGCAATATGACCATCTACTATCAATTCGGTAAACAGTACTACCTTGGTATGGACTTCCTGATGATTGCGCAGGGAAGCCTCTTTAAAGGATTCGATTTTTCCCAGGGAATATTGAGACTGGCGTCGGGGCTGGTAGATAACCCGTACCCCTTTGCCATGGAGAGGCTGCACATATCCCTGGGCAGCCAAATCTGCCACAGCCCGCCGGACTGTATTTCGGGAGCACTGGTATTCCTCTACCAAACGGAATTCTGAAGGAAGAAATTCCTGAAAGGGATATTCGCCGGATTCGATTTTCTGACGAAGGTTGCGATAAATTTTATCATATTTCAAACGGGCCATAGAAGCAGCTCCTTTATGTTTCAGCTTGTGCTTTTATTTATACAAGTTAAGTATAAGGGAGCATTTCCAAAAAAGAAAGAGTAATTTTGTAAACAATTTAAGGAAGATATTATTGTATGGTCAACTAAACAAAAACAGTCGAATCAGGGATATTTGATTGAGAAAATGTCCCCCAATATATGAAATAACATCATGAAAAAGAGATAAACCATATTTTTAACAGCCTTATTTGCTAATGGGCAACCGATTTCGGGAGTCCACCTTACAAAAAGAAAGCAAAGTAACGGCTTCTCAGGAGAAAAAAGAGGAATTTATGAAGCAGTATTGTAACGAAAAAATGCGGGAGAAACCGGGAAGGGATTCATCACCAATTCTATAATTTTGACAGATAACCGAGAGGCCGATCGTGAGATAATGAAAAACATAAAAAATCCGGCTGCAAAGCGTGTAAAGTGCTGTGTAGCCGGATTTTAATGATAGTATAGGCAAAAAATTCTATTTACAGGATTTTTTCGGAAGAATTTTTTGAAATATTTCCAAGTACTTTTATAAATGCTTTTCCTTGCTCCAAAAATAGTTCTTTTTGTGCTCCGTTTAGTTGGTGAAATACATACAAAAGCTCACGATCTAAAGAATCGGCTGTTTGCTCTGCCGGTACTCCTAACAGATAATCAGTAGAAACATGAAAGTAAGCGGCAATCCGTACCAAAATGGAAAAATCCGGCTCCCGGACTCCCTGCACATAACTGCCAACAGTCGAAGGGGCAATATTCAAGTCCATCGCAAGCTTTTTTTGAGTCATGTCGTTTTCTTCAATCAATTGACGTAATATCTCGTGGAACTTCAAAACCATCACTCCTCCTATTACTTACTAATTGTAACCGGAAGGAGAACTTTATTTACATTGATACTCAAATTGAGTTGACAAAACTCATTATGAGTTGTATAATTAATACCAAATTTAGGGGAAAGGAGGGGAATCGAAATGCTTGAGAGGGGAAAATTGATTTGCAGCACGGCATATGACTGGAAAACTCGAAAAATCGTATTTACTGTGGCTATTGCGTTCTTGATTCTGTTAGACATTTTTGCATGGGCAAATATAGGAGTGGTAAGCCGTGTATACGGTGATGGTTTTTTTACTTTGCTGATAATTAGTACTATTTTTGGGGTCTTCTATTATGTGTGGGCAATTATGAATATGATAACTGCCAGTCGTTCACATTTATACGTATACGATGATCATATAGAAGGTGTCACCATGATGGGACTTACGAGCAGTAATGTTAGTTTCTCACTTACATATGATCAAATTACTCATGTGGAAACTGCCAAGAAGCAAATTATTATCTACACTTCTTTCACAAAGTATACTGTCATGGCCATGAATAACCAATATCGGGCTCAGGAAGAAATTAGAAAACGTATATCTAATAACAAGTAACCCATAACCATAAAAGCAGTCGGGACTCACTACAAAGTTTTGAGTCCCGACTGCTTTTTATGATAATAAAAATATAGAATAGATGATAGCATTTTATTCCGCGGGGCAGATGTAGTTCAGTTCGCCCACCTGTTTTCCATTTTTCCAATAAATTCGCGGGACTCGCTTTCCCACCAGACATACCATTTCATAGTGAATGGTATCATTGAGGGCGGCCAGCTCGTCCACAGGCAAAAAGGCGTTGCCATCCCGGCCAAATACGGTCACAACGTCGCCTTCTTTGGCTTCGGGAATCTCTGTGACGTCCAGCATCAGTTGATCCATACAAACCCGTCCGACAATGGGTGCCCGCTTGCCATGTACCAGCATTTCGGCCCGGCCGGAGAATTTTCTCGGGTATCCGTCCGCATAACCAATGGGCACAGTCGCGATGATCGTTTCTTTTTCAGCCGTAAAGGTGCGTCCATAGCTGACAGTTGCCCCAGCAGGAATGGCTTTTTTCTGGGAAATGACCGTTTTCAATTCCATGGCCGGACGCAAGTCCAGCGGATGCCGGATACAATCGGAAGGCTCCATGCCATAGAGAATAATACCAGGACGTACCATATCAAGTTGCAGCTGGGGATAATCTACAATGGCGCCACTGTTGGCACAGTGACGAATAGCGAAATGAATCCCTCTGCTTTCCAGAGTATCGATGGCTTCTTTAAAACAAGTGAACTGGCGCAGCGTAAAGTCTTCGCCTGCATCTCCGTCGTCCGATACAGCAAAATGGGTAAACACACCTTCAGGAATCAAACCGGGCAAACGGCAGGCTTCTTCCATTTCCCGCAGGGAAGTTTCTCCGTCTCCGGGGGTTTGATAGACAAAGCCAATCCGGCTCATACCGGTATCCACTTTTAAATGCATTTTTACCTGTACGCCTGCTACCTGTGCATAGCCCGAAAGCTGCCGGGCATAGTCCAGACAGAGTACGCTCTGAGAAATATTCAGTTCAGCCAGTTCTTCCGCTTTTTGAGGAGGCGTATACCCCAAAATCAGAATGGGGCGAGTAATGGCGCAACGCCGCAGCTGGATAGCCTCTTCTAAATTGGAAACGGCGAACCAGTCGGCGCCCAGTCTTTGATACTCTCTGGCAACTACCGGTGCGCCATGGCCATAGGCGTCAGCTTTTACAACACAGCACATTTTTACGCCGGGTTTCAGAGCGGCCCGGATTGCCCGGAAGTTGTGACCGATCGCATTCATGTCGATTTCTGCCCAAGTGCGTTTTAAAAATTCATGCATAAAACAATCTCCTTTGCAGAGTTAAAAAACATACCAATTTTCTGTATGGTTATGCATACACAGACAGCCTTTCAAAGCCCATTTATTGTAAGCCGTCCAGCGTCAAAAGTCAAGGGAAAAGGCGCATAGAAAACAGGAGTTTCTCAATCTGATTATATAGGATATAGAAAACAACGGGAGAATCTTGGGAATGATTTGCAGATACGCACAAAAACTGTACAGTTTTATCGACTGGGAGGGGAGGAATTTATGAAAAGGAGATAATCTGAATATTTATGCATAAACCCCTTGATTTTCCGCATAAATGGTGTATAATAAAACGCATACCGGCAATGAAACACCCGCTCTTCCGGGCGTGCCGGAAGAGATTTGATAAAAATACATGCAGGAGGCTTTTTATTATGGCTGACAAGATTAAAAAAGTTGTTCTCGCCTATTCCGGCGGACTGGATACTTCCATCATCATTCCGTGGCTGAAAGAAAACTATGACAACTGCGAGGTAATTGCAGTTTCTGCTGATGTGGGACAGGGCAGCGAGCTGTCTGGTTTGGAAGAAAAAGCCAAGAAGACCGGCGCTTCTAAGCTGTATATCGAAGACCTGAAGAAGGAATTCGTCGAGGATTACATCTATCCCACCGTGCAGGCCGGCGCTGTGTATGAGAATAAGTACCTGCTGGGAACTTCCTTTGCACGGCCTATTATTGCAAAGCGTATTGTTGAGATTGCAAAGGCTGAGGGCGCCGATGCTATCTGCCATGGCTGCACCGGCAAGGGCAACGATCAGGTTCGTTTTGAGCTGTCTATCAAGGCTTTTGCTCCCGATATGAAGATTATCGCTCCCTGGAGAATCTGGGATCTGAAGTCCAGAGAAGAGGAAATTGAATACGCTGAGGCTCACAATATCCCGCTGAAAATTACCCGGGAAACCAACTATTCCAAGGACAAGAACCTGTGGCACCTCTCCCATGAGGGCCTGGATTTGGAAGACCCGGCCAATGAGCCTAAGTATGATGACCCCAACTTCCTGGAGCTGGGTGTTTCCCCCGAGCAGGCTCCCGATAAGCCGGAATACATGACCATCCACTTTGAGAAGGGCATTCCTACCGCTGTCAATGGTGAAGAGCTGGGTTCTGTGGAACTCATTGAGAAGCTCAACGAGCTGGGCGGCAGAAACGGCATCGGCATCGTGGATATGGTGGAAAACCGTTTGGTAGGCATGAAGAGCCGTGGCGTGTATGAGACTCCTGGTGGTGCCATCCTCTACCATGCTCACAATAAGCTGGAAGAAATCTGCCTGGATCGCGACACCTATCACTATAAGCAGCAGATCGGCCTCAAGTTTGCCGACTTGGTATACTTTGGCCAGTGGTTCACTCCTCTGCGTGAGGCACTGTCCGCTTTTGTCACCAGCACTCAGCAGACCGTTACCGGCGATGTGAAATTGAAGCTGTACAAGGGTAACATTATCGATGCAGGCGTCACTTCTCCCTACTCCCTGTATGACGAAGAGATCGCTACCTTTGACGAGGATGCAGTGTACGACCAGAAGGATTCCGCTGGCTTCATCAACCTCTTCGGACTGCCCATCAAGGTGCAGGCAATGAAGCGCCAGAAGCTGGAGAAATAATTCCATTTTACAACATACGATCCCCGCATAGTCCCCCTCTGGGAGAGTATGCGGGGTTTGGTGTTCATTTTGATAAATTCAAAAGTTTGGAGGAACACGCCGTGAAATTATGGGCAGGACGCTTCCACAAGGAGCTTGACCCCAAAACTAACGATTTTAACTCGTCTATTTCTTTTGACAGCCGTATGTATCAGGAAGATATTCGAGGGAGCATTGCCCACGCCACCATGCTGGGTGCTTGCGGTATCATCGACAAGGCGGAAGCGGAGAAAATCTGTGACGAATTGCAGAAAATCAGCGACGAAATTACCGCTGGTACCCTTCTTATTGACCCCAATGCAGAAGACATCCACACCTTTGTGGAAGGAGAACTGACAGAACGTCTGGGTAGTACCGGAAAACGGCTGCACACTGCTCGGAGCCGGAATGACCAAGTGGCTTTGGATATCCGCATGACCCTGAAAAAGGAAGCCGCCGGACTTATCGACCAGCTGAAAGAACTGTGTACAGTTCTGGCCAATAAAGCACTGGAGTACAGCGAGACTATTATGCCGGGCTACACCCATTTGCAACGGGCACAGCCCATCACCTTTGGTCATCATTTGTTGGCTTATGGGGAGATGTTTCTGCGGGATATCGGCCGGATGCAGGACGCCGTGAAACGCATGGATGTAATGCCGTTAGGTTCTGGCGCACTGGCAGGTACCACATATCCTCTCGACCGCCGTATGACTGCTGACTTGCTGGGTTTTGCTCAGGTAAGCCGTAACAGCTTGGATGGCGTTTCCGACCGTGATTTCTGCGTAGAGCTGGCTTCTGCCATTTCCCTTACCATGGTGCATTTGTCCCGGTTCTCCGAAGAGATTATTCTGTGGTGCTCCTGGGAGTTTAAATTTATCGAGTTGGACGACGCTTTTTCTACTGGCTCCAGCATTATGCCCCAAAAGAAAAATCCCGATATTGCCGAATTGGTACGTGGCAAAAGTGGAAGAGTGTTTGGCGATTTAATGACTTTGCTCTCCATGCTCAAAGGACTGCCGCTGGCATATAACAAGGATATGCAGGAGGATAAAGAGGCTATTTTTGACGCAGTGGATACATTGAAATTATGTTTGACTGCCTTTATCCCCATGATTGATACCATGCGTGTACTCACCGATAATATGCGGGCAGCTGCTGCTAAGGGCTTTATCAATGCTACCGACTGTGCCGACTATCTGGTGGGAGAAAAGGGCTTGCCTTTCCGGGATGCCTACCGTATTACCGGGGAACTGGTGGCACGGTGCATTGAGCTGGGAGAAACGCTGGAAAGCCTTTCTATGGAGGAATATCAGAAGGTGTGCCCTGAATTTGACGAGGGCGTGTATGAAGCAATTTCTTTGGAAAAATGTGTCAATGGCCGTACCGTATACGGCGGTCCGGCACCGGAGAATGTGAAGTCTCAGGCAAAGGGAATGTTGAAAACCTTGGAAGGAATGAAGTAAAATTGGCGTGTTCGTGCCATGTACCGTGTCAGTTCGCAGGAACATAATTGCATATCCGTAGGTTTTCATAATTCTAAGTTTGGTTTTATCAAGGAGGTTCCATTATGTCATATACATTTATTGAGGGCGGTGTCACTGCCGCACAGGGTTTTACTGCCGCAGGTGTCCATTGCGGTATCCGGCGCAATAAAACCAAGCGGGATTTGGCACTGATTGCCAGTTCCGTGCCCTGCAATGCCGCTGGTATCTATACGCTTAACAAAGTGAAGGGTGCACCCATTCTGGTGACCAAGCGTAACCTGCAAAACGGTATTGCCCAGGCTGTTATCTGCAACAGCGGCAACGCCAATACCTGTAATGCCGACGGCGAAGAAAAGGCATGGCGGATGTGTGAAATAGCCGGGCAGGCGCTGAATCTGGACCCCTCCGACATCATTGTGGCCTCCACCGGCGTCATTGGCGAGATTCTTCCCATTGAGCCCATTGAACAGGGCGCCCCGGAAGCCGCCAAACTGCTGAACCCCTTTGGCAGCGCAGATGCAGCCGACGCCATCATGACCACCGACACCGTCCGCAAGGAAGTGGCTGTAGAGTTGGAACTGGGCGGCAAAACCGTGCGCATCGGCGGCATTGCAAAAGGCAGCGGCATGATTCACCCCAACATGGGCACCATGCTCAGCTTTTTGACCACTGACGCAGCGATTTCCACCCCCATGCTGCAAAAGGCCTTGCAAGCTGCCGCCGACAAGAGCTTTAACATGGTGAGCATTGACGGAGACACCTCCACCAACGACACCCTGACCATTATGGCTAACGGCCTTGCAGGAAACGAGCTTATCGACAGCGAGAATGTGGAGTTTGGCATGTTCTGCGAAGCACTGGACGCTATGTGTATCCAGCTGGCCCGGATGATCGGCGGCGACGGCGAAGGCGCAAGCCGCCTGTTGGTGTGTAAACTTACCGGCGCAAAGGATTTGGAAACTGCCCGTGTAATCTCCAAAGCTGTTATTTGTTCCAGCCTGGTGAAAGCCGCCATGTTCGGTGCAGACGCCAACTGGGGCCGTGTGCTGTGCGCTATCGGTTATTCCGGCGCAGAGGTGGATGTGAACAAGGTGGACGTGAGCTTTTCCTCCAAGGCCGGCACTGTGGATGTGTGTAAAGACGGTGCAGGAATTCCTTTTGACGAAGAAGTGGCCAAAAAGGTACTGTTGGAAGATGAAGTGGACATTATTGTGGAACTCCATGACGGTGAAGGACATGCCGAAGCCTATGGCTGCGATTTGACTTATGAATACGTGCGGATTAACGGGGATTATCGGACCTGATTTGGGATAGAGAAGAGGAGAAAGAAACATGCAGATTTCCAATCATAATCGGGCACAGGTGCTGGTGCAGGCCCTGCCCTATATTCAGAAATATGCGGGCAAAACCATCGTGGTAAAATACGGCGGCAATGCTATGATTAACGAAGAGCTGAAAGACGCTGTTATGAGCGATATTGTCTTGATGCAGCTGGTAGGTATCAATGTGGTACTGGTACACGGTGGTGGTCCGGAAATCAGCGCCATGCTGAAAAAGATCGGCAAAGAGAGCAAGTTCATCAAGGGAATGCGTTACACTGATGCGGAAACCATGGAAATCGTCCAACAGGTGCTGGCAGGTAAGGTGAACAAACAACTGGTACAGCATCTGGAGCAGCATAGCGGCAAGGCTGTGGGACTGTGCGGCTTGGACGGCGGAATGTTAAAAGCCGACAAGCTTATTTCCGGCAGTGAGGATCTGGGTTATGTAGGAGAGATCCGCCAGGTCAATACAGAAATTATTGAGAATGCTACTCATAACGGTTATGTTCCTATTATCGCTACGGTAGCGGGAGGCTATCACGGCGAGGTGTACAACATCAATGCTGACATTGCCGCCGCGCAGATTGCCGCCAAGCTGGGTGCGGTAAAACTTATTCTTATGACAGATGTGCGGGGCCTGTTGCGGGATAAAGACGATGAAAACAGCCTGATTCCCGTGGTAAATGTGAGCGAAGTTCCCAGCTATCAGCGGCAGGGCATTATCAGCGGCGGTATGATTCCCAAAATTGATTGTTGTGTAGAAGCAGTGCGTCAAGGTGTGGATCGGGCCCATATTATTGATGGACGAATTCCTCATTCTATCCTCATCGAGCTGTTCTCCGACGAGGGTGTTGGCACCATGTTCTATTAAGGAGGTCTTTTCCATGAATTTTGAACAGGTAAAACAGCAGGAACAGGCAAACATGATGCACACCTATGGCCGTTTCCCTGTGGCGTTGGTCAAGGGAAAGGGTGTCCGTGCCTGGGATACAGAAGGCAAGGAGTATATCGACTTTACCAGCGGCATTGGCGTAAACGCCCTTGGCTGGTGTGATGAAGGCTGGGTGAAAGCGGTTTCCCATCAGGCAGGGGAACTTCAGCATATTTCCAACCTGTACTATAACCCGGTGCAGACCCAATTAGCCCAAGAGCTTTGCAAGGCTTCCGGCCTTTCCAAAGTGTTTTTTGGAAACTCCGGTGCAGAGGCCAACGAATGTGCTATCAAGCTGGCCAGAAAATGGGGTATGGAGCAGTCTCCGGAGAAAAACCGGGTCATTACTTTGCAAAACTCCTTCCACGGCAGAACGGTTACTACCTTGGCAGCTACTGGGCAAGAAGAATTTCACAAATGGTTCTTCCCCTTTACCGAGGGATTTGACTACGCCCCTGCCAATGATTTAGCGGCTGTGGAGCAAGCCATCACGGAAAAGACCTGTGCGGTGATGGTGGAGCTGATTCAGGGTGAAGGCGGTATGTTCCTGCTGGAAAAGGACTTTGTGCAGGGACTGCGCAAGTTGTGTGACGAGAAAAACGTACTGTTACTGGTAGACGAAGTCCAGACCGGTATCAGCCGTACCGGCGCATTTTATTGTTATCAGAATTTTGATATTCTTCCCGACGTAGTGAGCAGTGCCAAGGGGTTGGGCGGCGGTCTTCCCATCGGTGCCTGCCTGTGCGGTGAAAAGCTGGAAAACGTCATGACTGGCGGTATGCATGGTTCGACGTTTGGCGGAAATCCCATTGTTTGCGCAGGCGCCCTGGAGGTTCTTTCCCGGGTGAACACGCCGGAATTTCTGGCAGAGGTCAACGAAAAAGGGGAATACTTCCGGCAACAGCTGGCAAAGCTGCCTCATATTGAGAATGTACGGGGCATGGGTTTGATGATAGGTGCAGATATGGCGGCAGATTGCGGCAAGACTGCCGGAAATGTAGCGTCCGCCTGTATCAATGCAGGGCTTTTGATTTTGACAGCTCACTCGGCACTGCGTTTTCTGCCGCCGCTGACCATCACCAAAGAAGAGATTGACGAAGGACTGGCACGGCTGAAAATGGTTTTGGAAACTCTGTAAAATGGTCCACTAAAAGATAACGCAACAAGTAATTCAATATACATAAGGGAGGTCATTCTGATGAAACATCTTTTAAAAATGATGGATCTCTCCACCGAAGAGATCATCGATTTGCTCAACCTTGCCGACCAGCTGAAATATGAGCAGAAGCACGGCATGGAGCACCACCACCTGCGGGGAAAAACCCTGGGCATGATTTTTGAAAAGTCTTCCACCCGTACCCGTGTTTCCTTTGAAACCGGTATGTATCAGTTAGGCGGTCACGCCCTGTTTATCTCCTCCAAGGATTCCCAGATTGGCCGTGGTGAGGCTGTACAGGACACTGCCCGGGTGCTCTCCCGGTATCTGGACGGTATTATGATTCGTACCTTTGACCAGGAAGAAGTCGAAGCACTGGTAAAATACGGCTCTATTCCGGTTATTAACGGCCTGACAGATTTGGCGCACCCTTGCCAGATTCTGGCGGATTTAATGACCATTCGGGAATATAAGGGTTCCCTGGAAGGTCTGAAAATGTGCTTTATCGGCGATGGCAACAACATGATGAATTCTCTCATTGTAGGCTGCTTGAAAACCGGAATGAGTGTGGCAGTTGCCTGTCCTGAAGGGTATCGTCCTCCCAAGATGGTGCTGGATTTTGCCGCCCAGTATGGAGACAAATTCTTTATGACCGACAAGCCTCTGGAAGCTGCTGTGGACGCTGATGTGGTCATCACGGACGTGTGGACCTCCATGGGGCAGGAAGAAGAACGCGCCGCCCGTGAGGCTGCCTTTGCCGGATATCAGGTGAATGCGGAGCTTATGTCCAAAGCCCATTCGGACGCCATGGTGCTCCATTGTCTGCCTGCTCATCGGGAAGAAGAAATTACCACAGAGGTGTTTGAGGCCCACGCCAACGAAATTTTTGACGAAGCCGAAAACCGTCTCCATGCCCAGAAAGCTGTTCTGGTGCGCACCATGAAGGGATAATTTCCCTAAATATTGAGAAAATAAAACGAGCCGGAAAATTCCTGTATGGGATATTTCCGGCTCATTCTATTTGTTTAGAGAGAGACTGCTTGAGATGCGTCAATGATTTCCGTTGGCAGCTTTCAAGATTTCGGGAATGTAATAGAAATAAATGTATATTATTTAAAAATAATTCTTGAAATCTTAAGAAAATATAGTTATAATAGAAAAAAATACCCAGTTGTTTCCCTACTTACAGACAACGGGCCGGGAGGTTACTCAATGGAAGACCGTATTTTTAAAATTACATCCAAAAACAGCAATGTACCGCTTAAAATTGCTCATGGGCATTTTGCTACCAACCATTCCCATGTCAATTATTATATCGATATGACAACGCTGAAAACCCGTCAGAGTGAAGCAGAGGCAGCGGCAAAAGCGCTGGTTCCCCACTACATTGCCAATACCATTGTGGATACCATTGTCTGTTTGGATGGTACACAGGTAATCGGTGCATATTTGGCACAGGAACTAAACCGTTCCGGTTTTATGTCTATTAACGCCCATCAGACGATTTATGTAGTAACGCCGGAATACGATGCAAACGGTCAAATGATTTTCCGGGATAATATTCAGCCCATGATTCGGGGAAAGCATGTCCTGATCCTTATGGCTTCCGTTACCACAGGTATTACCGTACGGAAGAGTGCAGAGTGTATCCAGTATTATGGCGGAATTGCTGCAGGAGTATGTGCTATTTTCAGTGCTGTTAAGGAAGTGGAAGGAATGCATATTAACACTATTTTTGACAGCGATGATGTACCGGGATATGAGACCTATACGAGCCATGAATGCCCCTTGTGCCGTCAGGGTCAAAAGGTAGATGCGCTGGTAAACAGCTACGGATATTCCAAGCTCTGATTCCGTAAACCGTACAACAAGAACAGAAAAGCCGGTTCGCTGAAATGGGAGACCTTTCAGCGGTACCGGCTTATTTTTTCCATAACGGAGAGAAAGAAGAAAAGGATTTTAAATTCCCTAAGGAATATGGTATACTACAGATATTCTGAACGATACTAAGAGGAAAGGAATATCAGTTATGAAAATACGACGCAAGCCTGTAAAAGTTTGGCAGGTACTTGCCATTGCTGCTGTAGTAGTATGTGTTTTTTTGTTTTTTGCTCTCAGACAGAGTCAATATAATATTACGGAGACGGAAAAACCATTTTCTCAGACCGCGCTGGAGCAAGTCAAACAAATCGCCAGTTCTGAAGAGGGTTTGTATGCAACCGGTTTTACGTATAATGACAGCGAGGACGAAACCTTTGTGGTTTCGCTTTCCGCGCCGGGGCGGAATGGCCGCCGGCAGGAATGGAATTTGATTTTCTATCAGGCAGACGGCCGTATGCCTTATCGGATGGAGAAAGCTGACGAGGTGTTATCTTTACAGGAAGGTGCACAGAAGCTGGACGAGCTTTTTTCCCGATTGGAGCGTTTCCGTGAAGAAAAAGATGAGGTGTTTGGCCTGTTTAAAAAAGAAAAAGAGGCCCAAAAAGGAGAGAATAGTGTTCAGCTGGATATTCGGGACCGATTTGGAGAAGACGATTTACTGTTAGAAAGAGAAACTGCGATGCAGACAGGGACAGATTCCTCTGAGGGAGAAACAAGCTCTCAGCCAGAAGACAGCCAAAATCAGGAAAAGAGAGTTTCACTGGATGAGGAAGTATCCGGGCTGGTCACGGTTACCGTGTCGGAAAGCGGTGTGGAGAAAAAAGCCTATCAGCCTGGGGATTGCGACGAAAACAGTTTTGTGTTATATCGCAGCGCCAGAAACGATGAAGTGTCTACGGAAAAATTGCTGGCAATTGTCAATGTGGAGGAATCCTGATGGAATGGACAGAGATGGAAGAAAAGCCTGAGCGGGCGCTGCTGGTGTCCCTGGATACCGGAGAATTTGATGCCCAGGCGTCACTGGATGAACTATATGAACTGGTAAAAAGTGCGGGAGCAGAACCGGTTTCTTCTGTTATGCAGAAACGCCCCGCTCCGGATACGGCTTTTTGTGTCGGTTCCGGTATGATAGAAGAAATCGCGGAGGCCTGTCGGCTCCAGGAAATTGATTTGCTGGTATTCGACCGGGAGCTAACGCCCACCCAGATTCGCAATATTGAGGATAAGACGGATGTACGGGTAGTGGACCGCACCATGCTGATTTTGGATATTTTTGCCCAGCGGGCTCGGAGCAGCGAGGGTAAATTACAGGTAGAGCTGGCACAGCTTAAATATATGATGCCGCGCCTTTCAGGAAAAGGAACCCAGATGTCCCGTCTGGGTGGTGGAGTAGGCACCCGTGGCCCCGGTGAAACCAAGCTGGAAAGCGATCGGCGGCATATTCGCAGGCGAATTTCTGCCTTGCGGGAGCAGCTGGAACAAGTAGAAAAAAGACGGGAACAGGTTCGCCGCCGTCGAGAAAAAGATGGGGTGATTACGGTTGCACTGGTAGGGTATACCAACGCGGGAAAAAGCACCTTGATGAATCTTTTGACACAGGCAGGCGTCCTGGCTGAGGACAAGCTTTTTGCAACACTGGACCCTACAGCTCGGGCGTTAAAGCTCCCGGGTGGAAAAACCGTGATGTTGATTGATACAGTAGGACTGGTGCGCAGGCTGCCTCACCATTTGGTACAGGCGTTTCGCTCCACGCTGGAGCAGGCGGCAGAGGCGGATATTATTCTCAATGTATGCGATGCATCCAGCCCGGAAGCAAGGGTGCATTTGGAAGTGACGGAAACGCTGTTGGCTGAATTGGGTTGTAGTGACCGCCCCATCATTCGCGTGATGAATAAGTGCGACTTGGTTCCGGCGTTGGCAGAGATGCCGGTGACGGGAAGCTGCGTTCATATCAGTGCCCTTCATGGCAGAGGGATTGAGAAGCTTTTGCAGGTTGTGGAGGAAAACCTGCCTATTAAGATGCAGAAGGTGCATCTGCTTTTGCCTTTTGCCAAAGCTGGATTAGCAGCCAGAATCCGGAAAGATGGAGAAGTCATCGAGGAAGAATATGTGGCAGATGGTCTGTCTCTGACTGCCAGCATCCCACCTGAATTGCTAACAGAGGTAGAGCCGTACCTGGTGCATCCATAAATCAAGGAGGAGGCGAAAAAACGTCTCCTTTTTTGATACAGAGGCGAGAATCACCAGGAGACGTGTGTGGTTTTTAGAGTTTTCATAAGCTGGTTTCTTGTTTTTCCAGCATGTCCCTTTTATAATTAGATACCTGTGTCATGTTTTGTAAAATTTGCGCGAGAAAGCCCCGATTTGGCGGGATTTTTTCGCGCTGTTTTTTGCTTTTATAAAGATAGGAGGGAATTTGATTATGATTACTGTGTCGCATATATCCAAACGATTTGTCGTTTCAAAGAGAAAAAGTGGGCTGAAGTCAGCGGCAAAATCACTATTTTGTCGGGAGAAGGAATGGATACAGGCTTTGGATAACATTTCGTTTACCATACCGGATGGCCAAATTGTGGGATATATTGGGCCAAACGGTGCAGGGAAAAGTACCACTGTAAAAATATTGAGCGGGATTCTAACGCCGGATAGTGGAGAATGTGTCATAAATGGACGAGTTCCCTGGAAACAGCGAAAAGAACATGTGGCAGAAATTGGCGTTGTGTTTGGACAGCGCTCTCAGCTGTGGTGGGATGTCCCAGTGGGGGATTCTTTTGAACTGCTGCGGGATATTTACCGAATCCCCGAATCCCGTTATCAGGATAATGTCTCGGAGCTATCCAAACGGCTTGAGCTGGAAAGCCTGCTGCGTACCCCTGCTCGGCAGCTGTCCTTGGGACAGCGGATGCGCTGTGAAATTGCGGCCTCACTGCTCCATGACCCAAAGGTCTTGTTTTTGGATGAGCCTACCATCGGTTTGGACGCCGTTTCCAAATTGGCAGTGCGGGATTTTATTCGGGAGATAAACCGGGAGCGGGGGGTTACCGTAATTTTGACGACCCACGATATGCAGGATATTGAAGCACTGGCCCAGCGGATTTTACTCATCGGAAAAGGAAAGGTTTTATTGGACGGGACGCTGGAACAACTTCAGCAGCAGTATGGACAGGGGAGCGTTACCGTATCGTACAGCAGCGGTCAGGTAGAAGGCCTTTCGGGGCTGAAAATTGTGGAGCATCAGCCCGGAAACCTAACCGTTACTACCGATGGCACCCGGGAGGATACGGCGAAGGTCATTGCCCGGTTAACCGAAGCGTTGACCATTACGGATATTTCCGTAAAAGGGCCGGATACAGAAAAGCTGGTTCTCGCACTCTACCGGGAATACAAGGTATAAGGAGGGGTGAACATGAAAAAATATGTTTCGTTCTTTCGTATTCGGTTCATCAATGCCTTGCAATACCGGGCGGCGGCACTGGCTGGAATGGTGACGCAATTTTTCTGGGGCGCTATGATATTATTGATGTTTGCAGCTTTTTACCGCAGTTCTCCCGAAAGCTTCCCGATGGATTTTGGAGCGCTGGCCTCTTATATCTGGCTACAGCAGGCCTTCTTGTCTATGCTCAATACCTGGACCTTTGAAGCGGATATTTTCGAGGCGGTTTCCACTGGAAATATTGCCTATGAATTGTGCCGTCCTATGGGGCTTTACGGCCAATGGTTTCTCAAAGCTGCCGCTAACCGTATAGCCCGGGCAGTGTTGCGGTGTGTGCCGGTGCTCATACTGGCATTTTTGCTGCCTGCGCCATATAGGCTTACTTTTCCTGTCAATATAGGAGCAGCGATTCTGTTTGTGATTTCTCTTTTTTTGGCTCTGGGAGTGGTGGTGGCTTTTACCATGGTGGTATACATCTGTACCTTCTATACAGTTTCTCCTTATGGCCTGAAAATGGTGGCGGTTTCTCTATCCGATGTCCTTTCCGGCTCGTTGCTGCCCTTGCCGTTTTTTCCCGATAAACTGCGACAAATCGTTGAATTTCTGCCATTTGCCTCCATGCAGAATGTTCCTCTGCGGGTATACAGTGGAGATTTGTCAGGGCAGGAAGCATTGTTTTTTGTCGGGTTACAGGTGTTTTGGTTTGCGGCACTATTGGCAATAGGAATCTGGCTCATGAACCGGGTGCTGGGACGAGTAGTAGTACAGGGCGGCTAAGGAGGAAATGGTGATGAGATTATATGCGAAATTTTTTTCCATGCATCTGCGCAGTATGATGCAGTACAAATCCTCTTTTTTCCTGATGCTATTGGGACAGTTCCTGATGGGGTTTACAGCATTTTTGAGTATCTGGTTTCTGTTCACCCGCTTCCATCAGGTAGAAGGCTTTACCTTTCAGCAGGTGTTGCTGTGCTTTTCCGTGACCTTGATGGCGTTTTCCCTGTGTGAAGGATTTTTCCGGGGGTTTGACACATTTTCCCGTATGATTGGAAACGGGGAGTTTGATCGCGTACTGTTGCGTCCCCGGAATGAAATCTTTTTAGTGATGGCTGGGAAGATCGAACTGACGAAAATGGGAAGGATGTTTCAGGCCGTGCTGGTGCTTGTTTATGCGCTTTCTACCAGCGGGGTGGAGTGGAATTTTCAAAGAGTATTGGTGCTGCTGTTTATGCTGCTGGGTGGTGTTTGTGTATTCTGCGGTTTGTTCCTGCTTTATGCGGCAATCAGCTTTTTTACAATAGAAGGGCTGGAGGTTGTGAATATTTTTACCGATGGAGGGAGGGAGTTCGGATCTTACCCTATGAGTATTTATGGCGATAGGGTTTTGCGCTTTTTTACTTTTATTGTACCCATTGCCTGCTTTCAATATTGGCCGCTGCTGTACCTGCTGGGAAGGACGGATTCTCTTTGGTGTATGCTGTCTCCGATGGTATGTATGGTGTTTTTACTTCCTTGCTGGGGAGTGTGGAAGTTGGGGCTTCGTCACTATCAGTCTACCGGGTCATAAATAGAAAAAGCTCTCCTGTTGGTGGTTACCAGACAGGGGAGCTTTTGTTATGTTGTAGAAGAAAAATATTTAGCCAGATTGAGGATGGTAAGGCCGGACTCTTTCGCATAGGATACCGTATAACCGGTTCCGCTTTTTGGATTGGTCAGATAACAAATGCAGCAGGTACTATTGTCCACCAAAGCGCGATTTCGAAGGTTGTAACAGCCTGGCTCATAGGCCTGGGAAACATATTGTACGGTATCCGCCTGGCTGACAATATCGCTGTATTCCAAAATTTCCTGAATCGTCCAAGTGGCGGCCTGCCGTCGAAAGGGAAGAATCATGTGAAGGGAAAGAGAAGGAAATTCCAGTTTCAAGTTCAAAACCGTTCGGGCAGCCAGCAAGTCGAATCCTTTTGCGCCGCCAGAGCAGAAATGGAAATAGCCGTGGTCAATGAAAAGACGCAACGTTTTTTCCAAGTGTACCTTCAGCGGTGGGATTTGCTCCGAAGGAATTTGCCGATGGCCGGAAAAGCAGCAGGTATTGGTTGGCACAACTTCACCTCCCCGAAAAATCTAACTATTATTGTATCACACCTGTTTTCGCGGGTACAACTGTATCTCCGGAAGATAAACGGAAAATTCGGGCGAGTTCTTTATTTTGTTTCAAAAAAGTGCTATGATTCTTCATAAAATCTCGTTTGGAAAGGGAGACGGCAATGAAGATACTGGTATTGTCCTGTAATACGGGAGAAGGGCATAATGCTGCAGGACGGGCTATTGTGGAATGGGCCGAAAAATTGGGGCACGAAGCGATTATGGAAGATATGATGCTGCTGGCAGGAAAACGGGCCTCTAAAATGGTAGGGGGCACTTATGTAGGAATTGTGCGGCATGCCCCGAGACTTTTTCACTTTTTATACAGACTTGGAGGAAAACTTTCTTCTGCCCACCGACGTTCTCCGGTATATTATGCCAACAGTTTATTGGCAAAACCAGTTTTGCGATATTTGCAGGAACATCCTGTAGATATAGTGATTACCCCTCACTTATTTCCGGCAGAAACCCTTACCTATATGAAAAGAAAATGCATGTGCCGGATTCCGGTACTGGCAGTGGCAACAGATTATACTTGTATCCCGTTTTGGGAAGAAACGCGCTGTGACGGATATATTATTCCCCACGAGGATTTGGCGGGAGAGTTTATGGGGCGGGGAATCCCAAAAGAGAAGCTGTTTCCGCTGGGGATTCCTGTAGCTCCCAGATTCTCCAAAAAAGAAGAAATGAAAAGAAGCAGAACCCTGTGCGGACTGCCTCTGGATGGCAGGGCCTTTTTAATCATGGGTGGCAGTATGGGGTTTGGAAAAATCCATTTGTTTGTGGCCGAATTGCTGCGCCGCCGTCATGACGGGGATTCAGTGGTCATTATTTGCGGCAATAACCAAAAGCTTCAAAAGACGCTGAACCGGCTTTTCGGAGGTATGGAGCGTGTGTTTATTTTGGGATTTACTCGAGAGGTTTCCCGGTATATGGATGCCTGTGATGTGATTTTTACGAAACCGGGAGGACTGACTTCTACGGAAGCTGCCGCTAAGGGAATCCCCATTGTACACACAAACCCGATTCCCGGATGTGAAACAGCCAATGTGCAGTTTTTTACAAAAAAAGGGATGTCTCTTTCGGCCCGAAAAATTCAGGAACAGTTGCAGGCAGGAGAAAAGCTGCTGCATGAAAAGGACAGGGAAAACATGCTTTTGGCACAGCGGGAAAATATTCATGGGGAATCTGCTGCGGCTCTGATAAAGCTTGCTGAAAAGATGGTGGAAGAAAATCAGTCTGAAATGGTGGTGGATGTGGGTAGAAAGATGGAAAGAGAAGGGAAGATTTTATAATGGAAAATGACAAATGGGTATACATAGGGTATATCCTTCTGGGATATGGCAGCGGAAGTATTCTTTTTGCATGGCTGGTGCCAAAGTTTCTGCTGCATATGGACATAACCGAAAAGCCGGAAGACCATAACCCAGGAACATTTAATGTATTTACGCAGGCGGGAACCGCGGTAGGGCTGACAGTCTTGGTGCTGGAACTGGCAAAGGGTTTCTTTCCTGTATGGGCGGCGGGCAGAAATTTGCCCCGCAATGACTGGGCATTTGGCCTTGTGATGGCAGCACCGGTAATTGGACATGCGTTTCCTTTTTGGAATGTACATAAGGGAGGAAAAGCCATTGCGGTTTCTTTTGGCGTACTGTTGGGGTTAGCGCCTGATTGGAGAGCTTTGGGAATTTTGGTATGCTGCTATCTTTTCTTTTCGCTGGTAGTGGTGGTTACGCCAAATTTATATCGCTCGGTGCTGACCTACGGCTGTGTCAGTTTTTTGTCAGCCTTCCTGATTCCCCAGAGATCGCTGGTGCTGGGAGTATTCTTGTTGTCAGGGATGGTAGTTTTGCGGCATGGAATGCAGTATCAGAGAGAAAAGTTTTCCGTGCACTTGGGACTAAAAAACAAAGAACAGCCCGATGTACCCGAAAAACATCGGGGGACCTGAAAAATGCCCACCTACCTTTCCAAGATTGGGAGGGCAGGCGGGCAATATTTTTAAGGGTTATTGGAACTCGTTTTCCAAAGATTCATATTCTTTCAGTAGGGTGGCGAGACCGACGCCATTTTGCTGGAAATATTCCGGTTCTTCATAAGCCGCAACGGTATGTCCATCTTCTGTTACATAATAGAATCCCTGCTCACTGATGCTTACCAGAGGCTTATCGCTGGTTTGCTGATGGATTCCGGGGCCAATTTCCCCAACAAGCCCTACAAAGCAGGAGCCTTCTTCCAGAGCCGGAAGACCATCCCGCATTTCGATATTGCCGTACAGAACCAGCTCATCCCCTTTTTCATATTTTCCGGAGGGGTCGTTCAGAACGCGAATGGGAATCATATAATAATCAAAAATATCTTCCCATTCCGTGGAGGGGTCGGAAATATCAACGCTCTGAGTGGTTTCTTTGCCGGAAACTTGAACGTAAATCAATTCACGGTCCTCTTCCAGATAATCACGCAATTCCATAGCGAGCATGGAGGCCTGAGAACTGCCGCCAGAGCAGACGGGATATTTTTTCTGCATATCTTCCAGCTGGGAACTGCTCAAAGGAGCCGGATCAGCGGATACTTCTGGAGGGGTGGCGGGAGCGGATTGACAGGCGGTAAAAAGGAATGCCAAGGAGAGCACAAAGGCAAGCAAAGAGGAAAATCTGCACTTCATGAAATCTTGCTCCTTTCTAACAATTTATAGCGTCAGGTACACACAATAGGTAATTGCTTGCCAACTACGCTTTTCAAACAACGACAATTTTCTGAAATGCTGAGAAGAAGTGCATGGGAATCCTCTCCTTTTATATTGTATAATATTACAATATAAATATATCACATTTTTAAAAACAATTCAACGATACAACAAACTGAAATAAAAATACAGGTCCTCTTTTTGCAAAACGGCGAACCGGTTTAAACTTGCATGAAACACCCGGAAGAGTGGTTGTGAGAAATGTGTGATTTACAGCGAAAACATGGGAAAAACCGGCAATATCGCACAAAAGGATTGTGTGACATTTTATACAAAAAAATCAAAAATATTTCTTGCAAAAAAGAGAAAAAATTTCTTGCCTTTTGCGGAAGAGTGTGATACAATAAGCAAGTCAAGACTGCGACACGATATGCGATGAAGCGGGAGGTTGCGGCTGAATCAGCCGGTTTTTCCGTGGAGTATGTCCGATTTTAAACCGGGCGACAAGAATATGAGAGGTGCGGGGTCACGCGCGTTTGGTTTGTTACTCGCCAAAGGTGCGCCATGCCGGAATCACCGGCGCCGGATTTCCGGCTTGGGAAATGGCCTGACGGCTTCTCAGACGTTTTTTATTTGTCCACACCCGGATTCTGCTTAACAAGTGAATCCGGTTTTTAAATGTCAGGGTGTGAAACACCCGGCAAGGTGTGAAAAATAAAGGCGCCGCCCGCCAACTACTTTCAAGGAGGCGATGATAGTGGCAGTCAAGGAAAAAATCAGAATTCGCATCAAGGGGTACGATCATCAGCTGGTGGACCAGTCCGCCGAGAAGATCGTCGCAACCGCAAAGCGCACAGGCGCTCGGGTATCCGGCCCTGTTCCGCTGCCCACCGAGAAGCAGGTAATCACCATCCTGCGTGCTGTTCATAAGTATAAGGACAGCCGTGAGCAGTTCGAAATGCGCACTCACAAGAGACTGATCGACATTCTGCGGCCCTCTAACAAGACTGTTGAGTCTTTGATGGGCCTGGAACTCCCCGCCGGCGTTGAGATTGAGATTAAGCTGTAAAGCTTCCGCTTAACCAACCGGACGGCTGGGGTCATGTTGGCCTGAAAGGGTCAACCAATAACCTGCACAGGAGGTATATTTCATGCAAAAAGGAATCATCGGCAAGAAGATCGGCATGACGCAGATCTTTGATGAGAGCGGGAAAGTCATTCCCGTAACAGTCCTGGAAGCCGGCCCCTGCGTCGTTTCCCAGAAGAAGACTGTTGAAAATGATGGCTATGCAGCCATCCAGGTAGGCTTCGGCGATCTGAAAGCCCATCGCGTAAACAAGCCCATGAAGGGCCATTTCGCAAAGGGTAATGTGGCTCCCAAGAGAACCCTCCGGGAATTCCGCCTGGAGAACACCGATGCTTACAATGTGGGCGACCTGATTAAGGCTGACATCTTTGCAGTGGGCGACAAGGTCGATGTGACCGGCACCAGCAAAGGTAAGGGCTATGCCGGCGGCATCAAGCGCTGGGGCCTGCACCGCCTGAAGGAAACCCATGGTTCCGGCCCTGTGGCTCGTCACGCCGGTTCCAACGGTTCCATTTCTGATCCTTCCCGCGTGTTCAAGGGCAAGAGACTGCCCGGCCACATGGGTGCAGAACAGGTAACCGTTCAGAACCTGATGGTAGCCAAGATTGACGCTGAGAACAATCTGATCGCCGTGAAAGGCGCCGTACCTGGCCCCAACGGCGGGATCGTTGTCATTCGTGACAGCGTGAAAGCGTAAGGGAAGGAGGAACAAACATGCCTACAGTAGCAGTTTTTGATATGGCCGGCAAGGAGATCGAGAAGATCGAGCTGAATGAGGCTGTATTCGGAATTGAACCCAACGTTGCAGTGATGCACGACGTGGTGAAGAACATTCTGGCCAATCGCCGTCAGGGCACCCAGAGCGCTCTTACTCGTGCAGAGGTTTCCGGCGGCGGCAAGAAGCCCTGGAGACAGAAGGGCACTGGCCACGCTCGTCAGGGCAGCACCCGTGCTCCCCAGTGGACCCACGGCGGTATCGTTTTTGCCCCGAAGCCCCGCTGCTATCGTTATACACTGAATAAGAAGGTCCGCCGCCTGGCTATGCTGAGCGCGCTCTCCAGCAAAGTTGCTGATAACCAGATGGTCGTCATCGACAACATTGCTACCGAAGAGTACAAGACCAAGAACATTGCGGCTATGTTGAAAGCCGTCGGCGCTGAGAAGAAGGCCCTCATCGTTCTGCCTGAGGTGGACAAGAAGGTCATCGCTTCCGCCGCTAACATCCCCGGCGTCAAGACCGCCCAGGTGAACACCCTGAATGTCTACGACATCCTCAACGCCGATATGTTCATCGTCGCCAAGGGTGCTGTTTCCAAGATCGAGGAGGTATACGCATAATGGTTGCACAGGATATCGTAATCCGCCCGGTCATTACCGAAAAGTCCATGGCTGGCATGGGCATGAAGAAGTACACCTTCGAAGTTGCCCCCAAGGCCGGCAAGATTGAGATTGCCAGAGCAGTTGAAGAGCTGTTCGGCGTGAAGGTGAAGAAGGTCAACACCCTTCACGTGAGAGGCCATCTGCGCCGTCAGGGCCGCTATCAGGGCTACACCAAGTCCTGGAAAAAGGCAGTCGTTACCCTGACCGACGACAGCAAGACCATTGAATTCTTCGAGGGCATGCTGTAAGAGATTCTTACCCCGCCCGAGCCCAAGAGGCAGATATGGGAAGGAGTGGCAATCTTCCCGCAAAGCCAACATGAGGAGTGTGAAACCGAATGCCAATCATTAACTATAAGCCGACGACCCCGGCACGGCGGAATATGTCTGTTACCGATTATTCCTCCCTGTCCAAGGTGGCGCCGGAGAAGAGCCTGCTGGCTCCTATGAAGCATCGTTCCGGCCGTAACAGCTATGGCCGCATTACCGTTCGCCACAGAGGCGGCGGAAACCGCACCAAGTACCGCATCATCGACTTCAAGCGTCAGAAGCACGACGTTGAGGCTACTGTGCTCACCATCGAGTACGATCCCAACCGTTCCGCTTTCATCGCTCTGGTGCAGTATGAGGATGGCGAGAAGAGATATATCATCGCCCCCAATGGCCTGAAGGTCGGCGACAAGATCGTTTCCGGCGCTGAGGCCGACATTAAGCCCGGCAACGCCCTGCCCCTGTCCGCTATCCCCACCGGTACTTTCATCCACAACGTGGAGCTGTATCCCGGTAAGGGCGCTCAGCTGGCAAGAGCTGCTGGCATCATGGCTCAGCTGATGGCTAAGGAGAACGGCATGGCCCTGCTCCGTCTGCCTTCCGGCGAGCTGCGCAACGTGCCCGATGCCTGCATGGCCACCATCGGCCAGGTCAGCAACATCGACCACGAGAATGTGAAAATCGGTAAGGCCGGCCGTAAGCGTCACATGGGCTGGAGACCTACCGTTCGCGGTTCTGTTATGAACCCCAATGACCACCCGCACGGCGGTGGTGAAGGTAAGAGCCCTGTGGGCCGTCCCGGACCTGTTACCCCTTGGGGCAAGCCTGCTCTGGGTTATAAGACCCGCAAGACCCACAACCGCAGCGACAAGTTTATTGTCCGCCGCAGAAACGGCAAATAAGGCGTACAGAAAGGAGCTAATGATTTTTTATGAGCAGAAGCATTAAAAAGGGTCCTTATGTACAGCCTGTGCTGCTGAAAAGGATTCAGGAAATGAACGCAAACGGCGAAAAGAAAATCGTGAAGACCTGGAGCCGCGCCTCTGTAATCTTCCCGGATTTCGTTGGCCACACCATCGCTGTACACGATGGCCGTAAGCATGTTCCGGTGTATGTAACTGAAGATATGGTTGGTCACAAGCTGGGCGAGTTCGCCCCCACCCGTACCTTTAAGGGCCACGCCGGTTCCAAGACCTCTAAGTAATTGGCCGAAAGGAGTGTATAGCATGGAAGCAAGGGCAGTTCTTAAATACGCCCGCATTTCGCCCCGTAAAGTGCAGATTGTTCTGGACCTCATCAGAAACAAGCCCGCTGATTTGGCAATGGCTATTCTGAAGCATACGCCCAAGGCTGCTTGTGAGGATTTGGAAAAGCTGCTGAAGTCTGCGATGGCAAATGCTGAAAATAATCACAACATGGATGTCACGAAGCTGTATGTTGCCGAGTGCTCCGTAGCCCCCGGACCGATCCTGAAGCGTATCCGTCCGAGAGCACAGGGTCGTGCATTCAGAATCCTGAAGAGAACCTCGCACATCACCCTGGTGCTGAAGGAAAAGGAATAAGCGGAAGAGGAGGTTACATTATGGGTCAGAAAGTAAATCCCCACGGTCTCCGTGTGGGCGTCATTAAAGACTGGGATTCCCGCTGGTACGCCAGAAAAGATGTTTTCGGCGATACTCTGGTTGAGGATTACAACCTCCGCAAGATGCTGAAGAAGCAGCTTGCTGCCGCGGGTGTTCCGAAGATTGAAATTGAGCGCGATGCCTCTAAGGTTCGCATTCACATCCACTGCGCAAAGCCCGGCATGGTTATCGGCCAGAAGGGCAGCGAAATCGAGAAGCTCCGCACCCAGTGCGAAGCAATGCTGAAGAAGCCCGTCGTCATCAATGTTGTCGAGGTTCGTCAGCCCGATTTGAACGCACAGCTGGTTGCTGAGAATATTGCACAGCAGCTGGAAAAGAGAGTTTCTTTCCGCCGCGCTATGAAGCTGTGCATCGGCCGCAGCATGAAGCTGGGTGCCAAGGGTATCAAGACCCAGGTTTCCGGCCGTCTGGGCGGCGCTGAAATCGCCCGTACCGAGCAGTATCACGACGGCACTATTCCGCTGCAGACACTGCGCGCTGACATTGACTATGGCTTTGCTGAGGCTGCCACCACCTATGGCCGCATCGGCGTAAAGGTTTGGCTGTACCGCGGTGAGGTTCTTCATGACAACCGCAAGCCCCGCAAGGAAGGAGGCAAAAACTAATGTTGCTGCCTAAGAGAGTGAAATACCGCAGAGTGCATCGCGGTCGTTTGACCGGTAAAGCATATCGCGGCAACACCGTCACTTACGGTGAGTATGGTCTTCAGGCTCTGGAGCCCTCCTGGATCACTTCCAACCAGATCGAGGCTGCCCGTATTGCCATGACCCGTTACTGCAAGCGTTTTGGTAAAGTCTGGATTAAGATTTTCCCTGATAAGCCCATCACCGAGAAGCCCGCTGAAACCCGCATGGGTTCCGGTAAAGGTTCTCCCGAGTACTGGGTGGCCGTGGTAAAGCCCGGCCGCGTAATGTTCGAAATTGCTGATGTTCCGGAGGCAACTGCCCGCGAGGCAATGCGTCTGGCTGCCAACAAGCTGCCCATCAAGTGCAAGTTTGTCAAAAAGGAAACGGGGTGTGAAGAGTAATGAAGGCCGCAGAGATCAGAGAGATGAACCATGAAGAGCTGACTGCAAAGCTGAAGGACCTCAAGGCCGAGCTTTTCAACCTGCGTTTTCAGCTTGCAATCAACCAGCTGGATAACCCCATGCGCATCAACGCTGTGAAGAAAGACATCGCCCGTGTAAAGACCATCATGCGCGAAAACGAGCTGAAAAACAGCGCTAACGCATAAGAAAGGGAGGGTTAAGCTGTGAGCGAGAGAAACATGAGAAAAACCAACGTGGGCCGCGTTGTCAGCGACAAGATGGACAAGACCGTCGTCGTGGCCATCGAGGACAGCGTTCGTCACCCGCTTTACAAGAAAATCATCAAGCGCACCGTGAAGCTGAAGGCGCACGATGAGAACAACGAGTGCAGAGTCGGCGACCGTGTTCGCCTGATGGAGACCCGCCCCCTGTCCAAAGACAAGAGATGGCGTGTATCCGAGATCATTGAGAAGGCAAAATAATTTCCTTCGCACTCAGAGTAAAGAAAATGGCTTTTTTGGCACAGGGTCCTTTCATAGAAGGAAACCCCAGCCAATGTAAAGGAGGAACGAACTGTGATTCAGCAGCAGACTTACCTCAAGGTTGCCGACAATACCGGCGCGAAGGAGCTTATGTGCATCCGCGTTCTGGGCGGCACCGGCAGAAGGTATGCCAATATTGGCGACGTCGTGGTAGCATCTGTTAAAAAAGCAGCACCCGGCGGCGTTGTGAAAAAGGGCGACGTTGTGAAGGCGGTAATCGTACGTTCCGCTTCCGGCGTTCGCCGCGAGGACGGCACCTACATCCGCTTTGATGAGAATGCCGCCGTAATTATTCGTGATGATAAAAACCCGAGGGGCACCCGTATCTTTGGGCCTGTCGCCAGAGAGCTGCGCGATAAGGATTACCTGAAGATCCTGAGCCTTGCTCCGGAAGTGCTGTAATGGAGGTGCTCACTAATGAATAAAGTTCATGTTAAAACCGGTGACACCGTTGTCATCCTGAGCGGTAAAGACCGCGGCAGCAAGGGCAAGATCCTGGCAGTCAGCCCCAAAGAGGGTAAAGTGATTATCGAAGGCCACAACATGGTGACCAAGCATGTGAAGCCCCGCAGAATGGGCGAGCAGGGCGGCATCGTGAAGGCCGAAGGCGCCATGTATGCCTGCAAGGTGCAGATCGTCTGCCCCCACTGCGGCAAGCCTACCCGCGTGGGCCACAAGCTCTATGAGGACGGCACCAAGGGCCGCATTTGCAAAAAGTGCGGCGAGTCGCTGTAAGGGAGGAAAGACGAATGGCAAGATTGAAGGACCACTACAAGCAGGAAGTTGCTCCCGCTCTGATGAAGAAGTTCTCCTATAAGAGCGTCATGCAGATTCCGAAGCTTGATAAAATCGTAATCAATGTTGGCGCCGGCGAGGCGAAAGATAACTCCAAGGTTATCGACAGCATTTCCACCGATTTGGCTGCCATCACCGGCCAGAAGCCCATGGTCTGCAAGGCTAAGAAGTCCGTTGCAAACTTCAAGCTGCGTGCCGGCATGAACATCGGCGTGAAGGTTACCCTGCGCGGCGACCGGATGTACGAGTTCATGGACAGACTGTTCAACGTTGCGCTGCCCCGCGTGCGCGACTTCCGCGGTATCAACCCCAACTCTTTTGACGGCCGCGGCAACTACAACATGGGTATTAAAGAGCAGCTGATCTTCCCCGAGATCGAGTACGACAAGATCGACAAGGTCCGCGGTATGGACATCTGCTTTGTAACCACTGCTAACACCGACGAGGAATCCAGAGAGCTGCTGACGCTCATGGGCGCCCCGTTTGCGAAATAAGGAGGGATTATTGTGGCCAAGACTTCTATGAAACTGAAGCAGCAGAGAGAGGCAAAGTTCTCCTCCCGCAAATACAACCGCTGCAAAATCTGCGGACGGCCCCATGCCTACCTTCGCAAGTTCGGTATTTGCCGCATTTGCTTCCGTGAGCTGGCTTATAAGGGCGAGATCCCCGGCGTGAAAAAGGCAAGCTGGTAATCGAAAAGCCGAAGAGAAGGAGGTAACACCATGCAGATTACTGATACCATCGCGGACCTGCTGACCAGAATCCGCAACGCGGCTTCCGCAAAGCATGATACCGTTGAAATCCCCGCTTCCAACATGAAGAAGGCAATCTGCCAGATTCTGGTGGACGAGGGTTATATTAAGAGCTTCAGCGTGACTGAAGACGGCAAGCAGGGCATGATCAAAGTTGTCCTGAAGTATGGCGAGGGCAAGACCCCCGTTATCAAGGGACTGCGCCGTGTATCCAAGCCCGGCCTGCGCATTTATTCCAACGTAGAAGAGCTGCCCAAGGTCATGAAGGGCCTGGGTATCGCCATCATCTCCACTTCCAAGGGCGTTATGACCGACCGTCAGGCCCGCAAGGAGAACGTAGGCGGCGAAGTTCTGGCGTTCATTTGGTAAGATAAGGGGTGCAACTATGTCGCGAATTGGAAGAAAACCCATAAATATTCCCGCTGGCGTTGATGTAGTTATTAACGGCAGTGAAGTAACGGTCAAGGGCCCCAAGGGTACCCTGACCCAGTCCTTCCACCCGAACATGAACATCGCGGTGGAGAACAACGAAGTCATCGTAACCCGGCCCAACGACGAGAAAGAAAACCGCTCCCTGCACGGCCTGACCCGTACCCTGATTCATAACATGATTCTGGGTGTAACCGAGGGCTTTAAGAAAGAGCTGGAAGTCAACGGCGTTGGCTATCGTGTACAGAAGCAGGGCAAAAACCTGGTCATGAACCTGGGTTATTCCCATCAGGTCATTGTGAGCGAGCAGGAAGGCATCACCATTGAGGTGCCGAACCCCAACTCCATCGTGATTCTGGGGCCCGACAAGCAGAAGGTTGGTCAGTTTGCAGCGGAAGTCCGCGAGAAGCGTCCGCCGGAGCCTTATAAGGGCAAGGGCATTAAGTACGCTGGCGAAGTAATCCGCCGCAAGGAAGGCAAGGCCGGTAAGGGCTCTAAGAAGTAAGGAGTGAATGACAAATGGTGAATAAGGCTGACAGCAACAAGGCCAGACTGAACCGCCACAAGAGAGTGCGCGGCAAGATTTCGGGCACCGCTTCCCGCCCCCGCCTGAACGTGTTCCGCTCCAGCAGCAACATCTATGCCCAGATCATCGACGATGTGAAGGGTGTTACCCTGTGCGCTGCATCCACTTTGGATAAGGAGTTCACCGGTAACGGCGGAAATAAGGAAGCCGCACGCAAGGTCGGCGAGATGATCGCAAAGCGTGCCGCAGAAAAAGGAATCACCGAGGTCGTTTTTGACCGCGGCGGCTATATCTTCCACGGCCGCGTCAAAGAGCTGGCCGAAGGCGCCCGTGAGGGCGGCCTCAAGTTCTGATAAGGAGGAATACTTTTGGCTAGAATTGACGCTTCCACCATGGAATTGAAAGAGCGCGTGGTTGCCATCAACCGCGTTTCTAAAACCGTAAAGGGCGGCCGTATCTTTAAGTTCGCTGCTCTGGTCGTCGTTGGCGACGGAAACGGCATTGTCGGTTTCGGTATCGGCAAGGCCGGCGAAGTTCCGGACGCTATCCGCAAAGGCATCGAGGATGCCAAGAAGAACCTGATGAAGGTTTCTCTCCGCGGAACCACTATCCCCCACGAGATTATCGGCGCGTTTGGTGCAGGCCGCGTCCTGCTCAAGCCCGCTGCCCCCGGTACCGGCGTTATCGCCGGCGGCCCGGTTCGTGCAGTTGTTGAAAGCGTAGGCATTAAGGACATCCGTACCAAGGCTCTCCGCTCCAACAACCCCTGCAACGTTGTCCGCGCCACACTGGCAGGTCTGGCTCAGCTGCGCACCGCAGAGGAAGTCGCAGCCGTCCGCGGCAAGTCCGTCAAAGACATTCTGTAAGGGAGGTTTGCAGCATGGAACAGATTAACGTAAAGCTGGTCAAAAGCCTGATCGGCTGCAAGAAGGACCAGATTGCAACCGCCCACGCACTGGGTCTGAAGAAGATTGGCGACTGCACCACGCAGCCTGACAACGCTCAGACACAGGGCAAGGTGGCAAAGATTGTCCACCTGGTCGAAGTGAGCAAGTAATCTGTCAGGAATGAACAAGGAGGTGCGAGTAAAATGAAGTTGCATGAACTGACTGCGGTTCCCGGCTCCACCAAGGAAGCCAAGCGCATTGGCAGAGGCCACGGCTCCGGCCAGGGCAAAACCGCAGGTAAAGGTCATAAGGGCCAGAAAGCCCGTGCAGGCCGCGGTTTCCGTCCCGGTTTTGAAGGCGGTCAGATGCCCCTGCAGAGAAGAATTCCCAAGAGAGGTTTCAACAACATCTTCGCTTCGAAGATTGTTGCCATCAACGTTGGCGCCCTGGAGTGCTTCGACAACGGCGCTGTTGTTGATACGCAGGCTCTCATCGATGCTGGTCTGGTAAAGACCGTTTGCGATGGCGTGAAGATCCTGTCCAATGGTAAGCTGAGCAAAAGCCTGACCGTGAAGGTGAACGCTTTCTCTGCTGCTGCGAAAGAGAAAATCGAAGCTGCAGGCGGGAAAGCTGAGGTGATCTGAGTTGTTCAACACCATTAAGAACGCTTGGAAAATCCCGGACCTTCGCAAGAAGATTCTGTTTACCCTGTTGATTATCATTGTGTTCCGGTTCGGTTCGGTTGTCCCCGTTCCGTTCCTGGACGCAGAGGCTCTGCGGTCTTTGATGCAGACCGTGGAAGAGCAGGGCACTTTCCTGAGTTACGTGAACATGATGACCGGTGGTGCTTTTGCACAGGCAACCCTGTTTGCTATGGGTATCACCCCGTACATTAACTCCTCTATTATCATGCAGCTGCTCACCGTGGCAATTCCGCCGCTGGAGAGAATGGCTCGTGAAGGGGAGGAAGGCAGAAAGAAGATTGGCGCTATTACCCGTTATGTCACGGTTATTTTGGGCCTGATTCAAGGTACTGCTTACTTCTTCTACCTGCGTAACAACAGCATCACCCTTTATAACGATGGTTTTGGCCAGGTATTTGCAGCAATTGTCATTATCCTGGTATTTACGGCAGGTACCGCACTGATGATGTGGCTGGGCGAGCAAATCAACCAGCACGGTGTTGGTAACGGTATTTCGATCCTGCTGTTTGCGGGCATCGTTGCCCGGCTCCCCTACACGGGCGAGCAGCTGTGGAGTTATGTCTCCTTGGCAAACGCTGATCCCAGCCTGAGCAAGTACTATGTGCTGGCTCCCCTGTGGATTGTATTGTTCCTGGTGGTGGTTTGGGTCATCATCTTTATGAATGAAGCAGAGCGCCGGATTCCGATTCAGTACGCAAAGCGCGTTGTCGGCCGGAAAATGTATGGCGGACAGTCCAGCCACATGCCCATCAAGGTGGGTATGAGCGGTGTAATGCCCGTTATCTTCGCCAGCTCCATCCTTTCCATCCCCAGTACCATTCAGCTTTTCTTGGGCGGTTCCGTTTCCGATGGTTTCTGGAAGGGCTTCTTTGATGCCTTCTCCTCCACCGGCTGGCTGTATTCCGTCCTGTACTTTATTCTGATTCTGATGTTCGCCTATTTCTATATGACCATCCAGTATAACCCCATTGAGATGGCCAATAATCTGCGGCAGAACAATGGCACGATTCCGGGTATTCGTCCCGGTAAGCCTACCTCTGACTTTATCGCTAAGATTCTGAGCAAGGTAACACTGATTGGCGCACTGTTCCTGGCATTTATCGCCATTGTGCCCATCGTTTACGGCAATGTGACAGGTCTGGGACGTCTTTCCATGGGCGGTACTTCCGTCATCATTATGGTAGGCGTTGCTCTCGAAACGGTGAAACAGATGGAATCCCAGATGATGATGCGTCATTATAAGGGCTTCCTCGATTAATACTGGAAGGAGCAATAAAGTATGAAGCTGATTCTTCTTGGCGCCCCCGGCGCCGGCAAAGGCACGCAGGCGGAGGTTATCTGTGAGAAGCTCTCCATCCCTGCAATTTCCACTGGCAATATTATTCGTGAAGCGCTGAAAAGCGGTACGGAGATGGGGCTGAAAGCCAAGTCCTATATGGACGAAGGCAAACTGGTTCCCGATGAAGTCGTAATCGGCATCATTAAGGACCGTCTGGCTCAGGACGACTGCAAAAACGGTTTTATCCTGGACGGATTCCCCCGCACCATCCCTCAAGCCGAGGCTCTGGATGCCATGGGCATCGTCATCGACCGGGTTATCGACATTGAAGTACCCGACGAGAAGATTGTAGCCCGGATGTCCGGACGCCGTGTCTGCGAAAAATGCGGCGCCAGCTACCACCTGCTGTATAAAAAGCCCGAGGTGGAAGGCGTCTGCGGCAAGTGCGGAGGCACCCTTGTTCAGCGTAAGGATGACCACCCGGATACCGTGCTGGAACGTCTGCATGTGTATCACGAGCAGACTGAGCCCCTGAAGGCCTACTACGAGAAGCAGGGCAAGCTGAAGATCGTAGAGGGGCAGGAGGAAGTGGCTGATACCAGCCGCCTGACTCTGGCAGCCATTGAGGCGTAAGCATGATTGTTTTGAAGACCAGCCGGGAACTCGCGATTATGCGAGAGGCCGGAAGGATTTCTGCAATGGCGCTGAAGGTTGCGGGCGAAGCAGTTGAACCTGGTGTTTCCACCTGGGAAATCGACCGTGTGGCCCGGAAGTATATCGAATCACAGGGAGCCGTCCCCAGTTTTCTGGGGTACGGCGGATTCCCTGCCAGCGCCTGTATATCGGTAAACAACGTGGTAATCCACGGCATACCGTCTAAACACCAGATCGTAAAAGCTGGTGACATTGTAAGCATCGACATCGGAGCCATTTACGAAGGATATAACGGCGATAACGCCTATACCTTCCCCTGCGGGGATATTTCCCCGGAAGCACAGCGGCTTTTGGACGCTACCCGCGAAAGCCTGTATGAAGGGATTGCGCAGGCAAAGGCCGGAAACCGGCTGGGAGACATCGGAAGCGCGGTGCAGCGGTATGTCGAAGCACGCGGTTACTCGGTGGTACGGGATTTTGTCGGCCACGGAGTAGGCGCGAAGCTGCATGAAGATCCAAGCGTACCCAATTACGGCACACCGGGAAGAGGTGTGCGCCTGCTGCCGGGCATGACCATCGCCATTGAGCCGATGGTAAACCAGGGGGGACACAAAGTCCAGGTCCAAAAAGACGGCTGGACAACAGTCACCCGGGACGGCAAGCTGTCAGCCCACTTTGAGCATACGGTTGCCATCACTCCCGACGGCCCTGTGATTCTCACAAAGCCGGAATAAGGAGGCAGCATGACAGAGTATGTAAGAGGTCTGGTGGTACGCGCCCGCGCGGGACACGACAAAGGGGATTTTCTGGCAGTCCTCGAAACCGGGGACGGCTGGGCAATCATTGCGGATGGGAAACGCCGTCCGCTGACCAAACCCAAGCGGAAAAAGCTCATCCATCTGGCGCCGACCGGCACAGTCCTTTCGGAAGAACAGATGGAAACCAATCGTAAGCTGCGAAACGCCCTTCGTTCCTTTATGGAAAAGGGCTGAAACGGTACCAGGAGGTTCAGTCATGTCAAAGCAGGATGTAATTGAACTGGAGGGCGTTGTAAAAGAGGCCCTTCCCAACGCAATGTTCCAGGTGGAGCTTCCCAACGGCCACACCATTCTGGCACACATTTCCGGCAAGCTGCGCATGAATTTCATCCGCATCCTTCCCGGAGATAAGGTTACGGTGGAAATGTCCCCCTATGACCTGACCAGAGGCCGCATCACCTGGCGTTCTAAATAAGACTCTTCAAATTTACGATACACAACCCACTGATTGATAAGGAGGGCGCACAAAATGAAAGTAAGACCTTCTGTGAAGAAGATGTGCGAAAAGTGCAAAATCATCAAGCGTCACGGCAAAATCATGGTGATTTGCGAGAACCCCAAGCACAAGCAGCGCCAGGGCTGATTGGCGCAAACCGAAATTAACATGGAGGTGCTATCCAAATGGCGCGTATTTCAGGTATTGACCTGCCCAGAGACAAGCGTATCGAAATCGCTTTGACCTATATTTATGGTATTGGCCGCAAGACCGCTACCGACATCTGCAAAGCTACCGGTGTTGACCCGGACATCCGTGTGAGAGACCTCTCCGAGGATGATGCAGCGAAGCTGAGAGAGTATATCGACCACAACTGCCGCGTGGAAGGCGATCTGCGTCGTGACGTGGCTTTCGACATCAAGAGACTCATCGAAATCGGCTGCTATCGTGGCGTACGTCACCGCAAGGGCCTGCCCGTAAGAGGACAGCGCAGCAAGACCAACGCCCGTACCCGCAAAGGTCCCAGAAAGACCATGGCCAACAAGAAGAAGTAAGACAGGGAGGGATTAACCGATGGCAGCACAAAAGGGTAAGAAAGTTACCGCAGTTCGCAGACGCCGCGAGCGCAAAAATATCGACCGCGGTGCTGCGCACATCCAGTCCACTTTTAATAACACCATAGTTACCATTACCGATATGCAGGGCAATGCTGTTTCCTGGGCCAGCTCCGGTGAGCTGGGCTTCAGAGGCAGCCGTAAGTCCACCCCCTTCGCCGCTCAGACCGCTGCGGAGACCGCAGCTAAGCTGGCGATGGAGCATGGCATGAAGACCGTTGAGGTCTATGTAAAGGGCCCCGGCGCAGGCCGTGAAGCCGCTATCCGCGCTCTGCAGGGAGCAGGCCTGGAGGTCAGCATGATTAAAGACGTGACCCCCATCCCCCACAATGGTTGCCGCCCCCCCAAGAGAAGACGCGTATAATCACAACATCGAGTATTAGGAGGTGCCACGTTAACTATGGCAAGATATACAGAAGCTGTGTGCAAGCTGTGCCGTCGCGAGGGCCAGAAACTGTTCCTGAAGGGCCAGAGATGCTACACGGATAAGTGCGCTCTGAACCGCAGAGCCTATGCCCCCGGCCAGCATGGCCAGGGCCGCAAGAAGACCTCTGAGTACGGCATGCAGCTGCGTGCCAAGCAGGTCGCCCGCCGCTACTATGGCGTGCTGGAAGGCCAGTTCCGCGCTTATTATGAGATGGCTACTAAGATGGAAGGCAAGACCGGTGAAAACCTGCTGACCATTTTGGAAAGCCGTTTGGATAACGTTGTCTACCGTCTGGGCTGGGCAAGCTCCCGCGCAGAAGCCCGCCAGCTGGTGGTACACGGCCACTTTAACGTCAACGGCAAGCGCGTTGACATTCCTTCCTACCTGACCCGTGTAGGCGAGGTAATTTCTATCCGCGAAAACAGCCGCCAGAGCGCTAAGATTAAGGCCGTTGTGGAAGAGAATTCCGCACGTCCCTGCCCCAAGTGGCTGGAAGTGAACCGCGAAAACCTGGAAGGCAAAGTGGTTGCCGTTCCTGCTCGTGAGGATATTGACCTTGAAGTTGACGAAACGCTCATCGTTGAGTTGTACTCCAAGTAATCCCTTCAGTTCAGATAGAAGCTGGCTGATGGTACGGCGGGCCGGGAGATGTGCCCGGTTCGCCATCGAGTGAAGGAGGTTCGCAGATGATTGAGATTGAAAAGCCCAGAATCGAAACGGAAGAGTTATCAAATAACGGAACTTACGGCCGCTTCGTGGTAGAGCCTCTGGAGAGAGGTTTCGGCACCACTTTGGGCAACAGCCTGCGCCGCGTGCTGCTTTCCAGCTTGCCGGGCGTTGCCGTAAAGTCCATCAAAATCGACGGCGTTGTGCATGAGTTTTCCACCATTCCCGGTGTGAAAGAGGATGTCACTGAAATCGTGCTCAATATCAAGGGATTGACCGCCAAGCTGCACTGCGACGGCCCCAAAACGGTGGAAATCAGTGCCGAGGGTCCGTGCGAGGTTACGGCTGACTCTATCAAGTGCGACAGCGAGGTTGAGATCCTGAATCCCGAGATGCACATTGCCACTTTGGGAGAGGGCGCAAAGCTGTATATGGAACTGACCCTGGATAAGGGCCGCGGATATGTCAGCGGTGAGCGCAACAAGCAGAACATGCCTGCCGGTGTGATTGGCGAGCTGCCGATTGACTCCATTTACACCCCCGTCCTCAAGGTGAATTTCAACGTGGAAAGTACCCGCGTTGGTCAGAGTATTGACTTTGACAAGCTGACGCTGGAGGTTTGGACCAATGGCGTTATCAGTGCACAGGAGGCCGTTTCTTTGGCTGCCAAGGTCCTGACGGAGCACCTGAACCTGTTTGTTGATTTGTCCGACAAGGGCAGCAGCACCGAGATTATGGTGGAGAAGGACGACAAGGGCAAGGAAAAGGTTTTGGAAATGACCATTGAAGAGCTGGATCTCTCGGTTCGCTCCTTCAACTGCTTAAAGCGTGCCGGCATCAACACGGTGGAGGATCTGATTAATAAATCCGAAGAGGATATGATGAAGGTCCGTAACCTGGGCCGCAAATCCCTTGAAGAAGTTGTGTGGAAGATGGCCTCCCTGGGCTTTAATCTGCGCAAGGATGAGGAATAAACGGCATACCTGCCGGAACTAACACTATTAACGTAAAAGGAGTGAAATTTCGATGCCCGGAACCAGAAAGCTCGGAAGAGACACTGCTCATAGAACCGCAATGCTGCGCGCCATGGTAACGTTCCTGCTGGAAAACGGCAAAATCGAGACCACCGCTACCCGCGCTAAAGAAGTGCGCGCTATGGCGGAGAAGATGATTACCATTGCCAAGGAGAATAACGTGCACAACCAGAGACTGGTTAACGGCTTCATCACCAAGGAAGCGGTTGCCCACAAGCTGTTCACGGAGATTGCTCCTAAGTATACAGAGCGCAACGGCGGCTACACCCGCATTACCAAGCTGGGACCCCGTCGCGGCGATGCTGCCGAGATGGCCATTATTGAGCTGCTGTAATTGATATAAAAGAAAAAGCCTGTTTCCGAAAGGAAGCAGGCTTTTTTGTTTTATTTTTTAGAAGTAGTACTGATTTTAGGGAATCATATTTCCTGCGGCCTGATACAAGCCATACCATTCTTCCCGGGTCAGGGGCAGCTCGGAGCCTGCGCAACCCTCCAAAATCCGGGAATCCTTGGTGGTTCCCAAAATGACCTGCATATTAGCCGGATGACGGGTCAGCCAGGCTACGGCAATGCCGGTGGGGGTTACGTTGTATTTTTCTGCCAGCTCTTCGCATTTCCGATTGAGCTCCGGGTATTTTTCCATGTCGTCCAAGAAAGGACCTTCGAAAAAGCCTTTCTGGAAGGGAGACCAGGATTGAATGGTAATTCCCTTCAAACGGCAATATTCCAACGTGCTGCCGGTACGGTCAATACTCTGGTCAATGAACATGTTGACGGCCATGCCGGAATCAATCAGAGGGGTATGGGCCACACTAATTTGCATTTGGTTGAACAACAGCTTCTGTCCAAAAGCACGCTGCAAAAGTTCAATCTGGGCAGGGTTATGGTTGGAAACACCGAAATACCGCACTTTTCCAGCATCAAACAAAGTTTGCAGCGCTTCGGCGGTTTCTTCCGGGTCCATCAAAGTGTCCGGACGGTGCAGCAGCAGAATATCCAGATACTCTGTGTGCAGGCGTTTCAGAATCCCGTCGACTGCTTCCAATATGTGCTCTCTGGAAAAATCATAGTAACCGGGACGGATGCCACACTTACTTTGCAGAATCATCTTTTCTCGGATGTCGCTGTTCATGTGAATGGCACGGGCAAACAATTCTTCACATTCCCCGCCACCGTAAATGTCTGCATGGTCAAAATGGTTGATGCCGGCCTCCATGGCGGTGCGAATGTGTTTTTCCACTCCGGCTTCGTCCAGATTATTGATGCGCATGCATCCCATAACAATATTGGAAACCTTGAGGTTTCCATCAGCGAGAGTTAAATACTTCATATTCGTTTCCCTTCTTTACGACTGGTTTTTCTTATATGGTATCATTATTTCCGGGATGTTGTCATCTCTTTTTTTGAATTTTTTGAAAATCAGGCATGACTTTAGACAAATCAGATAAAAATAAAGCGATAGCATCTCGTGATCCTACGGGTGCTGCTCATTATTTACAAAGTTATTGAAATTTGAAAACAAAATCAAGTTCATTTTGACAAATGCTGGGAAAGTGGTTATAATGAAACTTACAGTATTCTTGGATACTGATGGAATCTTTTGCTCATCTTTTCTATATTCACATTGCATAAGACGGGTGGTGAATACCTTGGCACAATCAACAATTCAAGCTGTCCTACAGGCCGAAAACGATACACTTCAGTGGGAAAATGAAGCGAAAGAGCAAGCAGCCTCTCTTGTGGAACAGGCCAGGCAGGACGCAAAAGAGCTTTTGCGTAAAACAGAAGAACAGGCAATGGAAGAAAAACAACAACAGATTCAAAAAGCCAGAAACCAAGCGGAAAATACAGCGCGTGATCTTCAGAAGCAAGCACAGCAGCAAGCCCAGGCACTTCAGCAGCAGGTCCAATCGCGACAGAAAAAAGCTGTCCGGGAAATTCTCCGCGTCGTTTTATCCTGATGATTACCTTTTAAAATTGATCGTTAAAGGAGGGAGACTATGGCTGTATTGCCCATGTGCCGCGTTTCGATTTATGGGCTGAAGTCCCAGCGGAAAGGTGTGCTGGAACTGCTTCAACGCCGCGGTGCAGTGGAAGTAATCGGGCAGCCGACGGACCAAGAGATGCTGTCCACAATGGATACCCAGACCGCCCAAAACTTGTTTTTATCCACACAGGCCACAGCAAAGCGGGCGCTGGAAATCCTGGACGTCCACTGTCCTATCAAAAAGTCACCGCTTGCCATGTTGGAAGGAAGAAAGCCCATTTCTCTGGAAGCTTACAATAATGGTTTACAGCGGGTAAAAGACATCAGCGCTTCTGCTTCTCGAATTGTTCAGTTGGAGAGGGAAAGAGAAGACTGTAAAGCCGAAATTCTCCGCCTGCAAACCCAGAAAGAAGTTCTTTCTCCGTGGTTGGGGCTTGATATCTCCATGCGAATGAAGGGGACCCGGTCTACGTCGGCCTTTATTGGAATTTTTCCGCAGGCATATACTCGGGAACAAATACTCTCGGCTTTGGCACAAAAACTGCCGGAGGTAGGCGCCATTGAGGTGGAAGTGCTCAGTACCCTTTCCCAACAAACCTGTGTGTTTTTACTCTGTCTCAGTGAGGAAAGCGCCGCCGTGGAGACGGCTCTCCGTTCTATGGGCTTTGCATGGCCTCCAAATCCAAGTAAAAAGCCGCCTTCTGAAAGAGTTCGACAGTTGGATGGCTGGATAAAGGAGCAGGAGGAAAAACTGAATGGTATTTTGCAGGAGTTAAAGAGCTGCGGCAATTACCGGGATGATCTGTGTTTCCTCTATGACTACTATGCTATGCGGATTGAAAAGTATGAAGTATTGTCCCTTCTTCGGCAAAGCCGGAGGACATTTATTATTACCGGTTATTTGCCCGTCAAAAATGCTCCTGCACTGGAAAAGGAGCTGACGGAAACCTTCACGGTTTTTGTGGAAACGGAGCAGCCGGGCGAGGACGAAGAAGTTCCGGTAGCACTGGAAAACAACGGATTTGCTTCTCCCATGGAGCCGGTATTGGAGGGCTACAGCCTTCCTAAACGGGGGGAAGTGGATCCCTGCACTCCCATGGCGTGCTTTTATTATGTGCTGTTTGGCCTGATGCTCTCTGACGCGGCCTATGGATTGATTATGGTGATTGGATGCGCCATTGCGCTGCTGAAATTTAAAAATATGGAGAGCGGGCTGAAAAAGTCCCTGAAAATGTTCCTGTACTCCGGCATCTCCACCACCTTCTGGGGCATTCTCTTCGGAAGCTGGTTCGGCGATGCGGTGACGGTGATCTCCAAAACCTTTTTTGGTACAGAAGTTACCATCCCGGCTTTGTGGTTTGTGCCCCTCAATGAGCCCATGAGGCTCCTGGTGTTCTCGTTCCTATTGGGCATTATTCATTTGTTTGCTGGCTTGGGCGTACAGTTTTACCAGTGCGTCCGGGCGGGACGGTGGAAGGATGCCATTTACGACGTGGTGTTCTGGTATCTGCTGGTAGGAGGCGGTATTGTTTACCTGCTCACTATGGAGATGACTACCGAAATGCTGGGGCTGGGATTTACCCTTTCCGAGCCTGTGGGAACCATTTCCGCTATTTGTGCCGGGATTGGCGCTCTGGGAATTTTGTGTACCGCTGGGCGGGAATCGAAAAATCCCGGAAAACGGCTGTTAAAGGGTATCTACGGCCTCTATAATGTTTCCGGTTACCTCAGCGACATCCTTTCCTATTCCCGACTGCTGGCTTTGGGATTGGCTACCGGCGTTATCGCTTCGGTATTCAACCAGATGGGCGCTATGGTGGGCGGCGGCGTGATAGGTGCTATCGTGTTCACGCTGGTATTTCTCATTGGCCACACTCTGAACATCGGCATCAACGTGCTGGGCGCTTATGTGCACACCAACCGTTTGCAGTATGTGGAATTCTTTGGCAAGTTCTATGAGGGCGGAGGGAAAAAATTCAATCCTTTTGCCGCCCATACCAAATATTACAAAATCAGGGAGGAAAATAAACCATGACCTTCACAGAACTTTTGAACACTCTTGGCGTTCCCATGGCTCTTTTAGGAGCCGTCCTTGCAGCTCTCATGGCCGGTATCGGCTCTGCTATTGGTGTCGGTATGGCAGGTGAAGCCGCCGCTGGCGCCCTTACCGAAGACCCCAGCAAGTTCGGCAAAGTGCTGATTTTGCAGCTGCTTCCCGGTACACAGGGCATCTACGGCCTGCTGATCGCGTTCCTGACCCTCTCCAACATTGGCATTCTGGGCGGAAGTGCCGACATCAGCTTTGCCAAGGGCATGCTGTACTTCTTCGCATGCGTTCCCATGGCATTTGTAGGATTGTGGTCTGCCAAGCGGCAGGCACGGGCATCTGTTGCCAGTATCAATCTTATCAGCCGCAAGCCCGACCAGTTCGGTAAATCTATCATCCTGCCCGCCATGGTAGAGACCTACGCGGTGCTGGCGCTGCTGGTTTCCCTGCTGGCGGTGGCCAACATCGGCAAGCTGCCCCTGTAATGGATAAAGCAGTGATTTTAAATTCAGCAAGGAGGTGCTGTCTGTGACAGGCCTTGATACCATATTGGATTCCATACGCAAAGACGGGCAGGAATCCGCCGATGCCATTCTGGCAAAAGCCAGACAGGAGGCTGACGAAATTTCTGCACAGGCACTGGCGGATGCACAGCTTCACCGGGAAGAAATCCTGCGGGAAACACCCCAGCAGGCCCAGGACGCTGCCGACCGGGTGCTGTCTTCGGCACACCGGGAGCAGCGGCGGATTTTGCTCACCGCCCGGCAGGCCTTAATTCAGGAAACCCTGGAAGCGGCGGAAAAATCCCTGTTCGAGTTGCCCGACGAGGAGTATTTTACCGTATTGTTGGGCCTTGCGGCAAAGTGGGCTCTGCCCCAAAAGGGAGAGCTGGTACTGGGAAGCCGGGATTTTGCCCGGATGCCCACAGACTTTGCAAAAAAATTGCAGACGGTCCTGCCTAAAGGCGCAGAACTGACCGTTGCGGATAAACCCAATCCCGCTATCGACGGCGGCTTCCTGCTGCTGTATGGCGGCATTGAGGAAAACTGTACCTTCCGTGCCCTGTTTGATGACAAGCGGGAGAAATTGCAGGACTTAACCAATCAAATTCTCTTCGCCGACTGACGGCGTAATGAAAGAAAGGAGGAAAGCCATGCCGGAGTTATACCCTTACGCCGCAGCGCGGATTCATGCCCGGGAGCTTTCCCTTCTCAGCCGTCAGAATCTGGACCAGCTTTTGGCGGCGAAAACCTATGACGAATGTTTACACAGCCTTCACGGCATGGGCTGGGACGAAGGCGATACTGCCGAGGAAATTCTGGCGGCGGAAACGGAAAAGACCTGGCGGCTCATGGGAGAGCTTCTCCCGGAGCTGGAGGCATTTCAGATTTTCCGCCTGCCGGTGGATTTCAACAATGCAAAAGCGGCTGTAAAATCGGTAGTCACTAACGTAAAAGCCCAGTATGTGTTTCTGTCCGGCGGCTCCATCCAGCCGGAAAGCATGGTAAAGGCCCTCAAGGACAATGATTTTTCCCAGATACCGGAATGGATGAAAAAGCCCTTGCAGGAAGCCCAGCAGCTTTTGCTGAAAACCCGGGACGGGCAGCTGTGCGATGTGCTGCTGGACAAAGCGGCGCTGAATGCCATTTTGCAGGCCGGAAAGAGTTCTGACTGTGTCTTGCTCCGGGAATATGCAGAGCTGTTTGTGGCGGCGGCGGACTTGAAGATTGTCCAGCGGGCGATTCTCACTGGACGCCCGGCCTCTTTTCTGAAAGAAGCGCTGGCAAAGTGCGATACTCTGAATCTTCCCCGACTGGAAGCAGCCGCACTGGAGAGCATGGACGGGCTGGAAAGCTATCTTTCCCTCACCGATTATGCTGATGCCATTCCCGCCCTGAAAGCTGGGGCTTCCGCCTTTGATAAATGGCGGGATGACCGGATTATGGCGCTGATTCAGGGAGAAAAGGCTAACCCCTTCACCTTGGGGCCGGTGGCGGCGTATTTTCTCGCCCGGCAAAATGAAATCGCCATGGTGCGCATTATTCTCTCGGCCAAGCGAAACGGGCTGGACGAAGAGGATGTGCAGGAAAGGCTGCGGGTGATGTATGTATAAGGTAGCAGTTTTAGGCGACCGGGACAGCATTTACGGATTTGCTGCTCTGGGCCTTGAGATTTACCCGGTGGAGGACCCGGTGGACGGCGCTCATACCCTTCGCCGATTGGTGGAAGGGGAGTACGCAGTGGTGTATATCACAGAAGCTCTTGCCGGACAGATAGAAGAAGAGCTGGACAAGTGGCGCAGTCGCCCCCTTCCGGCCATTATCCCCATTCCCGGGGTTTCGGGGAACACGGGTCTTGGAATGCGGATGGTAAAGAAATCTGTAGAGCAGGCAGTGGGCTCCGATATTATTTAACAGATTCAATGCGGTTTTGTGTCCCTCCGGGCATAAAACCCGGAAAGGATAGAGGACTATGAGCAAAGGTGTTATCCGAAAGGTCGCCGGGCCTTTGGTCATCGCCGAAGGAATGCGCGACGCCAATATGTTTGATGTGGTGCGCGTCAGCGAGCAGCGACTGATCGGCGAAATCATCGAGATTCACGGGGGCGATGCCTCCATTCAGGTATATGAGGAAACCTCCGGCCTTGGCCCCGGAGAACCGGTGGAGTCTACCGGCGAACCCTTGAGCGTGGAGCTTGGCCCCGGCCTCATCAGTAGCATTTATGACGGTATCCAGCGTCCCTTGGATGCCATTATGGCCGTTTCCGGCAATAGCCTGCAGCGGGGCGTGGAAGTGCCCTCCTTGAAGCGGGAGGCTGTGTGGCACTTTACCCCAACCGCAAAATCCGGTGATTCCGTCACTGGCGGCGATGTGCTGGGCACCGTGCAGGAAACCGAAGTGGTGCTCCACAAAATCATGGTGCCTCCCGGAATCGTGGGCAAGGTGAAGTCCATCACCGAGGGCGACTATCACGTTACTGATACAGTGGCGGTGGTAGAGGACGAAAATGGCGCAGAAATTTCCGTCACACTGATGCAGAAATGGCCCGTGCGCCGTGGCCGTCCCTATCAGAAAAAGCTTTCCCCCGACCGTCCGTTGATTACCGGACAGCGGGTCATTGATACCCTCTTCCCCATTGCCAAGGGCGGTGTGGCGGCAGTGCCCGGCCCCTTTGGCAGCGGCAAAACCGTGGTGCAGCATCAGCTGGCAAAATGGGCAGATGCGGACATCGTGGTGTATATCGGCTGCGGCGAGCGGGGCAACGAAATGACCGACGTTTTGAACGAGTTCCCCGAGCTGGTAGACCCCAAAACCGGCTATTCTCTAATGAAGCGCACCGTGCTGATCGCCAACACCTCCGATATGCCCGTGGCGGCTCGTGAAGCTTCCATTTATACCGGTATCACCATTGCGGAATACTTCCGGGATATGGGTTATTCCGTGGCGTTGATGGCCGACTCCACCTCCCGTTGGGCCGAGGCTCTCCGCGAGATGTCCGGCCGATTGGAAGAAATGCCCGGTGAAGAGGGCTACCCCGCCTATCTGGGCAGCCGTCTGGCACAGTTCTACGAAAGAGCCGGCCGAGTCACCGCTTTGGGCCGCGAGGGCAGAGAGGGCGCGCTGTCGGTCATCGGCGCGGTTTCCCCTCCCGGCGGCGATATTTCCGAGCCGGTTTCCCAGGCTACCCTGCGTATCGTGAAGGTATTCTGGAGTTTGGATTCCGCACTGGCTTATAAGCGCCATTTCCCGGCTGTGAACTGGCTTACCAGTTACTCCCTGTATGTGGACACCATGGCGGACTGGTTCAACCAGACTGCCGGCGGCGACTGGATGGAGCTTCGTTCCCGTCTGATGCGGTTGTTGCAGGAAGAAGCCGAACTGGAAGAAATCGTGAAGCTGGTGGGTATGGATGCCCTGTCCGCTCCTGACCGGTTAAAGCTGGAAGCGGCCCGCTCTATTCGTGAGGACTTCCTCCATCAGGACGCCTTCCACGAGGTAGACACCTACACGCCTTTGATGAAACAGCGGCTCATGATGCTGCTGGTGCTGGGCTTTTATGACCGGTGCGTCAAGGCGCTGGAACAGGGGACTTCGGTGGAGGAACTGGTAAAGCTCCCCATTCGGGAGCGTATCGGGCGCTTTAAATATGTCCGCGATGAGGCGATAGAGGACGAGTTTGAAGGAATCGTCACAGAAATTGATGCGGAGATTGCCGCCGCCCAGCAAAAGGAGGAATTCTGATGCCAAAGGAATATCGCACCATACAGGAAGTGGCCGGCCCTCTGATGCTGGTAAAGGGCGTAGAGAACGTCACCTATAATGAACTGGGAGAGATCGAGCTGCAAAACGGCGAGCGCCGCCGGTGCAAGGTGCTGGAAATCGATGGCGGCAACGCATTGGTGCAGCTGTTTGAAAGCTCCACCGGTATCAACCTGAGCAACAGCCGGGTTCGCTTTTTGGGACGTACTATGGAGCTGGGCGTTTCGGAGGATATGCTGGGCCGAGTGTTCGACGGCCTGGGCCAGCCCATTGACGGCGGTCCGGAGATTCTGCCGGAACGCCGGGAGGACATCAACGGCCTGCCTATGAACCCCGCCGCTCGGAACTACCCCCAAGAATTCATCCAGACCGGTGTTTCGGCCATTGACGGCCTAAACACGTTGGTTCGTGGCCAGAAACTGCCCATCTTCTCGGCAAGCGGTCTGCCCCACGCCAATCTGGCGGCGCAGATTGCCCGTCAGGCCAAAGTGCGGGGCACCAAAGACCCCTTTGTGGTGGTGTTTGCCGCCATGGGTATTACCTTTGAGGAATCCAACTTCTTTATTGAAGATTTTAAGCGCACCGGAGCCATCGACCGCACGGTGTTGTTTATCAACCTGGCCAACGACCCGGCTATTGAGCGTATCGCTACCCCCCGTATGGCGTTGACCGCCGCCGAGTATCTGGCCTTTGAAAAGAATATGCATGTGCTGGTGATCCTCACCGATATTACCAACTATGCCGACGCCCTGCGCGAAGTTTCCGCTGCCCGCAAGGAAGTGCCCGGCCGCCGCGGCTATCCCGGTTATATGTACACTGACCTTGCCTCCCTCTATGAGCGGGCCGGACGGCAGAAGGGCAAAAACGGCAGTATCACCCTGATTCCCATCCTCACCATGCCCGAGGACGACAAGACCCACCCCATTCCCGACCTGACCGGTTATATCACCGAGGGGCAGATTATCCTGAGCCGTGAGCTGTACCGCAAGGGAGTTACACCGCCCATTGACGTGCTGCCCTCTTTGTCCCGTTTGAAGGATAAGGGCATCGGCGAGGGCAAGACCCGGGCCGACCACGCCAACACCATGAACCAGCTGTTTGCCGCCTATGCAAGAGGCAAGGACGCAAAAGAGCTGATGGTGATTCTGGGCGAAGCGGCGCTGACGGACATCGACAAGCTGTACGCCAAGTTTGCCGACGCTTTTGAAAATGAGTATGTCTCTCAGGGTTACAACACCAACCGGGACATTGAGGAAACCTTATCCATCGGCTGGAAGCTGCTGTCGATCCTACCCAGAAGCGAACTCAAGCGCATCAAGGACGAATTCCTTGACAAGTATTATACCGGCGACACGGTGTAAGGGAAGGGGTGACGGCTTTTGGCAACGACCCATGTAAACCCCACTCGGATGGAATTGACCCGGCTGAAGAAAAAGCTGGTCACCGCCCTGCGTGGGCACAAACTGCTCAAAGATAAGCGAGATGAACTCATGCGGCAGTTCCTTGATCTGGTGCGGGAGAATAAAGCCCTGCGGCAAAAGGTGGAAGCGGCCTTGGAAAGCTCCAACCGGCGGTTTATGCTGGCCCGGGCGGCGATGCAGGACGAAGCGCTGAACACGGCGCTGTTGGCCCCCAAGCAGGAAGTTTTTCTGGAATGCGGCACCAAGAACGTTATGAGTGTGGAAATCCCCCAGTTCACCTATAAGACCCGCACGCCCAACCAGGGGGACATTTTCTCCTATGGCTTTGCCTTTACCTCCGGCGAGCTGGATGAGGCGGTGGAGTCCCTTTCGGGGATTTTGCCCGACCTTCTGCGGCTGGCGGAGACGGAGAAATCCTGCCAGCTGATGGCGGCGGAGATTGAAAAGACCCGCCGGCGTGTGAATGCGCTGGAGCACGTGATGATTCCGGAACTACAGGAAAACATCAAGTATATCACCATGAAGCTGGACGAAAACGAGCGCAGCACTCAGATCCGGCTCATGAAGGTAAAAGACATGATGCTCAAGCAGGCCCACGGGTATCCGGATATATAATGAAATTTGGAAATGAAAACAGCGGACAGTCCCAAGTGGGTTGTCCGCTGTTTTGATAAGGAGATTATAATGAAAAATTTATTTGGCTTTCAATTTCAGGAAGGGCAGGAAGAAGGCGTTCTGGACGGGATGCCCTTTCAGTCTGCCAAGGTTTCCATACAGCAGGAACAGCTTTTAGATAGGGCTGCTGAAGAATTAGAAGATTTTGAGAAAAAAGCGACGTTGCATCCTGTGCTGCAATTTATCATGCAAATTAGTTTCTACATAGGGGGCTTGTGTTTACTGTCTTTTTTGGTGGATATTTGGAAGCTTTCCTTTCAGCAGGCCTTGAAAGATAAGTGGTTTGTGCTGATTGCGGCCGTTATTTTGGAAGGACTTTCCCTGGTTATTTTTCTAAAACAGCGCAAAAAAAGTCAGGAAGCCATGAAAACTGCCGAAGAAACCATGATGATGGAGCGCGCGCAGCGTCTCGATTGTACCTCCCGACAGGAATTGGGAATCCCGGAAAATGCCGCCGATATGGATATTATCCGGATTGTCTACCAAATCAAAAAAGGTCGGGAAAAAATCCTGGCAAATGAAAACTTGAGTATATATGCTTATTGCCAGGATGGTTCCATTTGCATTGCCGACAATACTCAAGCTTTCAAAATTCCTCTTTCGTCCATACAAAAAGTGGTATGGGTAAAAAAGCGGCTCCTTCTCCCTGAGTGGAATAAGAAGGAACCGTATAATTCCAAAACTTATAAGCCTTATCATGTCAGGAAGAATGATGCAGAACAGTATATCATCCGTGGCTATTATTCTCTGCGGATTTCAGAGGCCCGGGGCGAATTTGAGGTGATGGTGCCGGAATATGACGAAAAGCTTTTGTTTTCCTTGCTTCCTGCCCAGATTCCAAAGGAGGGCTTTTGATGCGTCTTACCATCCATATCAAAGCTCCAGAAGGGGAAACCCTGTTAGTGTCAATAAATGGACAAACCCAGCGCAGTGATGAAGAGCATCGATGTTTGCAGTTTGATTTGCCTGCCGGGACATATCCTGTGGAGTTCCGCCAGGAAATAGAAGGCCCTGCTTTCCATATTGTCAAATTACTGTTGTTCCTTATTTTTATGATACCTTGGGGCATTTTGAATGTCCTGTTGATGAATGTGGATACAGACTGGTGGAAAAAATGCAGGGTGTTTTGCCTAAAAGTGCAAACGGATATTCATTTGCATGGGGATGAGGAACTTTCCTTTCATTTTGTAAGTGCCAAATATGAAGAAAATCGCCGGGGCTGGAAAATGCCAAAATATCAGTTGACCCCCACTTTGCCAGTACGGGAGACACCTCAACCTAATTCAAATTCGCTTTCTAATGGGTACTTATCTTTTCTTGCCCGCATAGTTTCTGTCTATGCAGTGTTGGCTGTACTCATGGGGGTGCTGTCGTACTATGGAGTTTCCGGTGGAGTTCTGTGGGGCGGGATTTTGTGCCTTGAGATACTGGCAGGCTGTAGTGCTGTGGTAGTAGTCGTTGCGATTTTTCACTTTCGAAAGCTGCGAAAATTACAGAAAGACTTTTCCACGCAAATGCAAAACATGGTGGAAAATCGGACATAAAAGAAGCAGCGTCTGACAAACAGTCAGGCGCTGTTTTGCATTTTTTTCAGGCAAAACTTGCAAAAACCGCCATTACCGATTGACACAATCCGACAGGCGGGATACAATAAAACAGACCGAAACCCCGGTTTTGGCGATTTCAGCAAAAGGAGCTCGACCAGTTATGATTCGTTCCATACAGGAAGCTGCTATGCAGATGGCTTCCCTTTCTATTTACAAAGGAATTCTTGACCGTACTGTCCCCCGCGCATTTTATCGCCTGTTAAAAGCAGGATGTAAATGTGCTGCTTCCCACAAGGAGAAGCATAAGAGAACCTTTTTGGAAGCTTGGGGAGACTTTTTTGCAGTGCTTTGTCAGCGGGGATTCAGCGAGAGCTTTGCCAGATGTTTGACGCAGACAGCTTTGTTCGACCAGAATGCGTTTTCCATGGCAGCAGCTGGCTGTGAAGAGAGTATTCCCGATGCTATGAAGCAGGCAGTGAAACGGGATATAACGGTGATTTCTCAGTTAGCAAAGATTTCTCCCGAGTTTGTCCTGGAGCAGTGTGGAATGAGTGATTGCGGACTATCACTTCCTTTTTGGAAAATTGGCGAGCCGGTTGAACTGTTTCAAGGGGAAGAGGATAATTGCCTGCACAACTTGTGGGAATATTACCGCTGCAACGGCTGCGGCATGTATGCCCGGTATCGTGCGTTTATTTGGCGAGATAAGAAGATTCTGCCGGTAGCCCATCCGGACCCGCAGCGGCTGTGTGAGCTTAAGGGTTATGAAGTCCCCAGAAGCATGGCTATTGAAAATACAGTTGCCTTTTTGCGGGGACTTCCGGCGAACAATTGCCTGCTCTATGGCGACCGCGGTACCGGAAAATCTTCTACAGTGAAGGCTTTGCTCAATGAATATTATACCCAGGGTCTGCGGGTAATTGAAATGCCCAAGGAATACCTGATGGATTTCCCCTATCTGGTAGACCAGATTGCCGGAATCCCCATGAAATTCATTATTTTTATCGATGACCTTTCCTTCTCTCAGCAGGATGGTACCTATGCAGCTCTTAAATCGGTTTTACAGGGTGGATTGGCAGCAAAACCGGCCAATGCCCTCATTTATGCCACTTCCAACCGTCGCCACCTGCTCCGGGAGAATTTCTCCGACCGCAATGGAGATGACCTTCACCGGAATGATACCATTCAGGAATGTCTCTCTTTGGCAGACCGCTTTGGTTTGGCCATTAACTTTACGTTGCCCGATAAGGCGAAATTTTTGGAAATTGTCCAGCAGTTGGCATTCCAAAAGGGAATTGAGGGGTATCTGCCCCAATTGGAAAAAGGCGCGGAACAGTGGGCCATGGTACACGGTGGCCGCTCTCCTCGTGTTGCACAGCAATATATTGCCTTTGCAGAGTCGGCATTGCGTCAGGGAAAGCCGTTAGAATAACAAATTTTGCGGTTTTTCTGCGAAATTCACGGTTCGTTTATGGGTTTTCGGGAGATTTTATGATACACTATAGAAGTATCCTTTGAAACAGAAAGTCAAACAGGTGATGAATACCAAACCAGAAAGGGGAATTATTATGAAAGCCAAACGATTTGTGGCGGCGTTTCTCTGTTTGTGTATGACTGCCCTGCTTCTTGCTGGGTGTGGGTCTCCCGCTGACATTGAATCAGGAGCGGCCAAACAGGATTATCCCGTAAAGGTAAATGATGTCACGATAGAATCCCAGCCGGAAGGAGTGGCGGTGCTTTCTCCCAACGTGGCCGACATTATCCTTGCTATGGGTTATGAAATCAATTTGAAGGCAAGAAGCGCTGAGTGTACGCAGCCGGACTTGAAAGTACTGCCGGAAGTCACAGCCGATGATGCTTCGAAAATCAAAGAGCTGGGTGCGACGGTCCTTTTTGCGGATAGCAGCATTACGAAAGCACAGAAAGACGCTTTGTCGGAACAGGGAATTACGGTTTTGACCTTCTCACCGGCAACCACCCGTTCGGAATTTACCAAGCTGTATACCCAAATCGGTTCTGTATTGGCTGGCGGCAACACAGGCTATGAGCAGGGAGAAAAAACGGCGGAGAATATCTTTACCACGCTGGACGATATTGCCCGTATTATCCCGAACTCAGATGTTCCTTCCACAGCGATTTATCTGACAGATACCGACGGAACCGTAGCGACAGGCGATAGTTTTGTAGATATTCTTCTTTCCTCTGCTGGATTTATCAATGGCGTGAAGGGTGAAACCGGCGGCAGTGTAGCAGCAGAATCCATCATCAGATCTAATCCCCAGTATATTTTCTGCCCAACGGGGCTGAAGGAAAAGTTGGAAACTACAGACGGCTGGAAAGACATGGATGCAGTGAAAAATGGCCGTGTTTGTGAAATAGAGCCGGAGCTGATGCAGTGGCAGGGACGCAGTGTGATTTCTGCGGTTTCTGAGATGGCCGGATTTGCACATCCTGAATTGGCCAGCAGCGACAATTCTTCGGATACGTCTTCTTCCGAAGCGGAACCCACACCGAAGCCCTCCGAGACAACAGAACCGACACCGACTCCGGAAGCAACTCCCAAGCCTACTGAAACGCCGAAGCCTACCACGGAGCCTACTCCTACCCCGGACAGTACGTCTTATCAGCAGCTGCAAAAGGGCGATACCGGCAGTGATGTGCTGAAAATGCAGGAGCGACTGGATGAACTGGGATATATGTTTACCACCTATGATGGTACTTTTGATACTGGTACAGAACAGGCGGTTATGGACTTCCAGCTGAACAATGGGTATCTTACTACCGGTATTGCCAGACCGGATATGCTGGAATTGCTGTATTCCGACAATGCAGTTCCTGCTGGCTGATAGCTGAAAATAGTTAAAAAAGAATTTTAAAGTCCATCCCTTTTCAGGACCCATACGAAAAGGGATGGACTTTTTATGAAATGAAAAGCGTGCTGTTATGTTAACAGCACGCTTTTGGTTTAAAATAAAATTACAGGTTTGCTTTGAAAAATGCTTCCAAGCTGGCAGCATTGGCTTCTTCATTTCCGCCTTCAACAGTAACGGTAATGGTTTCGCCGCACTTAATTCCCAGGCCCATCAGAGCCATAAGCTTGACAGCGTTGACAGATTTACCGGCTTTTTCAATGGTGACGGTGCTGTCATACTTCTTCACTTCTTTTACCAGAAGTCCGGCAGGACGAGCATGAATTCCAACGGGATCAGTGATGGTGTAGGTAAACTGTTTCATAATTATGACACTCCTTTGGTGTTAGTTGTATGTAGGCCAACGGGAGGTATCCCGGGCACATGACAAAATAGGAAGTATAACGCTGATTGCACAAAAAAGTGGAAAAATCCGAAACTTTACTTATTTCCTCTCATATTATAACTTTATTTGTTCAATCAAGCAAGAGAAACCGGGAAATTTCAAATAATTTACAAACTTTTCACATGAAGGTTTACCCTGCGCTTGGGCTTATCATTAGTTTGGATATAAAGCTTAAGATTTATTCATCAAGATAAGCATTTAAAAAATAGGAAGCAAGGCTATTTTCCAAAATGTTCTTTCGTGCCTCATCCCCTGTGAACCATTTGTACTCATCAATTTCTGTATTGACAAAAAGGTCGTTTTCATTCTCCACAAAAGCTGTAAAATTACACATCAGTGTGTTTGAAGGCTTATAGAATTTTGTTCGATTAAATTTTATCCGCGAGACGGTCATTCCGGTTTCTTCTTTGATTTCCCTTGCAACGGCATGCTCCAATTGTTCGGTTCTATTCACATATCCGGCAACAAGAATATAAAATGGATTTCCATATTGTTTTATCAGCAATATTTTATTAGTCTGTTCATTGATTACAATCATACTGACTGCAACATTGTACATGGGGAAACGAAATTGATTGCATTTGGGGCAAAAAGGAATAATCCCTTCGTTTTCTAACTCTTTTCCAACTAACTCAGCGCCACATTCCTGACAAAATTTTGCACACATGCTGTTATTCCTCCCATCATGTTTTTTCATTGATTTGGTATAAGTGTAACATACCAAACGGCAATTGACAAATACATTTCTTTTGCGTTGAATTATAGTAGAATCGGGCATAGAAAAACAACCTGAGATGCAAATATCTCAGGTTGTTTTTCTATTATGATGCGAGGCCATATTTACCGGTAACAGGATCCAGAAAAAGCCCGATTTCCGGCGGACTGAAAGTGAAAACTATGAAGAAAAGGAGCAGCAGAAGGAGAATCCCAGCAGATACGGCAGTAGTAGCTGAGGACAATGCCCATGAAGACGGTTGTTCCAGTTGTTTAGCCGAAAACCAATAAGCAGCCAGAATTCCAATAATAAACAGGGAAATGTCAATAGGCGCCCAGTTGAATCCTAAAATTCCTGTATAGGTGTAGAACAATACGACAATCAGGCCCATCCCCAACAGAATGGAAGCGGTTTTTATTGGAAGAAATCCGGGGGTATCTTTCCCATACGAAAGGTATTCCAAAATTCCAAAGAGAAGTATGGGGAAAAATAACAGCTTTAAATGCTCCCATGTGCTTTCATTTACCGCCCCCACTACAGCCCAAAAAGAACCTCCAAACCATTCGTATACAAAATGGAGCAGTGTACCTGCCAATAGTCCAAAAGCAGCTCCGGCAGTATTCCAGTATCGGATACGTGTCACAGGCTTTCCTCCTTTCAACAGAAGTATATGCATAAAGTGAAGAAAAAATACAAAAAGGGAAATAACCCTTTACATTATCACGTTAGTATGGTAAAATACAAAAGCGACAACAATCCGGTTTTGTCCGGTAAAAATGAGGAGGAACTTAACATGATAAAGAAACTGCTTTCGGTACTTTTAGCGGCAGGAATGTGTCTGTCAATGGCGTCCTGTACTTCTGCAAACACTTCTACTTCTTCGGCTGGTACGGACTCTGGCACTACTTCTTCCAGCACGGAAGAGACAGAAAGCGATGTAGAATATATTAAGGATAAGGGTACTCTGGTAGTGGGCATTACGGAATTTGCCCCCATGGACTATAAAGATGATAATGGCGAGTGGATTGGTTTCGACGCCGATATGGCAAGAGAGATTGGAGAGGCACTGGGCGTAGAAGTGCAATTTACCGTTATTGAATGGGGCAATAAGCTGCTGGAACTGGAAAACAAGAGTATTGACTGTGCCTGGAATGGTATGACCATTACCGATGAAATTACCGAAGGTGCTTCCGCTACCAATCCTTATGCTAAAAATGCACAGGTCGTGGTCATGAAGAAGGATGTGGCCGACCAGTATACTACCGCAGAAAGCCTGAAAGATTTGCTGGTGGCTGTGGAAGACGGTTCTGCCGGCCAGGAAGCCGCTCAGGCTGAGGGTTTGAATACCAATGATGTTCAGGATCAGGCAACTGCGCTGATGGAAGTGGACTCCGGTACTTCTGACGCTTGTGTAATTGACTTGCTGATGGCTGGCGCTATGATTGGAGAAGGAACCAGCTATCCCGATTTGGTAACGACGGTTGAGCTGACTACCGAGGATTATGGTGTTGGATGCCGCAAGGGCTCTGATTTGACGGACTTCATCAACGAGCAGTTTGTCAAGCTGTATGATGATGGAACCATGATGGAATTGGCCGAGAAATACGGAATTAAGGATAACATTGTAGAGCAGAAGTAAACGAAAAAGCTTTTGCAATCCGGGCAGAGAGCGGGATGCCTGCTCTCTGCCTTTTTAATATGATGATAAGGGATGGAGAGATTTCATGTTCTGGAACGTTACCAATGCACTGCTGGAAGGCATGGGCACAACGGTAGAGTTGTTTGCGCTTACCTTGTTGTTTTCCCTGCCAATTGGGCTTTTGGTAGCCTTTGGCTCTATGAGCAAGTGGGCGCCGTTTCGTTTTTTGGCGCAAGTTTCTGGGGCTCCCCGCTGGTTCAAAAAACTTGCCTGTATTCGTCCGATTAAATTGCTGGTAGATTTCATTGTGTGGGTTATCCGGGGAACTCCTCTTATGCTGCAGCTAATGATTATCTATTTTGGCCCTGGCCTGATTTTGGATAATAACATTTGGGGTTCCGGTAACAGTGGCCGGTTTATCGCAACAGTGGCAGCATTTGTTATCAATTATTCTTGCTATTTTTCCGTTATCTACCGCGGCGGAATTGAGGGCGTGCCGGTAGGGCAGCGGGAAGCAGGACAGGTGCTTGGTATGACGAAGCCCCAAATCTTTTTTAAGATTACACTGCTGCAAATGATTAAACGCATTGTGCCGCCTATGTCTAATGAAATTATCACGCTGGTCAAGGATACCTCTTTGGCTCGAATTATTGCGGTTAGCGAGCTGATTAAAGTAGGGGAAAGCTTTATGAAGAGTGATGGCCTGATTTGGCCTTTGTTCTATACGGGCGTATATTATTTGATATTTGTAGGCATCCTGACCCTGCTTTTCAGCTATATCGAGCGCAGGCTCAGTTATTTCCGGTAAGGAGGCGCAGTGATGGCAGTTTTACAGGTACAGAATATTGAAAAGCATTTTGGAAAATTACAGGTTTTGCAGGACATCAGCTTCGACTTGGAAGAAGGGCAAACATTGGCCATTATTGGCTCTTCGGGAAGCGGAAAAACTACCCTATTGCGCTGCCTGAACTTTTTGGAGACGCCAGATGGTGGAAAAATTTCGGTCCATGGGGAAACACTGTTTGATGCTGCGGACCCAGCTACCCAGAAAGAAAAAGAAGTAAGGAAAAAGCGCCTTCATTTTGGAATGGTGTTCCAGTCTTTTAATCTGTTCCCCCAATATACCGCATTGAAAAATGTGATGTTGGCCAGGGAACTGCAGGCGAAAAACAGCCCAGACTACAGTAAAAGAAAAAAAGAGATTACCCAAGAAATTGAGTCACAGGCAAGGCAGCTGCTTGAGCAAATGGGCCTTGCCGACCGGGCGGACCATTATCCGCACCAGCTTTCGGGCGGACAGCAGCAGCGGGTGGCAATCGCTCGAGCGCTGGCTATGAAGCCGGATATTATGTGTTTTGACGAGCCGACTTCTGCACTGGACCCGGAATTGACGGGAGAAGTGCTGAAGGTAATCCGAAGCCTTGCCCAGCAAAAAACAACTATGATTATCGTAACTCATGAAATGGCGTTTGCTCGTGATGTGGCAGACCAGGTGATTTTTATGGATGGCGGAGTTATTGTAGAGCAGGGATTGGCAAGGGATGTTATTGAAAACCCCAAAGAAGAACGTACCCGGAAGTTTTTGTCCCGATATTCAGAATCATAAATGGAGAGCAAGAGGATGGTTATATTTGTCCTCTTGCTTTTTGTTAAGAAAGGTGTATAATGTAGAAAAACTGAGAAAGGTGTTGGATTTTGTGAAAACTACACTGCGGAGAAAAGGAATAGCCCTTTTGCTGACTATGGTGATGGCTTTTCTCTGTGTTTCCTGTAGCGGCAGTCCCTCGGAAAATAGCAGTATGTCCGAGACCCTGTCTTCGTCAGAATCTGGTTCTGACAGTTCTTCCCAACAGTCCGATGCGGATTCTTCTGATGCATCCTCCGTTCTTTCCCAGATAGAAGAGGAAAATGATTCAGGCGAAACAAACACGGCTGACTCCACAACGAAACCTACAGAAAAGCCCACACCCAAGCCTACGGAAGAGCCAGTAAAAACTGTGCGGGTGACGATTCCAGAAGGATATACGGTTGCACAAATTGCCCAGACTCTGGAAAAAAATGGTGTATGCAGCGCCAAGGAGTTTGTATCTGTCTCGCAAAGCTATAGCCCAAAATCTTTTTCCGTTCCTTCTGATAGTAATCGGGCGTTCAAAATGGAAGGATATTTGTTCCCGGATACCTATGAATTTTATGTGGATGATGACCCGGAAGATGTGTTGATTAAGCTGCTGAATAACTACAATGCCAAAGCAGGCGGACTTTCCAGCCAGCAGCTGATTGTAGCGTCCATTGTCGAAAAAGAATCCCGCAGCGCAGAAAATGCAGCGTTGGTGGCTTCGGTGATTTATAATCGGTTGAATGCGGGTATGAAATTGGAAATGGACCCAACCCGGGATTATATCAATAACTACGTGACCAATAGCCCGTACCTGAGCAGTACAGGAAAGTATGCGGCGCTCTATAATACGTATAAATGCTCTGGGCTTCCGGCAGGACCCATTTGCAATCCCGGCAGCCGTGCCATTCAGGCAGCATTAAATCCGGCAGATAGTGAATATTTGTATTTTTTCTTTGGAAACGATAATCAGAACCACTATTCCAAAACGTACGAAGAACATCAGGCTGCTATGGAAAAATATGGCGTGCAGTATAGCTGATAGATACTTGGATATAAAAATACAAAATCGCAGGATTCGGCAGCTTGCCGGACCTGCGGTTTTTTTATGATAAGAGAGCTTTCCGGGGATAAGTTTTCCACAATGATAAATGCCCAATGGAGGCGGTCTAATTGGATTTTAGTCAAAAATAAAAGTAATGGATGCGAAAAACCAGAGGAATATAAGTTGGAGTATTTAATGGAAATAGAAATAAATTATTTATAAAATTAGGCAAAAATACAAGTGTTTTGAGGGAGATATTTTTAAAAACCCACATCAAACAATTGGAAAACACAATATTTTATACAGAAGGTATTGAAGATAAGTTAACATAATATCAGTTAAGAATAAGAGGAGTATGTGGAAAAGCCTGTGGAAAAAGTGAATAACTTCAATAGGGACGGGACTTTTCCGGTGGAAATTACCTTTCCACCGTTGGGAAAACTCCTTTATGTAAACTTCATGTATGCCATTTGTAAAAGAAAAATAAAAACCATTTGTATAAGGAAATAGCTGTATTTTATGACATTGTGGTAAATAAAATCGAAACTACTATATTTTGTATATCAGATTTTTGATATTTTATGTCGTATTTTTGATATATCAACCACTATTGAAAACTATTCCAAGTTTTCCACATTTTCAACAGAGATATAAACCAAAAAATCTGTTCGGAGCATTTTCGTTTTTTGGGATTTATGATATGATAAAGGTAGGAAATCGTATGGAAAATTCGATTTTTAAAGGAGGAAACCGGATGCGTGAAGATATATGTACAATTCCTATTAGCGAGGTGTTTGAGCCTCGTGACGGCTGTCCTATTTGCCGGATGCGGGATATGCTGGAAGACCGGATGGCAACTTATATTACCGGAGCGGCGATGATGGAGCCGGATGTGAGAATCGAGACGAATCGGCTGGGATTCTGTAAGGACCATTTCGACCAGATTCTGGCGCGGGGAAGTCGGCTTTCGGTGGCATTGATTTTGGAAAGCCTGCTCCACGAGGTGGAAAAAGATGTGTTTCCCGAAGGAAAGGCCGACCAGAAAACGGTTGCTAAAAAACTGCTGCCTGTCGCTGACCAACGGGCGCACAGCTGTTTTATCTGTGAAAATATTGAAACCAATATGGAACATTTATTGGAAACGGTGGTAAAGCTGTGGGAAAAAGAAGAGGAATTCCGGAAGCTGTATGCTCAGCAGCCTTGCATCTGTCTGCCTCATTACCGTTCTCTGCTGAAAGCTGGATTAAAAATGAATAAAAAGGTATTTCCGCAGTTTCACGAAGAAACCCGCAGCTTAGCACTGAAATATCTGAATGAGGTAGAAGGGGATGTCACTCATTTTTGCCGCATGTTTGATTATCGAAACAAGGATGCAGATTGGGGGAATTCCCGGGATTCCATTGAGCGTGCCATTTGGTTCCTCACATCCCGCCATCCAGAGGTAGAGGCCAATGCCGGGGAGAAAAATCGATAAATGATAAAAACGGATGTTTTACAGGAAATGAAGATTCCAGCAGTTTTTGAGCCAGACCAGACGTTGGACTGTGGGCAGAGCTTTCGCTGGGAGAAAGTTGGAGAAGTATGGCAGGGAGTCGCTTTTGGAAAACGGCTTTCCTTGCGAAAAGAGGGGGAAACCCTGCTGTTATCCTGTACCAAGCAGGAATTTGAAGAAATATGGAGATTTTATTTTGATTTAGATACCGATTACCCTGCCATTCGTCGGGAACTAAGTACACTCTCCCCGGTATTGCAGGAAGCCTGTGCCTATGCAGGGGGAATCCGTATTTTGCGGCAGGATGCCTGGGAAGCCCTTTGTTCCTTCATTATTTCGCAAAATAACAATATTCCCCGGATTAAAGGGATTATTCGCCGTTTATGTGAAACGCTGGGAGAGCAAGGCCCGGATGGGGAATTCCTATTTCCAGGACCCGAACGGCTGGCGGTTTCCTCGTTGGAGGAATTGGCGCCGCTGCGTGCCGGATTTCGCGCTAAATATCTGCTTTCGGCTGCCCGTCTGGTAACGGAAGGAAAAGTGGATTTGCAAGAGATCCCCCATATGGAAATAGGAAAGGCCCGAGAAACGCTGATGCTCATTCATGGTGTGGGGCCCAAGGTGGCAGAGTGTGCCCTGTTGTATGGTTTCCACCGTCTGGAAGCGTTCCCAATAGATGTTTGGATGAAGCGGGTGATGGAGAGATGGTTTCCCGAAAAAAAGCCGGAGGATTTTGGTCCTTATGCGGGAGTTGCGCAGCAATATCTCTTTCATTATATACGGACTTTTGAAAAGGAGAATTTTTGATGTTTGGTTTTTTTGATGTGGGATTTAGTGTGTTTTCCCTGATGTTTACACTCATGTTTTTTATCGTAATCGTCATTTTTATCCTTGCCGCTGCCAGGGGTATTGGCCAGTGGAATAAAAACAACCATTCGCCCCGCCTGGCGGTCTCCGCACGGGTGATCGGAAAGCGGGAGGAGTGTCATCACCATTATCATGATAATCATATGAGTACTTCGACCACCTACTATGCTACTTTTGAGGTGGAGTCCGGTGATAGAATTGAATTTCTGATAAATGGCTGGGAGTATGGACAGCTTGCTGAGGGGGATATGGGCAAACTCAGTTTTCAAGGAACGCGCTATTTGGGATTTGTCAGACAGTAACTGTCAACAGAAGAAGGGAAAGGTATGAAAATTTTTATCAGCCATTGCAGTGAAGACGGAAAGGTGATTGAAAAGCTGGTATCTATATGGAAAGCTTGCGGCACAGACATCACATTATTTTATTCTTCCAATCCGGAAACCGGTGTGGCAGCAGGGGATGGGCTGCTGAACCGCATTAACGGCGAAATTGAGCAGTGCGATTATTTTGTCCCGATTATCACCGAAAACTATGTACGCAGCTTGTACTGTATCTACGAGCTGAGCGTGGCTATGTATTTGCAGAACAGCCAGTGCAGAAAGGTTCCTATCTGCTCCAGTGCCAAGCAATATGAAGCATTGGGAAATATTCTTTCTGCTGCAGACCTTCTGTATATCGACGCGCAAAGTGCTGGAAAAACCGCACTGTTTTTTGAGTCTTTTCCTTGGATGAAGGGAGAAAAGTCGGAAGAAATGGTCTTAAAAATTGAGGACTTTCTCAATACGCTGGCTGAAAGTCAGAAGTCCCAGCGGCCCTATATTGGGATGAGTCGGGAAGAATATGGAAAAATTTTGGAATACTGTGATGGTCATGGGATTGACGCGGTAACGGATATGCCGCTGGCTTCATCGGAAATCAAAGCGCATATACGGGGTGCAAAGGAAATCACCCTGTTTGCCACTACCGGCGCTGGGCTGATCAAGACCATTGCCATGGATGCCCTGACAGAAGCATTGCTCAGCGGTACCAATATCAATGTGATTCTTCCCAACCAGTATTCCGACTTCTGTGGCGATATCGCTGTAATTGAGCGAGCCGATGATGAAGAAGGCGTAAAAGCGAACTATAAGAGGCTTGCGGATGAATTTGATGCAGTGACAGGCTATTTAAAAGAGGCCGTCAAAGCAGCCAAATCCCGGTGTGGAGAAGAAAAAATAGGAGAAGTTACCTGTTATTGCAGCTATACTTTACTGCGCCAAACAATTTTTCTGGCAGAATATACAGATGGGCATAGCTGGGGCTGGGTATCTCTCACCATGCCGCCCATGCGCACCGCCAGCCGGAGCATTTTATTGCAGGTGCATGGGGATGGAATCCCTGGAGAAACGGCGGACCTTTTGTTGATACATTGCCGGGCTGTAATGAAAATTGCTGTCCAGAGGGGAGGTGTCCTCAAAATTCGGGAAGACAGTGACAGCCGGCCGTTTTTTCTGGAAAAAATGCAGGCGCGGGCCTATTGGGACGAAAAGTACCGTCAAGCTATGGAAAATATGGAAGAGCGGAAAGATTTGTCTGACATGGTTCTGATAGAAGTAGCTGCCCAGCATCCGTTAAAACGAAAAAAGGTTCCCGGCACAGAGTTTGCCGCCCGGCTTGATTTTGCAGCAGAGCTCTATGAAAAGCTCACAGAAGAGGGGAGGGAAGCGGTTATTTATGTACCGGGAAGCCGTCATAGAAACGGAAAAATTGCAGATACCGTCAGTTTAAGTGCCGCAGGAGTCCAATACCTGCTGGGGAAAGGAATTCCACAGGAAGCACTTTTGGGTGAGGAGATGAACCAGAAATACAAGGGGGATGATGGCGTATATAATTCAGCTGATGAGTGTTATGTAGCTTCCAAAATTTTTTTTGACGGCGAATATGAAACCCTGTATTGTGTCTGTTCCCCCAACCAGGTTCCCCGAAAAACCCTTTTCTATTTGGAGTTTGGGATTATTCCTCATTGTTACAGTGTACCGGTGGATAATATGTACCACAGTATTTTGAATGAACTGTTTGAATCGTTGGAAACTGTATTGTATCGGGACCATTCCTGGCAGGACCCGGAATCAGAAACGTTTATCAATTCCCGATTAAGCCGCAGACCCGAAAATTTTTCCGAATAAATTCTATAAACAAAATAGAAAAATCCCCGCCCAAAAAGTTTCCTTTTATTGGCGGGGATTTCTTATTTAGATGTAGATTTTGTCTCAAGATGTTTCAGATGTTCTTTCATACCAGATTGATATACTGGGAAAGAGAGCGGTCACAATCTTCTGTCAAAACCTTCCGTTTTTCAATAATGTCTAATACTTATTTTTTTCCCATAGGCAGGAAGCCGACTTTCTTCATCACCTTGGAGAGAGTACGATAGGCGATCCGAGCAGCCTTTTCAGCATTTTCCGTATAGCATTTTTCCAGATATCCCTTATCCTTGATAAGCTCTGCAAAACGTTCCTGAATGGGGCGCAGGTGCTCAATAACTGCTTCGCCTACTGCAGTTTTAAAGTCGCCGTATCCCTTGCCTTCAAACTCCCGTTCAATTTCTTCAAAACTCTTGCCGGTCACGCAAGAATAAATGCCCATCAGGTTATTGACACCGTCTTTGCCCTCTGCATAGCGGACGCAGGCTTCACTGTCTGTAACGGCGCGCTTGAATTTCCGCATAATATCTTCCGGCTTATCCAGCATGGCGATATATCCGTTAGCGTTTTCGTCAGACTTGGACATTTTGCGGCTGGGGTCCTGCAAAGACATGACACGCGCGCCAGTCTTAGGAATGTATCCGTCCGGTACCTTAAAGGTGGGGCTGTATACGCCGTTAAAGCGCTCGGCAATGTTGCGGGTTAATTCCAGATGCTGCTTCTGATCGGCGCCTACGGGTACCAAATCTGCCTGATACAGCAGAATGTCGGCCGCCATCAGACTGGGATAGGTAAACAGACCGGCATTGATGTTTTCCGGGTGCTTCTGAGACTTATCCTTAAACTGGGTCATACGGGACAGCTCACCAAACTGGGTATAGCAGTTAAGTACCCAAGCGAGTTCTGCATGAGCGGGAACTTGGCTTTGAATAAAGAACAGGCTCTTCTCCAAATCAATGCCGCAGGCCAGCAGCAGGGCGTAGGCTTCCAGCGTATTCCGGCGAAAAGCAGCCGGATCTTGCCGGACAGTAATAGCGTGTAAATCGGCCAGTGCATAAATGCAGTCATAGTCATCCTGTAAAGAAATCCAGTTTTTCAAAGCTCCCAGATAGTTTCCCAGTGTAATGGTGCCGCTGGGCTGAATGGCACTGAAAATAACCGGTTTACGTTCTGTTTTGATGGGTTCCATAGAGAAAGACCTCCACATTCACATAATATTTTCCCAAGGTGCTGCATAGAAAATAAAAAGCTCCTGTCCCAAACAAGGGACAGGAGCATTATATCCTGCGGTACCACCCAAATTGGCGCAAAGCGCCCGCTTTCTTTCATACGCAAATCACGTATGCTCCCCTGATAACGGGCAGAGTCCCCGTCAGAAACTACTACGGGAATATCCCGGTTGGCTCCTGCCCTCACAGGCCCATTCCACAGACGGAAAACTACCGCACTCGCACCTTCCGCAGCTCTCTGAAAGTCTCTTAGTCTGTATACTTCTCCTGCTCATCGGTTTCTTTCTATCGGTATTCAGTATAGTCCGCTTTTTCCTATTTGTCAATGAGGGAAAAGAAATTTTATTTTTGATCACAGCTTTGGCCGTTTCGCCGAAAAATTTGGGATTTATGAAAGGTCATCCTGTATGCGATTTACGCCGCTTACTTACAAATTTCTCCATTTTGAGCAGCCGGAATCAAAATTTCCTCTTGCAGTTCCTGCAAAAGTGATGAAATCATTTCCGGTTCTCCATGGCCAAGACAGCATTGGTCTGCAGGGATTTCCCTTAAAAATGCCATCATTTCCTGTAGTGCTTTCAGGTCATATCCGCCATTCCTGCCATAAAAATCCCCACAAGGAGCGTCCCCCAGAAAAATAAATCGTTCTTCTGGGAGAAGTACTGCCGTACAATCGGGAGAGTGAGTGGCGGGCATGTGCAGAATCTGTGCGGTGATTCCACCCAAATCTATGGCCATTTTTGTTTGAAAAGTGATTTCCGGGAGTGTTACCCGAATGGTTCCCGGGTTATCATACTCCACCCGGATATGTTCATCACAAAAGGGAATTTCTTCACCGGTTTCCAGTCGCTTTGCCATAGCCTGGGGCGTCCACTGCCAGTGGGAGACCTTTTCCAAAATGGCCCGGGTTTCTTCACAGGCAATAGCCGGACAATGAAGTCCGCAGAGGCCAAAGGTGTGGTCCCAGTGCCAATGGGTGAGCACTGCAAAATCCGGTGCAGGCAATAAAAGGCGTTTCAGCTCCCGGGAAAATTCCTCCCCGTGAGCCGGAGAAGCACCAGCGTCTATTTGCAGTGCATACCGGTCGCCTCGAATATATCCAAGTACCGGCCGGTCGTTTTTCTCACAGGCGGGAAGATACCACATCCGGTCGGTAATTTGAATCAGACTCATAGAATGGCTCCTGTTTTATTTGGCGAATACCTGCTTGGCCGTTTCTGCGAGAATCTCAATACCACGTACCAGCTGTTCATCGGTAGGTGTGGAGAAGTTGATGCGGAAGGCCTGACAGGGAGCTGTGTCATCGGTGAGGAATGCATTGCCCGGCACTACACAGACTTTATTCAGTACAGCGGCCTTACAAAAGGCGGGCATATCCACGCCGTCAGGCAGTGTACACCACAGGAACAGACCACCTTCAATGGGATTCCAGTCGATACCCAGGGGACGCAAGTGCTTTTCCATTTGCTCCAGCATAATGCCGCTCTTCTTGCGGTAAATACCCTTGAGGCCTGCCAGGTGAGCGTCATAGTCATAGTGGGTCATAAACTCGTCGCAGATAATCTGAGACAGCATACCGGTGTGAACGTCCTCGCCCTGCTTGCAGACAATCATTTTCTGCAATACCGGCTTGGGGCCAATGGCATATCCTACCCGGATGCCGGGAGAAATTACCTTGGAGAAGGTACCTGCATACATGACAATTCCTTCTTCGTCCAAGCTCTTAATGGCAGGCACATGTTCCCCTGCAAAACGCAAATCACCATAGGGGTTGTCTTCCAGAATCATCACACCGTATTTTTTGGCCAGCTCATATAGTTTCTGGCGCTTCTCCCAGCTCATGGTAATGCCGGTGGGGTTTTGAAAGTTAGGGATGGTATAAATAAATTTGGCGGTCTTTTCTTCCTGCAAGGCCTTTTCCAGCTCCTGCATATCCATACCGTCCTTTTCCATGGGAACACCGCGGAGGCGGACTTTATAGGAGCGGAAAGTGTTCAGAGAACCGATAAAGCTGGGCTCTTCACAGATGACCACATCCCCTTCATTGCACAGGGATTTGGTGAGCAAATCCATTACCTGCTGTGCGCCGGAAGTAATGAGAATATCATCAAAATCGCGGCCGATATTATGGGCCTTTTTCATATAAGCAGCCACCGTCTTCCGCAGGGGCACATAGCCCTCTGTCTGGCCATACTGGAGTGCGTCGATGGGGCGTTCAGCCATAACCCGGGCGGTGATTTCTGCGATGGCCTCTTTGGGAAATGCCTCGGGAGCCGGATTGCCGGCAGACAGGGAAATCACTTGCGGGTCAGCAGCATATTTGAATATTTCACGGATAGCAGAGGGCTTAAGTGCCTGTACTCTTTCAGAAAACACGTATTCCATTCTGAAACGGTCCTTTCATCATAAATTTCAGAAAAACTTTCGCGCTTTTCTCTGGTATAGTGATATCATATCACAAATTATCAGGTTGGGAAAGGCAAAAGTGATGAAAACCCGTTGTTTCCTTCAAAATATAGGGGCACAGAGGTGGTATTCTATACAGAAAAGATGCATAATGACTCATTCTGTTCCCTTATTGTATGCTTAAAAGAATATCGCCGCTACCGGTAATCACCTTGCATTTTTCCGTTTCAGAGGTGCTTTCCGGTACCGAAACATCCCCACTGGAGGTCTGTACAGAGAAGTCTTTTCCGCTTAGAAGTGAACCGGTAATATCTCCACTGTCACTCTGAATGGTAATTTGAGGTGCGTCACACTCTGAGAGGGAGATGTTTCCGCTGGAAGCTTGGAGAGCCATTTCTTGTTTGGCAGAGGTTTTGGTCAGAGCCATATCGCCGCTGGTACTAGTAAGCCGGATAGAGTCGGCCGTGCTTTCTTCCAACGAAATCCGGCCGCTGGCAGACCCGATTTCCAGGGAGTTTCCGGAAAACTTCTGCACGAAAATGTCGCCGCTGGAAGCCTGCAGCTTCAAATTTTGAGAAGCAGACGCATTCATCCGTAAATTTCCACTGGCCGTTGTAACGGTGACATCAGAAAAATCAAGCTCTTTTGGCATGGTGACATCTCCGCTGGAAGTCGTAACAGAGAGATTTTTATATTCCGTTTCGGGCAAATAGATGGTAATTTTAGGACTGCTGGAAAACCAGAAAACACCAATATGTTCAAACCACTGACTGTTCTCATGCGATTCGATTTTGAGAGTGTTGTCTTCTGATTTTACCGTATATTGCAGGGTATCACTTTCACTGCATACCACCTGGCAATTCTCATTTTTGGAAGGGAGAAGCTCTACCGTTTCCCAGTCTGCTGCAACCTCAATATTTTCAAAACCGTCAGAAATGGTATATGTCTTTTCTTTATATTGAACGCTGTTGAATTTTGAAAAATCAAATCCAGCCGCCGCTGCCGCAGAGACAGACATAATTCCGCCGACTGCAATGCAGCAAACTGCGATGATAGTCCAAATTTTTTTTCTGCTTTTCACTTGTTATCACCCTTTCTCACAAAACGGGATTTTGCCCATAATACAAACCGTCGGCTTAAATGGATTAACTTGACAGACAAAATGTTGAATGTAAAAAACAGCAGAATGGCAATTCCCAGAGAAACCAGACCGCCACCAAAATAAAAGACTGCCTGTATGCCTCCCATGGTAAATATGGAAATTCCCCCCTGTATAAAACCGGCAAGAGCTCCCATAGCAAAAGAAAAGTCAATCGCATACAAGGCAAAAATCATAATCCAAATCACCATGTAGCATACAAAGAATAGAAGAATCGCTGTCAGTGTCAATGGAACCCACACGGGAGAACCTACAATCAACAGAATGATTTCCCAAATTCGCAGTGGGTGAGCGGGTTTGGCCTTGGCCTTGACAACTTTGGGAAGCGGCATGTCCATTAAAATCTGACGGGCAATTCCTTCAGGGGCTCCCATGGCAGCCACAGCTTCTTCTTCGGATATCCCGTCTTCCATTCGATCGTCAATCATTTCACTGTAATATTCCAATGATTTTTCAATATCGCTTTGTGACAGACCTCGTAACTGCTCTTGCAAGGCCGCGAGAAATCCCTGTTTATTCATGGTCAGTCTCCTCCCTGGTAATAAATTGATAGATTGTAAGGATTTCCTTCCATTCCTCCTGAAAAGCGGCAATCCTTTCCATACCAGCCGGCGTGATATGATAATACTTACGAAGCCGGCCGGAATGTTCTACAGAATGGACGGTTAAAAGTTCCGCAGCTTCCAGCCTTCGCAGAATAGGGTATAGGGTTGATTCTGAAATCTCTACATAGGGCTTCATATCCTTGATAATCTGATATCCATAGGAATCCTCGTTCTTGATAGCAGCCAGCACACATACTTCCAGAAGGCCGCGCTTTAACTGAATATCCACTTGAATACCTCCCTTCGTGTTATACTGTACTACGCATAGTACAATGTGTCAAGAGGGATAGAACAAAAAATAAAAAAGGCCGTCCATAGGGACGGCCTAAGCACATATTATTTTTATAGTGTAATGGGTTTTCCAGTACGGGCAGATTCATATGTACCGCAAATAATGGAAGTGAGCAGTTCTGCCTGCTCCAAATTATATTCCGGCGCTTCTTTCTCCTCCGATTCTACCAAATGGGCGAAACGGACAATGGGATATTCTGCATCCTGCCACGCTTTTTCAACGGGTGCAAGTTTTTCAAAACCGGGCATATGAGAAGATTGCAGCAATACCCGATAATCTTCCGGCCCGTTGCCAGAGACAATCGCCATTCCTTCTGTGCCCACAATTTCCATCATATTCACACTGGGGCAGGATACAAAAGAAGTGACAGCCGTACCCATAGCGCCGTTTTCAAATTCCATCACGGTAGTGGAAAGCTCATCGCTTCCAGTCCCATACAATTCCGCCATACGGCAGGTAATAGTTTTCGGTTTGCCGCAATAATATGGCAGCATATATAAGCCGTGGCATCCCAAATCCAACGTAACACCGCCGCCGGTTTGAGAGGTATCGAACCAATAAGCGGGGAGCATATTTTTATCCAGTGCAGCCCCGTGAGAACGGCGGAAATAGAGAGAAGTAATTCTTCCCAGTTTCCCTTCTTCCGTAAGCTGTTTTAGATAGCGATAAGGCCCCAGAATCTTCGATTCCATAGAAACGGTAAACTTTACTCCGGCTTCTTCCACAGCCTTTCGGATAGCAGCGCAATCTTCCATGTTCAAGGCCATAGACTTGTCCGTAAAGATATGTTTTCCGGCCTTTGCTGCCGCAATAATCACGTCCCGGTGTTTGGTAGTGGGACATTCTACCATGACAGCATCCACGTCTTCCCGGGCAAGTACCGCTGAAAGATCTGCCTCAAACTCTGCTCCAAATTCTTCCGCGTATTTTTGGCCGCGGGATTCATCTTCATCCCATACTGCAATAAATTTTCCAGCACCGCTTTTCAGCAATTCCCCGGCAAACCATCCAGTATGGACGTGCCAGCCACTGAGTAAAGCAAATCGTACCATTATATTCAGCTCCTTATTGGTTACTATCAGGTAGTATCATTGTAGTACAGGTGCAAATCACTGTCAATATAAGAAAAAATTGTTGGGGTTGAAAAAATAATTCTGTAAAAAACTTGACATTTTTCTCTCGTGCTGGTAGAGTAAAAATGTATCAGCCAAAAGGAGAGTATCCCTGCTGGTGTATACAGAACTTTAAATTTCCGCAGCTCCTGAATCAAAAGGTGTCAGGTGTTTCCCTGTTCCTGCTGGTAAGGCGGCGTGAAGCATCCCTTCCGATTTCGGATTAAAATTGGGAAGATACGCGCCGGATGGCGCGTTTTTTTTTCGGGCGCTTCGCGGATACAGTATTTTTTGAAAGGAAGCGACCTTCTTTATGTATGACAAGTATTCCCTAAAAGCAGAAGACTTTATCAATGATGAAGAAATTAAGGCCAGTATTGCTTGGGCCGAAGAGAATAAAGGAAACCTGGAACTGATTAACCAGATTCTTGATAGAAGCGCAGATTGTAAGGGACTGAGCCATCGGGAAGCCATCTTGCTGCTGCTGTGTGAAGACCCGGCTGTGATTCAGCGAATTTTTAACCGTGCAGCAGAAATTAAGGATGCTTTTTATGGTAACCGGATTGTGATTTTTGCGCCCTTGTATTTGTCCAACTATTGTGTCAACGGATGTCTGTATTGCCCTTATCATCACAAGAATAAGCATATTGCCCGCCGCAAGCTGACACAGGAAGAAATCCGGCAGGAAGTTATTGCACTGCAGGATATGGGCCATAAGCGCCTGGCATTGGAAACCGGCGAAGACCCGGTAAACTGCCCCATTGAGTATGTGCTGGAAAGCATTAAGACTATCTATTCCATCAAGCACAAGAACGGTGCTATCCGCCGGGTAAATGTCAATATTGCCGCAACCACCGTGGAAAATTATCGCAAACTTAAGGAAGCCGGTATTGGTACTTATATCCTGTTCCAGGAGACTTATAACAAAGAGCAGTATGAATACCTGCATCCCACGGGACCCAAGCACAATTATGCATATCATACGGAAGCTATGGACCGTGCTATGGAAGGCGGTATTGACGATGTGGGCTGCGGTGTGCTGTTCGGCCTGAACCTGTATAAGTATGACTTTGTAGGTATCCTCATGCATGCTGAACATCTGGAGGCAGTTCATGGCGTAGGTCCCCATACTATCAGTGTACCTCGTCTGCGCAATGCCGATGATGTGGATGTTTCCGACTATGAGAATGCCATTTCCGACGAGCTGTTCCAGCGGATTGTGGCTGTGCTCCGTATTGCGGTTCCTTATACCGGCATTATCATCTCTACCCGTGAGTCCCAGCGTACCCGTGAAATGGTGCTTCCCTATGGTGTGTCCCAAATCAGCGGCGGCTCCCGTACAACCGTCGGTGGATATGCAGAGGCCCATCAGGATGAAAACTCCGCGCAGTTTGAAATCAGTGACCATCGTTCTCTGGATGAAGTGGTTCGTTGGCTGTTGGAAAATGGCCATGTGCCGAGCTTCTGCACAGCATGTTATCGTGAGGGCCGTACAGGCGACCGCTTTATGAGTTTGGTAAAGGCTGGACAGATTCGCAACTGCTGCCATCCCAATGCGTTGATGACGCTGAAAGAATATGCAGAAGATTATGCAAGCCCTGAGACCCGCAAACTGGCTCTGGAAGTCATTGAAAAAGAAGCGGAGACTATTCCCAACGAGAAGGTACGTGAAAAAGTATTTGAGCACCTTCACGACATGGAAGGCGGCATGAGAGACTTCCGTTTCTAATTGCTTTTATAAATTTATTGCTTTATTGCCCCGGATACTGAGAGTAGTGTCTGGGGCTTTTATTTTTAAAAAATGGAGTTTCCAAAACCTTTGAGTAGAAGACTATGAAAAAATTGTAAATTTCGCGCTTTTTCGTTCTTGTTTGCAATTTTAACTTGTAGAAACCATACAAATCTGATACAATATGTAAATACGGCATGAAAGAAAAATTTTCATATAGATTGGAAAATAAAGGAGTGAGCTGCGGTGCCCAGAGAGCATTTTTTTCTGGATAATCAAGATGATACGATACACAACAACCAAATTGAGCTGAAAACAGCGAAGGAAAAACGGGCAAACTGGTGGTATTATCATAAAATCCAATTGGGATTGGCTGTTGTAGTAGTAGCTGTTGTGGTTGGAATTATTTATTCCATAGTTTCAAAAGTAGAACCGGATTATACCATAGGCCTTTTAACTCAAGAAACATATTTATCTGATATGGTCGCTGAGTTAGAGGAAGAATTGACCCAATATGCCGATGATCGAAATGGAGACGGTCAAGTGGTGGTCAAAATTACCCAATATACGGTAGGAAGCACCTCAACAGACCCGCAAATTCAGCAGGCTAATGCGGTGCGGTTTATGGGAGACGCTAATAATTTTGAATCGGTTATCTATCTTTGTGATAGCGAGAGCTTGGAATGGGCGCAAATTCAGGGCGGCGGATTTTTTACGTACACGGATGGAACCACGCCGAAAGAAGGCGCAACAGACTATGAGAATATGAAAGTCAATTGGGAAGATTGCAAAGGCCTGATGGATATGGACTTGACAATGGGTGTCCTTACGGATGATCAGGTTCTTAGTTATATGGGACCTTTGGGGATGGCGATTCGCTCAGTAGAAGGTACCAGCTTTTTGAATAACGAAAACAACATGGAATATTATCGGGACTGTCAGGCTTTGGCACAGCGATTGATTGACGGAGAAAAAATAGAGAAGTCGAAAGAAACCGAAAGTAAATAAATGAAAAAAATAGCCCCCTCTCGGCAAAACAGAGAGGGAGCTATTTTTTTCAGGTTATAAAGGGGTTATGCTTCTGCGTGCAAAAAGTTTTCGAGAGGGGATAAATCCAGTCCCTGAACGTTTTTCAGAAAACCATACAGCGTTTTGGCGATGACTTTTACGCCACCAACGGAATTACTTTCGATATTTAGCGGCATAATGGGGTCGTGAACACTCAATCGCAGGAGGAACCAGCCATCTCCCTGTCCAGCAGGGAAAGATACCCGCAAACCTTCCCGGTTGTCCGGCGCAATGTTCCAGCCCTGCTTCACCGCATAATCTTCCAACAGATGAAGAACTTTTTCGCCACAGGGACGGAAGGTTTCTTCTGTAATAGGCAGACGGATTTCACGAGCCTCAGCCGGTTCCTGCAGCGGCGCTAACAAGGAATCAAGCGATTTTCCTTCCCGACGCAGGCAAGCCATTTTGATGATGATTTTTGTTACCAGATAGGCGCCGTCATCGAGAAAATAGTTTTCCCGCAAAGCAGCATGGCCGGAAGTTTCAATAGCCAGAGGGCAGTTAATTCCTTCCTGGTTGAGTCGGATGGCTTCGTTGATGACATTTTTGTATCCGCGCTTAAAACGATGATGGTGGCCGCCCAGCGTCTTTTCCAGATAGATTTTCAGACCATCCGAAGTAATCGAATCGGTCACAATCGTTCCGCCTTCGTTTCCTTCCAGTGCAATGGCGCTGGCAATGGCAACCAGACGGTTACGGTTAATTTCTTCACCACGGGAATCAACAGCGCCGCCTCTATCCACATCCGTGTCAAAAATAACACCCAAATCAGACTGAGAACGGACCACAGCGGCACAAATACTGGCCATGGCTTCCTCATTTTCCGGGTTAGGGATATGGTTGGGGAACATTCCGTCCGGCTCCAAAAATTGGCTTCCGGAAACATCAGCGCCTAAAGGCTCCAGAACATCCCGGGCATAGAAGCCGCCAGCGCCGTTTCCGGCGTCCACTGCAATTTTAAATCCTGCCAACGGATGTTCATAATCCTGGGCGTTGACGCCTTTCTGAATCAGGCTGCGCAAATGAGCGGCATACTGGGACATATAGTCAGTAGGAACCACTTTTCCGGGGACATCGGCTTCCGGCGGCAACTCGCCTTTTTCGCAAAAAGAAAGAAGTACATCAATATCGGGGGCATCCAGACCGCCGTCACGGGTGAAGAATTTCAGGCCGTTACGGTCATAGGGGTGATGGCTGGCCGTAATCTGAATAGCGCCATCGCAGGGTAAATCGACTGTAGTCATAAACATGGAAGGGGTAGAAGCAAGACCACAGTCCAAAACTGTCACGCCTCTCTTTACAAGAGCAGCCGTAACAGCGTCACGGATACGGGGGCCGGAAATACGGGAGTCACGGCCTACAGAAATGGTCAGTGCAGGAACTGCTTTCCCACATTTTTGAGAAAGCCAGGAAGAAAAGGCAGCAGCGATTTGAGAAACCACGTCGTCAGTCAGAGCCATGGGCTTTTCGCCATCAATGGCGGTACCGCGGATGTCAGTGCCGCTTTTGAGTTTTTTCCAGTTCATTTCGGTACGCTCCTTATCAGCACAGCACAAAATCGGGCGGGGAAAACCGGTTTTGTGTGGCAAAATTGATTTCTCTTCTATTATAGTATATTTTATATGTTTTTTCCAGAAGTTCTCCGTTGATTGTGGTGCTGTTTACAATATCCTTATGAAAAAAGAAGAGCCGCAGCAGCGAAAAAATTTCGCAAAGCTGCGGCCGAAGGTTAGAACTTAGAAAATCAGTTATCGGTTTTCTTGAAGAGGTTAAAACGGAACAATTTGCGTTCGTCTTCTTCGTTATCACACATAACAAAAGCCTCTGCAATTTTTCCGCCTTCAATAAGCTGCGTCAGGCCCACTAACTGACAGAGCTTGCTTTTCAGGTTCAGTTTATCTCCTTCACGCGTCATCAAATAGACGTTACCGACACAGGTATCCAAAAGTTTCAAAAACTCGGGCACATCAATGTCATGAAGTTCCAACATCTTATTTGCCATGGGAAAATCCCTCCTTAAGTTGGGGTTCTGTGTACAGCGGCTGGAACGGCCGAAGCCTATCAACACCAAATGCCACAGGCCCTTTACAAAATGTGACAAAACCTGATACACTTTCGGCAGACCGTAACCGACTGTGGTTTGTACGGGGCCCAAACCACCCTGACCTTGAAAACTGGCAATACAATGGATTACCAAGGTCTGCCATGACCCCATTATACGGCATGAAAGAAACCTTTGTCAATTGACGATTCCATCGCGAATACGCACTTGTTTCCGGGCGGTTTTAGCTATTTTGTCATCATGGGTAATCAAAACCACGGTTTTTCCCTCCTCATTCAGCTCTGTCAGAATATCCATAACACCTTCTCCGGAAGCTCTGTCCAGATTTCCGGTAGGTTCATCTGCAAGGATTACAGAAGGCCCTGCGGCAATAGCCCGTGCTACAGCAACCCGCTGTTGTTGCCCGCCGCTCATTTGTCCTGGACGGTGATGCAGACGCTGGGAAAGGCCTACCCGGCAAAGAGCCTCTTCAGCCATACGGTGGCGTTCTTTTCGGGGAAGTCCCTGATAGCGTAGGGGAAGCTCGACATTTTCAATAGCGTCCAGAGAGGGGATCAGGCAAAAGCTCTGAAACACAAAGCCAATGGTCCGGCTGCGAAAAGCTGCCAGCTCCTTGGTATCCATGTTTCCGGTTTCCCGACCGCCGATGCGATAAATACCACTGGTTGGAACGTCGAGGCATCCTAAAATGTTCATCAGTGTGGATTTTCCGCTGCCTGACTGGCCAGTAATGGACAGAAAAGCCCCCGGCTCTATGGATAGGGAAACATGGCACAGGGCATGGACAGGTGTTTCCCCCTGATAATAGGTTTTGCATACATCTTCCAATTCCAAGCATACAGGTTCCATAATAACCGTCCTTTCCCAGTGGTTCTAAAATTACTATGAGCCAAATCATGGGGTTTATGCGTGCGGGGACTTTTTTCCAAAACAATTTTATGCTATCATGAACGAAAAGGTATCAGTAGGAAAGGAATGGATAATAGGTGAGAGCAGTATTACAGCGGGTTTTGGAGGCCCAGGTGGAAATCATTGAGGAAACCAGTCGGCAAGTGTTGGACTGCCGAAAAGTTGGACAGGGGCTCATGGTACTTCTGGGCGTCATGAAAGGGGACACGCCAGCCCATGTGCGGCAAATGGCAAAAAAGACCTGTGAAATGCGCATTTTTGAGGATGAACAGGGAAAACTCAACCGTTCTCTCCTAGACATTGGCGGCGATATGTTGGTAGTATCTAATTTTACGTTGGGAGCTGACTGTAAAAAGGGAACGCGCCCCTCTTTCAGCGATGCAGCCGTTCCGGCAGAGGCAGTGCCGCTTTACGAGCAGTTTGTGGAAGAGTGTAAGAAATTGGGAGTTGGCAATGTGAAAACCGGAGACTTTGGAGCTGAAATGAAAGTTTCTCTGATAAACGACGGCCCTGTGACGATTATTCTCGACTCCGATAAACTGTCGCAGCCCAAAAATCTATAAGATATCCATGATAAACGGTTGTTATGGAAAAATATTTTAATCGTGAAGTAAAATCTATTGACATATAGAAAAAACTTGTTTATTATAAACATAGATTCCCCATATTTTATGAAACAGGAGGCGGTATGTATGGACGAAGCAAAATTAGAAAATGGTATGGAAGAAGAGCTGGATAATATCATTGTGCTGAATGATGAAGACGGCAATGAGGTGCCTTTTGAATTCCTGGATTTGGTGGAGTATCAAGAGCGGGAATTTGTGGTCCTGCTGCCGGCTGAAGGTGAAGATACCGATACCGTGGTGATCCTGGAATTGGTAGAAGAAGATGACGATATGGAGAGCTATCTGCCAGTAGAAGACGAAGATCTGCTCAATGCTATCTTTGACATTTTTAAGGAAAAGTTTAGTGACCAGTTCGATTTCGAAGAATAATTAGGAATTTGAGACGAAAAAACCGCTGCCCAGCAGGACAATCTGCCGGACAGCGGTTTTTATTTATTATCAAAAATCAAAAAATTATTCCTGAATCAGGCTCTTGCCGTCCATCTCCTCCGGCTGGGGCAGGCCCAGAATCTGGAGCATAGTGGGAGCAATGTCAGCCAGACGGCCACCTTCACGCAGCTGGCAGGAATAGCCTGCTACACAGAAGGGAACGGGGTTGGTGGTATGAGCAGTGAAGGGGCTTCCGTCCTCATCCACCATCTTGTCGGCATTGCCGTGGTCAGCGGTCAGCAGCAACACGCCGTCCATCTCACGGATAGCTTCTACCACGCGGCCTACGCAGGTGTCAACCGCTTCCACAGCCTTCACAGCGGCATCAAATACGCCGGTGTGGCCGACCATGTCGCAGTTAGCGTAGTTCAGAATGATAACGTCGTACTTACCGCTCTTAACAGCTTCCACCATCTTGTCGGTAACTTCATAAGCGCTCATTTCGGGCTGCAAATCATAAGTAGCAACCTTGGGGGACTTGACCAGAATACGGTCTTCACCCTCATAAACGGTTTCTACACCGCCGTTGAAGAAGAAGGTCACATGAGCGTACTTCTCAGTTTCGGCAATACGCAGCTGAGTCTTGCCATGAGCGGACAGATACTCGCCCAAGGTGTTTTTCAGGCTCTGAGGCTTGAAAGCGATCTGTACATTGGGCATAGTAGCATCATACTGGGTCATGCACACATAGGTCAGGGGGAAGAAACCATTGCGGCGCTCAAAGCCGTTAAAATCCGGGTCTACAAAGGTACGGGTGATTTCACGAGCGCGGTCAGGACGGAAGTTAAAGAAGATCACAGAGTCGTTGGCCTGGATGTGGGCAGCGCCATCTACCACGCAGGGAACCACAAACTCGTCGGTCACATCTTTGTCATAAGAGTTGGCCACTGCACACACGCCGCAGGCAGCCTTATCGCCCTCGCCGTATACCATAGCGGCATAAGCCTTTTCCACGCGCTCCCAGCGATTATCACGGTCCATAGCATAGTAACGGCCCATAACGGTAGCAATCTTGCCTACGCCGATTTCTTCCAGCTTATCGGAAAGCTGCTGCACATAGTCCTTACCGGAGCTCGGGGGCACGTCACGGCCGTCCAGCAGGCAGTGGACATATACCTTGGTCAGGCCAAACTTCTTGGCCATCTCCACCAGTGCATACAGGTGGGTATTGTGGCTGTGCACGCCGCCGTCAGACAGCAGGCCAATCAGGTGCAGGGCACTGTCATTTTTCTTGGCATTCTCCATAGCGGAGATAAAAGCCTCGTTCTCAAAGAAAGTACCATCCTGAATGGACTTGGTAATACGGGTCAATTCCTGATAGACAATACGGCCGGCGCCCATATTGGTGTGGCCCACCTCACTGTTGCCCATCTGGCCGTCAGGCAGACCTACGTCCATGCCGGAAGCGCCGATTTTGGTAACAGGGTTGGAAGCGAACAGAGCATCAATATTGGGCTTATTGGCAGCAGCAATGGCATTGCCTTCTTTGGCAGCGCAGCCAAAACCGTCCAGAATCATCAGAACGAGAGGTTTTTTCATGGGAATCATTCCTTTCTGCGGCACAGCCGCAATAAGTGAAAAGCAAAACAGCAAACGGGGGACTGATACAGCGGTTTCGCTGCGCCAGCCCCCTGTTTCTATTCAGGGAGCCTCAGGGAGAAGCCCCGTTTTTCATGGAAAAATCAGCCGACAGTAGCAGCCTTCACGATTTCGGCAAAGTCAGCAGGCTTCAGGGAAGCGCCGCCAATCAGACCGCCGTCCACATCGGGCTGTGCCAGCAGTTCGGCAGCGTTCTTGGCGTTCATGGAGCCGCCGTACTGAATAACCATCTTCTCAGCAGCCTCGTCGTCATACAGCTCTTTGATTACGCCACGGATGACAGCGCAAACTTCATTAGCCTGCTCAGCAGTAGCGGTGCGGCCGGTGCCGATAGCCCACACAGGCTCATAAGCGATGATCACGCGGGCCAGCTCTTCCTTGGAAACGCCCTGAAGAGCAATCTTCGTCTGCATGGCAACCAGCTCAGCGGTGATGCCCTGCTCGCGCTGCTCCAGGTACTCGCCAACGCATACGATAACGGTCAGACCCTTGTCCAGAGCGGCGCGGGTGCGCTTCTGTACGGTCACATCGGTATCTCCGAAATAGGTGCGGCGCTCGCTGTGGCCGGTAATGACATACTGAACGCCCATAGCAGCCAGCATATCAGCGGAGATCTCGCCGGTAAAAGCGCCGGAGGGCTCCCAGTGGCAGTTTTCAGCACCAATCTTGATGTTGGTACCGGCAGTAGCTTCCAGAGCGGTCTGCAAGTCTACATAGGGAACGCAGGCAACCACGTCACAGCCAGCATCCTTTACCAGGGGAGCGATGGCATTCAGCAGCTCTTTAGCCTCAGCGGGGGTCTTGTTCATTTTCCAGTTACCGGCAATAACAGCCTTTCTAACAGCTTTGTTCATGGGAGAACTTCCTTTCTCATAATCACTCATGGATCGTTGGTTGAAAAAGGGCGGGAAAGCCCGAGACTCTCCCGCCCTGTGTTCACATTGATTAGGCGTCCTTATCGTTCAGGCAGGCAATACCCGGCAGAACCAGGCCCTCCAGGAATTCCAGGGAAGCGCCGCCGCCGGTGGAGATGTGAGTCATCTTATCGGCAAAGCCCAGCTTTTCAACAGCTGCAGCGGAATCGCCGCCGCCGATGATGGAAATAGCGCCGCTCTCAGCAACTGCCTGTGCCACAGCGATGGTACCAGCAGCAAACTTGTCCCATTCGGAAACGCCCATCGGTCCGTTCCAAACAACGGTACCGGCGTTCTTGATGGCAGCTGCAAACTTCTCGCGGGTCTTGGGTCCAATGTCCAGGCCCATCCAGCCGTCGGGAATGGTATCAGAGTTGACCAGCTTGGCCTCTGCATCAGCAGCATACTTATCGGCAACGATATTATCCTCAGGAATCAGGAAGTTAACGCCCTTCTCCTTAGCCTTAGCCATCATGTCTTTTGCCAGCTCCACTTTGTCATCCTCGCAGATGGAGGTGCCGATGGAGTAGCCCAGAGACTTCATGAAGGTATAAGCCATACCGCCACCAATAATCAGGGTGTCAACCTTGTCAATCAGGTTGTTGATAACACCGATCTTATCGGAAACCTTAGCGCCGCCCAAAATAGCAACGAAGGGACGCTTCGGGTTAGACAGAGCGCCGCCCATGATGGTGATTTCCTTCTGGATCAGGAAACCGCAGACAGCGGGCAGATAATCAGCCACACCGGCAGTGGAAGCATGAGCGCGGTGAGCGGTACCAAATGCATCGTTCACATAAATCTCAGCCATGGAAGCCAGCTCTTTTGCGAATGCGGGATCGTTCTTTTCTTCTTCCTTATGGAAGCGAACGTTCTCGAGCAGTTCCACTTCGCCGTCCTGCAGGGAAGCAGCGATGCTCTTGGCGCTCTCGCCGATCACGTCCTTAGCCATCTTGACTTCCTGGCCCAGAGCCTTGGAGAGATAAGCAGCGACAGGAGCCAAAGAGTACTTCATGTTGAACTCACCCTTCGGGCGGCCCAGATGAGAGCACAGGATAACCTTCGCCTTGTGGTCCACCAGATACTTGATGGTCTTCATGGCTTCGTTAATACGCTTGGGGTCAGCGATGTTGCCTTCGGCATCGAAGGGAACGTTAAAATCGCAGCGGACGAGGACTCTCTTGCCGGTTACGTCGATGTCTTCGACAGTTTTTTTGTTAAGATAGTTCATGTGCGATACACTCCTTTTGCTTTGGTTCTTCTTTTTCAGGAATTGTGAAAGAAAATACAAAGTACTGTTATTATTGTATAACAAAATCCCATGCTTTTCAAGCGGTTTCAGTGGAAATCCCCCGCAAACCGGAGATTTTTCTCTAAGAAAAGAGGAGTTTTTCCCAGAAAGGAAAGCGGATAGGTTACAGCTGGCGGTAAGGGGACGCATCCCAATCATATTCCCGCAGTCTGCCGGCACTGCTCAAAGCAGGGTATCCCCACTGACGCAGGACTTCATAGACGCCGACAGCCACCGAGTTGGAAAGGTTCAGGCTTCTGGCCTCGTCAATCATGGGGATTCTCACGCAGCTGTCGGGATGCTCGAACAGGAGCTTTTCGGGAAGGCCGGCTGTTTCTTTTCCGAACACCAGATAAGCATTGTCGGGATAGGACATATCCGAATGGGTTTTTCTGGCTTTGGTGCTAAAAAAGAAAAAGTTTCCATGATTTTTTTCAAAAAATTCGGAAAGACTGTCGTAATAGGAAATATCCAGCAGATGCCAGTAATCAAGTCCGGCCCGCTTGAGCTTGCGGTCGTCAATGGCAAAGCCCATGGGACCTACTAGATGAAGCCGGGCGCCGGTAGCGGCGCAGGTTCGGGCGATATTGCCGGTATTTTGAGGAATTTCCGGTTCGACGAGTACAATATTGAGGGTTGGCAAAAAATCGACTCCTTCAAGTCCCCGAAAGGCGGGGGCTGCTAAAAATTGGCGGCATACCCTGCCGCAAGGGGGGAAGAATGATGAATATGGCCGCATGTTTCAAAATTTTACTGTTATATGGGAGGTTATGCTGTATGATGAAGAGCACCATGAATGTGGTAAAAGGCGTAGGAATTGGAATGTTGGCGGGAGCCGCCGTTACCATGGTAGGCGGGCAAATGATGAAAGCCGACAAAAAGCAAATGAAGAAAAATGCCGGAAAAGCCATGCGGGCCATGGGCGAAGTGATTGACGGCGTACAGTATATGTTCCGCTAATTGAAATTTTGAGCCTTCCGCCTTTCTCATGGGGGAAGGCTACATATCCTGCGGTTTCAAGCGACTGTAATACATGCCGTCATAATACCGGTCCTCACGCCATTCCCCGGTAAAAACTACATTTCCCTGGGTGTCAAATTCGGTTCCCCGGCCATGGCGCTTCCCATCTTTCCACATGCCGGTATAAACCAGATTTCCTTGGGCGTCAAACTCGGCCCCTTCTCCGGTCGGCTGGTTATTTTTCCATTTGCCGACAAACAGGGAGCCGTCTTTTGCCCGGTAAGAAATCCCCAATCCTTCTTTTTGTCCGTTTTCGATGCGTCCTGCAAAACGCAGGTTGCCATTTTTATCAAACAGAGAACCGATTTTACCCGGGACGCCATTCTGCCATACGCCTACATGCAGCGCATGGTCTTCTTCCCGGAAGGTAGCCCCCAGGCCATCCCGACGGTCGTCTTTCCATCCTCCGGCATAACAGGGTTCCCCGGAGCGGTAGTAGCATACACCCCAACCGTCCCGGCGATCATGGGAATATTTTCCTTCATAGGCAGTCACGCCGTTTTCCTGTGCAGTACGTCCGTGGCCGCTGCGCATCCCGTCAATCAGTTTTCCAAAATAGGCACAACACTCTTCCGCGCTGACAATAATCCGTTTGGCAGGTGTCTGAGGTTTTTCCACAGGTGGCTCCTGAGGTTTCTGGCGGCCAATTCTTTTCCCGTCTGCTTGGATAACGCCATTGGCATGGCGTACAGCTACCAAATAGCGGGTAGCGGGAATTTCCACATCAATTTGGAACAATTCCCGGTTAGAAGCATAACTGCCGTCAGGGCCGTCCTGTACAAAACAGATAGAAGGCTTTTTCTTTTCTGTAGGGGCAGAAGATTCCTGTTTTTTCACCAAAAAGGCCGGCAGAACAGAAAGACTTCCACATTCTTCTGGACATTCTGCCAGATGCAAACGCAAAGTTTGTTCCTCCCGGACGCAGTAACAAAAATCGCCCTGGTCGGTAGAGGCCAGTACTTTCGGTTCACCGGCTCGGGCGTTGATGGCACTTTGCAGTGCAGTTCCCGGTTCATAGGGACAGGCCAGCAAGTCGGTACGGCGAAAACAGTCGTTATCCCCATCCCAATCCAGCCGGATCATATAATTTCCATCCTGAGCCGGCTGCAAAATCACGAAAGGCCGCAGACTTCCCGGACGAAAATAACTGGTTTTTATCCAGCGGTTTTCCTGAAACAGGACACGGGCAGCAACCTGTCCTTCAGGGGTGCGAAACAATAAAGCAGTTCCTTCTTCCACTGGCAAAGTCTCTTCAACTGTAAATCGGCCAATTTTCCTCACCCATTTCAGCCGCTTTTTATGAACGCTTCCCCGGTATCGGGAAAGCTGTCCGCTGACAGTATCTTCCCCGGATGTTCGTGCGTTCTTTTCGGTTTGGAAAAAAGTGCGCAGCAGCTGGGCCAATGGTCCATGAAAACGCTCTGCCGTATCAAAAGGGAACAGGCACACGGAATAATACACAGGTTGTGTTCCGGGCAGCTGTTGCATGGTGAGAACCTCCTCATTTTGAATCATATTCCATAGGGATAAAACTTGGTATATTATAGCACAATTGGGGCTTGATAGGAAGTTTTTCAGTGTGGTTGCCACAATTTTTGAAAAAAGAAGAAAATCCTCTTTTGCCCGCTGTGCGTGAATGATATAATTAGGAATGACTACCCGGATATACGGGTATAACATTGTGTAGAGAAAGCCTTGTAAAGGAGTGGATACATACAAAATGAATCTTGAAAAGTTTTTTGAATGGCTGATGGGCTGGCTGGGAAACATGGCGCCGCGGGTCTTGGGCGCTATCATTGTGGTAGCGGTCGGATGGGTTTTGTCAAAAGCCCTGGTGAAGCTGCTCAAAAAGGCTCTGGAGCGGGGAAAGGCAGAAGCCGGTGTGATTACCTTTATCGGTTCTCTGGTCAATATCTCTCTCAAAATATTGGTGGGCATTACAGCAGCCGCTCAGCTCGGTTTTAACGTCACTTCCATTATTACCGCCATTGGTGCATTGGGTGTGACCGTAGGTTTGGCTTTAAAGGACAGCATGAGTAATGTGGCCAGCGGGGTGCAGATTTTATTTACCCATACGTTCCGAGTGGGCGATTACTTGGCGGTAGGAGGGGTAGAGGGAACAGTTGACCGAATTGAAATTATGTATACATCGCTGCACACCTTTGACAATAAAGAGATTGTGATTCCCAATTCCCAGTTGACTGCCAGTGTGATTACCAATTATACATCACAGACTACCCGCCGGTTGGATTTAAGTTATTCGGTATCCTATAGTACAGACCTCGCGCAGGCCAGGCAGGTGTTACATCAGGTAATAGAAGCAAACGAAAAAGTCTTGCAGGACCCGGCACCATTAGTGGCAATTGGAGAACATAAAGATAGCTGTATTATGGTAGTGGCTAAAATTTGGTGCGAAACAGATAACTATTGGCCGCTGTATTTTGAAATGCAGGAGTCGGTAAAAAATGCCTTTGACCAGGCAGGAATCGAAATTCCTTTCCCGCAGCTGGATATTCACAATAAGCCGTAAGGAGGATAGAGATGGAACAGCAATATCGGTATGTAACGGCTCAGGGACTTGAAGAACTTCCTCAGGCAGCGGCTATCCGTCAGGAGGTTTTTGTAGAGGAACAGGGCTTTCATAATGAGTTTGATGATATTGACAGACAGGCTGTCCATCTTGTGGTGATGGACGGAGAAACACCAGTAGCCGCCGGACGTGTATACTGGGAAGAGGACTGCAAGGTGTGGCATGTAGGGCGAGTGTGTGTGCGAAAGCCATGGCGCGGCAGGGAATTGGGACGTTTGGTCATGGAAGGGCTGGAAAAGGAAGCCCGAAAACGCGGTGCTGAAAAACTGATGCTTTCTGCACAGGTGCAGGCCAGAGGGTTTTATGAAAAGCTGGGATATTCCGCCTATGGAGGTGAATATCTGGATGAGCACTGTCCCCATATTGCAATGAAAAAGATTTGTTAATAACTTTTTTCCGGCACGGGATTGTGCTATAATCAAAAAGGTTGCCCGGAAGTGCCGGTGCAGCTGCGCATAGTTCTATTGTAATCAAACCGTTTGTTGAATTTTATCGAAAGAGGAAGGAAGCTATGATATTCAGCAGCCTGTTTTTCATGTTTGTGTTTTTGCCGCTGGTACTGATTGTTTATTTTGTGGTGCCGCGCCGTTTCAGGAACCTGGTGCTCTTCCTGTTCAGCTTGGTCTTTTACGCTTGGGGAGAGCCGGTTTATATCCTGCTCATGCTCTTTACGGCGTTTATTGACTATTTTAATGGTGCAATGGTGGACCGTTTTCGGGACAAGCCTAAAATTGCCAAGGCCTTTGTCATCGAGAGTGTGATTGTAAACCTCTCCCTGTTAGGGTTCTTCAAATATTCCGGGCTTTTGGTGTCCACTTTTAATTCAGCAACGGGACTGGGAATCCCGGTGCCGGATGTGGCGCTGCCTATCGGTATTTCGTTTTATACCTTTGAATCCATGTCTTATACCATCGATATTTATCGGGACCGGGCGCCCCGCCAGCACAGCATTATCAATTATGGCGCCTATGTTTCGTTTTTCCCTCATCTGGTAGCAGGTCCTATCGTGCGGTATGAAGATTTGGCCATTCAGATGACCACCCGGCAGGAAACCCTTCAAAAGTTCACAGCTGGCGCCCAGCGCTTCCTGGTGGGCCTGTTCAAAAAGGTTATCATCGCCAATAATGTGGCAGCTTTGGCAGATAAGGTGGAATATTTAGGTTCGCCCTCTACCTTAACGGCATGGTTGGGGATTCTGGCCTTTACTTTCCAGATTTACTTTGACTTTTCCGGCTATTCGGATATGGCCATCGGACTTGCCAAAATGTTCGGATTTGAGATTCCCGAAAACTTCCGTCTGCCCTATATTTCCCACAGTGTACGGGAGTTCTGGCAGCGCTGGCATATGACCTTGGGAACCTGGTTTAAGGAATATGTTTATTTCCCCTTGGGTGGCAGCCGTCGCGGTACACTGATTACGGTACGGAACATGGCAATTGTTTGGCTGCTCACCGGTATCTGGCACGGAGCCAGCTGGAACTATGCTTTGTGGGGCATATATTTTGGTATATTGATTATTTGCGAGAAGCTGTTTTTGGGAAAATGGCTGGACAAGATCCCTCGGTTCTTCTCTTGGCTATACAGCTTCCTGGCAGTGGTAATCGGATGGGTATTCTTTTCTTACGAGAACATTATGCAGGCATTCCAAATGTTGGGGGCCATGTTTGGCGTAGGCGCGGTTCCTGTTGATAATCAGGGGCTTTATTGCCTGCTTACATTTGGCCCGACGTTAATCATCGCAGCTCTGTGCAGTTCTCCTCTGGCAGGAAAACTTACTGAGAAGATGCGCACCGGAAATGCACTGAGCAAAACAGTTTGGGCAGTAGGATATTGTGCTCTGCTGGTAGTATGTGTGTGTTTCCTGGTAGATAACTCCTACAATCCGTTCCTGTATTTCCAGTTCTGAGAGGAGGAAGCCGACCATGAAAGAAAAATTCAAGAATATTCTCAAGACCTGTGGCTGGGAGCGCTGCATTGTGGCAGTATTCCTGCTGCTGATAATCGCTGTTGGTTCGGTATCCCTGATCGTGATGCCCAAGGAAGAATTTTCGCCCGATGAGAACCGTGTTTTGGAAGAGTTTCCCACATTGAGCGGGGAAAACCTGTTGGACGGCTCTTTTATGGATAATATGGAAAACTATGTTTCCGACCATTTCCCTATGCGCCGGGACTTTATCGCCCTTCACACGCAGCTGATGCTGGCAAGCGGGAAAAAGGATTTGGGTTCCAATTATGGAACTGTCCCTGCTGAAGGTGGCGTGTATTTTGGAAAGAACGACCATATTTATGAGGTGTTACTGCCTCCTGACCACATTACCGTATTCGAAGATAACATCAACGCAATCACAGAATTTAGTGCTAACGCGGGATTGCCATTAACCATTTTGGCAGTCCCCTCCGGTGCTCAGGAGCAGCCCGACAATCTTCCGAACTTTGCTCCGGAGTATGACCAGCGGGAGGCTCTGAAAGCCATCGAGGAAAAAGCAGACAGCAATACAACGGTTGTGGATACTTTTGATGCTCTGTCTTTGGACAATGGGGATTACTACTACAAAACCGACCATCACTGGAACCTGGAAGGTGCTTTTGTGGGATACACCGAAATGGCAAAAGCTATGGGCTTTACGCCGGTTTCCCGGGATATGTATGATTTTGAAAAGGTATCGGACAGCTTTTTCGGAACTCTGTATTCCAAGGCGATTTACTGGAACCAAAAGCCAGACGACTTCTACATTCCCCGATACAAAGGGGAAAATACCCTTACCCAGCAGACTGGGGACACGGTGCGGGATGACTTGTACTGGACTGAATTTCTGGAGGAAAAGGACAAGTATTCCACTTTCTTGGGCGGCAACCACAGTGTCGATGTGATTCGCAACAGTGCTGTAAAAGATGGTGGAAAGCTGCTGCTGATTAAAGACTCTTATGCCAACTGCATGGTTCCGTTTTTGGCGCAGCATTTTTCCGAAATTCATGTAGTGGACTTGCGGTATTTTAACTTTGATGTATACCAGTATATTGAAGAGAACGATATTACCCAGCTGGCGGCTGTTTACAGTATCAAGCAGTTGTGTGATACCGATGTGGCAAGCAAATTGATTCGATAAAATAACAGAAATGAAAAACCAGAAGAGCCCGCGGGGAAACCATCCCAACGGGCTCTTTTCTTTTATATTTTTTGTGGGAACAATCCCTCTTCAATTTCTACATGGACAAATTTGGGGAATTTTCGGGATAAAAGTTCAAAACCGATTACCATTCCCTCAGTCAAGGCGACAACACTTTCTTGTCTTTCCGGGGTGGGAAAAAAGGCGAAGCACATGATACCAGAAGAGTGGCGAACCATCAAGGATTGTAACCCGCCTTGTTTCTGTTCTCTTTCCAGCCCTTCTGCCAGGGAAAAAGCCAGTATGGAAGCGGCAGCGCAAACAATATCTTTTCCATTTTCAGCATACCTGGCGTGACCTTGGATTCTCCCAACAATATAACTCCCCTGCCGATAAAATACAGCGTGAATCAATCGATTTCCTCCTTCGGCATAGTAGACTCCGGTGTGTTGTCCGAGGTGGCAGATGAATCTTCTTCTTCCAAGTTTGGCTGTTGTATCGCGGCTTTTGCCAATTGTGTCAGCTGTTCCTGCAATCGGACAATCTGTGCCTGCATGTGCTGGTTTTGAGAGATCGAACGTTTTACGATGTCTTTTCCCTCAAAGTCCATCATTTCCAAAGCGGCCAGCGCCTGTTCGCCCATATCGGGCCGGAAAAATCCCATAGTATACAGTTCTTTTGCCAGTTCATTTTGAGCCGCTTTGCTGAACGGAGAAGCTTTCTGGCTGACTACCCGAACATCGAATACCGGAAGCCGCTCTCCTAAATTCAATCCATATATAGATCCTTGCGATTGGGGAAGCAAAGCGCGATTATCCAAACTCTGAAATTCGTCTCCATTATCTCCCACAATCCGGAAGCATCGGGGCTCGGTATAAAACTGGCGTATCAGCTCAATGCACAAATATCCCACTTTGGCAAAAGCTCGATAACTCCCTTTTATCATATCCCGGGAGAGTTTGCTGCCCGCTTCCTGCAAGGCCGCAATGGCGCTGGCAGCCGTTACGCCGCCGGTGGTACCGCCTTGGGAAAAATCACGGTTTCCGCTGGTTTCCTTTAATTCATCGATTTTTTGGCTGAGCATAGTGGGAATCACGTTATCAATGGCGCCAACGCTCACTTCGCGAATACTGTCTTCCCCAAGGCCGGAGCCAGCTACATGGATAAAGTCCCGATTCCAGTCGGCAAACTCTTTTTCATTTACAGCACCGTTATCCCGAATAAAATACCGTTTCCGAGAAGCCATCATAGCATGGCGCATCAAAGCCTGGTTCAGCTTGTCAATATACATCTGGCAATCCTTCATCACATCCACGCAGCTAAATCCTGCAGGAGTTCCTTCGTCAGGATACAGCGTGTCGGCAACGAAAGGATATTCTCCATGGGAATACCAGCCAATTTGTGCGAGAAGAGGGTCGTTTTCGCTGGCGTATAAGACCGTATCATTGACATACTTGCAGTAATGCAAAAGGCCTCCGCGCTTATAGTACCAGTCGATCACTGCGGATTTTTCGCTGGTATCCACATTGTCGTCATACAAATACCGTCCCACTTCGAGAGAAGGTGTGTGCAGTGTTCCCCGAAGAGCCGGATACTGTTCTTCCAACACCTCGTTGTCTACCAACTCCACGGTAAATAGGTTTCGGCTGTCCTGCAAATCACGGATACCCGGCTCCCAGAACAGGGTAAGCATATCTACCGGCTGAATACGGATATCACCCAAACCGCCTGCAAGGCCGGAATCCCAGAAAACACCGTATACACCTGTGCCGCTTTTCAGCTTTTTCCACCAAATATCGGAGTAGATCTGTTCGAACTGATTTTGTTCCAAAATGGCCGGTAAAACAGCTCCCAGTACCTGAGCCGTTTTCTGGTCGCTTTCTTCTCTGGGCAATACACACAGCTCGGGAAAATTATCCATGGCGTCCGCGTGCTTGTTGATAATGGAGTTAAACAGCCATCCGGAAGCTGGTTCCGGATCACCTTCCCGAGATTTGTTCCGAAATTGCTGCCAGTGGCGCATTTTAAACCACTGTTCATTTTCGATGACTCTTTTTTCCAGATTGGCTTTTCCCTGCCGGTATTTTTTGAGGGTTTCCGTTGCAGCCCGAACTTCCTCCGCATCAATCACAGGAGAAAACGGGACCTCTGTTTTCAAAATGTCCATATGAACTTCATCCTTTCCTTTGTTTTTATAAAAGGGTTTCTGCCTTTATTGTAGATGGCGAAAAGGATTGAGTGCTCCCCTGTTTTTGACTCGGAATCCAGTAAATCACGGAAAAAATGGCTTGAAATCTGGCTTTTTTAAATATCAGAAAAATAAAAGAAACCCTGTCGCAGAAAAAACTCTACAGCAGGGTTTCTTGTTTTTAATTTAATTAGTTGAATAGTTGGAAATTATTTTCCTATCACTTCTACGCCAATCACAGCATTTTCGCCGTTAATATCCCATTCGGAAACGGCTTCTCCGACAGGCTCTCCAGCGGTAATACTGTCTGCCAGGGTATCGTGGCTGATGTCATCCTTGTGGGCTTCCACAATCGCCATCAGCTTGTCACCGGTCTTAATGGTCACGTTGATGTGATCCAGCACGTCAAAGTCTGCGTCACGGCGCATGGACTGAATCTTGCTGATAACCTCACGGACAAAGCCTTCCTCGATAAGTTCGGGAGTCAGGCGGGTATCCAGCACCACGGTAATGCCACGGTCGGTAATAGAAGCAAAGCCTTCCATCTGAGAGGTCTCAATGAGCAGCTCTTCTTCGGTGAGGGAAGTCTCGCCGGTAGACAGAGTAATGGTCAGCTTGCCGGTTTCATCCAGCTCCTGCTTAGCCTTACTGCCGTTCAGTGCAGCCAGTGCAGTGCGCACTTCATTGATCTGCTTGCCGAACTTACGGCCCAACAACTTCAGCTGGGGCTTAAAGGTGTAGTTGGTGAACTTGGAGGCATCGTTTACAAAGTGGAGCTCCTTCACGTTCAGCTCTTCGGCAATGACCTTCTGGAACAGCGGGTCGGACTCAAAGTCAGCCCGGACAAACATCTGTGCAAGAGGCTGACGGTTCTTCAGGTTAGCCTCGTTACGGGCGGCGCGACCCAAAGCCACAATTTGCAGCACCTGCTCCATCTGACGCTCCAATTCGGGGTCAATGGCGCTCTCGTCGCATACCGGATAGTCGCACAGGTGGACGCTCTCGGGGGCATTTTTGTCCAGATTACGAACCAGATTCTGATAGATGTCCTCAGTCATGAAGGGAATCATGGGAGCGGCAGCCTTAGCGGTAGTTACCAGAGCGGTGTACAGGGTCTTATAAGCGTTAATCTTATCCTGAGTCAGTTCCTTACCCCAGAAACGCTGACGGCTGCGGCGCACATACCAGTTACTCATATCATCCACAAAGTCCTGCAAAGCGCGGGCAGCCTCGGGGATGCGGTAGTTTTCCAGATTGGTGTCCATCTCCCGAACCATGGTGTTCAGTTTGGAAAGCAGCCACTTGTCCATGACAGAAAGGGTGTCTTTCTTCCACTCATACTGGTTGGGGTCGAATTTATCAATATTGGCATACAGCACATAGAAAGCATAGGTGTTCCACAAGGTAGAGAGGAGCTTCCGCTGTCCTTCACGCACAGCCTTACCGGAGAAGCGCTTGGGAATCCACGGGGCGGAGCTGGTGTAGAAGTACCAGCGGATGGCGTCTGCGCCGTAGGTTGCCAGTGCCTCAAAGGGGTCAACGGCGTTGCCCTTGGATTTGGACATCTTCTGGCCGTTTTCATCCTGTACATGGCCCAGCACGATAACATTTTTAAAGGGGGCCTTGTTGAAAATCAGGGTGGAGATGGCCAGCAGGGAGTAGAACCAGCCGCGGGTCTGGTCAACGGCTTCGGAAATGAAGTCGGCAGGGAACTGCTCTTCAAACAAATCCTGATTTTCAAAGGGATAGTGATGCTGGGCGAAGGGCATAGAACCGGAGTCGAACCAGCAGTCGATAACCTCGGGAACGCGCTTCATCTGCTTGCCACAGTGGGGGCAGGTGATGGTCACAGCATCGATAAAGGGACGGTGCAGCTCGATGTCGTCAGGGCAGTTGGGGGACATGGATTTCAGTTCCTCAATGCTGCCGATGGCATGACGATGGCCGCATTCACATTCCCAAATATTCAGCGGAGTGCCCCAATAACGGTTACGGCTAATGCCCCAGTCCTGGACATTTTCCAGCCAGTCGCCGAAGCGGCCTTTACCGATGGATTCGGGAATCCAGTTGATGGTGTTGTTGTTGCGAATCAGATCCTCTTTTACGTCGGTCATGCGGATGAACCAGCTGTCCCGAGCGTAGTAGATCAGAGGCGTGTCGCAGCGCCAGCAGTGAGGATAGCTATGGGTAAACTGGGGAGCAGAGAACAGCAGTCCACGGCTTTCCAGGTTCTTCAGTACTTCCTTATCGGCATCCTTACAGAACATGCCGGGCCACTCGGTTTCTTTGGTCATGCAGCCCTTGGCATCCACCAGCTGAACCAGGGGCAGGCCATATTTGCGGCCTACATTGGCGTCATCCTCACCAAAAGCGGGAGCGATGTGAACCACACCAGTACCGTCGGTCAATGTGACATAGTCGTCACAGGTGACATACCAGCACTTTTCTTTGGGGTTCACATAATGGAACAGAGGCTCATATTCCTTGTATTCCAAATCTTTTCCCACATAGGTTTCCAGAACGGTATAAGCGCCTTCACCCAACACGGTGTCGCACAGAGCGTGAGCCATGTAGTATACCTGGCCGTCTTCGTTCATCTTCACCTTGACATATTCTTCGTGGGGGTTTACACACAGTGCCACGTTAGAAGGCAGGGTCCAGGGAGTAGTAGTCCATGCCAGGAAGGAAGCATCCTCACCCTTTACCCGGAAGCGAGCAATGGCGGAGCGTTCTTTTACGTCTTTATAGCCCTGTGCTACTTCGTGGCTGGAAAGAGGAGTTCCGCAGCGGGGGCAATAGGGAACAATCTTAAAGCCCTTATACAGCAGGCCCTTTTCCCAAATCTTTTTCAAAGCCCACCACTCGGACTCGATAAAGCTGTTATCATAGGTAACATAGGGATGCTCCATATCGGCCCAGAAACCGACGGTGCCGGAGAAATCTTCCCACATGCCCTTATATTTCCATACGCTTTCCTTGCAGCGCTCAATAAAAGGTTCCAGACCGTATTCTTCGATCTGCTCTTTACCATCCAGACCCAGCAGCTTTTCTACTTCCAACTCAACAGGCAAACCGTGGGTATCCCAGCCGGCCTTACGGGGCACGTCATAGCCCTTCATGGTACGATAGCGGGGAATCATATCCTTAATGGCGCGGGTTTCCACATGGCCGATGTGGGGTTTACCATTAGCAGTGGGCGGTCCGTCATAGAAAGTGTAATTGGGGCAGTTCCGACGCATTTCCACGCTTTTTTCAAAGATGTGCTCGTTGCGCCAGAATTCTTCCACCTGTTTTTCCCGTTCCACAAAGTTCAGATTTGTGGATACCTTGTTATACATGGTGCTTCCTCCTTTAAATTCATCCTGAATCTCTCCGATGGGCCACGAGGGCAAATAAAAAAGCCTTCATCCTGCAAAACAGGACGAAGGCTTGACTTCGCTGTACCACCTATTTTCGCGGCATACCATCATATGCGCTCCCGATAACGGTGGGAATCCGGCATAGCCTACTGAGAAAAAACCGTTCAGCCTGCGACTGATAGAGTGATATTCAGCCAAGAATCGATGGCGCCGGGCTTACACTGTCCCCGGCTCGCTGGAGCGCTGATTTCCTGCCTACTGTCTCCGTCAACGTCTTTATCCATATAGATATATGGTATCCCATTGAAAGAAAAAAGTCAAGGGCAGAAGGGCGAATTTTCCCATGATTCCGGCGCAAAAACTATGCAAGTACAAAATTCAGGCGGGAATAAAGTTTTCGCACAACCGGACAATTTCATCTTTTTTCGCCAGTATATCCAGCCAGTCTTCAGGAATTGATTCCGCACCATACAGGATTCCAGCCAGCCCGCCGGCAACAGCCCCCACTGTATCAGTATCGGAACCCAGATTGACAGCTTTCAGCATACATTCACGGTAAGAATGAGTGGTAATCAGACACCACAGGGCCGCTTGCAGGGTATCCACCACATAGCCGCTGCTTTTGATAGCTTCTTCCGGCAGGGCTGCCAATGTTTCTGTATCCACAAAATCAAACTTGGGCAGCCAGGGGGAAAACTCTTCCTGCACACCATACCAGCTATCTTTTATCAAAGCGGCATGGGCGATGGCCTCGGCTATATTTTTACCGTTCATAAGTTCGTTTGCCATATCGCAGTATAGCCCACAGGCAATCTGGCTGATTTCGTGGCCATGGGTCAGACGGGAAAGATTGTGAATCAGCACAAAGGCTTCCGGCTTATCCATACAGGAAGGCCCGTATTCCCGGCGAAGATAAAAAGCAACGGGCAAAATCCGCATCAGGGAGCCGTTGCCGTTGTCCCGGACATCGGTACCGCCGCACTGCAATGCAGGCGTACCAGTGCTATATAGATGCAGCGCGTGGAGGGTTGTTCGGCCAATATCGAACAGCTTCCCGTGGGCCGTCATGTATCCTTCATCCACCCAACGGCAGAATCGGTTCATTATATCGTTATAGTCCACACCCTTTGCAAGGCTTTCCAGTGTACATAATGCCATCGTGGTATCGTCCGACCAGGTACCCGCAGGCTGGTTGTGGGTACCATAAGCCCGCATTCCCATTACAGGATTCTGTTTCAGCCTTTCTCTGCTGCGAAATTCCACTGGTACGCCCAGCGCATCACCGATAGCAAACCCCAATATTCCATCTTGAATCTGTTTTTGAAAAAGTTCCATGCAATATACCCCATTTCCTGTTTAATTTTCCGGCGGCTCATATCCATAGGAGCGATAAAAATCCGCAATCTCTCCCGGAGTCCGGGCCGCCACCGCTTGCAAAAGCTTTTTCGTTTTGGGGTCCCGAAAACCGATGACTCCTTCGCCGGTACAGATGCTTTTTTCAATGGCTATATTTTCTTTCCCCAATCCCGACGGCGGGGCGAGGGTTAGCTGCTTTTTCTTTCCGAACATAAATCCTCTCCTCGATCTACCAATCTGTGAATGGTTTCAGTGTATCATACAGCCGAAAAAGAAACAAGAGAATAGAAAAATCTCCCCGGATTTTTTATAAATCCGGGGAGTCAAAGTGAGTTTTATTGAGATGACTGAGCCGCTGCTTCCACGGCTTCCAGATAAGCTTCCACTGTCATAGTGTCTGGGGCTTTTCCGTCGGAATCCTTAGCACTGTCTGGTACCAGACCGCTGGAAGTCTTTACTTCCCCGTTTTCCACTGGCAGGAGCGCAGCTGGTGAAAGGATGGCTCCGATTTCATTGAGGAAGAGGATATATTCCTTACCCGGTTCCACCTCTTCCAGCCCTTCGGTAATAAAGATCTGGGTGTCGGTTTCTCCTCCCTGCTCCTGATAAGTCACAGTTCCATCGCTTTCCTTTTCCCCTTTGGGGAGCTCCTTCACTTCTATCGGGACATCCCGATAATACAGCAGAGTGGGTCTTTCCGGGTTCAGGCTGATATCCCGGGATTTGGTCTCGCTCTTTTCCCCAGCAGTTCCATATACAATGGTAACCGCCGTATCCACCGCGCTCTGAAATGTGTATTCGGGCCACATCCCCGAACCAATGACCGTTTCCTTTTCTTTGGCGCCGCATCCGGATAGTACTGACATCAGCAACACCGCACACAGGCTCAAAATCCATCCGCGTCTGATTTTCATACGATCACCTCATCAATACTGTTTTCCCAATCATCCTGTACAGGTTGTTCGGATGATTACGGAACCCGTCCCATTTCATAGATCAACTGATAAGATGTAATATCATAGCTCGTAAGCGTCACATTCCGGTATTATTTTCCTTCACCAAACCCATGGGACTCTCCTCCATTTCACAATATCATGCAGCAAACAATAATCTATAGTTATATTTTAATTTATTTTTATAAAAAAGTAAATAAAAATTATCTATTTTTTAAAAAAGCATAAACTTCAGGAAAATGAACAATTTTGTCAGGAGGAAACTGCTTTCATTTTGTGATAAATTACATCAGATATTTACACCCACAAAAATCGGGTGGGTTCCTCCGTTTGTAGTTCTGGAGGAAAAATCGGTTTTGGCGGTGATTCGGCCTTTTTCGGAGAAATGGGGTTCTCCATGAGCACATACCGGCACATGTCATAAATGTGGTCTTCCTGAGAAGTATCAATGTCCTCCACATTTCCGCTGTCGTATACCAGCGCCGGCAGTGTACGGATAAAGTGCTTGCAGGTATGAAACACCTGCATCATGGGTAAACCATTTTCGTCAAAAGCCAGACGGTAGTGATACTGCATTTTGCCGGGAAGCCGGGTGTTATCTCCGCCCGACCAGTAAATAAAGTTAGGCGACCTCTCCATCATGGCAGCCACGCTCTCACCACGGCTTTCATCAAAAATACTGGGGTCAGCGATTCCGATAATTTTTTTTCCCCGGAGCTGTTCATCCTCCTGCTCGATTCGGCGAATCTCGGCGGCAATTTGTGCCGGATGCATCCGTAGACCCACATTAGGCGTACCAGTACATCCGTAATATTCCCGAATGTGATACAATCGCCCGTCCGGGTCAGCGGCAAACCATCCCACGGCAAAAGGTCGGGCATAGCCGAAGTCAAACCCCCGATAAATGCGCCAGTGTGCGGGAATGGGGAACGGGTCAATCACATGGGTCCAGCGGTGGTCCTGATAATGGGCAGGGTCGTTGCGCCATTCGGAGAACACCTGCCCGTCAAAGGAATCCCAGCTGCCATAGAGCAGAGCATTGCGTTCAGCCTGCGGCAGCATAGAAAGGCTTGCCAAATATCCGGGGTCGTTTTTCAGCAGCTTTTGATTATCGAAAACGGTAGAAGGAATAAAAATCCGGGAGCGGCTCATGGTTTTCCGGCCTTCCGGCGTATCTACCTGAACTTCTTCCACAATGGGCGTCATAGGCGGCGCGGGAGTAATAAACCGCTCTTTCACCCAACTGTGGCCGATGCCGCCTGGATTGGTGGCTGCCCGGATATAGACTCGGGTGCCGGGGCCGCTGGGACGGTTCCGGCTGAAGAGATAGCTATATTCCTCCCAGGTAAAGTGAGTCAGCTCGTCAAAAGCAATGAAGTCGTACCGTTTGCCCTGATAATTGATTTTATCCGAAGGGTGCTGCATAGAGCCAAAATAGATTTTTGCCCCGCTGGGGAATTCCCAAAAGTGTCCGGTACTGTTATATTTCGCCTTTGGAAAAGCTGGCTGATACAATGCCCGGCTTCGGTCGATTAGCTCCGAAAGCTGGGGATACGTTTTTCGGAGAATCAGCGCCCGATAGTGAGGGATGTGCACCTGTCGTAAGGCTTCTGTTAAGAGGGCGTCGCTTTTTCCGCCGCCGGCCGCCCCGCCATAAAGGGCTTCATATTCCGGCCTTGCCTGAAAAAGTTTCTGCCTTGGCTGAGGAGACCAAATAAGGTTATTCATGTTCCGACCCTCCTTCTGCGGCTTCCAGCAACGCAGAAATTTCCACTATACCCGAAGGCACAGCTTCTTTGTCATCTGCCAGTGAAAGCTGAATATCTTTCAAATCTTTCAGTGCAGCGGTCAACTGTTTCAAGGCACTTCTGTCAACGACGTCCCGATAGCGGCGGCGGTGTTCCTTTTCGGTAACAATTTCCCCAGTAGCTTTTCCCTTTTCATTCAACTCCGTTTCTTTCTTGCGCACCTTGGAAACTGTGGTATAAACATCCAGTTCCTCTACTGCCCGGGCAATTTTATCCAGCAGTAGCCCGGTAAGCTGTTGAATCCGCTCTTCTGCCGAGAGAAGGGCATCTGATTCTTTTTCCATCAATATACAATCTCCTTTCTATATGATATAGTCCCATCATACAAAAAAGGAAACCCGTTTTCTCCCTTGTTTTTGTTTAGGGGAGAAAGCGGGTTTTGCTTATTCCTGATTTTCTAATACTTCTTTGGAAAGGGGTGCAAACTGGTCCATATCAATTTCCGGGTCCAATTCTTCCATACACAAGGTTTCACACTCTTCCTGTGCTTCCCGCAGCAGAAAAATGGATTTTTCCACCGCTCGATACAGCTTGCCATATAGTGCTTTATAGTCTGGCATATTCATCACCTCGAAACTAATTATAGGACATATTGTCCATTATATCAATAGGACAGTATGTCCTGGATTATAGTGAAAATGGTGATGTTATGAGAATGAGAATCCGTGATTTACGGGAAGACCATGACTTGACACAAAAACAGATTGCAGAGTATCTTCTCTGTGACCAGTCTCTATACTCTAAATATGAACGGGGAGAACGTCCTCTTCCGCTGGACCTGGCTGTTAAATTGGCGGCCTACTATCACACCAGCGTAGATTATTTAGTAGGATTAACAGATAATCCTACTCCCTACCAATAAAAGCTAATGGAACGATATTGCAGAATTCGAGACTTGCGGGAAGATGCTGATTTGCCCCAACGAGAGCTGGCAGCATTGCTCCATGTGAGCCAAACAACTTATTCGCGATATGAGACGGGAACACTGGATATTCCCAGTTCTTCCCTTATTTGCCTTGCGCGTTTTTACAAAACGAGTGTGGACTATTTACTGGGATTAACAGATAACCCCAAACCATACAGGTGAGAAAATGAAGTTTTATCCAAGAATTCGCGAGCTTCGAGAAGACCATGATTTCACTCAGAAAAAACTGGGGGAAGCCATCAACTTGCCACAACGCACGTATGCGTATTATGAAAGCGGACAAAGAATGGTACCACCGGAAGTTTTATGTGCTCTGGCAGATTTTTACGGTGTCAGTGTAGACTATTTGCTGGGAAGAACAGACAATCCCAAACCCTATCCATAACCCGCAAAGGATAATATGATCGTACAAAAGCCGCAGAAAATTTTCTGCGGCTTGCTTTTCTCTATGGAGATTACTATAATGTCTATAATCCATATACGGTCCTGGCCGTCATTGCAGCAAAGGGGGAGAACAGATGATATATGTAACCGGAGATACCCATGGGGAATACCAGCGCTTGAGCAGCCGTTTTTTCCCGGAACAGAAATCTATGAGTAAAAATGACTATGTCATTATTTGTGGGGACTTTGGTATATGGAGAGACGACAAAGAACATCGCTACTGGATGGACTGGTTGGAAAACCGGCCCTTTACCACCTTGTTTGCCGACGGAAACCATGAAAATTTTGATATGCTTTCCCAAATGCCTGCGGTTTGTTGGAATGGCGGACTGGTACACGCCATCCGGCCTTCTGTGCTTCATTTGATGCGGGGACAGGGATTTTTACTGGGAAACCGCCGGGTTTTTGTCATGGGCGGAGCGGCATCCCATGATATCAAAGACGGAATTCTTGAGCCGGATGACCCGGATTTGATGCGAAAAAAAGCGGTGCTGAACCGGCGGGGAAAAACCATGTACCGGATTAACCATGTTTCCTGGTGGAAAGAAGAAATGCCGTCAGAAGAAGAATATGCAGCCGGATTGGAAACACTACAAAAGTGGGACTGGAAGACGGACTATCTCATCACCCACTGCGCACCCCAGTCTCTGGAAGAAAAAATAGTGGGGGAGCGGACACAGCCCAACCGGCTGACAGAATATCTGGAGGAAATCAATACCCGCTGCCGTTTTAAGTACTGGTTTTTCGGCCACTATCATGACAATCGAAAGGTTACGCCTCATCATATCTGTCTATATGAACAGGTGGTAAAAGTTTGCGAATAATGTGTTTTCTGCGAAAGGAGTTTCCCTATGATTTTTTATTTTACAGGAACCGGTAACAGCCGGTATGCAGCCCGGAGAATTTCGGAAAAATTGGGGGACAAGCTTGTCTCTATTAACGAGTATATCAAGAAAGGAGAGGACGGCTATTTTACCGACAACCGTCCCTGGGTATTTATCGCCCCCACATATTCCTGGCAAATCCCGCGAGTTGTGGAGAAGTTTATTCGTTCCTCTCGTTTTAGTGGAAGCCGGGAAGCCTACTTTATTTTGACCTGTGGGGGAAGTGTGGGCAATGCTTCTCAGAAAATCGAATCCCTTTGCCGGGAAAAAGGTTTTACATTCCAAGGGCTGAGTGCCCTGGTGATGCCGGAAAATTATATTGCCATGTTCCCGGTGCCGGATAAAGAAGAAGCCCGCCGCATCATAGAAAAAGCCAATCCGGTCATTGACCGTCTGGCTGATTCTATCCGGGAGGGCAGACGATTTTCTTCTGGAAAAGCAGGGCTGCTCAGTCGTCTGGAGAGCGGGCCCGTCAATGGGATGTTTTATCGGTTTCAGGTGTCGGCTAAAGGTTTCCGGGTAACAGAAGGCTGTGTGGGATGCGGAAAATGCGCCCAGCTGTGCCCACTGAACAACATCCATTTGGAAAATGGAAAGCCTGTGTGGGGAGATACCTGTACCCATTGTATGGCATGTATCAGTGCGTGTCCCACACAGGCGATTGAGTATAAAAAGATTTCCGTTGGGAAGCCCCGGTATTATCTCAAATAAGGGGTTACAGCAGGTTCAGTTCCCGATAGCTGTTTTCCAGCGTCTCACAGGAGCGGCTGAACTTTTCGCTCTCTTCGGGGGAGAGGTTCAGCGGCAGCACCCGGCGCACGCCATTGCGGCCTACGATACAGGGAACACCAGCAAATACTCCATGCTGTCCATATTCGCCGCGGAGCATGGTGGAAACAGTGAGCACGCTGCTCTCATTGCCAAAAATAGCCTTGGTAATGCGGACCATGGCCATGCCGATGCCGTAATAGGTGGCGCGCTTGGCCTTGATAATCTGCTGGGCAGCCGTGCGGACCTCTTCACTGATTTTGTCCAGGTCTTCCTGGCAGCAGCCATTCCCGGAAGCTTCGCAGATTTCCAGAATGGGGCGGGTAGCCAGCATAGCCTGAGACCACGGAACAAACTCGCTGTCTCCGTGCTCGCCGATCACATAGGCGTGCATGTTGCGGGGGTCAACGGAGAAGTATTCGCCCAACAGATAGCGGAGACGGGCGGTGTCCAATGCAGTACCGGTGCCGATAACCCGGCGGGGATTGAAGCCGGATAGAGCGCAGGTGATGCGAGTCATAATATCCACCGGGTTGGTGGCTACCAGAAAAATACCGTTAAAGCCGGATTCTGTCACCGGGCCGATAATAGAGCGGAAAACCTCCGTATTCCGGTTCAGCAAATCCAGCCGGGACTCGCCGGGCTTCTGAGCCACACCGGCACAAATGACCACGATGTCAGCATTGGCGCAATCGGCATATTCACCGGCGCGGATTTTCATATGGGAAGCGGAGAAAGCCAGGCCGTGGTTCAAGTCCATAGCCTCGCCCCGGGCACGCTCCTTGTCAAGGTCAATGAGCACCAGCTCGTCACAGGCGTTCTGGTTCAAAAGGGCATAGGCATAGCTCATGCCCACCATGCCGGTGCCAATCAAAACGACTTTACGGTTATCAGTTGCAGGTATCATGGAGAATTCATCCTTTCTATCTCCGTACCCTTAAAGGCCGGAGGCTCTTTTATAGTATACCAGTAAATCAATGAGAAATAGCAGGACAGCCATCGCAATGAGAACGACTGCCGCAATTTTAATTCCTTTGCGAAGAGGTTCGTCCCAGCGGGGAAACAGCAATGCTATAGAAATGTCCATGCAGAAATTGCTGCAATAAAGATTATTTGAACCATAGCCGGAATTAGCGGCCCATACCAGCATAAGAACACTGGCGCCTGCACAGCCCAAGGAAGGCAGCATCCGCAAACAATAGCTGATGAGCTTCCGGCTGGTGTCTTTTGTCAGATATTTCATAAATATCTCCCCTTCTGTTTTGCCTTCAGTGTAGCATGGGAGGCGATAGGAGGGGATTCTTTTTCAGAAATATCAGAAGTAAAATTCTTGTAAAGAATTATTTGTTTAGTGAGACATATTCTTCTGCAAACTGGGAAGCCACAGCGCCATCTGCGGCGGCGGTAATAATCTGCCGCAGGGGCTTACCGCGCACATCGCCGATGGCGAACACGCCGGGAAGATTGGTGCGGGTGGTTTCATCAGCGTCTACATAGCCATTTTCCGTGAGGTTTACTTGGCTGGCAAACAACTGAGAGTTAGGCACATTGCCCACAGCCACAAACAGGCCATCACAATCAATAGTCTGTTCTGATTTTGTCTTTTTATGATAAACCGTTACACCGGTAAGCTTTTCTTCGTGGAGCAGTGCCGTGATTTCAGAATCCCAGACAAACTCGATGTTTTCCCGGCTCTTCAGCGGTTCCAAATATACCCGGCTGGCTCTGAGGGTATCACGCCGGTGAACCAGATAAACCTTTTTGCAGACTTTAGAAAGATACAGAGCGTCAGCTGCTGCGGTGTTGCCGCCGCCTACAATCACGACGGTTTTGTCTTTATAGAACATGCCGTCACAGGTGGCACAGTAGGAAACCCCTTTGCCTCGAAGCTCCCGTTCTCCGGGAAGGCCCAGCTCCCGGGGAGAAGCGCCGGTGGAAAGAATGACGGTTTTTGCCAGAAACTCTTCGCCGCTATCCGTGACAATCCGCTTGGGGGAAACCGTCAGCTCCAATTCTATCGCTTCGCCGTAATGGGTTTCCGCCCCAAAACGCTGAGCGCTTTCCTGCATTTTCATAGCCAGCTCAAAGCCGTTGACTCCTTCGGGAAATCCAGGGTAATTGTCCACCTGGTCAGTGGTAGCCATTTGCCCGCCAGGAGAGAGCTTTTCGATAACGACAGTGGAAAGGCCGGCACGAGCCGTATAGAGAGCAGCAGTATAGCCACCGGGACCTCCACCGACAATGACAGTATCATAGAGTTTAGGTTCCATAGGGGTTCCTCCTTCCGAAAAAAACACCGGGCCGGGCAACCGGCCCGGTGTCGGGTCATCACAGGGAAATGTGAGAAGTGAGCCACTTTTCTACAGCAGCCTTGGGTTTTGCACCCAAAGAGGTATCCAACACCTTGCCGTCCTTAATGAGAACCAGCATAGGGATGCTCATCACGCCGAACTGGCTGGCCAATGCGCTTTCCTCGTCCACATTGACTTTGGCAACTTTCAGAGAGCCAGGGTTCTCGTCGGCAATCTGGTCAATCACAGGGGAGAGCATACGGCAGGGGCCACACCAGGGAGCCCAGAAATCCACCAGGACAGGCAGCTTGGAATCGACAACTTCAGACTTAAATGTATTTTGAGTAACAGGGGTAGCAGACATATTCAAAACTCCTTTCAAACCAATCATGTTTTGTTGGATACTGTTTTGTATCATCGGGAAGTCTTTTCGCTTTCCGTGTCTATAGAATACCCTGTTTTTGGTTTGATTTCCGTGACTGGGTCACATTTATAAAAAATTATTTTCCGTTGGGGCGTTTGCTTCCCTGTGCCATAGTTTCCAGAGCTTCTGTATCCAGCAAAGTAATCGTTCCCCGGGAAAGCGCCACCAGTTTTTCTGTCTGGAAGTATTTCAGCATCCGGGACACCACTTCCCGAGCCGACGAAAGCTGTCGGGCCAACTGTTCATGGGTCACATGTAAAACCTTGGATTTGGCAAGGTGCATTTCTTCCAGCAGCAGTGCGGCCAGACGGGAATCCATTCCCCGGCTGAGAATCTGGTCCATGAGCCACATCATTTCGCTGAGCCTCGCCGCCATCATATCACTGGTAAAACGCGCTACCGGCAGAGAGGTATCCATCAACTTCCGGTAAATAGAAGAAGGAATCACCCATGCCTGAACCTTTTCCCACGCCTCTACCGTAATGGGGAAGGGGATAGAGCTAACGGCACAATAGCCGGAAAACATACAAATATCGCCGGGAAAAAGGCGGAAGAGTGTTAATTCCCGTCCTTCTTCAGTAACCGTATAGGACCGTGCCTGCCCTTGTTTTATCAAAAGCAATCCTGTGCAGTCTTGGGTCCCATCGTGAAGAACGGTCCCCTTCTCATAGGTCCGCGGCACGGCAGTTTCTTCCAGAAGCTGTTGTTCCTGAGAAGAAAGCTGTTGCCAAAAAGGAAAAAAGTCCGATATCTCCACGAAAAATTCCTTCTTTCATCATTGATTCTGGCACATATTATAGCAGTTTTTTCAAAAGGAAAAAAGCGGAATTTATGAATCGGACCAATTTTTTCATCAAGAAAGTGCATCCTAAAAGAGTATTCTGTGGAAAGGAATGTGCCAAATGAAGACTTTATATGAAAATGGAAACATACTGACAATGGAAACCTGGGTCCCGGCACAGGCTCTTGTGGAAGAGGGCGGGATGATCCGATTTGTCGGAAACCGCCAGGAGGCAGAAAAACTGCTGGACAGCGACAGCCAGCGAATTGATTTACAGGGACACACCCTGATGCCGGCCTTTATCGATTCCCACAGTCATATAACGGCCTGTGCTTCTGCATTATGTATGGTACAATTATATGAATGTACCAGCTTTGCAGACATAGTGAAGAGAATCGGTGATTTTATCAGAGAGAAAAAAGTTTCTGCAGGAGCCTGGGTGTGTGGGGTAGGATACGATCACAATCGTTTATCAGAAAAATCTCATCCCGATAAGAAGGTACTGGATGTTTTCTCGGAAAACCCAGTAGCGATTACGCACCAATCCGGTCACATGGGCGTCGTTAATTCTCTGGCGCTGGAAAAACTGCACATGACAGCGGAAACCCCTGACCCGGAAGGCGGGCATATCGGTCGGGGGCCCGACGGCTCTCCAAGTGGGTATCTGGAAGAAGCAGCTTATACGCTGGTCACCCGCCAAATCCCGCCGCCAAGCCCTAAAGATCGAATGAAGGCGATTTCTCAGGCGGAACAGGAGTATTTTCGAAGAGGGGTTACCACCATTCAGGATGGCATGACCAGCACCGCAGATTTTGCTGTTTTGCGAAAAATGGACGACGAAGGGAAACTGCAGGCTGATGTAATATGCTACCATAGTTTACAGGATGAGCCACACCTGTCAGATGATAATCCGGAGTATGACCGGAAGTATGGAAACCATCTAAAAATTGGAGGATACAAGCTGTTTTTGGACGGTTCCCCTCAAGGAAAAACGGCCTGGATTTCCCGTCCTTATGAGGGAGAAAAAGAATATCGGGGATATCCTTCCTGTACCGATGAAGAAGTTCGTTGTGCAATGGAAAAAGCGCTGCGGGATAATCGACAAATTTTGGTACACTGCAATGGAGATGCCGCTGCCCAGCAGATGATTGATTGTTATGAAAAGGCTCTGAGCCATACAGGATGCCCCAATATTCATCCGGTGATGATTCATGCTCAATTGGTGAGGAAGGACCAACTGCGTGCCATGGGAAAGCTGTCTATTATGGCCTCTTTTTTTACGGCTCATGTATTTCATTGGGGAGACATCCATCTAAAAAATCTGGGCGAGCGGGCAATGGAAATCAGTCCTATGCGCTCCGCCGCTGATGCCGGAGTATGCTGTACCATGCATCAGGATTCCCCTGTTATTCCTCCGAATATGTTGGAGTCTGTGTGGTGCGCGGTGGTACGAAAGACTCGAAACGGTGTTCAGCTGGACCCGAAGGAACGGATTTCCGTATATGAAGCACTGCGTGCAGTTACCATTAATGCCGCCCGTCAGTATGGCGAGGAAAGTACAAAAGGTACCCTTTGCCGGGGAAAACGAGCTGATATGATAATTTTGGAGAAGAATCCACTGACTGTTTCCCAAGATGAGTTGCGAGACATTCGGATTCTCAAGACCATAAAAGACGGAAAATGCCTGTTTTCTCAGGAGCTATAAGAAAGATTGTCGAATTGGTTGACAATATACAGGCTTTTCTTTACAATAATATCAACATCGTATGAAGATGGATTCAGTTTATTATAAACTTACCTGTTTATATACTCTGCCATTGGCAAAAAACTTTCTTGGCAGCCTGTATCAAGATTCGATGACATTGATTATAAAAGAGCTATCAAATGATATAAAAGGAGACAAGCAGGAATGGCCAGAAATACCAGACAGCAGCCTGTACAGCGCATCCATACACAACGTCCTGTTTCAAGAAGCAGCAATGTGAAAAAGACGCCCGGACGTCCCCCGGCGAGGCAAGGACGAAGTGGAAGGAACCGCACCTCCCCCAATTATGACCCATATTATCGTACCGAACCAACCCAGCCGGCAAGAGATCCAGGGCGTTCTACCTATCAGAGCCGCAGAAGAAAACAGAGAAGAAAAGTCCGACGAAAGCGCACTGGGCGCCGTGCAGTGTTAGTTATGCTGTCGCTGGTAGTTCTCATCGTAGCCTGTGTCGGCGGATATGGGGTATGGATGCTTTCTCGGATAAATCGGGAAGAAGTGGATACCCAGCAATATGAAGAACAGCCATCTGACGCGCCGGCCTGGACGGTAGCTAATGAAGACGGCATTATGAATATCCTGTTAATCGGCGCCGACAGGAACAAAGATGGAAGTAATGGGCGGTCGGATATCATGATGCTCGCGTCTATAGACCAGAAAAACAAATCTCTCCGCTTGGTTTCCTTTATGCGGGACTTGTATCTGGATATTCCATCAGTAGGGTATGAGCGGTTAAATGCCACTTTTGCATATGGCGGAGCGGCACTGACCATGCAGACAATCGAAAACTATTTCCGGGTGAATATTGATCACTACATTCAGACTGATTTTCAAAACTTTGAGCTCATTATCGAAAAGATGGGCGGCGTGGATGTGGAGCTTTCCGAAGCCGAAGCAGCGTATATGAACAAAGAAAAAGGCTGGGATTTAGAGGCCGGCGTACAGCATTTAAACGCAGAGGAAGCCCTGTATTTTTCCCGGATTCGGGATTTGGACAGTGACTTTGGACGCACAGGCCGTCAACGGCAGATGATTTTGTGTATGCTGGATACCTTTAAAAAGATGAATCTGATCGATATGGCCGGAGTAGTCGCAGACTATTTGCCATATGTTACCACCGACCTTTCCAACTCAGATTTGATTGGTCTGGCATCTCTGGTTCCCGATTATTCCAACTATACAGTAGAAACCATGTATGTTCCCTATAAAGGAACCTATGAAAATATTGAAGTGGACCTTCACGGGTCCAAAGGAAATCAAGTGTTAAAGCCGGATGTAGAAGCAAACGCAGCACTTTTAAGAAAGTTCCTCTATGGGAATGATTTGGTTTCTACAGAGAGCAAATCCGAGAAATAATCATTTTGATAATAACAAAGCCCCTCTGCTCCAAATTTTCGGAACAGAGGGGCTTTGTTATTTGACTTTATTATTCGGAAGCAGTGGAAGAGCTTTCGGAAGAGACCAAATCAGAATCCTTGTAGAACATCTTGGGATCATAGCTGTTAATAGCACTATCATTAAAGGTAATGTCGTCCAGCTTCTTGGCGGCTTCTTCCATATCATTGGAATACTCTTCATTTTTCATAGTAGCGATTACATTCAAGCGCTGGCTGTCGTCAGCCAAAACTTCGTCGCACTTTTTGCTAATGGAATTCTTTTGAATCACATAGAATTTATTGGAGTCGGGCAAGTCCACATAAGCAACTTCCCCTTCTTTCATGGATTTCAATTTTTCCACAAACTCGTCGGGATAATAGGAACCATTGGTTTCCAAATCAACGGTCTGGCTCTGATAGGTGCTGGTATCGCTGTCGATAGATTTCTGATACTCTTCGGCAGCCTTTTTCATGGTCAGGTCGCCATCCTGTACTTTGGTAGCATATGCTTCAAATTCCGTTTTGGCTTTGGCCTTCTCATCATCAGTCATATCCTGACTCTTGCCGTCCTCGTCGGTTTTGGTGTAAGAGCAAGTGAAATATTCAAAGTCCGTGTAAGTGTCTTCATAGAAGGTGCGGATATCATCATCCGAAACCTCTTTTTCGCCGCCCTTACCATACATGGCCTGGAAAACTTTCTGGTACTTTACAATAAACTCAGAATACGCTTTCTCCAAAGAGGTTTTTGCGATTCCATACTGGTTCATCTGGCTGCTGGAATAGGACCATACATTGCTGGTCAAAGAGGAAATCTGATTCTGATCGTCGTCAGACAGGGAAAGACCCAAATCTTCAAACCGCTGATCCACATAATACATCAGCTGAATCGACTCTTTTGCCCGGTCTTTTATCCACTGGGTACCGTCTTTTCCATCGATTTCCTGATCAAAAACAGGTTTGGAAGCATCTTCTACCTTACCGAGTGCCTCAGAATATGCGCTGGACAAATAATAGATGTACACACCGATAGCGGCCGTATCGTCGCCGCGCTTTGCGGACCAGGCTTTATCCTCGGAATAGCAGCCGGTCAGAGCTGATACCAGGCAAAGGCAGGCCGTCACACCGGCGGCAAGCTTTTTCACGATTGATTTCATTTGCGGAACCATGCCTTTCTTCAATAATTTGAACTTTTTTTACAGAAATTGTCTCTTTTGCAGAAACAAAACTATTATAACTCAAAGAAACGGGGATGTCCAGAGCGAATCTGGGCTTTTCTCACGGATTCTCAGAATTTGGCTCCTGCATCAGTTTCAGGGTTTCTTCCAGAACCGCCAGCGGCTCCAAGGCAGAGGGGATTTTGATACTGATATAGGGACGGCTGCCGGCAGACAGAAGAACCCTGCCTTTCATTGCACCGGTAAGCCTTGCCATTTGAGCCATATCAATTTTCGATTTGTAAAGCAGCAGATGGTCATTCATCTGTTTTACTTCGGTAATACCGAGGGAGCCGGCCAGATTTCGAAGCAGCGCCACGTCAATCAGACCCTTCACTGCCTGGGGCGGATCACCAAACCGGTCGATCAGTTCATCCACCACATCAGCGGAGTCCTCAAAGGTACGGATATCGGCAATCCGGCGATAGATTTCCAGCCGTTGGTTGAGGCTGGAAATATACTTTTCGGGAATATGGGCGTTGATTTGCATATCCACAATACACTCTTCATCTGCACTTTGCACCTCTTCGCCTTTTTCCCGCTGAACCGCTTCGCCCAGCAATTTGAGATATAAGTCATATCCTACCGATTCCATGTGGCCGTGCTGTTCACCGCCCAGAATGTTTCCTGCACCGCGGATTTCCAAATCCCGCATGGCAATTTTAAATCCGGAGCCGAATTCCGTGAATTCCCGAATGGCCGAGAGCCGTTTCTGAGCAATTTCTGTCAGTACCTTACAGGGGGTAAAAGTCAAATAGGCATAAGCCCGGCGGGAAGAACGTCCCACACGGCCGCGAATCTGGTGAAGCTGAGAAAGCCCCAGCCTGTCAGCATTATCGATAATCAATGTGTTGGCGTTGGGGACATCCACACCGGTTTCAATAATGGTAGTACACACCAGTACGTCGATTTCGTGGTCAATCAGTTTTCGCCACACTTCCGAAAGTTCATGCTCGCTCATTTTTCCATGTCCAAATCCCACCCTTGCTTCCGGGATTTTGGCCTGGATATTGGCGGCAACCCTTTCAATAGAGCCCACATCATTGTGAAGATAATATACCTGTCCGCCTCTCCGAAGTTCCCGACGGATGGCATCGGCAATAATAGTAGGGTCGTGCTCCAATACATAAGTCTGTACCGGGTGACGGTCGTGTGGAGCTTCTTCAATCACCGACATATCCCGAATTCCGGAAAGAGCCATATTCAGGGTACGGGGAATCGGGGTAGCGGAAAGAGTCAGAACATCTACATTATGACAGACTTCCTTCAGCTTTTCTTTCTGTGCCACACCGAACCGCTGCTCTTCGTCAATAATCAGCAGCCCCAAATCATGGAACTGTACGTCCTTAGATACCAGCCGATGGGTTCCCACCACAATATCCACTTCTCCGCGCCGCAGCTGACGGAGAATTTCTTCCTGTTGTTTCGGCGTGCGAAAACGGGAGAGCAGTTCAACTTTTACCGGGAAGCCCTCCATACGTTTGCAAATGGTCTGGAAATGCTGCCATGCCAAGATGGTGGTGGGTACCAGCAAAGCGCACTGCTTGGAATCGCTCACACATTTAAAAGCGGCCCGCAGCGCCACTTCCGTTTTTCCAAAGCCCACATCTCCGCAAAGCAGACGGTCCATAGGGGCCTGCCGCTCCATATCCTCTTTGATTTCATGGATGCACCGCAGCTGGTCGTCGGTTTCGTCATAGGGGAAGTGAGCCTCAAAGTCCCGCTGCCATTGGGTGTCTTCCGGAAAAGCATGGCCTTTTGCCTGCATCCGCTGGGCATAGAGCTTGATGAGTTCCTTTGCCATATCCCGCACAGCGGCACGTACCCGGGTTTTGGCCTTCTGCCATTCGGTTCCGCCCAGACGATGGAGCTTTACGTTGGCATCCTCCCGGGGACCAATATATTTGGACACCATATCCAACTGGGTAACCGGAACATAGAGCACATCGTTTTTGGCATACTTGACTTTAATATAGTCCTTGACGATTCCATGCATCTCGATTTTGTGGATTCCCTCAAAGATTCCGATTCCGTGGGAAACGTGTACTACATAATCTCCGGGAGAAAGCTCCGCAAGGCTGTAAATTTCCTGGGCATTTTTATTGCGCTTTTGCCGCTTGGGTTTGAGGGAAGAATTGATATGCCCATGGCTGATAATGCCCAGCCCTGCCTCGGGAAATTCCATTCCGGCGGAAAGAGAGCCGGGCAATACTGCCACGGTGCCGGGAGCAATAGTTTCCGGGTCTTCCAAAAAAGCAGCCGGAAGCTTTTCCGCCTGCAAATCAGCGGCCACTGTCCGGGCGGAACGCTCACTTCCCGCCAGTACCACACACCGATACCGGTTGTGCAGCATGGCCTGCAAATCTTCCGCAAGCAGTTCGGTGCTGCCGCCCCATACCGAGAGCTGCCGTGCTGTTACATTGAGAAGTGTACGGACGGGGGCGTCATAACCGCCATGGGCAAAGACATCGAGAAAAATGGCGCCGAAAGTTTCATACCGGCTCATGACCATTGCCCAGTCTTCCCAGAAGGTATCCAGTCCCCGGCACAGCACACCTTCCATCAGATATTCCTTCACATCTTCTCCCCATTGCCACAGAGCGGAGCGCACACGGTCTTTGACTCTTGCCGGTTCAGAAACAAACAGCAGAGTATCCGCTGTATCAAAGTAGTCAAACAGCGTTACCGATTTTCCATAAATCAGGGAAATATATTTATCCGCACAGCCAATATGCACCCCGTTTTCCAATTTGTCGGCCTCTCCGTGGAGAATGGTTTTGGCAGCCGGCGCACTTTTGCCTCGGAGGGAATCGGCCAGTTTGCGGATTTTTTTGGCCAGCAGGGAAGGGTTATCAATAATGACTTCCCGGGAAGGAGCCACAACTACCTGTTCCAAGACATCGTCCGTCCGGCGCTGGGTTTCCGGGTCAAAGAAAGAAAGAGTATCAATTTCGTCCCCCCAGAATTCCATTCGGACAGGCAGAGACGCGCTGGGAGTAAAGAAATCGAGAATTCCGCCCCGTCTGGAAAATTGGCCAGGCCCTTCAATCTGGTCTGCCCGTTCATAGCCGCAGCTTACGAGCAGCTTTACCACCTCTTCCGGGCTTACCTCGTCGGCGGGATGGAAGGTACGGGTGCGGGACTGCAAAACATCCGGCGGTAGGATATATTGCAAAGCTGCATCCACACAAGCTACGACACAGTCACAAGCTTCCGGGTCATCTTTGGGAAGCAGCAGCCGGGAGAGCACCTGCAGGCGCTGTAGTTCATATTCGTGGCTGGCGCCGGCAGTATCCCGAAAACTGAAATCCCGCAGCGGATAGACGAGCGGGTGCATACCCATGGAAGACAGGTCATCACATAGTCTCTGTGCTTCCCGTTCGTCACCGGTTAATACTAGGGCCTTGCGCTGTGTCATAGAAGTAAGCGTGCGAATATAAGCTGCTTTGTGTACAGCTGAAAGCCCGGTAACGGCAGCGGGAAGTTTTCCTTCTTTCACAGCGGCAGAAAGTTCCTGCATTTCCCCAGTGCCGGAGAGAATTCCGGTAAGAAACTTCATAATCAGGCTCCTTTTCAAATTCCCATCAGGAAGTGTAGCGGTTCATGGCTTCGTCAATCTTCCCCTGTACGATAAGTTCCGCAGCAGAGGCGGCCCGTTCGGCAGCATCCTCAAGGGCTTTTCGTTCGTCCTCCGTAAAGTGGGAGAGTACCCAATCAGCAAGATCCCAGTTGGGATTCGGCTTTTTGCCAACGCCCATTTTAATACGGGGGAAGGTATCTTTTCCGGACAGGTAGATGATATTCTTAATGCCGTTGTGGCCGCCGTCGCTGCCTTTTCGGCGGATACGCAGCCTGCCCGGCTCCAGAGAGATGTCGTCGAAGATTACCAGAACCTTTTCCGGCGGCAGCTTATAAAAGGCCATAGCTTCCTGTACTGACTGGCCGCTGAGATTCATAAAGGTAGAGGGTTTGAGAAGCAGGACTTTTTTGCCTCCTAACATTCCTTCTCCACACAGACCCTTGAATTTGATACGGTCTACCCTTGCGCCAATTTTTTCTGCAATCGTATCCAAAGTGATAAATCCGGCATTGTGTCGGGTGTTTTCATACTGGCGGCCGGGATTTCCCAAGCCAACAATCAAAAATTCTACCGGTCCGGCAGGAACTGTAGAACGGGAAGAAAAAAGCTTCGAAAACATAAGAACTCCTTTATTGTATGTTGTTGTATGAAATTTGGGGTCAACCGCAAAAGGGCAACCCGTTTTACAAACAGCAGGATATGGCGGGATGGAAACTCCACCCCGCCTTTTTATACAGCAGTATAGCATATCCAAAATGAAAAGAAAAGCAGAAAAATGTCGCAAAAACCCCGGGAAAATGCGCTAAAAAATCATTACAGGAACATGGGGGAAACAGGCTTGTCCTCGTAAATTCGGTCAATCGCCTGGGCGAAGAGGGGAGCGGTGGAAAGGATCGAGAAGTTAGGCAGCAGCTTTTCCTCCGGCAGAGGAATCGTATCCAGCAGCAGCAGTTCCCGGATGCAGCTTTCCCGCAGCCGGTCGATAGCAGGGCCGGAAAGAACACCGTGAGTAGCACAGGCATAGACATCGGTAGCGCCGCCCATTTCCACACAGGCTTTGGCAGCATTGCATAATGTGCCGGCGGTATCGATCATATCGTCCACCAGAATAACCTTTTTCCCGCGGATTTCTCCGATAATGTTCATGACTTCCGAAACATTGGCCTGCGGACGCCGTTTGTCAATCACAGCCAGCGGACATCCAATTCGCTGGGCAAAATTCCGGGAGCGGGTAACAGAGCCCAAGTCAGGGGAAACCACTACAAATTCGTTTTCTCTTCCGTGAATACGGTCACGCAGGAAAGAAGCCAGCAGCGGCGCACCCAGTAAATGGTCAACGGGAATGTCAAAAAAGCCCTGAATCTGAGCGGCATGTAAATCCATGGTCACCACACGGTCAATTCCGGACACCGTGAGCAGATTGGCAACCAGTTTGGCAGAGATGGGGTCTCGGGCACGGGCCTTGCGGTCCTGCCGGGCATAGCCATAATAAGGAATGACCGCCGTAATGCTGGCGGCGGAAGCCCGGCGCATGGCATCAGACAAAATCAGGATTTCCATCAGGTGAGAGTTAACGGGTTGACAGGTGGACTGGATGATAAAGCAGTCGGAGCCTCGGACGGATTCTTCCAGAGAAATGGAAATTTCCCCGTCGCTAAAAGTGGTCACCTTGCACTTTCCCAGAGGAAGCCCAAGATTTTCTGCAATTTGACGGGCCAGCTCCGGGTTAGCGCTGCCTGAAAAAATTTTAATATCCTTTCCGTGTAAATTCATGTCAATACCCCTTTCTGAAATCTACCCCACTCCAATGGGGCGGCAGCATAGTCAATATATATTTATTATGACAGCGCCAAGGAAGATTTACAAGGTAAAAACATAAAATTTTCTCATGGGAGAAGGTGACTTTTGCCCAAATGCAGGGGAGACGACGGTGAAATTATACGAAGTATCATGTGGCTGTGCTATTTTTATGAAATATGGCGGCTTTGGAGAGATTTTTTTCTAAAAAAGGTATGGAATTTGAGGCAATGATTTGCTATAATACAAGTAGAGCAGCATCGAAGGGGATTTTCCCGCCGATGATTGATCTCAATGCTGACAGATTGGGAATTTGGACAAGCCTTTTTCACGAAAGGTTTCTCATGTCCTGCCCAATTTAAAATTATGTAGGAGGTATCTTCCAATGAGCCACAAGTATGTTTACCTGTTCTCTGAGGGCAACAAGGACATGCGCGAGCTTCTGGGCGGCAAGGGCGCTAACCTGGCAGAAATGACCAGAGCTGGTCTGCCGGTTCCCCAGGGCTTCACCGTTTCCACCGAAGCCTGCACCCAGTACTACAATGACGGACGTCAGATCAATGACGAAATCCAGGCACAGATCTATGAGGGTCTGGCCAAGATGGAAGAAGTTTGCGGCAAGAAATTTGCTGACCCGGAGAACCCGCTGCTGGTTTCCGTTCGTTCCGGTGCCCGTGCTTCCATGCCCGGCATGATGGATACGATTTTGAACCTGGGCCTGAACGACGAAGTTGTCGAGGGCCTGGCAAAGTTCACCAACAACCCCCGTTTTGCATATGACTCCTATCGCCGTTTCATCCAGATGTTCTCCGACGTTGTTATGGAGCTGTCCAAGAAGCGTTTTGAAGAGATCATTGACCAGCTGAAGGGCGAAAAGGGCGTTAAGCTGGACACCGAGCTGGACACCGACGATATGAAGGAACTGGTTGTCCGCTTCAAGGCTTTCTATAAGGAAGAAAAGGGTGTGGACTTCCCCACCGATCCTAAGGTTCAGCTGATGGAAGCTGTTAAGGCTGTGTTCCGTTCTTGGGACAACCCCCGTGCAAACGTATACCGCCGCATGAACGAGATCCCCTACGATTGGGGCACCGCTGTTAACGTGCAGGCAATGGTATTCGGTAACTCCGGTGACAATTCCGGTACCGGCGTTGCATTTACCCGTAACCCCGCAACCGGCGAGCGCAAGCTCTTCGGTGAGTACCTGATCAACGCTCAGGGCGAAGACGTGGTTGCCGGCGTTCGTACTCCTTCCCCCATCGCTCACCTCGAGGAGCAGATGCCCGAAGTGTACGCTCAGTTCGCTGACATCGCTAACCGTCTTGAGAAGCACTACAAGGATATGCAGGACATGGAGTTCACCATTGAGAATGGCAAGCTCTACATGCTGCAGACCCGTAACGGCAAGCGTACCGCTGCTGCTGCTCTGAAGATCGCTGTCGACTTGGTGGACGAGGGCATGATCGATGAGGAAGAGGCAGTTCTGCGCGTTGAGCCCAAGCAGCTGGATTCTCTGCTGCATCCCCAGTTCGATGCTGAGGCTGTGAAGAAGGCTGAAGTTATCGGCAAGGGCCTGGCTGCTTCCCCCGGCGCTGCCTGCGGCAAGGTTGTCTTCACCGCTGAAGACGCCAAGACCTGGCACGAGAACGGCGAGAAGGTTGTTCTGGTTCGTCTGGAGACCTCTCCCGAGGATATCGAGGGTATGCAGGCTGCAGAAGGCATCCTGACTGTACGTGGCGGCATGACCTCTCACGCTGCTGTTGTTGCACGTGGTATGGGTACCTGCTGTGTATCCGGCTGCGGTGAGATTACCGTTGACTATGAGAACAAGCAGTTCACCTTGGGTGGCAAAGTCTACCACGAGGGCGACTACATCTCCATTGATGGCTCCACCGGTAACATTTATGGTGAGGCTATCCCCACTGCTCCGGCTTCCATCGCTGGCGACTTCGGCCGCTTCATGGGCTGGGCAGACAAGTTCCGCAAGCTGCAGGTTTACACCAACGCTGATACTCCTCGCGATGCTAAGCAGGCCCGCAATTTCGGTGCTGAAGGTATCGGCCTGTGCCGTACTGAGCATATGTTCTTTGAGGGCGAGCGTATCAAGGCAATGCGTGAGATGATCGTTGCGAAGGATACCGAGACCCGTAAGGCTGCTCTGGCTAAGATCCTGCCTTATCAGCAGGGTGACTTTGAGGCTCTGTACGAAGTAATGGAAGGCCGCCCGGTTACCATCCGTTTCCTGGATCCGCCTCTCCACGAGTTCCTGCCCACCAAGGAAGAGGATATCGTTGAGATCGCTGGCGAGCTGAACATCACCGTTGAAGAGCTGAAGAACGTTATCGCAAGCCTGCACGAGTTCAACCCCATGATGGGTCACCGCGGCTGCCGTCTGGCTGTTTCCTATCCCGAGATTGCCGAGATGCAGACCACTGCCGTTATCAATGCTGCTGTTAATGTCAGCAAGAAGACCGGCACCATGGTGAAGCCTCTCATCATGATCCCGCTGGTTGGCGAAGTCAAGGAGCTCAAGTTCGTGAAGGACGTTGTGACCGCTACCGCTGATAAGATCATCGCTGAGTCCGGCCTGGACATGAAGTATGAAGTCGGTACCATGATCGAGATCCCGCGTGCAGCTCTGACCGCTGACGAGATCGCTAAGGAAGCCGAGTTCTTCAGCTTCGGCACCAACGACTTGACCCAGATGACCTTCGGCTTCAGCCGTGACGACGCTGGCAAGTTCCTGGATTACTACTATGAGAACAAGATTTATGAGTCCGATCCCTTCGCTCACCTGGACCAGAAGGGCGTTGGCAAACTGGTGAAGATGGCTGCTGAACTGGGCCGCTCCACCCGTCCCGACATCCACCTGGGCATCTGCGGCGAGCATGGCGGCGACCCGACTTCTGTTGAGTTCTGCCATAACGTCGGCCTGAACTATGTTTCCTGCTCTCCCTTCCGCGTGCCGATTGCACGTCTGGCTGCCGCTCAGGCTGCTGTTAAGGAGAAGAGAGCTGCCAATAAGTAATTTGGCCTCATAGTTTTTCTCACTAAATATGCAATTGCCCCCTGCTGTTTTTGGGCCCAGAAACAGCAGGGGGCTTTTTATCTATCAATGATTTAATTTTTGTGATGAGATTTTCAAATGAATTTGTTTGTAAATAACAAAATTTTTATTTATAGTTATGAAAATCCACAAATTGAAATTATTATAATTATATTGAATATTTTTGAAAAAATATGTATAATATATACAGTACTTTGGAGTGCATCATTACCTTTTAAAAAAGGAGGTGTATAGAATACGTTTTTATGTTAATTTCATTAATTCATAAAATAACAAGGAGGTACTAACAATGAAAAAAGCAAGAACCCGTTTGTTCGCAATGACTTTGGCAATCATAATTTTTAGCCTTTGCGCATTCCCTGCTTCGGCACAAACCGTTTCTGAATCTGCTTCTCAGTTCCTCCGTACACAGGCCGCTGTTCGATTAACTGCTGCTGAAGAAGCCGAAGTAAAGGAAGCGGTTCTTAACAATGAAATTAACGAATCTAACCAGGAAAATATCTTGAAGTTGGCTATGAAACAATATTTAAATCGCAGCAGAACGGCACAGGTTACACTTTCCTCTACTACTGATAATGACGAATGGATTATCCTGCAAGAAGTTGAAACAGAAGAATTTACGCCATTAAACAGCGTGCTTTTCAATCAACCCCGTGAAAAGCAGTTAGTCGCAACCGCTTTTTTGGTTCTGGATGAAAACGGTAAAAAAGTTACTCCCAGTATGGCGGTTGCATCTTTAGATGTAACAGGAACTTTGTATCCAGGTACCAGCGAAAATGGACTTTCTCAATATTTTGTATATGGTGCTGTTACCCATTACGCAACTGCGGAATTTTTGGGTGCTTGGTATCCTGTTATTGATAAATTGCGTATTGATAAAATTGTAACAGTCGCCACAAATGCAAGACCAAGTGTAGCTATTATTGGCTCTTTTAATCATTTTGTATGGGCGGGCAATAATTTTGAAACCAAATATCAGAAAGATGCTACTGTCAATAGTCCAGTAAGCGATAGGGAATACACTTTAACTTCCAGCGATATGGGATTCCATACAGTTCAAAATAGTCCCCAGGCGGATGATATTCGGGTAGGCGCCATGTTCTATACAACGGGTGCAGAAAATTTCCAGATAATCGTAAGCATGTATGAGTTTTATCGGCCCGTCTGACTTGCCTTTTAAAATCTATCAATGATAGTAGGGGGCTTTATTATGAAAAAATTGACTGGAAGGCTCATTATATGTTTTGTGCTCCTGCTCACGGTATTGCTGATACTGATCTTCTATTTTTCTTCCAAAACCGATCCTCTGCAAAACCAGAGGGATAGCCTTTGCCTGCCGGAAGCAAAATGGGGAACTTCTATTGATGATACTCTTGCCGCTTTTGATACCACCCGGGAAGAATTGGGCGATAATTTTGTCCTCAGTGGGAATTATGGAAGCGGACACGCGGTTTTGAAAGACTGTACTGTATTTGGTGAAAAAAGTTCCGATATGCTTTTGCTCTTTTATCAAACAGAAGATAAGGCCGGTTCCTTAGTATATGTGTCCATTCATTACCCTAAAGATGCCGATATGGATAAAGTGCTGGCGGAGATGAAAAGTACTTACGGACAACCAACTGAATCCTTGGAGGTCTCCCCGGAATTCTTCAGTATTTCCCAGAATACATACAATACGGATAGTACCGACCAATATTGGAGTGGCCGTCAGATTATAGGACTTGTTGGTGATAATGAGAAAGATGCTTTAAGAAGATACAATAATCTGCCAGAAAATAGTTTGGAACAATTAGGAATCTTTCTCCAAAATCCTGTAACGGTAGCCAGTTGGAGCACAAATTACCCAAATGCGGCAATCGAGACCAACGCAGTAGCCGGGGAAGAGAAACTTTCTGAAACTCCCAATGTGGTAATTTTAGATGCCAGAATTATGTTTGACCTTGAATCCATTGTGAACCTTATGAAATAGTCTGAATAAATATTTTTGAAAATCTCCCGTAAAGGAGGATGATTCCCATGGGAAGCTTTGTGTCTCTTCATTATATAGATAAGAGAATGGAATCATTATATAACCAATCTCCCACTTTAGATATTGAAAGTGGGAGATGTTTTTTTACTTTTTTAATCAAAAACATACAAAAAATAGCTGAAAAGTGTTGAAGTTTAGAACATATAGTGATATGATAAATATAAATATGGATGAATTTTGAATATTTTTTTAATGAACATTAGTGGATTTCTAAGTTTTATAGGAAAGTTATTCCTGAAATATTATATTTTAATAGATAGGAGTGAAAATGTCAGCAAAAATATGAATAATAGTTTAGGTTCAAACTAAACAGCAGAGGAAAAAGCGGTAAGTATTGGTGAAAGGCAGGGAAGAAACAGAGATGAAAAAGAAAATGATGAAGCGGTTGGTGTCCTGGGTTGTGGCGGCGGCCATAGTGGTAGCCATGCTGCCTGTGAGCGTACTGGGTGCACCGGTGGAAGGCCCTGTGGCACAGATCGGCGATCAAACTTATACTACCTTGGGCGCAGCTATTAACGCTGTTACTGATGAACCTACTACGATTAAACTACTCCATGATTTCAATTTGGATACGAGAATTGAAGTAGGCAGCAATAAAAATATCACGATTACAGCAGATGAAACTGCAAATATTGTCGTTACGGATAATGCCAGAAAAGGCGTTGCATTTCGGGAAAACAGCACGCTTACGGTTGAAAATATTACATTTCGTACAAATGGTCAAATGTATGCTTATCAGGATGCAAAGGTAACGTTTCGTAATGTCGAATTGGATATGAACGGTGAGATGTACCAATTCAATTCAGATGGCTATTATTGTAGTGCAATTGCGGCAGAAAAACCTGCAACGATGGTTTTTGATAATTGCAAAGTAGATATCAAAAATTATCCCTCAACCGGAAGTGCAATTCGTTGGAATGGGAAAGGTGGCGATGTAGGGTATGCATTTACGATTAAGAATGGTACAACCCTAACATCTTCAAATTGTTATTCAGGTTTTACCGGAACTTGTGACATTGTAATTGATAGTAGTATCGCAAATATCAGTAATCACAGAGGCAACGGTTCCAACGGTTCTAATTTCGATATCAAAAATTCTGATGTTACATTTGCAAATAATGGAAGCCATGGCCTCTCCACCGGAAATTTGTACATATCTAATTCTAATGTTACTGCCGATCATAATGCCTACATAGGAATTGCTGTTGGTGGCGAACTGCAGATTTCAGACAGCTCAGTTGTAACGGTTACTGAAAATGCATATGGTTCCCTTGGTTATGCGGCTATGCGTTTGTATAATAATTATCCTTTTACCATTGATGGAACCAGCGAACTGTATATCAAGGATAATTCCAATACAGGGCTTTATGTGCGGCAAGGCAGACTGACAGTTGCTGATGGTGCATATTTAGAAATTACCGGAAACCAAGTTACTAATGATCTGCTCGATGGTTATGGCGGTGGTATCTATGTGGGTTATGGCGCTAACTTTGATCCTATAGTTGTACTACCTGCCGATGCCCAAATTTACAACAATCATGCTACTAAGGGTGGAGATGACATTTATGTTTCTCAAGGCGTAAAGGGGCCGTCTTTAACCTTCGGCAAGGTCGGAACCGACTGGGTGCTGGATGACTGTGAACACCTGATTGACGGCTGGTATCAGGATACAGCTGATAATCGCTGGGAAGCACATGCAGAAAACGCAGAGCAGAATCATATCGAACTGTGCGAAGATTTTGACGAGGAAACTGGCTTGAAGACGGTAACAGGGGATCTGTCCCTGAAGGCTGCTCATGGCACAGACCCCAAGGATAAGGTTAGCTATCCTGGCCTCGACAAAAAGGTTGGCGATGACGACGAGAAAATGAATGATGAAGATGTGGATGCAGCAGCTGGCCAGAAAGTCAACTTCCAGCTGACATCCAACGTCCCCACAAATTTGACCAATTATTTGAATCCCGAAGCTGTATACCCGCCCGTTATTGGTGAAGCGAAACCCGGCGAAGCGGGAGCAGTTGCGGTTGAAGGCAGAGGCAGCTATGTTCTGACCTTCCATGATGTGCTGGATCCCATGCTGACGAATCTTGGAAATTATGTGGTCAAGATTGGCAATACTACCTTAACAGAAGGTTATACTCTGACTAGCACAGAGCTGGAAGACGGCTGCAGCTTTGAGATTTCTCTTGATTTGGTAGCACTGTATGAAGCAGGCAAAATTACGGATGCTGACATTGAAAATGCAACGCCCATCACCGTGACCTATGATGCGACTTTGAGCGAAGAAGCAGAAGCAGGCACCTATAAGAACAAAGCATGGGTAACGGCTCCCAACGAATGGAAAACCAGCGAGGATATCGTTTCTGTGAATACATACGCTCTTGATATCTTCAAATACGACCAGGCTGATAATACTGGCTTGGCTGGCGCAGAGTTTGAGCTGAAAAACAGCGAGAGTGTAGTGATTGCTACAGTCACTTCCGGCGAAGACGGCCTTGTTGTTATTGACGGACTGGATGAAGGAACCTACTATTTGAAGGAAACCAAGGCGCCTGAAGGCTACGTTTGCAGCAGTGCAGAACTTGAAATTGTCATTCCAGGAAGCGCAGGTGCCGACAATACGGTAAGCGTAAGATTTGCCAACTCCCAGATTCCTCACACCGGCGGAAGCGGAACATTGATGTTTACCATTGGCGGCGCAATGCTGATGGCCACCGCAGGTATGTTGCTGGTAGTTTCCCGGAAAAGAAGGAAGGCATAAAGGTATTGTGTAGATAAGCTGGCTCTGCTAAACAGCAGGGCTGGCTTACCAGATACCAAATATAAAAGAATGTAACAATGAGAAAATCTGATACATTCATTGACACTGGGGGTGATGGAAACAGCTGGGAAATATTGGCCGGCGGAGAATGAATGGCAGGGTATTCTAAAAAAGATTTGAGAAAGGTAGGGAAGAAACAGAGATGAAAAAGAAAATGATGAAGCGGTTGGTGTCCTGGGTTGTGGCGGCGGCCATGGTGGTAGCCATGCTGCCTGTGAGCGTACTGGGCGCGGAACCCGGAAATGTGGCAAAAATCGGAAATACGGAATATGCGACACTGGATGAGGCAATTGAAGCGGCAGGGGATGGAGATACCATTGAGTTACTGGGAGATGCTACTACACAAGGAATAAATCTCCATAAAGATTTGACGATTCAGGCTGCTGGCGGTCTTGCTAGTGAGCCGACTATTACCTTTACCCAATATGGTATTGCATTAGCATATGGTGATAAAGATCAGGGTTGGTCGTTGACATTTAAAGATCTTAAAATCTCTATGGAAGATATTGGGATAACTCCGGCTACAGGTGAATGGAACTGGGTAAGTATTTGTACTAGTAATTCTTCTATTACTCTCGATAATGTCGATATGGTAATGGATGGTGAAAATGCTCAAGGTGCGTGGAATGCGCAAACGCAGGCGTATAAAACGGTTCATGCTATTTATTTTACTGGCGACAGTGAATTAAATCTGATTAATGGTACAAATTTAACAATTAAAAATTATGATGAAGATGCGTTAGAGTGGGATAGTGGAAACACCAATTATAAAGTTAACATTGTAAATTCCACTTTTATTTCCGACAATAATCGTTCGGGATTTACAGGAACCTTCTATGCAACGATTGATAATAGTATAGTTAAAGTACTTAACAGTAAAGGGAATGGTTCTAATGGCACATACTATACTATTAAAAATGGCTCGGAAGTGCTGTTCGATGGTAACGGTAGTTGGGGTATCTCTGCATATCGGATTGATATGACAGATAATTCTACCCTTACTGCTACAAATAATGAATATAGTGGTATTTGGGTTCGCATTCTGAATGTGGATAGCACTTGCACGTTGGATGTAGAAAATAATGGATATGGAGGCCAATGTGATTTGAATAGTTCATCCATTTCGGCTACATCAAATGCTGGCATCAGTTTTTGGGGGAATGGCTCTGCTGCTAGTACGATTGAAGCAGGTGCAAATGTAACTATTAAGAATAATGCGGGTTCTGGTATCTCCGGTTTACAAGGTGTCAGCAATCTTTCGATTGGTTCGGCTACGATTGTAAACAATGGTATCAATAATACTGGCGCAGGTGCTGTATGTGGCGGCGGTATTTACACCATCGGCACGATGAACTTGGGCCCAGATGTTGCAATCTATAACAATCATGCCAGTGTGGCAGGCGATGATATTTATTATGCCCCCACCACTGATAACAAAACTTTGTCCTTCGGCAAAGTCGGCTCCGACTGGGTGCTGGATGACTGTGAACACCTGATTGACGGCTGGTATCAGGATACAGCTGATAATCGCTGGGAAGCACATGCAGAAGACGCAGAGGAGAATTATATCAAACTATACGAAGGCTTTGACGAGGAAACTGGTTTACAGACGGTAACAGGAGCTCTTTCTCTGAAAGCCGCCCACGGACATGATCCTAAAGATAAGGTTAGCTATCCTGGGCTGGACAAGCAGGTTAAAGATGACGACGAAGGCTGGAACGACGATGTAAACGCAGCAGCCGGACAGAAAGTCAACTTCCAGCTGACATCCAACGTCCCCACGGATTTGACCAATTATCTGAATCCTGAAGACGTATATCCGCCCGTTATTGGTGACGCAGAACCCGGCGAAGCGGGAGCAGTTGCGGTTGAAGGCAGAGGCAGCTATGTTCTGACCTTCCATGATGTGCTGGATTCCATGCTGACGAATCTTGGAAATTATGTGGTCAAGATTGGCGATACCGAGCTGACTGCAGGCCAGTATGAAGTGCTGACGCCTACAGACGGCTGCAGCTTTGAGATTTCTCTGGACTTGGTAGCGCTGTATGAAGACGGCGTGATTACGGATGCCAATATTGAAGATGCAACGCCCATCACTGTGACCTATGATGCGACTTTGAGCGAAGAAGCAACAGCAGGCACCTATGAGAACAAAGCATGGGTAACGGCTCCCAACGAATGGAAAACCAGCGAGGATATCGTTTATGTGAATACATACGCCATCGATATCTTCAAGTACGACCAAGCTGAACCGACGAAGGGCCTGGAAGGTGCAGAGTTTGAGCTGTATCAGAAGGATACAGGAGGGAATGTGATTGAGGCCTCCAAAAAGACCTTGATTTCTGGTGCAGACGGTAAGATTTTGGTGGACGGATTGGATGAAGGAACCTACTATTTGAAGGAAACCAAGGCTCCTGAAGGCTACGTTTGCAGCAGTGCAGAACTTGAAATTGTCATTCCGGGAAGCGCAGATGCTGATAATACGGTAAGCGTAAGATTTGCAAACTCCCAGATTCCTCACACTGGCGGAAGCGGAACATTGATGTTTACCATTGGCGGCGCAATGCTGATGGCCACCGCAGGTATGTTGCTGGTAGTTTCCCGGAAAAGAAGGAAGGCATAAAGGTATTGTGTAGATAAGCTGGCTCTGCCAAATGGCGGGGCCGGCTTACCGGCTTTTTATTCGGTCTATATTCCATAATAAAGGAGCGGAGAAAATGAAACGGAAATTTGCAAGACGTGCACTTAGTGGGTTGTTATCACTATTGATGGTCCTGGGCCTGTTACCGCTGACGGCGATGGCGGCGGGAAGAGGTCCTAAAGTAAACAACGTGGATATTTCATATGTTTCCAGTGATGATGAGGAAAAAGACCTGTCATTTTTGGAAGAAATTGCTCCTGTTCTGATTGATAAAGACGAGGATTTAAACTGGCCGCATATTTTCGATGGGAACCAGAATTATGGCCCTTATTATGAAATTCCTTCTCCTGAAAAAACCTCCTACTACGATTTTGAGACCGATACGTTGTATGTGTTGGACTATATTGAGTGGGATTATCTTGATAAAGATGGAAATACTACAAGATTAGCTGGGGATACTTCCAGCGACTTTATCGGTAACCACGGCGACTATTCCCCGACTACTGAGACAGTTATTTACAACGATACTGAAACTGTAAAAATTGTTTATCACTGGTATATTGTTAATGAAGATTCTGACCCGGATTTGTTAAACTATATTACCAGTCTTAATCGTACAATATACAGCAATAATGAAGAAATAGAAGCAAGTCCTCAAAATGTCTATACGGTAGAGAGCCGGGAAAATCTGTCGGTTGCATACTCCACCAGTATGGATATGAAAAACCTGACTTTTGCTTCTACAAGTACAGATGCTTGGTATTTCATGAATTTCGGAATGAATTTCATCAGTGATAATAGCCTTATTGCATTAATTTTTACCTTTGACGATGCCATTGATGTTGCGAATAGTGATTTTTCACAAGCCGTTTTGACCAGCGATATGTTTGTGATGGACCCGAATGATATTATCAAAAACGGCCAGACAGTGGTAATGCCCTGTTATTGGAATAGCGAAAAAGCGTTGGCGGCCAAACAAGCGGGTACTTTACAGACTTTGATTACATTGGACAATGTGCAGTTGTCCATCAAAAATGAAGGCTGGGTATATGACAGTGCGGCCGGTGGATATAAGCTGGATATTCACAATTATGGCGAAGTAAAGGGTGTATCTATTGCTACTAGTTCGTTAGTAAAATCGGGAACTATTGACGGCGGCAGCAAGGCCGATGCCTTCACCCTCATCAGCACCGAAAAGGTCAGCGTGCCCGGCATGAACAAAACTATCGTGCTGGATGACGGCACGGAAGTGGATGCAAACACCGCCGCAGCCGGCGATACGGTGGACTTCAAACTCAGCTCCACTGTCCCCGAGAACCTGAAAGAGATTATCAAGTATGAAGTGGGCGCAGAAGGCGACGAGTTTGCAGACGGCACCGCTGAGGGTACATATACCTTAACCTTCCATGACCAGATGGACGATGCTTTTGTGAATCCGACTGGTTATGTGGTGAAGATTGGCGACAGAGAACTTACCACGGAGCAGTATACCATTCGTACTGAGAATTTGGCAGATGGTTGTGATTTTGAAATTGATTTGGATCTGGCCGCCTTGTATAATAATGAGGTTATCACCGATGCAGATTTGGGGATCACTCCCATTACAGTGACCTATACCGCGACCTTGGCTAAGGGCACCACTGCTGGTGAGTACTACAATACCGCTTGGGTTACCTTCCCGGATGACGAGTCCGCCCATGATACCGTAACGGTAGAGACCTTCAAGATCAAAATTTTCAAATACGACCAGGCGAACCCGGAAACCGGCCTTGCTGGCGCAAAGTTTACCCTGACGGACAGTGAGGGTACAGTAATTGCCACGGTTACTTCCGGCGAAGACGGCTATGCGGTTATTGACGGGCTGGATGCCGGTACCTATGTCCTGACGGAAACCGAGGCGCCCGACGGCTATGTGAAGAGCGACACCCCGTTGACTATTGTTATCCCTAATGACGCAAATAGCGAGAATGTAGTAAACGTCAAGTTTGCCAACTCACAGATTCCTCACACCGGCGGCACTGGCACGCTGATGTTTACCATCGGTGGCGTTGTCATTATTGCAATGGCGGGCGTACTTCTTCTGGCATCCCGTAAAAAGAAAAAAGCTTAATCTATTATAAACCCATAGACCGCTTTTAATCAGTGTGAAGCGGCTGGCGGAGGGAGAGTGGGAAACTCTTCCTCCGCTGTCCCTGTTTTCTCTCGGGGCCTTTCCCCGGTGCAGCAGCTGCAGGGGAAAGGAGCCAAAATATGAAGCGAAGACCCCGTTTGATTACGATTCTGATTATTCTGCTTTTTCTCATAGGGCTGGGCGTTTTGCTGTACCCAACTGCCAGTGATTTGTATTATCGTTGGCAGGCCAAACAGGAAATCGAAGCCTATAATGAGGCAGCCGGACAAATTGTCGAAGCGTCTGGAGAAGATTATTCTGAACTTTGGGAGGCGGCAGAGGCCTATAATCAACAGCTTGCCCAGCAGGGGAATGCCATGCTGGATGTTTCGGAAGAAGAGGAAGCAGAAGTTTTTAACCTGCTCAATCCATTGGGAACCGGAATGATGGGAAGTATTGAGATTCCTGCTATTCAGGTGAATATTCCTATTTTTCAGGGGACTGGCGAAAAAGCACTGCAATCGGGCGCAGGTTTTTGGCTGGGAACCAGTTTGCCAACCGGTGGGCCAAGTACTCATTGTGTTTTAACGGCCCATAATGGGCTTGTGAAGGCCAAAATGTTTACGGATTTGGATAAGCTGCAAATGGGAGACCAGTTTACTTTACACATTCTGGACAGAGACTTAACGTATCAGGTGGACCAAATTTTGGTTACAGAGCCGGAGGATACCAGCGCCCTTCAAATTGTGGAAGGAAAAGATTATGTCACACTCTATACCTGTACGCCTTATGGGATCAATACCCACCGCCTTTTGGTAAGAGGTGTGCGGGTAGAAGGGGATGGCAGTTCCAATGGTACAGACTGGAACAGTATCATTCTGTCTGGATGGCTTTTGGGATTTATTTTGTTCTTGCTGCTTCTGCTTTTGGCGGCATTATTCTACTGGAAGCGCAGAAAAAAAGCCGCCGGAAAGGAGGAGAGTCATGATGCGCAATTATAAAAAGTGTACATTTATCCAACAATTCAAACGGTCGTTATGTCTGGGAATCGTTATACTGTTAATCACTGTGTTTTGTATCCCAGTAGGAGCGGCGGAAACTTCCAATATAACGCTTATGTTCGGCCCGGAGGGGGCAACGTTTCACTTATATCGCACAGCGGATTTGGAGCCCGATGGCAGCTATACTTTTTCCGGCCAATTTGCAGACTGTCCCGCGGAACTTCCCGGCTATGATTGGCTGGAAACAGCCGCAGAAGTGGCAGACTATGCAGCGGATAAACAACCGGATGCGCAGAAACAGATTTCTGCTGGTTCCTTGACGTTTTCCGGTCTGTCAGAAGGGCTGTATCTGGTAACAGGTACTCCGTTGATTTCGCAAGGGGTTCGATATACGCCTGTACCTTTTATGGTGAGGGTGGAGAATGAGGACATCACCTGCTATGTGAAATCAGACCAGGAGCCGGTAGAAGAGCCCATCACAGACTATCAAGTCAAAAAAGTGTGGAAGGGTGACGATGATGCTGCCAGCCGTCCGGATTCTGTAAAGATACAGCTTGTAAAAGATGGTTCCATTGTGGAAACGGTCACCCTTAATGCTGAAAATCAATGGAGCTATAGCTGGAACGATATGGGAAAACACACCTGGAAAGTACAGGAGATTCAGGTACCGGAAAATTATACGGCAACGGTCACACAGAATGGGACTCTTTTTACCATTACCAACACTTTTGTCTCTTCCAGTCAGCCATCTCCTGGCCCCGGCACCGGAGAAACCATCATATTTTTATGGGGGGTCGGTGGCGCAGCTATCCTTTCCTTGATCATTATTGTTTTGCTCAGACGTCAAAAAGCAAATTCGTAAATTTCCAGATAAAAAACCGCCCGGAATTCGCTTCCGGGCGGTTTTTGTTTCATAGTATTGTGTGGTTAGTTTAAATCCATCATTTTGGCGCTGACGCCGTCCAACTCATTAAAGGCAGCCAGCATTTTGTCAATGGTTTCTTTCTCCCCGCAGGCCTGCAGCATAATGACACCGTCATCAGAACAAAATTCCTCGCTGGTTTCATGAAGACCGACGCGAAGACGGATGTTGCAGCCGAAATCAGTGAGTGTTTTTTGCAGATTCAACGCATTGCTTCTCCGATGGTCAACCCGCAATCCGATAATGTAATAGCAATTCATCACAAAACCTCTTTTCTTTGAATGTTCCTGTTTTGAGTACAGGGATTCCCATATTTTAACAACTATAGTATACCATAATAAAGAAAAAATGTGCAATGATTTTATCACTATTGTTGCCAATTTTTAGAGGTCTACTCTTCTCTTTTTTATCATATGGTTTCTTAAGGAAAAAGAGGGGGGAATGATTTATGAATATTATGGGTAAGCCGGGAAAGAAAAGGCTGATAGCGTTGATTGTCTGTTTGGGAATCGTAACAATAGGGATGTTTTTCTTTCCTCGTGGAGGAGATGAATCGGAGCCTTCCTTTCAGGTACAGGGAGCCACTGCAGACCAGAGAATCGCTTTTTTGGCACAGTTTGGATGGGAGGTTGAACCAGAGCCTGTGGAAATCCGGGAAGTGGTGATTCCAGAGACATTTGACGATGTATATACCCGCTATAACGTATTGCAAAAGGAGCAGGGGATGGATTTGCTGCCCTATGCAGGAAAAACGTGCAAACAATGGATTTATCGAATTACCAACTATCCATTATCGGGAGAAGAAGTAAGGGCAGTCCTGCTGGTATATGATGGAATCGTGATAGGCGGGGATATTAGTTCGGTTGAATTAGATGGCTTTATGACAGGGTTTGAAGGAGAAGGCGGCGAAATTGAAAATTTTCAGGAATCTCAGGAAGAGACAGAAGATGCGGCAGCTGCTGTAGATGCAATAGCGGAAGATGCTTGGCCGACGGATTGATGAAAAGCTATTTACATTTGAAAGTGTGGACGGTAAAATAATACATAGTAGGAAAGACGTAGAAAGGGTGAAGTCTTTTTGGCATTGGAACGTCTGGATAAAATACTGGCATCACAGGGAGTTGGAAGCCGGAAGGATGCAGGAGCACTGATACGAAAAGGTGCTGTAGAAGTGAACGGCCGGGTGGTGCGCCGTCCTGAGGAGAAAGCAGACGGAGAAAAAGATGAAATTTCTGTTTATGGAAAGCGTTTGCTGGTAAAAAAGTATCTGTATATCATGATGAATAAACCGGCCGGAGTGCTGTCAGCTGCCCGGGATAGCCGCACGCCGACTGTGATTGATTTGCTGCCGGAAGCCCTTCGCAGAAGAGGGTTGTTTCCGGCGGGAAGATTGGACAAGGATACCACCGGCCTTCTGATTATCACAGATGACGGAGATATGGCTCATCGGATGCTTGCCCCCAAGAGTCATGTCATGAAAAGATATGAAGCCGTACTGGACATTCCTGCCGATGAGGAAGATGTGGATGCTTTTGCTAAAGGAATTCCGCTGCAAGATTTTGTATGCCTGCCTGCCCGCTTGGAGCTTGAAAAAGGGACGTGTATTGCCAGAGTGGAAGTTCAAGAAGGAAAATTTCATCAGGTAAAGAGAATGTTTGCCGCACGGGGTAAAACGGTACTTACCCTGAAAAGGCTGCGGATTGGTGGGCTGGATCTGGACGAAACCCTTCAGCCTGGACAGGCCCGAGAGCTAAATGAGAAAGAAATAGCGCTCATTTTTTCATAGCAAGTTGTACCAAATTGAGCGAAATCCTTTGGGATTTAGAACATTTTCATAAAGTACAAACGTAAAGTTTGGGTAAATCCAGTCTATAAAGTCGGACGTAATTCTGGTATACTTACTTCAGTAAATCTCTTATGGGTTTCTATATCATAAGAATTTAGGGTAATTTAAAACAACAGTCTGCAGGAGGTTAATTATGGCAAGTGTTACTTTAAAAAATGTCTACAAAATCTACGCTGGCGGCGTAACGGCAGTTACCGATTTCTGCCTGGATATTGCTGATAAGGAGTTTATCATTCTGGTTGGCCCTTCTGGCTGCGGTAAGTCTACCACACTGAGAATGATTGCCGGCCTGGAAGAAATCAGCAAGGGCGAGCTGTACATCGGCGACACTCTGGCAAATGATGTGGCTCCTAAGGACCGCGATATTGCAATGGTGTTCCAGAACTACGCTCTGTATCCCCATATGACCGTTTATGACAACATGGCCTTCGGCCTGAAGCTGCGCAAAACTCCCAAGGATGAAATCAAGCGTCGTGTGGAAGAAGCAGCTCGTATTCTTGATATCTCCCACCTCCTGGACAGAAAGCCCAAGGCTCTTTCCGGTGGCCAGAGACAGCGTGTTGCTCTGGGCCGTGCTATCGTTCGTGACCCCAAGGTCTTCCTGCTGGACGAACCCCTTTCCAACTTGGACGCAAAACTGCGTGCACAGATGAGAACCGAAATTGCCAAGCTGCATAAGAGACTGGGAACTACCTTTATCTATGTTACTCATGACCAGACCGAGGCTATGACCATGGGCGACCGCATCGTGGTTATGAAGGACGGCTTCATTCAGCAGGTGGATACACCTCAACATCTGTATGATCTGCCCTGCAACGAGTTCGTGGCTGGCTTCATGGGCTCTCCTCAAATGAACTTCATCGACGCTGTTGTCGGTAAGTCCGGCAACGACCTGACCCTGACCTTCGGCAAGTGCACCATCAAAGTTCCTGCCAATAAGGCTGCTGGTACTGAGTTGGCCAGCTATGTGGGTAAGGATGTTGTGTTTGGTATTCGTCCTGAGGATGTACATGATGAGCCTGAGTTCTTGGCAAAGGTTCAGGAAGGTATTACCGAGGCTGACGTGGAAGTTACCGAATTGATGGGCGCTGAAACCTATCTGTATCTGAACTGCGAAGGCAATGCCATTACCGCTCGTGTTGAGCCTACCAGTACGGCTAAATCCGGCGATAAGATTAAGATCGCTTTCGACCTGAACAAGATGCATGTGTTCGATAAGGAAACCGAGAAGACCATTCTGAACTAATTGATTTAGTACTTACAACAGGCCGCGCAAATTTTGCGCGGCCTGTTTTTCTATCTTTTAAATATTTATAAGAAAACTCCCGCGGCTTCATCAAAACCGCGGGAGTTGTTAGTTATAGATCAGATTCTTCGTTCGAAGTGTTTCGACGGAGGGTAATAAGTTGATTGTGGAACGTTTCGGCAGGAGCCTTTTGAAAAGAAAAGCGCCGCCATCCAACCAAAATACCTAAAACGGTAAAGATCGTACAATACACATATTCCAAAATAAATGCAAAGACAAAATCACTTTGCCGCATCAACAGTGGAAGCAATGCAAAAGACATAGATAATGTAAATCCCTGACTTGCAATAGCAGACAAAATGCAAAGGAAAGCGATTAGCGGTGCGGCTATAATAGAGAGAACCGTACAGATAATACGGCCAGTGGAGGTGTTAGGACCTTTCAGCAGCTTGTATCCCCAAAATCCCAGAAGAGGGGGAAGTATGTACAAAATAGCCAGACTGTACTCTAAGAAGTAATAGGCGGCAAATTGAGGAATACCGCCGATGAAAAGGCCTAAAAGGGCGCCGATAATTCCGGTAACGTAATTGCCAGAGGGAGTAGAAGGAGTACCTTCTTCTGCATAGGAAGTTGGGGGGAAAGCCTGTACAGCACAGCTTTCATGAACGGCAGCATACCGATCCTGAACCATACACAAGGCGTCACAGTGATCTTTTCCACAGAAGGGGCAGTATACCAATGGAACAACACTGCACTGAGAGAAGCACTGGAATACTACAGCTAATGCATACCCATACAATTCTTCCACATTTTCTCCGTGAAAGCAAAGGGTAAAGGCAGCGCAGTCCGGGCGGCATAAAATTTTAGAGGCTGTACGTTTTGCAAACTGTACGGACAGTCTTGCCTGTACAAGGGTCGGTTGTGCAAGGTTACCGGTAACAGTAATGCGCCATTGCTTGTTGGACAGATACTGTACCAAAACCGGAAACTCATTTTCAACACCATAAGCAATGCGCTCGGTTACGCCGTAGCTTTTGGAGCGGAAAAAATTTTGGAAAGTTTGTAAATCCATGTAGTTCCTCCTCAAATATACGCTGGTTTTGCCAGCTTTTTCTTTATTCTATCATGTTTAAGACATATACGCTACTTTTTTTTCGAAAGTGTGGGAAATATGCTTGACAAACCGGTTAGGAAATGCTAACCTATATCTGGTTAGAAAACGCTAACCAATATATACGAGTGATGCTATTGTAAGGAGCCGATGATGATGCCGTTAACCATGCTGAGAATTGGAGAAAGCGAAACCATTAAAAAAATCGGTGGGCGAGAGGATACCCGACGGTTTTTGGAAAATTTGGGTTTTACAACCGGAGGAGAAGTGACGGTGGTGGCACAGATGAGCGGGAATGTTATTGTTAGCGTCAAAGATTCCCGTGTGGCGGTCAGTCGGGAGATGGCTTGTAAAATTATGGTATGAGACCCTTTGGGTTCTATAAAACCGCATATGCGGCAATTAAGGAAGGGGCATAGATATGCAGACATTAAGACAGGCCCGTGTGGGAACGACTGTCAAAGTGGTAAAGCTCCACGGAGAAGGTGCCATTAAGCGCCGGATTATGGATATGGGGATTACCCGGGGAGTTTCGGTGACCATACGCAAGGTAGCGCCTTTAGGAGATCCGGTTGAGGTTACGGTTCGAGGGTATGAATTATCCCTGCGAAAAAGTGATGCGGACATGGTGGAAGTGGAATCATTTTTACCGTAAAGTTAGTCTAAACTAATTTTTAAACATAAATTTCGAAGGGGGAAGCAAGCAATGAAAATCGCTTTGGCAGGCAATCCCAACAGCGGCAAAACCACACTATTTAATGCGTTGACTGGCTCCAATCAATTTGTGGGAAACTGGCCCGGCGTAACGGTTGAGAAGAAAGAAGGGAAGCTGAAAGGGTTTAAAGAAGTTACCCTCACAGACCTTCCTGGTATTTATTCGCTGTCGCCGTACACACTGGAAGAAGTCGTGGCAAGAAACTACCTATTGCAGGAAAAGCCCGATGCCATTTTGAATATTGTAGACGGCACCAATTTGGAAAGAAACCTGTATCTAACTACCCAGCTGCTGGAGTTGGGTACACCGTTGGTAATGGCTATCAATATGTCTGACGTGGTGGCGAAAAATGGAGAAAAGATTGATACCGCAGCTCTTGAAAAGGCGCTGGGCTGTACAGTAGTGGAGATTTCCGCTTTAAAGGGAACCGGTATCAAAGAGGCAGCCCAACAAGCAGTATTGGCGGCAAAGTCTGCAAGAGGCGGAAAGGTTGTCCACCGGTTTCAGGAAAAAGTGGAGCACGCGCTGGATGAGATTGCTGCACAGCTGACAGGGGTTCCGGAAAATCAGAAGCGCTTTTATGCCATCAAGTTGTTTGAACGGGACGAGAAAATCAAAGAAAATTTGCAGAAAGTTCCCGAAGTCGAATCGATTATCAGTGCATTGGAAAATGAGTTGGACGATGATGCCGAGTCCATCATCACCAATGAGCGCTATGAATACATTGCCTCTATTATCAAGGGCTGCTACAAAAAAAGAAAAGCCCGCAGCATGACTACTTCTGATAAGATTGACCGGGTTGTCACCAACCGTTGGGCTGCCCTTCCAATTTTTGCGGTTGTGATGTTTATTGTCTATTACCTTTCCGTTACAACGGTGGGCACCATGTTTACAGACTGGGTCAATGACGGTTTGTTTGGAGATGGCTGGCATTTGGCCAGTGTAGGGGCAGAGGCCTACTCGGAAGCTTCCGATGCGTATAAACTGGAAAGCAGCAAGGTAGATGCCTACATAGAAGCCGCCGGGGAAGCCGGTGTGAATGTCGAAGCAATTTCCGCTATGCGGGAAGAAGGCAAAATGGATACAGCAGTTATCAACGAATTTGAGTCGGCAGCATCTGCCGCTGCTGTAGAGGGAACGCTGGATATCCACAACGACGATACGGGTGAGGTGGAAGAGACTTTGACGGTTACCGCTGCCGACTTTGCCGAAGCGATTGAGGCAGAAGAGCCAGATCCAAATGCTTATGGTGTGTGGGTTCCCGGTATCCCTGCGATAGTGGGAAATGGCCTGAATGCAATTCACTGCGCAGCATGGCTACAGGATTTGATTTTGAATGGTATTATCGCTGGTGTGGGCGCGGTCCTGGGTTTTGTGCCACAGATGTTGGTTTTGTTCCTGTTGCTGGCTATTCTGGAATCCTGCGGTTATATGGCCCGGATTGCCTTTATCATGGACCGGATTTTCCGGAAATTTGGCCTCTCTGGGAAATCCTTTATTCCCATGCTGATCGGTACTGGCTGCGGGGTTCCCGGTGTTATGGCCTCCCGGACCATTGAAAACGACCGTGACCGCAAAATGACCATCATGACTACCACCTTTATTCCGTGCAGCGCCAAACTGCCGATTATTGCCCTGATTGCCGGCGCTTTGTTTGGCGGTGCTTGGTGGGTAGCGCCCAGTGCTTATTTTGTTGGCGTTGCCGCTATCGTGATTTCCGGAATCATTCTCAAGAAAACGAAAATGTTTGCAGGTGATCCTGCTCCCTTTGTGATGGAGTTGCCCGCTTATCACTGGCCTACTGTAGGCAATGTGCTTCGCAGCATGTGGGAGCGCGGCTGGTCCTTTATCAAAAAAGCCGGTACCGTCATCCTGCTCGCTACTATCTTTGTCTGGTTCACTTCTGGCTATGGATTCAGCGAAAACGGTTTTGGCCCGGTAAGTATGGAAAATAGTATCCTGGCCGCCATTGGCAACGCCATCGCATGGATTTTCATTCCCTTGGGCTGGGGTGACTGGAAATCCGCTGTCGCCGCCTTTACGGGCCTGATTGCCAAGGAAAATGTGGTAGGAACCTTTGGCGTACTCTTTGGCGGGTTTGACGAAGTAGCCGAAAATGGCTGGCAGGTTTGGGCTATGATGCGGGAATCCTTTACGGCTGTGTCTGCTTATTCCTTCCTGGTGTTCAACCTGTTGTGCGCACCTTGCTTTGCGGCAATCGGCGCCATTAAGCGGGAGATGAACAACGCCAAATGGACCTGGTTTGCTATTGGCTATCAGTGTGGATTCGCCTATGTAGTATCCCTGTGCATTTATCAGATTGGTACGCTGTTTACTACCGGCGCTTTTGGAGTGTTTACGGTGATTGCTTTCCTGTTGGTGATTGGTATGATTTATCTGCTGGTGCGTCCGTATCATGAAAGCAATACTTTGCGGGCCCGTGTTCGGGTATAAGTTTTGACAATAAAGGGGGAATTTCCATGTTAGATTTTTTGATTGCAAACTGGGGGACATTACTGGTAGGAGTTCTGATTCTGGCTGCCGTACTTGCAGTGATCATCAAAATGGTGCGGGATAAACAACAGGGAAAATCCTCCTGTTCCTGCGGCTGTGGCGGATGCAGCGGTTGTGGTGGGAATAGTGTCTGCCATGGGCATACCCACCAGCCTGGAAAATAATCCATTAAGAAATGCATACGGGTGGCTGTTTCTTTTTTAGAGGAAGTGTTTTTATATGAAGCTTTCCCGAGCCCAGATTCAATATTTACTGATGATTTACGATATGTTGGAAAGAGGGCCGGTCCGCTTGCGGGACATTGCCGAAGCGATGCAGGTGAGCAAACCCAGTGTACACGGAATGGAAGAACAATTTGTCCGATTGGGACTGCTGGAAAAAAGGCGGTATATGCCCATTCAAATGACGGCTGAGGGAAAAAGAGTGGTGAAGGAATATCAAAAACAGCTATATGTGCTGAGCGGGCATTTGGAGAAATCACTCTATCTTCCGGCAGCGGTCGCAAAAGAAAGTGCTTTCATGTTGCTGGGGGAATGGTCGGAAGAATATCGAAATCGTGTATTTCTGCATTTATCCCAATCATAATAGAAATAGCGGGCATCTTTTTGATGTCCGCTATTTTTTGATGTATTCACAATTTAAACGCGTACTTCTGCCCGCCGCATCATGAGCCATGAAACCTCAGCCAGCAGCACACTGCACACCAGCGCTGTCACTACAGGTACCATGGGATAAATGCCATCTGGGAGATACCCACTGATTAGCATTGAGATTTTTTGAAGCAGCCAGCTATAGCCGCCGCGCAGAAGGGGCTTATCTGCCATAGGAAGCAGAATAAACAGAGTGCCGGGAGTCAGAATGGAGACCAGAATTTTTCCTGTTTTAGGCAAGCGATAATACAAGAGCGTAATGGCAAACCCTGCCCATCCTAAAACCACACAAGCCGCAAAAATCCATAAAAGTTCCTGCATGAGAAAAAGAAAGGTAGGCTCAGGATACCGTAAAGGCTGATACAGCTGTGAATAAATGCCGCGATAATGGAAAAACTGCCTCAAAATCAGTTCCATTACCAGGGAGACAACAGCTTCCATCAAAGAAAGTGCAGCCAAAGAGATACTCCAGCCCATAAACTGGCTTTTTCGGGAAATCCCATTTTGTTGGAAAAACCGGAAGGTTTCTCGGAAAGCAACCAGGCCGGTGACCAAGGTGAAAATCATAAAGGTGAGTTCAAAGCCGGAAATGGAATAGTCAGCGTCGTCGTTGTAGCTCGAGCGCAGAAACAGCCCGGAAGAAAGCATAAGCCCCAAAATCACACCAAATGCGGTTAGAAATGAATTTCGCAGAGTATTTCCATAATATTTGGCTGCCAGTTTCATGTAAAATCGCCTCCATTCTCTTCTGTCATGGCTACAAATAGTTTTTGTAAGTCCATTCGTCCCATTTCCAATGTCTCCGGCATTTCTTTGTTCGGTTTGCCATATATCACGGCGGTTTTAAGGCCACCGATAGACTGTTGAGATAATACCTGCTTCCCGGCAATATAAGCATCGACATCTGTTTGTCTTCCACTTATGGTATAGCCACTGTGCAGCAATTCTTCGCAGGTTTTGTGACATAATACCTTTCCTTCATGCAAAATGACGACTTCTTCCAGCAGAGAGGCAGCCTCTTCAATCAAATGGGTGGAAAGGATGATGGTCCGGGGATTTTTCCCATAGCTGTCCAAAAGTTCCCGATAAAACAGCTCCCGATGCCCGGCATCCAGACCCAGAACCGGTTCATCCAACAGAAGATAGGGAACATCCACGGCCAAAGCAGTAATCAGTTTGTAAATCGAGCGATACCCAGTGGAGAGTTTGCGGGTTTTCTTTTTGGGGTTCAGGCCGAATTTTGCACACAGACCATGGGCGTATTCCAAATCAAATTTACCGTAAAACTGGCGGGTCCAGTAAAAAACTTTTTCCACGGTCATTTCTTCCGGATACAATTCCTGTTGCCCCATATAAAAAACCTTTTTCAACGCCTTTTCATTTTCCAGCGCAACATTTCCATCAATCCGGATCTCTCCACCATCCGGAAACAATCTTCCGGTAATACAGTTGAGTAAAGTGGTTTTGCCTGCACCGTTGCGGCCCAACAGACCATAAATTTTCCCTTCTTCAAAGGAAAGCGTCACTTGATCCAAAGCTTTTAAATCCCCAAAAGTTTTGGTCACTTGTGTACAGGTGATAGCGTTCATTCTTCATATCCCCTTTCCAATAGTTTTACCAGCTGTTCTTCTGCCAGGCCCAGCTTTTTGGCTTCTGTTATCAGCGGAAGAATGTAGGCTTCATAAAAAGCATTCTGCCGTTTTTCCCGGATTTTCTCCTGTGCTCCCTTACTCACAAACATGCCAACTCCTCTTTTTTTATACAGAATCCCTTCTTCTACCAATAGATTGACGCCCTTTAATACGGTGGCCGGATTGATTTGCAGGCTTACGGAAAGTTCCGTAGTGGAAGGTACTTGTGTTTCTTCTGGATAGGCTCCCAGAAAAATACCGTCCTCCAGTCCGGCGGCTATTTGCAGATAGATAGGGGTTTCCAGCGTTGTGTCCAGCTTCATTCTGCATCCCTCCTTTGGGGCTGGTTGTGTGGTTCATTACTTATGTAATTAACTATATAACGTACACTATATTTTGTCAATAGAAACTCAAAAATCTTTTACATCCTACTTGACAGAAAGAGAAAACAGGTATAACATATGAACAGATATTCATATGAAAGGATGTTCAATTATGAATCAGCCGGAAACCGATTGCTGTGAAGTTTTGGAGGTCCACCAGGATACCGTTGAAAAACTGAAGGAAGAGCTGCCGCCGGAAGAGTTGTTGTATGATTTGGCAGAGCTTTTTAAAGTGTTTGGCGACTCCACACGAATTAAAATTCTGTATGCCCTGTTTGAGTCGGAACTGTGCGTGTGTGACATTGCACAGACGTTGGGACTGACGCAGACTGCTGTATCCCATCAATTGCGGGTATTGAAGGCCAATAAGCTGGTCAAGTTTCGCAAAGAGGGGAAAAATGTATTTTACTCACTGGATGATGACCATGTGCGGCGGATTATCGACCAGGGCATGGAACATCTGGGAGAATAAGGGGTGCTTATGATGAAAAAAGTATATCGCATGGAAGAACTGGACTGTGCCAATTGTGCCCGGAAAATGGAGGATGCCATTCGAAAGCTGGACGGTGTTGAGAATGTGAGCATTAACTTTTTGATGCAGAAAATGACGCTGGAAGCAGACGACGACCGTTTTGAGGAAATCGCACAGAAAGCGGCAAAGCTGTGCCGTAGGGTAGAGCCTGACTGCCGGGTCATTTTGTAACGCTTTTGCGAAGGTGAGGGAGAATCATGAAGCAGAAGGAAAAAAGGATTGTCATACGGATTCTTGTCGCCGCGGTATTGGTGGCGATTGCCATGATAGTTTCGCTGGAAGGCATCTGGCGTCTATTGGCCTTTTTACTCCCATATGCGGTCGTTGGATGGGATGTCCTGTGGAGGGCTGTGCGGAATATCATTCGAGGACAGGTGTTTGATGAAAACTTTTTAATGGCACTGGCCACTGTAGGGGCATTCTGTATTGGAGAGTATCCCGAAGGCGTTTTAGTCATGCTGCTGTATCAGGTGGGAGAATTATTTCAGGACCTTGCGGTGGGACGTTCCCGAAAATCCATTGCTTCCCTCATGGATATTCGCCCCGACTGGGCTAACATCGAGAAAGATGGGAAGCTGATACAGGTAAGCCCGGAGGAAGTAAAAGTTGGGGAAATCATCACGGTAAAGGCAGGAGAGAGGATTCCGCTGGATGGTGTTGTAACAGAAGGAACCTCTCTGCTGGATACGGCGGCCCTGACTGGAGAGTCGCTGCCCCGCTCGGTAGCGCCTGGAGATGAGGTAATCAGCGGTTGTGTCAATGAAAGCGGCTTGCTGCGGATTCAGGTGTCCAGTGAATATGGGGAGTCCACAGTGGCCCGGATTCTGGAACTGGTGGAAAATTCCAGTACCCGGAAGGCTCGATACGAAAACTTTATCACCCGGTTTGCCCGTTGGTACACGCCAGTAGTGGTGATTGCGGCAGTACTGTTGGCAGTAATACCGCCGTTGTTTGTAGGAAATTGGAGCGAGTGGCTGAACCGCGCTTTGATTTTCCTGGTGGTTTCCTGTCCCTGTGCGCTGGTAATTTCTGTGCCTCTCAGCTTTTTTGGCGGCATTGGCGGCGCTTCCCGAAAAGGTATTCTGGTAAAGGGCGGAAACTTTTTGGAGGCGCTGGCTCATGTGGAAACGGTGGTCTTTGATAAAACCGGTACCCTGACGCGGGGGGTATTCCACGTAACAGCAGTGCATCCACGGAATACGACTTCCGAGCAGCTTTTGGAAATGGCTGCTTTGGCAGAAAACTACTCCGACCATCCGATTGCCCGGTCTCTCCGGGAAGCTTGTGAAGGAGAACTGGATGCAGAGCGTATTTCCAAAGTAGAAGAGCTTTCCGGCCGGGGCATTCGAGCGATAATCGATGGGAAAACCGTTTGTGTGGGCAACCAGAAGCTCATGGCTGAATCCGGCAGTGAATGTCACAAATGCCATCGGGTAGGCACATTGGTGCATGTTTCCATTGATGGAGAATATGCGGGTCATATTGTGATTTCCGATGAAGTGAAAGAAGATGCTGCCCAAACGATTGAAAGCCTCAAGGAACTGGGTGTGAAAAAGACAGTCATGTTGACCGGAGATGCCAAAGAGGTAGGCGAGGATACAGCCCGCCGTTTGGGATTGGAAGAGGTATATACGGAACTGCTGCCTGCGGGAAAAGTGGAACAGGTGGAAGCCTTGTTGGAGAAAAAATCGGAAAAAGGCAGGCTGGTGTTTGTCGGCGATGGCATTAACGATGCGCCGGTGTTGTCCCGTTCGGATGTGGGCATTGCCATGGGTGCCATGGGGTCTGCTGCTGCTATTGAAGCGGCCGACATTGTCCTGATGGACGACAAGCCTTCGAAAATTCCTCTGGCAATCCAGATTGCCCGCAAAACTTTGCGGATTGTCCGCCAGAACATTGTCTTTGCATTAGGGGTAAAAGGCATTGTGTTGGTTTTGGGTGCTTTGGGCCTTGCCAATATGTGGCTGGCAGTTTTTGCAGATGTCGGGGTATCGGTCCTTGCCATTCTCAATGCCATGCGTGCGCTGCATGCTGGAAAGTGATAAATCAGAAAGTCCATTCCAAGAGCCGGGAAGCGATTGGCGCTTCCCGAGCTTTTTGGTCATAAAGTATACTAATTTGGTATATTTTAGAATAGAAACGGCAAAATACATATTTACGGATGGAATAAAGAATGATACAATAAGAAACGAAAATATAGGAAATTCCGGTATATCGGAGAAAGGAAGTCCATATGCTGAAAATAGAACATCTCGCCTGGAGTATTCCCGACGGGGAAGACATTATAAAAGATATTGACGTAACTGTCCCGGAGGGAAAACTGATTGTAGTAACCGGCCCTAACGGCGGCGGAAAAACTACAATGGCTAAATTGATTGCCGGTATTGAAACCCCTTCCAGCGGACGTATCCTCTTTGACGGAGAGGATATCACCAATCTGGACGTAACCGAGCGTGCTCAGAAGGGCATTGCTTACGCATTTCAGCAGCCTGTCCGCTTTAAGGGACTCACTGTCCGCGATTTGCTGGAACTGGCTGCCGGCGGAAAACTGCCGGAAGAAAAACTCTGTGCCCTGCTGGGGCAGGTTGGCCTGTGTGCTAACGAGTATATCGACCGGGAAATGAACACATCGCTTTCCGGCGGCGAAAGCAAACGAATTGAAATCGCTACCGTATTGGCCCGTCAGGCAAAGCTGTCCATTTTTGATGAGCCCGAAGCGGGAATTGACCTGTGGAGCTTCTCCCGTCTGGTGGAGACCTTCCAGAGTTTGCGTAAACAGGGAAACGGCACCCTGCTGGTTATCTCCCATCAGGAGCGGATTTTGTCCATTGCTGATGAGATTATTGTGATTGCAGACGGCCGTGTCCGTATGATTGGCCCTGGCAAAGAAGTTCTGCCGCAGTTGCTGGCAGATGAGCGAGCTGCCCGCTGTCCTTTGGGAAAGGAGGAACTGGAATGAACAAAATAACTGAAGAACTGCTGCGCGCTGTTTCTGATTTTAAAGGGAGCTTTGATGGCGCGTTTAATATCCGGGAAGACGGTGGTTGTGCCGGCCGTCAGTCCACCAAGAATATTCAGATTACATCTAAGAAAGATTTGCCCGGTATTGATATTCATATTGCACCCGGCACCAAAGGGGAAACCGTTTATATTCCCGCCTGTGTGACCCATAGTGATGTGAATGACTTGGTATACAATGATTTCTATGTTGGGGAAGGCGCTGATGTTGTCATCGTTGCCGGCTGCGGCGTTCACAGCGACGGGGAAGAGGAAGCCCGTCATAACGGTATTCACCGCTTTTTCGTGAAAAAAGGCGCTCATGTGGTCTATAAGGAAAAGCATCTGGGAACCGGTAAAGGAAACGGCGCTCGGCGTATCGACCCGATTACGGATGTCTATCTGGAAGAGGATTCTTCGTTGGAAATGGATACCGTACAGTTGGGCGGCGTAGACCGTACCAGCCGCAAAACCAGCGGTGTTGTGGGACCTCGTGCCCGGCTGGTGGTTCGTGAACGCTTGATGACTGACGGTGAAGAGTTTGCCCGCACCGATTTTGACGTGACCATGGACGGGGAGGACTGCGGCGTGGATTTGATATCCCGTTCTGTGGCAAAGGGACATTCCCATCAGGAATTTTATTCCTGCATGAAGGGAAATGCTCGCTGCACCGGCCACTCCGAGTGCGACGCCATTCTGTCCGAAAACGGTACCGTGGTTGCCCAGCCTGCACTGGAAGCCAACCATATCGATGCCAGCCTGATTCATGAAGCTGCCATTGGTAAGATTGCCGGTGAACAGATTCTGAAGCTCCGCACCTTGGGCTTGACTGAACAGGAAGCGGAAGCCCGAATTGTTGAAGGCTTTTTGAAATAAGAAATTCTAAAACTGAGAAACCCTCGCCGGGCATTGCCATAGGCGGGGGTTCTGTGTTATGATGACAAAAAACGAATGGGGAAATTTATGGAAATTTATCGGGTGGAAAAGGACAAAAAACGGTATTTGCCCCTTTTGCTGCTGGGGGATGAGCAGGAGAGCATGATTGACCGATATCTGGCACGGGGGGAAATGTATGTGATAGAGGACAGCTGTCCTATTGCAGTCTGTGTGGTCACGGACGAAGGAGACGGTGTGCTGGAAATCAAAAATCTGGCAGTAGCTCCGGCTTTTCAACGGAAGGGGTTTGGAAAAGCAATGATATCTTTTGTTGTGGAAAAATATAGGGGCCGCTATCGGGTTTTGCAGGTGGGAACCGGCGATAGCCCCTCTACCATCCCGTTTTATGAAGCCTGTGGTTTTACCCGTTCTCATGTTGTCCCGGATTTTTTCACGACTCACTATGACCATCCGATTTATGATGGCGGTGTGTTGTTGCGAAATATGGTATATTTGCAAATTATATTGTAAGGAAGCGAAGAAAATGGAAATGACAGTCACCGTGTTGCTGCCCGTGGAGGAGCGGCATAAAGAGATATTGGAAAGTGCAGCACCTGCATACCGGTTCCGCTATCGGACGCCGGAAACCGTTACCCAGGAAGAGCTGGACAACACAGACATATTGATTGGAAATCCCCCGGCATCACTTTTACACGGCTCTCCAAGATTGAAATGGCTGCAATGTAATAGCGCCGGAACCGAGCCTTTTTTACAGCCGGGGGTACTTCACCCACGTACGCTGCTCACCAATGCCACCGGTGCATACGGTCTGGCGATTTCCGAGCATATGCTGGGGATGCTGCTGGAGCTCTTCAAAAAACTCCATGCCTATCGGGACGCGCAGCATCTTCACCAGTGGAAAAGCTTAGGGAGGGTTCGCTCCATTGAGGGTGCTACTGTTCTGGTGCTTGGAATGGGGGATATTGGTGGGGAATTTGCCCGCAAAGTGAAGGCGTTGGGAGCAACGGTTATTGGGGTACGCCGTACTGATACCCGAAAGCCCGACTATGTAGATGAACTATATCTGACCGAAGAATTGGATTCCCTGCTGCCCCGTGCGGATGTGGTGGCGGTAACTCTTCCGGGCAACCGGGAAACTGCCGGGATGGTAAGCCGCAAGCGCATTGAGAGTATGAAGGAGGGCGCTGTACTGCTGAATGTGGGTCGCGGTGTGATTGTGGATACGGAAGCGCTGTGTGATGGCCTGGAGTCGGGTCATTTGGGCGGCGTTGGGCTGGATGTCACAGACCCGGAGCCTCTTCCCCAAAATCACCGGCTGTGGGACCTGCCCAATGCAGTGATTACGCCCCATATTTCAGGGTTTTATCATCTGCCGGAAACCTTGGAGCGGATTGTCCGTATCAGTGCAGAAAATCTTAGAGCCTATGTTTCGGGAAATCCCCTTCGCAATCAGGTGGATTTTTCCACCGGTTATCGAAAACTGGTGGAATTTTAAAGAAAAGAAGGGAGACAGAAGATGAAAGCAGCCCGAATTCAACCTGGAGACGGAATCGGAGTGTTTTCTTCCTCTTCGCCCATTTCCAGCACGGTACCGGTGCGATATGAGAGGGGAAAACAGTATTTGCAGAAAAAGGGATTCCGAGTGATTGACGGCGACTTGTATGGGAAAAGTGACTTTTACCGTTCCGGCAGTATTCGGGAGCGGGCAGAAGAAGTGAACCATTTGCTGTATCGGGATGACGTAAAAGTTTTGATGGCGGCTATCGGCGGAAACAATACCAATTCTATTTTGCCGTATATCGATTACGAATACCTAAAGCAGCATCCGAAAATCATCATCGGCTATTCCGATACCACAGCATTGCTGCTGGCGGTTTACGCGAAAACGGGAATGCCGGTTTTTTACGGTCCAGCACTGGCTTCTTCTTTTGGAGAATTTCCGCCTTTTGTGGACAGTACCTTTTCCTCGTTTGAAACCATTCTCTGTGCAAATGGATTGGCAATTCCCTATTCTTATTCCATGCCAGAATTCTGGACAGAGGAATTTATCAATTGGAGCACGCAGGACCGGTCAAAAGAAAAAAATAAAAATCAATGGCTTTGTATACAACCCGGAATTGCCGAAGGCAGGCTCATAGGCGGAAACTTGAATACTATGGAGGGATTTTTCGGCACCGAATATATGCCTGAGATTCGGCAGGGAGATATTTTGCTGTTGGAAGACTCTCTCAAGGATGCCTGTACCATTGAACGTAGTTTTTCGCTTCTTAAGCTGGCCGGTGTTTTTGAAAAAATTGGCGGATTGATTTTGGGCAAGCACGAAAAATTCGATGACAATGGGACGGGAAGAGCGCCCTGTGAAATATTGCTGGAAGTGTTAGGAAAACCGGACTTCCCCATTTTGGCGCAATTTGACTGCTGCCACACCCACCCCATGCTAACCTTGCCGATTGGCTGCCAAGTGCGTCTGGACGCAGAGGCCAAACAGGTTGTCTTGTTGGAAGACCCGTTAACATAAAAGAAAAGGAAAGATGATAATGAATTTTCATGGCACACCGTGGGGACCGGTGATTATGGTACTCGGTTTGGCTGCGTTAGTGATAGGAATGATGATTTGGAGCTTTTTTTCCTATCATCATCAGCTGAAACATTATGAAGAACCTTCTGAATCAAAGCATGAAGAAAAACAGCCAATTTACCGGCAGAATGCCCGGGTGCTGGAAAAGAAAGTGGAGTTGGTGCAAACCGGAACCAGCAAAGCTCCGTCTCATCATATGGAGTGTACCATTTCTTTTCTGCTGGAGGACGGAAAAACCAGGTGTATCCAGGTGCCGTGGATGATGTATGAAGAAATACAGGAAAATGAACAGGGAGAGCTAATAACAGAAGGAGAAAAGCTGCTGGATTTTAATCAGAAGTTTGGAGCTAATCTATAAAACGGATACGCTGTCTGACCGGAAAACTACCGGGAAGGGCAGCGTTTTTGTTTTCTGATTAGGGAAAAGTAAAGAAAAAATCCATTGAAAAGGGCAGGAAAAAGCAAAGTTTACAATTTCGTCACGAATTCCAGCAGCGATTGCGTTACAATAGTTTTAGCACTTAAGCACGAAGAGTGCTAAATATAGAAACGTGAGGTTGATATTCCATGGAAATGAAGCAGTTTCAGGCAGAATCCAAGCGTCTGCTGGACATGATGATTAATTCCATTTATACCCACAAGGAGATTTTTCTTCGGGAACTGATTTCCAACGCCAGCGACGCCATCGATAAGCTCTATTATCAGGCACTGAAAAACGGAGATACCGGTTTGAACCGGGATGATTTTTCGATTACCATTGAAGCGGATAAAGAGAAGCGCACCCTGACCATTACGGATAATGGTATTGGTATGACCCGGGAGGAATTGGACAATAACCTGGGCGTCATTGCAAAAAGTGGTTCCCTCAACTTCAAAAAGGAAAACGAGAAGCAGGAAGACATTGATATTATCGGCCAGTTTGGCGTCGGTTTTTATTCTGCATTTATGGTCAGCGACGACGTAACGGTCATCAGCCGTGCCTATGGCAGCGATGAAGCATGGCGCTGGCATTCCACCGGTGCAGAAGGTTATACCATTGAGCCCGCCGAGAAAGACGGCCATGGCACGACGATTATCCTGCATATTAAGGATAACACCGAAGAAGAAAATTATGACGAGTATCTGGACCAGTACCGTCTGCGCTCCATAGTCAAGAAATATTCGGATTATATCCGCTATCCCATTCGTATGGACGTGGAAAAGAGCCGTCCCAAGGAAAAAGCCGAGGGTGCTGACGAAAATGCTCCTGTAGAGTATGAAACCTATACGGAAACTGAGACTCTGAACAGCATGGTCCCGATTTGGCGCAAGAATAAGAATGAAGTCACGGAGGAAGAATATCAGAACTTCTACAAGGAGAAGTTCATGGATTGGCAGAACCCGGCCCGTATTATCCGTACTCATGCAGAGGGCGCCGCTACTTATGACGCTCTGCTGTTTGTTCCGGCCAAAGCGCCTATGGATTTTTATACCCGTGAATATGAAAAGGGATTGCAGCTGTATTCCAACGGCGTTATGATTATGGAAAAATGCGCCGACTTGCTTCCCGATTATTTCAGCTTTATTCGCGGCTTGGTAGATTCTCAGGATTTGTCCCTGAATATCAGCCGTGAAATGCTCCAGCATGACCGTCAGTTGAAGCTGATTGCCGGCCGTCTGGAAAAGAAGATTAAGTCCGAGTTGGAATCTATGCTGAATAATGATCGTGAGAAGTACGAAGAGTTCTTCAAGAGCTTCGGCCTTCAGCTGAAATATGGCATGTATGCTGACTATGGTATGCATAAGGATGTCTTGAAAGACTTGGTGCTGTTCTATTCCTCCAGCGAGAAGAAAATGGTCACGCTGAAAGAATATGTCAGCCGTATGAAGGAAGACCAGACCAGCATTTATTATGCTTGCGGCGATACCATTGAGCGGATTGACCAGCTGCCTCAGACCGAGATGCTGCGAGATAAGGGATATGAAATCCTGTACCTCACCGATAATGTGGACGAGTTTGCTCTGAAGATGGTGGGCAAGTACGACGATAAGGACTTTAAGAACATTTCTTCTGACGAGCTGAACTTGGAAACCGAAGAGGAGAAAAAGGAAGCCGAAAAGCAGGTCGAAGACAATAAAGATATGCTGGACTTTATGACCGAAGCGCTGGACGGTAAAGTCAAGGCGGTCCGTCTGTCCCAGCGGTTGAAGAGCCATCCGGTATGCATTTCTTCTGAAGGCGCTATCACCCTGGAGATGGAAAAGGTGCTTAATGCTATGCCGGCTACCGATAAGGTGCAGGCGCAGCGGGTATTGGAATTGAATGCAAACCATCCGATTTTTGCAAAGCTTACCCAGCTGTTCCAGGATGATAAGGAAAAGCTGAAGAGCTACACCCAGCTGCTGTATACCCAGGCTATGATGATTGAAGGCTTCCCGGTAGAAGACCCGGTAACTTTCTGCAACCAGATTTGCGAATTGATGCAGGGCTGAGATCACAAGCGGTAAAATCAATATCATACAGAAGAACCCCCACCGTTTTACCGCGGTGGGGGTTCTTTTATGAAAGGAGCGAGTAAAAGAAATAAGCAAAGAAATATTTCTTACAGTTCGTCCAATTCTTCCTGGCTGACAATATGAACGCCGTTCTTTTCCAATACATCGATGGCTTTTTCGTTGTCTTCTACCCGGAAAATCATATAGGCTTGCCCTTTTTTCCGAGTAATAAAAGCATAGGTGTATTCCAGATTGATTTTATTGTCGCCGAGAAGCTGTACAATCTGATACAGGCTGCCGGCTTCATCAGAAACCTCTACAGCCAGAACCGGCGTGATGGAGAAAATATACTCCGCTTCCTTTAATACACAGGCAGCTTTATAGGTATCGTTTACAATTACACGCAGAATTCCAAAATCCGGTGTTTCAGCAATGGACAATGCCCGCATATCAATATTGTGTTCCCGCAAAACTTTGGTAAAAGCGGCCAGACAGCCGGCCTTGTTTTCCAAGAATACAGAAATCTGTTTGACTGTCATTTGTATCCCTTCCTTTCAGAAAAAACGATGCTTTTAATACAGGTTACGCTTATCAATAACACGCACAGCCTTGCCTTCGCTTCTGGCAATGGTTTTGGGTGCTACCAGCTGCACGTCTGCAAAAATACCCAGCATAGACTTCAAATCGCTTTCCAGCTCGACCTCTCTCTTGGAAACAGTAGAAACGGTATCGGAGAACATTTCCGGTGTCATTTCTACCTGAACTTCCAGCTTATCACTGTTATTTTCACGACTGACAATAATCTGATAGTTGGCGGCGTAACCGCGGTTCATCAAAACGGTTTCAATCTGAGACGGGAAGACATTGACGCCCTTGACAATCAGCATATCATCGCTACGGCCCATGGGTTTGGACATTTTGACATGGGTACGGCCGCAGGGACATTTCTCATGAGTCAGCACACAAATATCCCGGGTACGGTAACGCAGCAGGGGGAATGCTTCTTTGGTGATGCACGTGAATACCAGTTCACCCTTTTCTCCATCGGGCAAAACCTCGCCGGTTTTGGGGTCGATGATTTCTGCAATAAAATGGTCTTCGTTAATATGCATACCGGTTTGTGCGCTGCATTCAAAGGCAACACCGGGGCCGGAAATTTCGGTAAGTCCATAGATGTCATAGGCTTTGATGCCGAGCTTCTCCTCGATATCCCGACGCATTTCCTGTGTCCAGGCTTCGGCGCCAAAAATACCGGCTTTCAGATGAATTTTGTCCCGCAGGCCACGTTCATGGATGGATTCGGCCAGATAGGCAGCGTAAGACGGGGTGCAGCACAGAATGGTCGATTTCAGGTCGCACATAAACTGAATTTGCCGGTCCGTATTGCCGGAGGACATGGGAAGCGTTAAAGCGCCAATTTTATGGGAGCCGCCATTTAAACCGGCACCTCCGGTAAACAAACCATATCCATAGCTCACGTGAATAACATCGCCTTTATTGCCGCCGGCGGCCATGATAGCACGGGCGCAGCAATCGTCCCACAAATCCAAATCGTGCTGGGTATAAAATGCAACGACCCGGCGGCCGGTGGTGCCGCTGGTAGACTGGATACGCACGGCATCCTCCAGGGGTACTGCCAGCAGGCCAAAAGGATAAGCATCCCGCAAGTCAGCCTTCGTAAGGAAAGGCAGCTTGTACAAGTCATCGACAGAGCGGATGTCCTCAGGGGTCACGCCCTTTTCCTTCATCAGGTTCCGATAATACGGAACATGGTCATATACATGGCGAACCTGTTTCACCAAGCGTTCATCCTGCCAGGCGCGGATTTGCTCCCGGGAGGCACATTCAATTTCCGGCTGATAATAATTTTCCATTGGTATCCATTCCCCTCTGTGACATAGTTTCCCGGACAGGGAACCGCAGTTTGTCCGGTTGGTTATAACAACAATGTTATAGCTTCATTGTGCGGTATTATTGTACCATTTTAGCAAGGTAATGTAAATAAGTTCTCATAAAAAATGCTGGGTCTCGAGACTTTATTCTAAAAACATGGAAAATTATACAGAAATATACAGCGTATATGGTTACGCAGAACGTCTTTTCTCTTGCTGTTTCAGCTTTTGTGCCAAAGTTTTTCCGCGTTTTTTATCCGAATAGATCGTACGCTCTGTGACAATGGTATTTCCCCGTTCGAACATTTCGTTGAGCATGGAGAAGTAGCTGCCTGGAGTAGCGATGGCATTGATTCGCATAATGTCCAGTCCCGCAGGGCCGATGATGGTGTCAGCCAGTTTGACACAGTTGGTGTTAATGGCAAAATATTTTCGGAATGGTCCGGACTGTACTTTATAGATGGAAGCCCCGGTGGCTTTTACCAATTCACTGGCAGCATCCGTACAATCCCCCTTGATGGGAAGACCTTGACGCTTTTTTTCCAAATCGCTTTGCCAGGGAATCAGAACGTTTTTTAAATTTTGCAGCTGCCTTTCCACAACTTCCCGTTCCTTGGTGGAAATTTGCAGACCAAAGCCTACCAGGACTTTATTTTCAAAAGTCAGGCAATGCTGCAAATAAGGCCCGGCAGGTGCAACGGCAACGGTACCATTGCTGACCATTCCAAAAAATCGATGGGCATAATGGTCATAACATCCATAGGAATAGACCGTATCATCCAGACGGATGTCTACGTGTCCCATGCGGCCAAAAGCTTCGTCGGAGAGGTGGATGAAAACTTCGAGGGCAGGCTTTTCTTTTGCCTCTTTCTGCGTCTGGCGGATCATTCCTCCTTCTTCCTGATGCGTAGCAAAATAACGGTTAAAATCGTCAATCAGACGGCTGGGGATAAAAGCGGTAATGAACATAGGAAGGGAGATGCGCACTTTCCTCTTAATACGGTCGCCAACCTGATTGGACAGAAGCAGGCCGGAGATAAAATCCAGCAGCAAAACGGCAGCATATAGAATCAAATAGATTCCAGCAACGGTAAAGACCGTGTGAAGCCGCAAGGCTGGATTGACAATAAGAGAAACACCAAATGCCAGAGAAAGAAGAGCGGCAAAGCTGTTCCGGAATTTTCCCTCTAAGTTTTCGGCCCAGCATTGGATGGCAATCGTCCCCCGGGCAACACCGCTGAGAATAAACCATATCCCGAATACCAGGGCAGTAGGAATGGCAAACACAGCGGGAAATACGGCAACTAGTATGGCAAGCAGGGCAAATCCCATTACGGACAGAACAGCCGCAAGTTTTTTTTCGGCGGACAACATCTGCAAAAATCTGGAAATTCCGGCAATGGCAAGTGCCCCGGCAGCCGCCGCCTGCAAAAAACGAAAAGCCACATTCCCATTTATCAGAGTGAGAATACCGAAAGACAAAAACAGGACAGCCTGTATCAGTTCCAGCCAAGGAGTGGCGGTGGAGAGAATTTTCTTCTTAAAGGGAAAAGAATTTTTTTGAGAAAACATGGTAGGGCTCCGCCTTTCGTCAGTAAGAATTGCGCGAGGATATAAAGTGGAAAAAAAGATGTCAAAAACAGGAGATTATCAGCAGCCCAAAAGATTAGTCGGGACGTTTTCCAGGAAAATGTGTGTCATATTTTTGCACCAGTTCCCAGAATTCCCGGGAATGGTTGTGATGTATGATGTGACATAACTCATGAATCACAACGGAATCGATAAATACAGCAGGTTTTTCTGCCAGAAGAAAGGAAAAATTCAGGCTGTTTTTTGCCGTACAGCTTCCCCAACGTTTTTTCGCTTCTGTAACGCGGATTCCCGTGGGGGTTACCCCAATAAGGGCGGCAAAGTGGGAGACTCTGGGAGTAACCAGCTGAAGAGTTTTCCGTTTCATTTCCGCTGTTTCTTCTGGGGAATATTCTTTTGCAGAAGAAACAGCCTTGAGCTTTTGCTGTTTTTCTAAAATCCATTTTTCTTTTTTTGCCAAAAATTTTTCAATGTCCGTTTTGGGAAGGCGCATCGGTGCCCGCACAACGAGAATTCCGCCAGGTTTTACGCAGATTTCCAGCGTTTTCCGGCGCGAGCGTATCAGCTGATACTCCATGGTTCCTCCTTTGCAAAATAAATCGATTGATGTATAATAAAGCAGAAATATGCGGGATAAAACGTATCCACTTTTCATAGTATAGCACACTGTTTGAAAAGTACCAGCTTTTTGTTGTCCCAAATCAATTTATATGGAAGAAGTGACCTTGCAATGAACAAAACCTATCAGGAACGTCTTTGCCGTGTACGCCAGAATATGAAAGAACAGGGGCTTACCCAAATCCTGGTCAGTGCCACGGAATCGGTATTTTATTTAACCGGGCTGTGGATTGTCCCCATGGAGAGGCAGCTGGCTTTATACCTTCATGAAGATGGCCGGTGCGTCCTTTTTGGCAACGATTTGTTTGGTGTAGAGCCTATGGAAGGCTGGGAACTGAAAATCCATAATGATGCCGATGATCCGGTAGCGGATATTGCCAAAACAGTTTGCCCGGGCGTGTTGGGCATTGACAAGAACTGGCCCAGTCGGTTCCTTATCAGCCTGATGGAAAAGCGGCAGGATGTCCAGCCGGTAGTAGGGTCTGCGCCTGTGGATGATGCCCGAAAGCAGAAAGATGCAGCGGAAGCCCAGGCTATGCGGGAAGCTTCTGCGGTCAATGACCGGGTCATGGCGCAGACAATCCGGGAACTGCGAGAAGGGGTCACAGAGTCCGAAATGGCCGCCCGTGTGGAAGCTCTTTTCCGAGAAAACGGGGCAGAGCGTTCTGACGAAGGCCAGCTGGTATGCTTTGGCCCTAACGGCGCCGACCCCCATCACGCACCGGAGAATACCGTATTGCGTCCCGGTGACAGCATTGTACTGGACATTTTTACCCCTATTCGCCGGTACTGGTGTGATATGACCCGGACTGTATTTTGGAAAGAAGTCAGCGAGGAACAGCGTCGAGTTTATGAGACCGTAAAAGCTGCTAATTTAGCTGCCGAAGCTATGATTCGTCCCGGCGTTAAGATGTGTGAGATTGATAAAGCTGCCCGTCAGGTAATTGAAGAGGCCGGGTATGGCCCATACTTTACCCACCGGTTGGGCCATGGCTGTGGAATTTCCTGCCACGAGCCGCCGGATAACAGTGCTGTCAGCCAGGTGATTGCACAGCCGGGAATGGTGTTCTCTGTGGAACCGGGCATTTATTTGCCGGGTAAATTCGGCGTGCGGATTGAAGACTTGGTAATGGTCACAGAAACCGGATGCGAAGTGCTGAACGGTTATACCAAAGACTTGCAGGTGTTGGGATAACAGGGAGGAATCAATGTGAAAATCGGACTGGTATTGGAAGGCGGCGGTATGAGGGGACTGTATACGGCTGGTGTGCTGGATACCATGATGGCGCAAGATTGGAAGCCGGATTATGTAGTGGGGGTTTCCGCGGGAGCCTGTCACGCAGCTTCGTTTGTCAGCGGGCAACGCGGGAGAGCATATCGAACGAACATGGATTATCTGGGGGACAAGCGCTATCTAAGTGTGAGCAATTATTTGAAAACCGGTTCCCTTTTTGGAATGAAATTTATTTTTGAAACCATCCCGGACCATTTGGATATTTTTGATTATGAGGCCATGTTGTATTCTCCTATGGAGTATGAAGTGGGCGTTACCGATGTGGATACCGGAAAAGCGGTGTTCTATTCCAAGGAAGCGTTGTACCATGACTGTACCTTGCTGTCGGCTTCTTCTTCCATTCCAGTATTTTCTCCCATTGTGGAATACCAGGGGCGGCGTTATCTGGATGGAGGTACGGCGGCTCCCATTCCGGTAGAGCGGGCTCTGGAAAAGGAATGTGATTTTATTGTAGCGGTGCTTACCCGGGACAGAGGGTATCAGAAATCCCCCGAAAGCTTCCGCTCGATCTACCGCCGTGTTCTGCATCGGTATCCGGCCATGATACAGGCACTGGATACCCGTCACGAAGTATATGCCAAATCCAGAGAATTGCTGTTCCGTCTGGAAAAAGAGGGGAAAGCGGTAGTGATTGCGCCGGAAACGCCAATTATGCTGAGCCGGTTTGAAAAAGACAAGAAAAAACTGGACGCTCTGTACCATCAGGGACAGCAAGAGTGCCAAAAGCTGTGGGAAGCTGGAAAAATCCCCCGGAAAACCATCAGGGAGGGCGAAAAATGAAAATACAATTGTGGCGTCAGGATACGCTTGCCCACGAATCCTTGATTGTTGGCATTATGCTGGCCTTGTCTGGCGGATTCCTGGATACCTATACTTATACGCTGCGGGGCGGGGTTTTTGCCAATGCCCAGACGGGAAACCTGGTGTTGATGGCCGTCAAATTGGCGGATGCTGATTTCTTGTCCGCTTTGTACTACTTTATCCCGGTAATAGCCTTTTTTCTTGGGGTGCTTCTGACTGAAGTGATTAAACGCCGTTTTACCGAGAGGGAGTGGATACAGTGGCAGCATATGGCATTGCTGCTCGAGTTTCTTCTTTTGCTCATCATCGGTTTTGTACCATTGTGGGTGCCGAATGCCGTGGTGAATGTGACCATTTCTTTTATCTGCTCGGTGCAGGTGCAGAGCTTCCGCAAAACCAAGGGGCTTCCCTATGCCACTACCATGTGTACTGGAAACCTGCGGTCTGCGGCCGATAACTTTTCCGTTTTCCTTTTTACCGGTGAGCGGGAAGCTTGGAAAAAATGCCGGAGGTATCTAATCATTATCGCTTCCTTTTGTTTTGGCGCTGCCGGAGGAGCACTTTCTTCCCGGTTTTTGGGACCCGGTGCAGTCTGGATTTCCTGTGTTTTGTTGGCAGGCGTATTTCTACTGCTGTTTTTGGATAAACGCACGGCAAAGATGGAAGAAAAACGCTAAAATTGTACGTACATCTACAATCTGCCTCATGACAAAATATCACTCCCTTTCCAGATGTCATTTGGAAAAATAGGACATCCTGAGATTTTTTTCAGACATTTTTGTAAAAACAGTTGCAAAATCCTTGGGTTTGAAGTATGATTAAGGTAACAGAGGTTGTCCGTACATATTTTTCAGGATTTGGGGAAAACGGAACCCCCATGTGTGATTCCATTGCCGGACATCCATCATTTTTGCAAGGAGGAAATTCCCATGAACAACATCCCTCAGGTAAAATTGGGCATCATCGCTGTCAGCCGCGATTGTTTTGTAATTTCCCTGTCCGAAAGACGCCGCGCCGACATTGTGAAGGCCTATACCGCTAAAGGCGGCGAAATCGTTGAGATTCAAAAGACCGTTGAAAATGAAAAAGACATGCTGGCTGCTGTAGCGGAGGCAAAAGCTGCCGAATGTAATGCACTGGTGGTTTTCCTGGGCAACTTTGGCCCCGAGACTCCCGAAACTTTGATTGCAAAAGAGTTCTCCGGCCCTGTCATGTATGTGGCTGCTGCTGAGGAACATGGCGATGATTTGATTAACGGCCGTGGCGATGCATACTGCGGTATGTTGAACTGCTCCTACAATCTGGGCCTGCGTAAACTGAAGGCTGTCATTCCTGAGTATCCCGTTGGCACCGCTGACGAGATTGCCGATATGATTGCTGATTTCGTACCGGTAGCACGTACCCTGATTGGTTTGGCTGGCCTGAAGATTATCACCTTTGGCCCCCGTCCTCAGGACTTCTTTGCTTGCAATGCTCCCATCAAGCCCCTGTATGACCTGGGTGTGGAGATTCAGGAAAACAGCGAGCTGGATCTGCTGGTGGCTTATCGTGCACACAAGGACGACGAGCGTATTGCCGGCGTTGTGGAAGAAATGGCTGCTGAATTGGGTGTAAAGGGCAACCAGTATCCCGATTTGCTGCCCCGTATGGCACAGTTTGAGCTGACCCTGCTGGATTGGGCAGAGCAGAACAAGGGTGCCCGTGATTATGTGGTATTCGCCGACAAGTGCTGGCCGGCATTCCCCAGCGAGTTCGGCTTTGAACCCTGCTATGTAAACTCCCGTCTGGCTGCCAAGGGCATTCCGGTGGCCTGCGAAGTAGATATTTATGGCGCACTGAGCGAGTACATCGGTGCTTGCGTGACCGGCGATGCCGTAACGCTGCTGGACATCAACAACTCTGTCCCTGCCGACCTGTATGAGGCTGACATTAAGGGCAAGTTCAACTATGGTCCCACCGATGTGTTCATGGGCTTCCACTGCGGCAATACTCCTATCTGCAAGCTGTGTGATGACCGCGCTGTCAAGTATCAGCTCATCCAGAACCGTCTGCTGGAGAACGGCGGCGAGCCGGACTTCACCCGTGGCACCCTGGAGGCTGACATCGCTCCTGGCCAGATCACCTTCTTCCGTCTGCAGAGCGCTGCTGACGGTACTCTGCACAGCTATGTGGCAGAGGGCGAGATCCTGCCTGTGGCAACCCGTTCCTTCGGCGGCATTGGTATTTTCGCTATTCCGGAAATGGGCCGCTTCTATCGCCATGTACTCATCAGCAAGCGTTATCCCCATCATGGTGCTGTGGCCTTTGGTCATGTGGGCAAGGCTCTGTACACCATCTTTAACTATCTGGGCGTAGAGGATATTGCCTTTAACCAGCCCAAGGGTATGCTGTACAAGGACGAGAATCCCTTCGCATAATCCATAACGAACTCATCATAACAGAAAAACCTGGATGTTTCCGTAAGGAAATATCCAGGTTTTCATTTTGTCGATAAACTTACTGGTAATAGAAAAAGCTATCCAAAGGAAGTTTACATTTATTTGGAAACGCTTGGAAGCATCCGTGCTTTTAATGCCTTGGTTTTAATTCCCTGCGCGGTAAACATAACCTCGTGCTCCGACTCAATATTTTCCGAATCATTTTCAGCATGGAGGTCAAAGGTTTTTTCGAATACTTCAAAGCCGGCTTCTTCCATGTAGCGCAGAGTGGCCAAAAACAAATCATCGTTGTCGGTTTTAAACCAGATTTCCCCGTTGTCGCACAAAAGCTTGCGATATTTTAATAGCTGGAGGGTGTGGGTCAAACGGCGTTTGTGATGGCGGGCTTTGGGCCAGGGATTACAGAAATTGATGTAAATGCGGGAAACACGGTCGTTGGTTTCATCGAGAATCGCAGCAATTTTTTCAATGTCATAAGCAGTCAACATCACATTTTCCACGGGGCGCTGGCCGTTAGCAAAGGTGCTTTCGATGTTTCGCCGGGCAACCCCCAATACATCGGGACTCTGGTCAATGCCCAGATAATTGATTTCCGGATGGCGGAAAGCCAGTTCTGCCAAAAAGGTGCATTTTCCGCAGCCCAAGTCCAAATGAAGAGGCTGCTTTTTGGCATAGTGCTCCTGCCAGTGGCCTTTTAGGGATTCGGGTTTGTCCGTATAATAAGGGCAAACGGCCAGTTCCGGCCGGGCCCAGTCTTTTTTTCTCATTCGCATAAGTAGGGTAATTCCTTTCTCTCATTGTAAAAATCAGCCGCAGAAGAACCATCCAGGCAGCCATTGCAGATTGTGGGCATATTCCACGGTTGTGGCATTGCCGGAAATAATCGGGAAAAATACAACCGCCAATACCAGAGCAGCTGCTAATACGACTACCATGGAGAGTTTTGGAGCCAGTGCAGGGTGTTCCGTCTTAATGCGGCGGCCCCGGCGGCAAGATTCCTCCCAGCGGTCAAACACCAGCAGCAATGCCAGCAATGCAAAGGGTAGAGCTGTAAAATAATGGTAGATGAAGGTCAGACGGGGAACCAGTACCCAGGGCAGATAGGCGGAAAGAAATCCCACCAGAATAAATCCGGCCTGACGGTTGCGGCACATGAATCCTTTCCAGAGAGCATAGACCAAGGCGGGAATAGAGCCCCACCAGAGTACAGGGTTTCCAAAAGCGGAAATGGTGCAGACAGCATCGGGATTCCCCATATAGGAATAGGTGACATGATACCATACCGGACGGGACATAATGGGCCACTGGTACCAGTTAGAGGAGAAGCTGTGTTCTGCCTGCAAGCCGGAGTGATAGTTGTACATGTGGATTTGGTATCCCCACCATCCGGCCAGACTGGCATCGTGTCCGGGAAGCAATAGCACAGGCAGAAAAGCAGCATAATAAATGCCAAATGGGATAAGCAGGAAGAACAGGCAGCACCACAAAATCAAAGTGCGGGTACGCCGGTTCAGCGCTTTTCTGTCGGCAGAGGGACATTCCCGATAAGCCCGGAACAGTCTCCAGAAGAACAGTACCGCCAGACCTATGGCGCCATAGGCTGCCGTCCATTTGGAAGCTATGCCCATACCGGTAAAAATACCGCAAAGGCACAAAGGCAAAAGAAGCTTTTTTAAGGGAGCAATCCGCAAGTCCTGCTGACAGAAACACAACATAGTATCATACATCAGCAGCAGGAAAAATACGGCATAGGTATCAATGGTAGCGATACGGGTCTGGGTGAAATGCATAAAGTCAAGGGCAAACAATACCGTACCGCAAAATGCCAGCCAGCTTTTTCCAAACAGCCGCTTAATCAAATGATACAGAATCGGGAGCATCAATACGCCCAGCAAAGCCCCCATAAAGCGCCAGCCAAAGGGGTTCATGCCGAAAAGCAGAATTCCCAGGCTCATGATCAGTTTCCCCAGAGTGGGGTGGGTGTTTTCATAGGGTTCGGCCCCCAAAAGATGTTCATAAGCGGTGCGGGCGTGATAAATTTCATCGAAGTAGGTAGAATCATACCAGGTGGGATGAAGAGGAATGTCTCTTTGCTCATCGATTAAAGCCTCCCCATTGCCGGACAATAAAGAAAGCTCCACCATATTTTCCCCATCAGGGGTAATCACGGCAATTTCATTTATCACCGGTGTACCGGAAACCGCTGTGAGGCGAAGATACTGTGTTCCTTCGGTAAGCTGGAACTCCTGCCAGGCAAACACGCTATCATCAGAAAGAACACCGGCGCTGCTCCAAACTTCTCCGTCCGATGAGACCTCTACCGCAACGTCCACACCGGTATGAGCGCTTTCGCCTTTTACCGGAACTGTAAGCCCTGGCAGATACCGCAGAAGGGTTCCTTCCTGTGAAAGGGAGAAGGTCACACTTTCTCCGGCCTGAGGCTCCCAGCTTGTTTCCGGCATATTGGAAGAGCCCAGACACCAGAATCCAATCAGAGAATATAGAATTGCAATTCCGCAGGCCAGAACCCAGTCGGTGCCAGACATTTTCCGAGATTGAGGGGAGAGAGAGGATTCTGCCCGAATATGGCGCGGAGGCTCATAGGATTGGCGGTCAGAAGCTGTCACACATTGTTCCCGGACAAAGACGTCCCACAAAACATACATCGTATAAAGATAGAGAATCAGGTGAGCCGCCGAAAGTGCCAGCAGTACTGGAGATGTGGGGGAGACATAGGCATTATTCAGATAGAGGACATAGGAAACATTCAGGAAGTGCACGGCAGACAGACAGAAAAAGCTGAGGTACAGACGCAGCTCTTTGGCAAATGCCGCGCACAGCAGTAAGAAGAACAGAGCAGGGAACAGATAGCGCTCATGCATTTTTGGGGCAAATAAATAGATAGTAGAAATAATGACTACCGGAACCGCAAAAATAGCTTCCGACCGTTTGCTCTTCCAATACAGGACGGCGGAAAAGGCTACCGCCAACAAGGCGGATGCAGATGTCAGCACCGGCGAAACCCATAGCGGCAGGCTTTCCATGGAATACCAATTGAGTCCCAACAGACAGTAGAGATTATAGGCGTTAATGGTGAAATAATTATAAAAGCCCATGGTATCCGCATATTGCTGGAACAGCCAGGTGAAGTCAAAGTTTTGGGTACAGGGAAGGGCCAAAAGAAAAATAGTGGCAAAAGCACTGACAAGTCCCAGCAAAAGGCCTTTCCAGTCCTTCTTCTTCAGCACAAAGAACAGGAAAACCGGTGCAAATAGGAGCATTTGTGGTTTCATCATAATGCTGACCCCATACATAGCGCCAGCTGCGGCTTTCCAGCCAACTTTTTCTCTGACCAAAAACAGCATGGCGATCAGCAGGAGAAGTACACAGAAGCTGTCCGCTTGTCCCCAAATCGTGCTGTTAATGAGTACTGCCGGACAGAACAAATAAAGCGCCGCTGCCAGCATACCTTTGGCGGCATCGGTTCGTTTTTGCACAAAGGAGTACAAAAGCCAGCCACATACCAAATCAGCTACAATGGAAGGAAGTTTGATTAGTAGGGTAAAGCCGCTTCCACCGGTTTCAAGGCCGATGAGCTGACGCAGTTTTTCTAAAAACCACAGAATATACAGGTATCCCGGCGGATAGTCCAGAAAAATGTCACTGTAATAAATGTGATTCAGGCCCATACTGTCGGCTAACCCGGCCCAAGCCTTAAAGGTATTCATATCCGTTTCATAGCCGGTATACATCACACCCAGTATCAGCCGCAGCGCCAGTGCCCCACCAAAAATCAATATAGCTGCCAGCGCCGGAAATCCTTCCCGCTTTCTCTCTGACGCCAGAAATTTACGGCAGAGCAGTGCGCCCAGCACGATATAAATTCCACACATTCCAATCTGTACCGCCATAATAACCTCCATTCTGTCAAAAAAGCCAACTTCTGCCTCCCGGAAATCCTGCTGTACATTCCCAGAGAATCATTGTATAATAGGCGCAGGATTTGAGGCAAAACGCCATCACAGTCCCACTAATATTTTAATGATAAAATACAGGATGGGCAAAGTCAAGAAAAACGCATGATTCCAAATGCATTTTCCTGCCTGTCTCTGGAGGAGGAGTCGTCGTGCAAATGCAGGAATTTCACGAAAACCCGCAGGTCCTTCATGTGGGGACCTGCCCCAACCGCTGCTATTATATCCCCTGTGCGCCGGGAGAGACAGATTGGGAAGGCATTTCTTCCCGGGTGATGAGTTTGAACGGGATATGGGATTTCCGTTATGAACCCAGCTTTGCCCGGGCATTTCCCGAAGCGGATACCCAAGGGCTTTGTGTCTGTGAGGAGTCATTTGGAAAAATCCAAGTTCCTTCCTGCTGGCAGACACAGGGATACGACAGCCATCAGTATACCAATGTGCGCTATCCATTTCCCTATGACCCACCTTATGTTCCAAAGGATAACCCCCGTGGGATGTATGCCCGCACCTTCTTGTTGAAAGAAGAGCAGCTCAAACAGAGATGTTTCCTGAATTTTGAAGGGGTGGATTCCTGCTTTTATCTTTGGGTCAATGGAGAATTTGCCGGATACAGCCAGGTTTCCCATTCTACCAGTGAGTTTAATATTACTGACCTGGTGAAGGAAGGGGAGAACCGCCTGTTTGTCTTGGTCCTGAAATGGTGCGACGGCAGTTACCTGGAAGACCAGGATAAGCTACGAATGTCCGGAATATTCCGGGACGTTTATTTGCTGTTTCGTCCCCAGGAACATATTCGGGATTATTTCGTCCACACAAAGCTGTCTGAAGATTTTTCTTCTGCACAGATTGTCATAGACGTGGAAACGACAGGAAATCCCGTTGTCCAAGCCAGATTGTTTGACGAAGAAGGGGAGCTGCTTGGCAGAGCGGAGAGCAAAAACGGGAAAATTGTTTTTGCACTGGAAAACCCGATTTTGTGGAATGCAGAGTCACCCTATCAGTATAAACTTCTGCTGGAAACCGGGGAAGAATGGATTCATCAAAAAGTAGGTATTAAGCAGATAGAGGTACGGGATGGTGTGGTACTTCTCAATGGTGTGAGAGTCTGGTTCCGCGGCGTTAACCGTCACGACAGCGACCCGGTAACCGGTTATACCATCAGCCGTGAGCAGGCCCGGAAAGATTTGGCTTTGATGAAGCAGCACAACATCAACGCAATCCGCACCAGCCATTATCCCAATGCACCGTGGTTTCCACAGCTTTGCAGTGAGTATGGATTCTATGTGATTGGCGAAAGCGATCTGGAAACTCATGGAACCGTTACGGTTTTCAATGGCAGCTGTGACAATTTTGGCGATATCATGTGTGACCCGAATTTTGCAAAAGCGGTTTTAGACCGGGTTCAGCGCAATGTGATGCGGGACAAAAACTGTGTCAGCATTACCTTCTGGTCTCTGGGAAACGAGTCCGGATATGGCCCTAATCTGGTAACAGCCGGAAGATGGGTGAAGGAGTATGATCCCAGCCGGCTGCTGCACTATGAAAACGTACTGTACAGTGAGCGGGATAAGCAATATGATATGTCCATGTTGGATGTGTTCAGCCGGATGTATCCCTCCAATGAATATATCGACAAATATTTTGCCGATGCCAGTGACCCGATGACTGGCGGCGCCAAAAAGCCCCTGGTGTTGTGTGAATTTATTCATGCTATGGGTAACGGGCCGGGATGTATTCAGGAATACATGGAGCAAATGGAAAAGTATCCGGGCTTTTGCGGCGGCTTTGTGTGGGAGTGGTGTGACCATGCCGTATATCAGGGACGCACGCCCGATAATCGTGACCAATATGGTTACGGCGGCGATTTTGGCGAGTTTCCCCATGACGGCAACTTTTGCATGGATGGCCTGGTACTTCCGGACCGCACGCCATCGGTGAGCCTGTTGGAATATAAAAACGGGATTCGCCCGTTTACAGTCCGCTGGGAAAACGGAAAGCTGTATGTCAAAAACCGTCTGGATTTTACAGAATTATCCTCTTTCCTGAAGCTGGAATATCAAATTCTGTCGGACAATGGAGAAGGTGTTTCCGGTGGCATGGTACAGCTTCCTGAAATCTTTCCTCACGAAGAAAAGGTCATTTCCTTTGAAGAATCTTTGGCGCCGGGACAGTCGTTACTGTTTACCGGTGTGACAATAAAAGAAGCTCCCTTTGTCCCGGCGGGCCATTCGGTGGGATTTGAGCAGGTGTTTCCCTTTGGAGAGCCTGCATGCCTGCCTATTGTGCCTGCGGTACCCGGCGAAATTTCCCTGGAGGAAAACGGTGAGACCTTTATAATAACCGCAGCGGGGTTCCGTTATCGGTTTAACCGCAATACCGGCCTGTTTGATTCTCTAACTGCCAACAATGTATCCTTCCTGCAAAAGCCCATGGAGTGGAACCTGTGGCGTGCGCCGACGGATAATGACCAATATTTGCGAATCAAGTGGCAGGAAGCAGGATTTGACAGAACTACGGTACGGGTATATGAATCAAAAGCGCAGCTTGAAAACGGTGTGGCTGTCATTACCTGCCGTTTGTCTATTTCCGCTGTATTCATTCAAAAGATTCTCACGGCGGATGTCCGGTGGGAAATTGGTGGGGATGGCCGGTTAAATGGCTCTTTCCATATTGTGCGCAATGAAGACTTTACCTGGGAAAACGCACTTTTACCTTTGCCTCGGTTTGGAGTGCGGCTGTTTATGCAGGAAACATTCTCTAAGGTATCCTATTATGGGTACGGGCCAGGCGAAAGCTATGGTGATAAGCACCTGTCTGCCTATCTGGGACAATTCTCTTCTTTGGTAGAAGAGCAGTATGAGGAATACTTAAAACCTCAGGAAAACGGCAGCCATTTCGGTACTCGTTGGGTAACTGTATCAGACAGAAATATGGGGTTATCGGCTCGAAGCAGCAACCCGTTCTCCTTCTCTGTATCGCCTTTTACACAGGAAGAGCTGACAGAGAAATCCCACAACTATCAACTGGAAACCAGTGGATATACCGTATGGTGTCTGGATTATAAGCAGAACGGAATTGGGTCTAACAGCTGCGGTCCCTTGACGGAAAAGCCCTATCGGTTTACGGAGCGGGAATTTACGTTTTCCTTGGAACTGAAGCCGGAAATTCTGTAATAGTAGAAACAACAAAAATAAAAACAGCCGTTCCCAAAATTCGGGGAACGGCTGTTTTGTTTTTTCAATATTAAGTGCGGTCTTCCAAGTCCACATAGGGCTGGAACTTGGTTAGCGAGCGATAAGCCGGGCGAATAATCCGGCCACCGGTAAACATTTCTTCCATGCGATGGGCACACCATCCGCCAATACGGGAAATGGCAAACATGGGGGTAAACAAATCCTCGGGGATTCCCAGCATTTGATAAATCAGGCCGGAATAAAAGTCCACGTTGGCCGAAACCACTTTGCTGCTGCCCTTTACCCGCTCAAATGCGCTGGGGGCAAGCGTTTCCACCAAACGGAACAGGTTGAATTCCCGCTCCATACCCTTTTCTTCCGCCAGTTTGCAGGCCTTGTCTTTTAAAATTACGGCACGAGGGTCGGAGAGGGTATAGACGGCATGGCCAATACCATAAATCAGACCGGAACCATCGCCGGCCTCTTTGCGGAGAATTTTTTCCAGATAGGCTTCTACCTGCTCTTCGCTTTCCCAGTCCTCTACATTGGCCATCAATTCTTTCATCATGGTCATCACACGATGGTTGGCGCCGCCATGCTTGGGCCCCTTCAAAGAGCCAATGGAAGCGGCAATGGTAGAATAAATATCCGTACCGGAAGAGGAAAGCACACGGCTGGTAAAAGTGGAGTTGTTGCCGCCGCCATGCTCGGCATGGAGCATCATGCACAAATCCAGCAGCTTGGCTTCCTCATCAGTAAACTGCATGTCCGGACGCAGTGCATACAAAATAGCTTCTGCCGTATGATGATTCGGGCGCAGAGGATGGAAGAACATGCTCTTTTTATCGTAGTGCCGCCGTTTTACCTGATAGGCATAGGTCATAATGGTAGGCAGCCGGGCAATCAGTTGAATGGACTGACGCATGTTGTTTTCCAAAGACGGGTCATCGGGCGTATCGTCATAGGAATACAGAGCCAGTACAGAACGGGCCAGCTTATTCATAATATTAGGGGAGGGCGCTTTGATAATCATATCCTCTGCGAAATATTCGGGCAGTTCCCGGCTTTCGTTGAGGATTTCATTGAAATGCTCCAATTGAGTTTTGTTGGGCAGCCGTCCAAAAAGAAGAAGCCATTCCACTTCTTCAAATCCAAAGCGGTCATCACGGATACAGCCGTCCACCAGTTCTCCCAAATCGATGCCCCGATAAATCAGCTTGCCTTCATCCGGAACCTTTTCTTCGTCCCGAATCAGATAGCCGTGAACATTACTGATATTGGTCAGTCCAGCCACCACGCCTGTACCGTCGGGATTGCGCAGGCCGCGCTTTACTTGATATTTGTCGAACAAATCGCTGGGAATTCGGTTATTTGTCCGATACTCCTCGCATAAGTTTTCCAGTAAGGAACCCTTGTTCTCACCAGCAAGTTCCTGTGTGTTCTCTATATCCATGTAGTTTAGCCACCTCATTTTAAAAATCTCCCTGCATGTTTTCTATTGTATATCACCCCAATACCAAAGTCAATAGAATTGGGGGGAGGAAACAAGAGAAAATGAATTTTTAAAATTGCAATCTTGCAAAATTAGAATTTATATTCTTCGTTTTATGGGAATTTTGCCTCTATTACGAATAAATGAAATGTTAAACCTGCTATAGGTAAAGGGGGAAGTCTTTATGAGAAGAAAAAAGCTCCGCACCATCCTGGTGCTGTGTGGGATATTCTATTTGGCAGCGGCATTGCTTCCACTGCTGTCGTTCTGCTCGGTTCACGAAGAAACAGAGGGCCAGGTATCCCAAAAGGAGGAAAAAACGACAAAACAGGAATTATCGGCAACAGAAGAAAGTGTGTTTCGTCTGAAAGATGCCGACGGGACTATTTTGACAGTGGAGGACGCCGAATTTATCAAAGGAGGAATTGCGGCGGAAGTTCCGCCTACCTATGAGCTTGAGGCGCTGAAAGCACAGGGAGTCGCTCTTTATACCTACTACAGCCGTCTTCGAGAGCAAAATCGTAAGCAGGAAGGGGAAGAGGCTGATTTTTCCTGTAACACCGAGGCAGGACTGGTATATATCCCACAGGAGGAGAGAAAGAGCCGATGGGGAGAACAATATGAGATATGGGAAAAGGTTTTGACACAGGTGGAAGAATCCATACAGGGGCAAACTCTTTTGGAAGAAGGGGAGCTTTTATGCGCTACCTATTTTGCTATTTCTTCTGGAAGTACTGATAAAGGGGAGGATGTATGGGGGGGAGATTCCCCCTGCTTGCAGGCAGTCGCCAGCCCTGGGGATGTTTTTGCTCCTGGATATTATTCTGTTGTGGAGATGAGTGAGGAACAAGTAAAAAAGGCAATTATGGAAACATGGCCGCAAGCGGTTTTAGGGGACGAGCCTTCCAAGTGGATCACCGAAATCAAGCGCAGCGGCAGCGGGACGGTGTTACAGGGAAAAGTTGGCGGAGAGGAAGCCACCGGCACAGAGCTTCGAAATGCATTTGGCCTTCGCTCAGCTAATTTTACCTGGACAGTGAAGAACGGGAGTTTCACGTTTCAGGTAAAGGGATGGGGCCACAATGTGGGAATGAGTCAGACCGGGGCACAGTATATGGCGCAAAACGGTGCAGATTATCGGCAGATTCTGGCATGGTATTATCCGGGAAGCGAGTTGTCGGGTGGTGAGCAACAAACTGTATAACCCTACAGAATATAAACATAGAAAAAAGCCTCTCCCATATGACGGGAGAGACTTTCAAATTCAAAAACAATCAGCTTTCATACCGGGGTTCGCAGGTGATATTCACTCCAAGACGGCGGAATACCTTTTCATCTACCGGGGAAAGAATCACAGAGGAATGAACCTCGCTTCCACGAAGGGAATTGAGCTGTTCCATTGCCAATTTGGCAGTGGGATTGGTAGCAGCGCAAATAGAAAGGGCAATCAAAATTTCATCGGTATGCAGACGGGGATTGCGGTTGCCCAGATGCTCGACCTTCAAATGCTGAATGGGTTCGATAATGACAGGGGAAAGAAGGTGAATTTCGTCGCTGATGCCAGCCAGCGTTTTTAAAGCGTTCAGCAAAACGGCAGAACACGGTCCCAGCAAATCGGTTGTGCGTCCGGTTACAATACGGCCATCCGGCAATTGCATGGCAGCAGCAGGAGCGCCGGTTTCCTCAGCACGCTGGAGAGCAGGAGCCACCACAGCCCGGTCGGAAACAGAAACACCGGCCTTTTTCATCAAAAGCTCCAGCTTGTAAACCTCATCTTCCTGAACGGTTCCCTGACGCTGGCCGCAAAGAGCGGTGTAATACCGGCGAACAATTTCCTGGCGGGAAGCTTCCCGGCAGACTTCATCGTCAATAATGCAATTACCCGCCATATTCACACCCATATCGGTGGGGGATTTATACGGGCATTCGTCCACGATTTTTTCAAACATTGCAGTGAGTACCGGGAAAATTTCCACATCCCGGTTATAGTTGACGGTGGTTTCGCCATAGGCTTCCAGATGGAAGGGGTCAATCATGTTGACGTCATTCAAATCCGCGGTGGCAGCCTCATAAGCCAAGTTTACCGGATGATTCAAAGGAAGGTTCCAAATGGGGAAAGTTTCGAATTTTGCATAACCGGCCTGAATTCCCCGCTTGTGTTCGTGATACAACTGGGAAAGGCAGGTAGCCATTTTTCCGCTGCCAGGACCCGGGGCCGTTACCACAATCAATTCCCGGCTGGTTTCAATATATTCGTTGCGGCCATATCCTTCATCGCTGACAATTTTGGCAATGTTGGAAGGATACCCTTCAATGGGGTAATGACGATATACACGCACACCAAGAGCTTCCAGGCGTTTCTGGAAAGCTTCGGCTACCGGCTGCCCCTGGAAACAGGTGAGAACAACGCTTCCTACATACAAGCCGCAGTTGCGGAATACATCAATCAGGCGGAGAACATCCACATCATAAGTAATGCCAAGGTCGCCACGAAGTTTATTTTTCTCAATATCGCCGGAGTTGATGACAATCACAACTTCTACCTGGTCTTTTAACTGCAAAAGCATACGCAGCTTGCTGTCCGGCTGGAATCCCGGCAAAACACGGGAAGCATGGTAATCATCGAAGAGTTTTCCGCCAAATTCCAGATACAGTTTTCCTCCGAATTTGGAAATACGTTCCCGAATATGAGAAGACTGCATTTGAAGATATTTGTCGTTATCAAAGCCGATAGTGTTCATTCATACCCTTCCTTTCCTATAATACGGCGAATCGCCAGAGACTGTCCATTGCAAATTTTTGGCAGAGACAGCCCTAAAATAAGCACTTCTTTACACACAAACACATTTATTTATTATACAGGAAGGGCCTTGTGTTTTCAAGAAAACCAAAGGCAGAAACTGTAAGGATTTTCAGAAGAAAAACTGTATGACTTGGAAGAAGAATACAAGAAATAATACTAATTGTATTGTTTGATGTGTATTATACAAAAAACATTTGATTTAGCACATAAAATCGAAAAAGTGGAAAAGCCTCTTGACAAAACCAAAAGAATCCGCTACTATGAAATACAGAAATTCAAACGGGCTTGTCCCGTGGATTTACAGGAGCTTCACATGAACGCAGCTATTTGCACAACTCGATTTACCAGCTTTGGGTATCCCCGCTATTTTATGGCGTGGGATTTTTCCGCGTGCAATTGTTTTCACTGTGACGCTTCCGAGTGCAGACCGGTAAAAGGGGATTCCCAGTAAAGCCGGTTTTCCAAAATATTTTTGGGTATTGTCAGCGGAGCCAGCAGTGGCTCCGCTTTTTCTTTTGGAAAACAGCCGCCCTGGCCCACATTTTACCAACAGGAGGAATAAAAATGATTATCGTACTCAAACCGAATTGTAGTCAGGAACAGCTCGAACACTTCACACAGGCCATTACCCGTAATCACAATGTCAAGGTAAATACTTGGGTAGGTACCCAAAGTACCGTATTGGGATTGATTGGTGATACTTCCACTATTGACATTGATTACGTGGCAGCACAGAGTTTTGTGGAAAGCGTAAAACGAGTACAGGAGCCCTATAAAAAGGCAAACCGGAAATTCCATCCCGATGATACGGTGATTACCCTGCCAGGAGGGCAAAAAATTGGCGATGGCTCTCTGGCACTGATTGCAGGTCCCTGTTCGGTAGAAAGTGAAGAGCAGATTTGTGAGGTCGCCCGTCGAGTAAAAGCTGCCGGCGCCCAGTTCCTGCGGGGCGGCGCATTCAAACCCAGAACCAGCCCGTATGCATTCCAGGGAATGAAAGCACAGGGATTGGAGCTGCTGCGGGAAGCAAGAGCCAAAACCGGGCTGCCAATTGTAACCGAAATCATGAGTGCCGAGCATATTCCGCTTTTTGAAGATGTGGACATCATCCAGGTAGGTGCACGGAACATGCAGAACTTTGAGCTGTTAAAGGAGCTCGGTAAGCTGCGCAAGCCGATTTTGCTGAAGCGCGGACTTTCCAGTACCATTGAAGAATTGCTGATGAGCGCCGAGTATATTATGGCCGGCGGAAACGACCAGGTGATTTTGTGCGAGCGGGGTATTCGTACGTACGAAACCTTTACCCGCAATACGCTGGATATTTCCGCAGTGCCGATCCTCAAAAAGTTGTCTCATCTTCCGGTTGTAGTAGACCCCAGCCATGCTTCCGGTATTGCCTGGTTGGTTGAACCACTGGCAATGGCAGCAGTGGCGGCAGGTGCAGACGGTTTGATTATTGAAGTACACAATGACCCCAGCCACGCACTTTCTGATGGTGCTCAGTCCCTCACGCCGGACCAGTTTGATAAGGTGGCAGCCCATGTAAAGAAAGCGGCTTCTGTACTCCGGGAAGCATAATAAAAAAAGCCCCAACCCGAAATGAATCGGGCCGGGGCGAGGGGGCAGTTTCATAGAGAAGACCTTGTTTATACGAGTTATCTATAAACATATTATAATGTTTTATTCTCTAAATGTAAATATTTATTATAAAAATCATCTAATTTCTCTATTGATGAATCAATAAAGTATAGTGTGAAATACAGAAAGGGGCTCTGAAAATGGAGAAAAAAACCATTATTGTTGTAGGGTTAGGAGTTATAGGCGGCTCCATTGCCAAAGCTCTTTCTGCTTTCACTTCCTATCGGGTTTTGGGGATGGATACCGACCCGGAAGTAGTGGATGAAGCCGTTGCTTGTGGCGCCATCGAACGGCGTGGATATGAAGAGGACTTGCCTCAGGCAGATGTACTCTGGCTGTGTCTCTACCCTCAGGCAGCGGTGGATTTTGCCTGCAAATATGGAGCCGCACTAAAACCGAAGTGTATTGTGACAGATGCCTGCGGGATTAAAAATGCCGTATGCCCTCAGCTAAAAGCTCTTTCGCAGAAACTGGGATTTGTATTTGTAGGCGGTCACCCCATGGCGGGAAAAGAACGCAATGGTTTTGCAGTCAGCGAAGCCACTCTGTTTCGAGGAGCCAGCTATTTATTGGTCCCCTGTGGTGCCCCAAAATGGGCGGAATCTTTTATGGAAAAATTGGCTTTACAAATAGGGTTCGGACAGGTAGTGAAAACTACGCCGGCTCATCATGATGAAATGATAGCCTATACTTCCCAGCTTCCCCATGCATTGGCCTGTGCCTATGTCCTTAGCCCCCGGTGTCCAGGACATAAGGGATATTCAGCGGGCAGCTATCGGGATGTTTCCCGGGTGGCCCGTATCAATGAAACTTTGTGGACAGAGCTGTTTTTAGAAAATCGGGAAGCGTTGTCCCGGGAATTGTCTACGCTCATGGAAAATCTAAGCGCCATTCAAACAGCACTGGACACAGAGGATGAAAATGCACTGAGAAGCCTTCTGCGAAAGGGCCGCGAAGTAAAAGAATCACTGGGAGAATAAAAGCACAGGACAAGTATTGTAAATCAGAAAGTGAATGTAGTATTTCGAAAGGAGCCTTGTTATGGAACTGACTGTACGAACTGCAAAACCTTATTCTATCTTGCTGGAGCGGGGCCTGCTGGCCCACACCGGAAAACACTGTCTTTCCCTGTTTCCCACAGGAACCCGTGCCATGGTCATCAGTGACAGCAATGTGTTTCCTCTCTATGGAGAAACAGTAATGGCTTCCCTCCGTCAGGCGGGATATGAGGCTCATTCCTGTGTGTTTCCTGCCGGGGAGCAGAGCAAGCTCCTTTCTACAGTGGAGACGTTTTATCGGGCACTGGCAGAAAACGGTTTTACCCGCAGTGACTTTGTGGTAGCCTTAGGCGGCGGTGTTGTGGGGGATATGGCCGGTTTTGCTGCGGCTACCTTTCTGCGTGGCATAGATTTTATCCAGATTCCCACTACTCTGTTGGCACAGGTGGATTCCAGTGTGGGGGGGAAAACCGGCATCGATTTGTCTTTTGGAAAGAATCTGGTGGGAGCCTTCCATCAGCCCCGGCTGGTGCTCATCGACCCGGAAACCCTTTTCTCCTTGCCGCCCCACTTCTTCGCTGACGGAATGGGGGAAGTTATCAAATATGGATGTATTCGTCGGCCTGCCCTGTTTGACCGTTTGATGAATGAGAATGTGCAGGAGCACTTGGAAGAGGTCATCTATGAGTGTGTAGACTGCAAAAGGGAAATTGTAGAGGCAGATGCACTGGAAAAGGGAGAGAGGATGCTTTTGAACTTCGGCCATACGTTGGGACATGCGCTGGAAAAACTGTATGGATTTTCCGGGTTGAGCCACGGCGAGGCGGTAGGCATTGGGATGGTGCTGATAGCCAAAGCCGGGGAGCGTGCTGGGCTGACTGCGTCGGGAACTGGGGAGAAGATTGCGGCGCTGTTGGAAAAGTATCATCTGCCTACAAAGACCGACCGAACCATGGACGAAATCGCAGGAGCAACGGCACTGGATAAAAAAAGTACCGGAAACAAGCTTCGGCTGATTTTGCTTCATGACATTGGAGACGCGTATATTTACACGCTGCCTCGGGAAAATTTACAGGAATTTTTGAAGTAACTCCCCCCCTCAGGGTTGGGGCCAAATAACGTCCCTTTCTTTGAGGGGGCACGCGATGCGTGGCGGAAGGAGTAATTCCCTCATCGATCGTTTTACAATGAAAGGAGCCCGTCTATGAGCACTGTTACCTATACTCCCGCCGAAATTTCCGGCACGCTGGCCATGCCGCCCTCCAAAAGCGCCGCCCACCGGGCCATCCTCTGCGCGGCGTTGGCAAAGGGCGTGAGCACGCTCTGCCCCATTGATCCCAGCCAGGATATGTTTGCCACTATGGAAGCAGTGCAGGCCATGGGCGCGGCGGTTTCCTATGAGAAAGAAACCCGCACCCTCACCGTAGACGGCTCCCGCACCGGCACTATTCCCGCCGGGGAAATCCACTGCCGGGAATCCGGCTCCACTTTGCGGTTTTGTATTCCCATTGCCGCCGCTTTGGGCATGGAGGCAACTTTTACCGGCAGCGGGCGGCTTCCTGAGCGCCCCATCGGTTGCTATCTGGACTGTTTGCCCAGCCACGACGTTTCCTGCCGCACAGAAGGCGGCTTGCCATTCTCTATTTCCGGCAAACTCACCCCTGGAGAATTCACCTTGCCGGGAAACATCAGCTCTCAATTTATCACCGGCCTGCTGTACGCTCTACCTCTGTTGGACGGCGACAGCCGACTGACCCTTTCCACCCCGCTGGAGTCCGCCGGGTATGTGGACATGACCCTTTCTGCCCTCCATGATTTCGGTGTGGAGGTGCAGCCTATCGAAAACGGCTGGTTCATCCCCGGCGGGCAACACTACCACCCCGGACAAGTACAGGTGGAGGGGGACTGGTCACAGGCGGCGTTTTATCTGGCCATGGGCGCTCTTTCCGGCGGTCCCCTGACCCTCACCGGCCTGCGGAAAGATTCCGTGCAGGGCGACCGGGTATGTGCGGAGCTTTTTCGGAAATTTGGCGCAGAGGTGAAATGGGAGGGGGAGAGCCTCACCGTTTCCAACTCAAAGGCAAAACAGCCCTTTGCCGGGCTATCCGGGCAGGAGATCGACGCTTCCCAGGCGCCCGACCTGGTGCCGGTATTGGCCGCGACGGCAGCCTGTGTACAGGGGGAAACCCGCATTTACAACGCCCAGCGGCTCAAATTAAAGGAGAGCGATCGCCTTGCCGCCATGACTCAGTGTCTTTCTGCTTTGGGCGCGGACATCCACGAAACTGGGGACGGCCTGCTCATTCAAGGCAAGTCCATGCTTACCGGTGGGGAGGCCCCGGGCTTTAACGATCACCGGGTACTCATGGCCCTTTCGGCGGCGGCGCTCCGCTGTGAAGGCCCTGTCACCGTTACCGACGCGGAGAGCGTCAACAAATCCTATCCGGCCTTTTACCGGGATTACCAATCTATAGGAGGAAACTGCCAATGTCATCCACTTGGGGAAACCATATAAAGCTGTCCATTTTCGGCGGGAGCCATACCGAAGCCATCGGCGTGGTGATTGACGGACTTCCTGCCGGAGAAACCATTGATTTTGACGCGATTCTGTGTCAGATGGCGCGCCGTGCGCCGGGTCGGGATAAAAGCTCCACCCCACGCAAAGAGAGCGATACGCCCCGTGTGCTTTCCGGATTGCTGGACGGAGTGCTCACCGGTGCGCCGCTGGCGGCAGTGATTGAGAACACCAACACGCGCTCTAAAGATTACAGCGAGCTGAAAGTGCATCCCCGGCCGGGCCATGCCGACTACCCCGCTTCGGTGCGGTACAAAAACGCCAATGATATCCGGGGTGGCGGGCATTTTTCCGGACGGCTCACCGCTTGCCTGGTGTTTGCCGGGGCAGTGTGCCGCCAGCTGCTGGAAAAGCGCGGTGTGGTCATTGGCGGCCATGTACTGTCCATAGGAAGTGTACAGGAGGAACGCTTTGACCCGGTAAATGTCTCGAAAGAAGAGCTTTCCGCTCTTTCTCAGCGGTACTTTCCTGTGCGGGGAGAAGGCGTGGAAGAAGCCATGCGAGAAGTGATTGAAAGCGCCCGGATGTCTCAGAACAGCATTGGCGGCGTGGTGGAGTGCGCCGTGGTGGGGATGCCTGCCGGTATTGGTTCGCCCATGTTTGGCGGCGTGGAAAATGTGCTGGCTTCCATCATTTACGGTGTTCCAGCTGTAAAAGGCGTGGAATTCGGTGACGGATTCGGGGTTGCTACTCTCCACGGCAGCGAGAATAACGACCCTTATTATTACGACGAAACAGGAAAGGTGAAGACTCGCACCAACCATGCCGGGGGTATTTTGGGCGGCATTACTACGGGGATGCCTATTGTGTTCCGGGCAGCGGTGAAGCCCACCTCTTCCATTTCCCTGGAACAGGACACGGTGGATTTGGTGACAGGGGAAAACGTCAAGCTGTCCGTGCATGGAAGACACGACCCATGCATTGTGCCCAGAGCAGTGCCGGTGATTGAGAGTGTGGCGGCGGTTGCGCTGTTGGATATGATGATGGACTGAAAAATAGAGGGAAACCATGCAAAATCAATGGATACAGCTGATACCCGCGGAGGTATCTCTTGCAGAGCAAGTGGTCGATTATTACCAGAGAAACCGAAAATTTTTAGAAAAGTTTGAACCGGTGAGAACGCAAGACTTCTTTTCGCTTGCCTATCAACGAGAAGTGCTGCAAAAGGAAATCGCGGATCGTAAAGAAAAAACAGCATTTCGTTTTTATATTAAATTGGTAGAACAGCCTGAAAAAATTATTGGAATAATCGGTTTGAATAATGTCGTGTGGGGGGCTTTTTGCTCCGCTTTTTTGGGATACAAATTAGACGAACAGTTTATCAACCAGGGGTACATGTCAATGGCTGTCTCTATGATTACCCAATATGCTTTTGAAGAATTGCATTTACATCGTATCGAGGCAAATGTGATGCCCAGAAATCAGGCTTCGCTGAGAGTTTTGCAGAAAAATCAATTCGAAAATGAAGGAATTTCCAAATATTATCTCAAAATCAACGGCGTTTGGGAGGATCATATCCATATGGTCAAAATAAATTATGACATGCATTGATTTTGAGTTGGGAAGGAAAGAAGTGAAACCATGACCATCCGAAAAATGACACCGCAGGATTATCCGGCCGTTTCTGGAATGATGGAGGCTCTTCACCACCTTCATGTAGAAAACCGTCCGGATTTATTCACACAGACGATGTGCGAAAATTTTCAGGAAACATATGACGCAATGATACAGGACGACACCTGTATTCCTTTGCTGGCAGAAGAGGATGGCTGTCCGCTGGGGTTTTGCGTGCTTTATCTTCAGGAGCCCAGAGGAACCATGCTGCAAAAGACAGCCCATATGGATGACCTGTTTGTTGCGGAAAAGGCTCGGCGAAAGGGTGTAGCGAAACAACTTTACAGAGAAGCACAAGCCCGGGCACGTGCCGCCGGAGCAGTTTGTATGACGCTCAAAGTCTGGGCGTTTAATGAACCGGCTATCGCTTTTTACCGCTCTATGGGTATGAAAGTCCGTAGCTATTTTTTAGAAAAGGCACTGTAGTTCATAGCATCATGAGGAGTTTTTATTATTATTGATTTTTTTCATAGAAAGGCGGCCCGATCATGGAATTATCGGATATCCGAAAAGAAATTGATGAAATCGACAATCAGCTGCTTCACCTCTTTCTCCGCCGGATGAAGTGTGCCGAACAGGTAGCAGCTATTAAAAAAGAGAAAAACCTGCCGGTTTTTAACGCCCAGCGGGAGCAGGAGATCCTTGACCGGGCAGCCGAAAATGCCGGAGAGTATGCAGAAGCGGTGCGGGGACTCTACAGCACCATGATGAGTATCAGCCGTGACAGGCAGCACCAGCTACTGAAAAGTGGAGGAGCTTTGAGGAAGCTAATTACCACCAGTATGGATAATATTCCCACTGATGGTGTGAAAGTAGCCTGTCCAGGCGTGGCGGGGGCCTTTACGCACCGCGCCGCCTGCACCGTTTTTCCCAACGGGGAAATGACTTTTCACACGCACTTTGACCAAGTGTTCCAGGCGGTGGAACAGAAAGAAGCCGACTTTGGCGTGATTCCCGTGGAGAATTCCTCTGCCGGTTCGGTGGTGGATGTATATGACCTGATTTTGCGCTATCGGTTTTATATTGTGCGGGCGGTAACGTTGCCAGTGCGTCATTTCCTTTGCGGCACCGAAAATTCCGATGACATCCAAATTGTCTTTTCTCATCCCCAGGCGCTGGCCCAATGCTCCGAATTTCTGACCAAAAAGGGCTGGAAAAAGCAGGAATACAGCAATACCGCTGCCGCCGCCAAAATGCTCTCTATGGAGCGGCTGCACCATGCAGCGGTGATCTGCTCCAAAGAGGCCGCGGAAAAATACGGTCTGACCGTGCTGCAAGAGAATATTCAGAACGCACGGGACAACTGCACCCGGTTTATCGTCATCAGCCGTACCCCCTGCCTGCCGGAAAACGCCGACAAAATCAGCCTGTGTTTTTCGCTGCCCAATGTGCCCGGTGCGCTGCATCAGGTATTGGCGCGCTTTGCCCTGAACGGCCTGAACCTGACGAAAATCGAATCCCGCCCCATTCCCGGCAAGGCCTTTGAATATGACTTTTATTTGGATTTTACCGGGAACCTAAAGGAATCCCACACGCTGGAGCTGCTGTGCTCTTTGAGCGAGGAACTGCCGCGCTTTACATTCCTTGGCAACTATTTGGAAACAAAAGAACTGTAAAAATAAATTTGGAAAGAAGGCATTTTCATGCAAATCTCTTTTGAACCGGTACAAACGCCGGAAGAAGTCAATACCATGTGTACGCTGGCCGCTGAAATTTGGGAAGAGCACTTCACCCCGATTTTGGAGCCGGGCCAGGTGCCGTATATGGTGGAGAAATTCCAGTCGGTTCCCGCTGTCACCAAGCAGATTCAGGAGGGCTATGAATACCGGTTGACGGTAGTCGATGGCAAACCGGCTGGCTATACCGGTTTCCATCCCGATGGCAACGGCAAGATGTTTTTGAGTAAACTCTATGTACACAAGAATTTCCGCGGTACCGGTCTTGCCAGAAAAGCTTTTACATATTTGCAGGAGCGCTGCCGCAAAGAGGGGCTTTCTGCTATCTGGCTCACGGTCAACCGGTTTAATACGCATACCATTGAAATTTACCGCCATTTTGGCTTTACGGTGATTCGAGAAGAAAAAACCGACATTGGGAACGGTTACTATATGGACGATTATGTCATGGAAGTGCCGGTGAATGGCTGACAATTTTCTGCCTTGGATTTTGGGCAAAATGGGGAAACTGTTAAGACGAACTCGACTCTCTTGACTTTCTGCTGGCTGGTATGATATAGTGGAAAGGCTGACATAAAAAATAATGTGGTGACAAACGAAGTTTGCAGGAAAAGCAGGGAAGCTGCTGCCGAAGGAGCAAAACTCTCAGGTGTCCAAATTTGGATGAGGACTGCAAATGGATGTGGCTCTGGAGAATGCCCAAAATGGGCTGCCGAAGGTGCAACGTAGGATGTTTTCCTGCGAAATCTCTCAGGCAAAAGGACAGAGTGGAAAAAACGTCGATCAAAGGCGTGCCCTTTTGATACCGTTTTTCCATGAATTTCGTTTTTTCAGAGCCAGAACCTTTTGTGGGGTCTGGCTTTTTTCTTTGTTTGCACGGATGAGAAGGGATTGGAAACGAATGAATATGGATCAGCTTGCTGCACTGGTCAGCACGATCAGTGACTTTGTATGGAACAACCTGCTGCTGTGGTTATTGGTAGGTACCGGTATTTGGTTCACCATCAGAACCCGGTTTGTGCAGGTACGAAAGTTTGGCGAAGGCTTCCGTCGGCTTTTCAGCGGTTTTTCTCTGCGGGGCAAAAAAGCCGGCAAAGACGGCATGTCCTCCTTCCAGGCTTTGACCACCGCCATTGCAGCGCAGGTTGGCACCGGCAACATCACTGGCTGTGCCACGGCTCTCTATTCCGGCGGCCCCGGCGCAATTTTCTGGATGTGGCTCTCTGCCTTTTTCGGCATGGCTACCATTTACGGCGAAGCCGTGCTGGCACAGAAGTTTAAATACACCGACAGCTCCGGCGAGGTGAGAGGCGGCCCCATCTACTACATCAAGGCCCGTTTTCAGGGAAAATTCGGCAAGATTCTGGCTGGATTCTTCTCCATCGCCATTATTTTCGCGCTGGGCTTTACCGGAAACATGGTACAGGCCAACTCCATCAGTTCCGCTTTCCAAACAGCTTTTGGCGTTCCCACCATTGCGGTAGGCGTTGTCATTGCCATTATCGCAGCTTTCATCTTCCTTGGCGGCGTGAGCCGTATTGCTTCCATCACAGAAAAGATGGTTCCCCTGATGGCAGTTTTCTATATTGTCGGCTGCCTTGTCATTCTGGTCATCAACCGTGACGCTCTTCTGGGTGCCATTCAGTCCATCTTTGTAGCAGCTTTCGATCCCCAGGCCATTCTGGGCGGCGTGGCCGGTATTACAGTACGGGAAGCCATGCGTTACGGCGTAGCCCGCGGCCTGTTCTCCAACGAAGCCGGTATGGGTTCCACCCCCCATGCACACGCACTGGCCAAGGTGGAAAAGCCCCAGGATCAGGGCATTGTCGCCATGATCGGCGTGTTTATCGACACCTTTATTGTTTTGACTCTGACCGCTCTGGTCATTCTCACTTCCGGCCAGCTGCAGGCAGGTATGCCCAATGGCTTGCAGGGTACTGAACTGGCACAGGCCGCCTTCAACCACGCGTTCGGCAGCTTCGGAAACGCCTTTGTCGCCATCTGCATGCTGTTCTTCGCCTTCTCCACCATTATCGGCTGGTACTTCTTCGGTGAAACCAACGTGAAGGCGCTCTTCGGTCAAAAGGCTGTGAAGATTTATGCTGCCATTGTGGTGGTGTGTGTGGTCATCGGCTCCACGCTGAAAGTCAATCTGGTGTGGAACCTCTCCGATTTGTTTAACGGCCTGATGGTGTTCCCGAACCTGATAGCATTGCTGGCGCTCTCCGGTATTGTGGCAAAAGCAGCAAAGGGTCAGAATATTTTGAAAAAATAAATTATTTGCAAAAAAGGAACCGCTTCCCTATCACTGGGAAGCGGTTCCTTTTTTGTCATTTTATAAAAAATTACAGGATGCAGTAGGTCTCCATGTATTTCTCCATAGCCGGAAGCACCTCGCCAAAAGTGCCCTGTTCTTTCAGATACTCATAAATATCCTGTACCGTGACCAGTGCATGAACCTGAATTCCGAATTCTTCCTGGACCTCCATAATGGCGGTCTTTCCCGGAGTCTGTCCCACTTCACAGCGGTTGACAGAGATGAACATATCCTTTACTTCCACATTGCCGCAAGCCTTCAAAACCGGCATGGTTTCCCGTACAGCGGTTCCAGCGGTAATTACGTCTTCAATAATAATAATCCGGTCACCGTCTTTAGGCTTGTATCCCACAATGCTTCCGCCTTCGCCGTGGTCTTTCACTTCTTTCCGATTGAAGAAATAAGGCTTATCAATACCGAAATCCCGGGCAAGTGCGCCTGCAGCAGCTGTTGCCAGCGGGATTCCCTTATAAGCCGGGCCGAACATGGCATCGAACTGGTCGCCGCAGGTTTCCTTTACCAGAGCTGCATAGAAGCTGCCCAGCCGGGAAATCTGTCCGCCGGTACGATAGTTTCCGGTATTCACGAAATAGGGGGTATTGCGGCCGCTTTTGGTTACGAAGCTGCCGAAACGGAGCACGTCTGCTCCCATCATAAACTCAATAAATTCCTTTTTTGCAGGTGTCAGCATGGAAAACCGTCTCCTTTTCAGAAATCTGATAATTCCATTATACCAGATGCGCCGCAAAAATCCTACTGTTTTTTCTTTTGTTGTTATCCTGCGGTTTGCGAATTTATTTTTGGATAGACCACGTCGGAAAGCCTGTGTAATTTTCGATAAATCCCCCAGGGCTTTCTTGTGCATATCGTTTTGTTTTTTTAAAATCCCCCGGTAAAATCACCAGTATCTTCCATGATAATCGAGTGTTTTTTACAAAGTTATATTTTTTTAGCAAAATCTATAGAAAATCGATTTCACATATGGTATCATAGTGGCAGAAAATCGATTTCACATGTGCGGGTTCAAATGAAAAAGAAATGGTTGCAAGGAGGAACAAGTATGGATTATCAAAATACAGCCAGCCTGATAAAAGAATATGTCGGCGGCGCAGAGAACATTGAAAGTGTGGCTCATTGTGCAACGCGGCTGCGTTTGGTGCTGAAGGATGACAGTAAGCTGCAAAAAGACAAAGTGGAAAAGGTAGAGGGCGTTAAGGGCGCGTTTACCAATTCCGGCCAGTTCCAGATTATCATTGGCCAGGGTGCGGTGAATAAGGTGTATGATGCCTTCGTCAATACGGGGGATATTCATCAGGCCAGCGCCGAGGAACAGAAAAAGGCTGCTGCTCAAAAGCTGAATTGGTTCCAGCGGTTTGCCCGTACCCTGTCTAACATTTTTGTGCCGATTATTCCCGTCATTGTGGCCAGCGGCGTATTGATGGGCCTGCTGGGAATGCTGAGCAATTTCGGCGTGATTTCTGCGGATACAGGTGTGTATAAGCTGTTGGACATGATTTCCAATGCAGCGTTTACCTTCCTTCCTGTTTTGATTGCCTATAGTGCGGCAAAAGAATTCGGATGTAATCCCTATCTGGCAGCAATTTTGGGCGCGATTATGATTCACCCCAATTTGCAGAATGCCTGGACTATGGGTACCGCCGGTGTGGAAACCCAGTACTTGGATTTCTTTGGTTTTCAGGTGGCGGCCATTGGCTATCAGGGACAAGTTTTGCCGGTGTTGATTGCCGTTCTGCTCATGGCTTTCCTAGAGAAGCGGATTCACAAAATTATGCCTAACTGTCTGGATTTACTGCTGACCCCCTTCTTTACACTGCTGATTACTGCGGTGGCGACATTCTTTGTCATTGGACCTGTGGGTCGTTGGATTGGTGATGGTATTTCTATCGGTTTGCAGTATCTGTATAACAACCTCGGCCCGATTGCCGGATTGATTTTTGGCGGAACTTATTCTCTGATTGTGATTACCGGTATGCATCACAGCTTCCATGCAGTGGAAACCGGTTTGCTTGCCAATCCTTCTATCGGTATTAACTTCCTGCTGCCTATCTGGTCTATGGCAAATGTAGCACAGGGCGGCGCAGCACTGGCAGTATATTGCAAAACCAAAAACAAGACTCTGAAAGCTGTGGCAGCACCTGCTTCCTTCTCCTGCCTGTTGGGAATTACCGAAGCGGCTATTTTCGGTGTCAACCTCAAGCTGGTAAAGCCGTTTATTGGTGCTCTTATCGGCGGTGCGCTGGGCGGTTTCCTGGTAGTGTTTGGCGGTGTTGGCATGAACGGTATCGGCGTAACAGGAATTCCCGGACTGGCTTTGGTTGCGCCGCAGTCCATGGTGATGTATATTATAGGTATGGCCGTCGCCTTTGTGGGAGCTTTTGTGGCAACATGGCTCCTGGGATTTAAGGAGGAGGCAGACGCATAATATACAGTAAGTGAGTTGATGTACATGCGAATTAAAGACATTGCCAAAATGGCGGGCGTGGCGCCATCCACGGTATCTCGGGTGCTGAATAACTCCGGTTATATCAGTGCGGAAATCCGGGAAAAGGTGGAAAAAGTCGTAAAAGAAACCGGGTATGTCCCAAATCAGATTGCCCAGTCTCTCAAGCGGCAGCGCACCCGTACCATTGGCATTATTATCCCACAGATTGCATCCGAAACCATGTCCCGGCTGGTAGAAGCGGCTTATGGCTGCTGCAACCGCAGAGGCTATCGGATTTTGTTGGAGAATACCCAACTAAGCAGCCAGCGGGAAATTGAATGTCTGAAAAGCCTGTACCATCAGCAGGTGGAAGGAATCCTCCTTATGTCCGTAGGACTGACGGCAGAGCACGGCAATGTCATTCGCCAGCTGGATATTCCGGTGATTGTTACCGGCCAATATATGGATGGCCTATGCTGCTATACCCATGATAATCGAAGTGCAGCCCGGGATATGGTGCTGCGGATGGCCCAAAAGGGCAGAAAACGGATTGCTTTGCTTAATGTTGCTATCGAAGAGGATAATTCCATTAAAATTCAGCGTGAACTGGGATACCGGGACGCGCTGACAGCAGAAGGCCTTCCTTTTGAGGAAAGCCTGACCGCCTATGGGGCTTTCAGCATAGAATCGGGCAAGGAGATGATGAAGGCCCTGTGGGAAAATAATAATCCCCGTCCCGATGCGGTTTTTGCCGTAACTGATAAAATTGCCATCGGCGCCATGGAGTATCTGCGGAAACAGGGAGTCAATATTCCCGGGGACTGCATGGTGGCTGGAGTGGGCAATAATAAGCTGTCGGAGTTTGTTTCGCCCCCGCTGTCTACCATTGAATTTTTCTATGATGAGTTGGGAAGTATGGTAACAGACAGTCTGCTTTCTGCGGTGGAATCCGGTGAGTCGGTGCAAGGGGTACATGTTATGAGGCATCGTATCATAGAAAGGGAAAGCACAAATGGAAAAAATCCTGATACTGGGGGAGCTGTTGATTGATTTCATTCCCGAAGAAAAAGGGCTTCCTCTCAAAAATGTCGAAAAATTCTGCCGTGCCGCAGGCGGTGCGCCGGCCAATGTAGCCGCTGCTGTCAGTCGCCTGGGAGGAAAGGCTGCGCTGGTTTCCAAGGTTGGAGAAGATGCTTTTGGGGACTTTCTCGCAGAAGAACTGTCCCGATGCGGTGTGGACACCTCTTTTCTTTTCCGAACCCACTGTGCGCCGACTGCATTGGCGTTTGTCTCTTTGGACAAAGACGGAAACCGGGATTTCAGTTTTTATCGAAACCCCTGCGCGGACCTGCTTTTAGAGGAAGAGGAGATTACACCGGCTCTTTTTTGTGACTGTGGAATGCTTCATTTTGGCTCTGTCAATCTGGTGGAGTCTCCAGCCAAGCGTGCCCATTATAAGGCAGTTTCCATGGCAAAGGGGAGAGGGATTCCGGTAAGCTTTGACCCCAATCTTCGCCTGCCGTTGTGGAATTGTGCCGAGGATTGCTACAGGGCTGTCCATGAGTTTTTACCTATGGCGGATATTGTCAAGATTTCGGATGACGAGCTGGAATTTCTTTTTGGAACCGATAAACCCGAAAAAGCTGCCGAAAAGCTGTTTTCTATGGATTGTCAGCTGTTTCTCTATACCAAGGGAAAAGAGGGGGCCCAAGCCTTTACCCCGAAGGGAGAGGTGTCTGTCCCCAGTTTCCCGGTATCCGTAATCGATACCACAGGAGCTGGCGACTCATTTATCGGTGCCATGCTGTATCGTCTGGTGTCAGGTCAGGAAAATCTCTGCCAGCTGGAAACAGACCGTCTGGAAGAATATTTGCGTTTTGCCTCTTTGTATGCTGCATGTACCACCACCCGCCGGGGCGGCGTATCCGCTATGGCGACCATGGCGGAAATCCAGGAATTTTCGAGGAGGTTTTGCATATGAGCTATCGCCAACGGTTTCATCTTATGCCGGAAACCGGATTTCTGAATGACCCCAACGGACTTTGCTGGTTTCAGGGAGAATACCATATTTTTCACCAGTATGCACCGGAAGGGCTTTCGGGTCCCAGAGGATGGGGGCACTATTCTACCCAGGATTTCTGTACCTATCATAATGACGGTACTGTGATTCGTCCCGATACCCGTTGGGACGGAAACGGTGCCTATTCCGGTTCTGCTTTGACGGATGACGGTGAATTGGAATTATTTTATACCGGCAATGTCCGCCAGCCCGGAGACCACGATTATATTCAAAGCGGCCGGGAACAGAACCTCTTGTATACGGTCCGGCATGAGGACGGGAGCTTTTCTCCTAAAAAACTGCTTATGACCAATGAGGACTATCCTTCCGACTGCTCCTGCCATGTGCGTGACCCTAAGGTTTGGAAGCAGGATGGAATTTATTATATGGTGTTGGGAGCGCGGACCCGAGAAGATAAAGGAGAGGCGCTGCTGTATACATCTTTGGATAAAAAGCACTGGCAACTGAAAACCGTATTTACTCAGCCGGGAATGGGCTATATGTGGGAGTGCCCGGATATGTTTTCTCTTGGCGGAGTGGAATTTTTATGTTGCTGTCCTCAGGGAGTAGAGTCCCGGGGGATGGAGTTCCAAAATATTTATCAGAGTGGCTATTTCCGAGTCGAAAAAGGCAGCCTTTCCCCGTTTGTAGAATTTGACCGGGGATTTGATTTCTATGCACCTCAAACGTTTTTGGCGCCGGATGGCCGGAGAATCCTGATTGGCTGGTTTGGCCTTCCCGATGTTCCCTATGGCAATCCTACCATGGAGGAAGAAGGCTGGATTCACTGCCTGACTTTACCGAGAGTGCTGACAGAAAAGGGTGGCCGAATCATGCAGGAGCCCGTAGAGGAACTAAAAGCCCTTCGTCAGGACAGCATGACTTTTCGGCCGGAAAATGATATTTTACACTTGCTTCCCGATATACACTGCGAGTTGGAAGTGTGCTTTGACGGTCCGGCAGATAGCTTTACGCTTTTCTTTCGGAAAGATGCCAGCCTGCGGTTGGAAGCCGGTGTGCTCACGCTTTCTCTTGGAGCAAGTGGACAAGGCCGCATTAGCCGTTCCTGCCAAAGCGGGCCTATTGAGAAGGTACGAATTTTCAGCGACAGTTCCTCTCTGGAAATTTTTGCAGGGGAAGAAACCTTTTCTACTCGTCTGTATGAAGACTCTTCTTCTGGCCATGAATTACCATTCCGGATTCATTCACTCCTTCCCAGCACGGTTACCTGCTATTTGCTGGATGGTTTCCATTATATTTGAAAGCAAGTCTTTTCATCATAACAAACAGGCTTCGGACAGAGATTTCCTGCCCGAAGCCTGTTTTATTTTTCCAGTTGTTTTAGGTACGCTCTGGGAGATAGGCCATAATGCCGCTTGAACATACGGGAAAAGCTGAATATGTCCGGGTATCCCACCGCTATGGCTGCTTCTCCGGGGGAATACCCATGCTCAGCCATCAATTGACGAGACTTCTCCATCCGGCAGTCAATCAGAAATGCCTGGGGGGATTTTCCCGTGCTTTTTCGAAAAACAGAGCTGAAATAGGAACGGTTTAAATTTAACTTTTCGGCCAGCTCCTGAATGGAAATTTCCTGCATATAGTGGCTTTCCAAATAAGCTTTCGCCAGCTCCACATAGTTTTCTTCCCCTTTTTGCTTTTCGGAAAGAATAGACAGTAGTTGATATATTTTCCCGCACAAAAATAATTCTCTGCCTTCACCCATTTGGGCCGCTTCTTTCAGGGAGAAGAAAAGGCTTGCGTATCGAGAAGCGCCAACCACATATTGCTGGTATAGGCAGTCGGGCAACTGGATGCCAGAAGTAAACCCCACCCAGATATATTCCCATGGTTCCAAACTGTCGGCCTGATAACGGGTGACCTCAAAGGGGCGGATTATAAACATCTGCCCTGCATGGACCGGATAATCCTTTCCGTTTACAGTGTAGAGGCCTTTGCCGTGGACAACATAATGGAAAAGCCAGTAAAAACGAGTGGCCGGGCCGAAAGAATGTCCCGGACTGCACGTTTCCCAACCGCAGTTAATGGGAGTAATATCCTTCCACTGACGGTTCATGAGAAATATTTCGTTTACCACGGTATTCCCCCTTTGCAAAAGAAATCCAATACCGGCTATTGGGAGCAAATTCAAAAAGAATATAACATTTTACCATGTTCTGCCCACATCATGCAATGGCCCTTTCAGGCGTTTGATGGTACAATATCCCTGCTGGTGATGGAAACCTGCGATATAAAAAACAAAAAGTAGGGGGAGGAATTTTCCATGAATAAAATCACCTTTATGGGTGCGGGCAGTACCGTGTTTGTAAGAAATGTGTTGGGAGACTGTATGTGTACACCGGCTCTGCGGGATTGGGAGTTTTCGCTGTATGACATTGACCCCGTCCGCTTGCAGGAAAGCTATGAGATTATTTCGGCCATGAATGAAACCAAAGGCGGATATGGAAAGGTTACCGCTCATTTGGGCGTGGAAAACCGAAAGGAAGCCCTGCGGGGAGCTAAATTTGTGGTCAACGCCATCCAGGTGGGACTGTATGACCCCTGTACGATCATTGATTTTGAAGTGCCTAAAAAGTATGGCCTTCGCCAGACCATCGGTGACACACTGGGAATCGGAGGCATTATGCGTGCCTTGCGCACCATCCCGGTAATGGATGATTTTGCCCGGGATATGCAGGAGGTGTGTCCCGACGCTCTGTTCCTCAACTATACCAACCCCATGGCTATGCTCAGCGGCTATATGCAGCGCTATACCGGTATCCAGACAGTAGGGTTGTGCCACAGTGTGCAGGTATGCTCTGAAACGTTGCTCAAGGAACTGGGGATGGAAGACCAGCTGGAAGGCCGTCGGGAACTCATTGCCGGCATTAATCACATGGGATGGCTGCTGGAACTGAGAAACAAGGACGGCGTAGACCTGTATCCCGAGATTCGTCGCCGTGCCTGGGAAAAGAATCTGGCTGCACTGGCAGAGGGTGCCGAAAAGCACAACGATATGGTGCGCTTGGACTATATCCACCGGTTTGGCTACTACTGCACCGAATCCAGCGAGCATAATGCTGAGTACAATATGTTCTACATCAAGTCCAAGTATCCGGAGCTTATTGAACGCTACAATATCCCATTGGATGAATATCCCCGCCGCTGTGTCAGTCAGATAGAAGGTTGGGCCAAGGAGCGGGACGAACTGCGGTCCTCTAAAAAACTGGACCATGAACGTTCTCGGGAATATGCTTCTTATATTATGGAATCTGTTGTGACCAACACTCCCTATAAAATCGGAGGGAACGTGCTCAATAGCGGAAACTTGATTGAAAATCTGCCAGTTGATGCCTGTGTGGAAGTCCCCTGCCTTATCGACGGAATGGGAGTGCATCCCTGCCGGATAGGCCGACTGCCGGTGCAGTGTGCCGCCATGAATATGACCAACATCAATGTGCAGTTGTTGACCATTGAAGCTGCTGTTACCCGGAAGAAGGAGCACATCTATCAGGCTGCTATGCTGGACCCCCACACCGGTAGCGAGCTGGACCCGGATACCATTGTGAAGATGGTGGATGACCTTATCGAGACTCATGGAGACTGGCTCCCAAAATATCACTGATAGTACAGAAAATCAAAAGGCCCACAAACTGGTTTTCCCAGTCTGTGGGCCTTTTTAAAAACAACATTATTTTTTTTCGTCAAACATCGTCTTAAGTTTTTCGAAAAAATTTCTGCGCTTCTGATAGCTTCTGTCTTCTACACCCTTGTCGAATTCTTTCAGGATGTCTTTTTGTTTCTGGCTCAGATTGCGGGGAACTTCCACCGTTACCCGGACATACTGGTCACCGCGGCCTCTGCCGCCCAAAACCGGAATCCCCTTACCCTTGAGCTTGAACACATCGCCGGGCTGGGTGCCTTCATGTACCTGATAGCTGACCTTACCATCCAGCGTGGGGACGGTAACCTCAGCGCCCAGAGCTGCTTGTGTAAAGGTGATAGGCATTTCACACCAAACGTCATTGCCCCGGCGCTCAAACAAAGTATGGGGACGAACGGTTACGTAGACATGCAAATCGCCGTTGGGACCACCGTTGCGGCCTGCATCGCCATGTCCCGGGATATTCAGCACCTGCTCGTCGTCAATGCCGGCGGGGATGGAGATTTCCACGGTTTTCTGGCGGCGAATCCGTCCGGTGCCGTTACAGTCCTTACAAGGGGAAGAAATCACCTTGCCGGTGCCATGACAGCGGTCACACCCACGGGAGGTCTGTACCACACCAAAGGGAGTACGCTGGCTGATGCGTACCTGTCCGGTACCGCCGCACTGAGGGCAGGTTTGAGGCTGGGTGCCCTTGGCAGCGCCACTGCCGCCGCAGCTCTTACAGGTTTCAATTTGCCGGTAAGTGACTTCCTTTTTGCAGCCCTTGGCAGCTTCTTCAAAAGAAATTGTTACCACAGCTTCTGTATCACCGCCGCGGCGCGGAGCGTTGGGGTTGGCACGGCGAGCGCCGCCGCCAAATCCACCGCCGAAGAAGCTGTCGAAAATATCGCCGAAATCCACGCCCATGCCGCCGGTGAAGGGGCTTCCGCCGCCTGCACCGCCGCCAAAGTTCGGGTCTACGCCTGCATGGCCGAATTGGTCATAGCGGGCGCGTTTATCCTTATCAGACAGCACTTCATAAGCTTCATTAACTTCCTTGAACTTCGCCTCGGCCTCTTTATCGCCGGGGTTCAGGTCGGGATGGTATTTTTTGGCCAGTTTACGGTAGGCCTTTTTGATTTCATCATCAGAGGCATTCTTGGGAACTCCCATGACCTCATAATAATCTCGTTTATCAGCCATTTCTACCCATTCCTTTCTCAAAAACAGCGGGGCTTTCCCCGCCGAACCTCCGGCTGTACCGGCTTTCAGGGGAACTCCTTACACAAAGCATGGGGCAGCAGATGCCGCCCCGTGCCCAAAGAAACCCTGCTAAGGATCTCCTATCACTTACTTATTGTCATCCACGTCCTTAAAGTCCGCGTCATACACATTGCCGTTGTTACCGGAAGATGCACCGGGAGCCTGCTGGTTGGGGTCAACGGGCTGGCCCTGAGGAGCAGCTGCTTTGTACAGCTTCTCGCTGACAGCATACATAGCCTTCTGCAGGTCATCGCTGGCACTCTTGATGGTATCCATGTTGTTAGCAGCCACAGCGTCCTTCAGCACCTTAACCTTGGCTTCCAAATCGCTCTTATCGGAAGCATCCATCTTGTCGCCGCTGTCAGTAATCAGCTTCTCAACGGTGTAGCACAGATTTTCAGCAGCGTTCTTAGCGTCCACTTCTTCACGGCGCTTCTTATCCTCAGCAGCGAACTGCTCAGCCTCACGCACAGCCTTGTCGATGTCTTCCTTGCTCATGTTGGAGCTGGAAGAAATGGTGATGTGCTGTTCCTTGCCGGTACCAAGATCCTTAGCGGAAACATTTACAATACCGTTAGCATCGATATCGAAGGAAACTTCAATCTGGGGGATTCCGCGGGGAGCGGGAGCAATGCCGTCCAGCTTGAAGATACCCAGCTGCTTGTTGTCGCGAGCGAATTCACGTTCGCCCTGCAGCACGTTTACTTCAACCTGAGTCTGGCCGTCAGCAGCGGTGGAGAAGATCTGGCTCTTCTTGGTGGGGATGGTGGTGTTACGCTCGATAACCTTGGTCATCACGCCGCCCATGGTCTCAACGCCCAAGGACAGGGGAGTAACATCCAGCAGCAGCAGGCCTTCGACCTCGCCGCCCAGAACACCAGCCTGCAGAGCAGCGCCGATAGCAACACATTCATCGGGGTTGATGCCCTTGAAGGGTTCCTTACCGATAAAGTTCTTAACAGCCTCCTGCACAGCGGGGATACGGGAAGAACCGCCAACCATGAGGACCTTGTTGATATCATTGATAGACAGGCCGGAGTCGGACAGAGCCTGACGAACAGGGCCCATGGTCTTTTCTACCAGATCGCTGGTCAACTCGTTGAACTTTGCACGGCTCAGGGTCATATCCAAGTGCTTGGGGCCGGTAGCGTCAGCGGTGATGAAGGGCAGGTTGATGTTGGCGGTAGTCATACCGGACAGCTCAATCTTTGCCTTTTCAGCAGCTTCCTTCAAACGCTGCATAGCCATCTTATCGCCGGACAGATCCACGCCGGTCTCCATCTTAAAGGAGCTTACCAGCCAATCCATAATGCGCTTATCGAAGTCATCGCCGCCCAGACGGTTGTTACCAGCGGTTGCGAGAACTTCCTGTACGCCATCGCCCATTTCAATGATGGATACATCGAAGGTACCGCCGCCAAGGTCATACACCATGACTTTCTGCTCTTCGCCCTTGTCGATGCCATAGGACAGAGCAGCTGCGGTAGGTTCGTTAATAATACGCTTTACATCCAGACCGGCAATTTTGCCTGCGTCTTTGGTTGCCTGACGCTGTGCGTCGGTGAAGTATGCGGGAACGGTGATAACTGCGGAAGTAACCGGCTCGCCCAGATAGGCTTCTGCATCGGTCTTCAGTTTCTGCAGAATCATTGCGGAAATTTCCTGAGGAGTATACTGCTTACCATCAATGCTCACTTTATAATCGGAGCCCATCTCTCTCTTAATGGAAGAAACGGTACGGTCGGGGTTGGTGATGGCCTGACGCTTTGCTACCTGGCCTACCATACGCTCGCCGTTCTTGGCAAATGCCACAACGGAGGGGGTGGTACGGGCGCCTTCAGCGTTCGCAATCACAACAGGTTCGCCGCCTTCAATTACGGCCACACAGGAGTTTGTAGTACCAAGGTCAATACCAATCGTCTTAGACATAATTCATTACCTCCATGTAATGTACATTTTCTGTCATACTCTATTACATCAATTAAGAAATATTCTGATTCAACTATGGTGTGTCACCAAAACTAATTGGCTACCTGCACCATTGCGTGGCGAACTACTTTGTCGCCCAGCATATAACCTTTTTGGAACACAGCACTGATGACGTTGATTTCCAGGTTTTCGTCTTCAATATGGGAAACGGCATTGTGAAGTGCGGGGTTGAATTCATCTCCCACATTTCCCATAGGCGTAACGCCCAGCTTTTTGAGGGCTTCCAGGAATTGGGTTTGAACCATTTCCACACCTTTCATCAAGTCTTCCACGGTACATTCTTTTTGTGCCAGCGCCCGTTCCAGATTATCCGCTACCGGGAGCATTCCCTTAATGGCATCGGAAGTCCCGTCACCATAAATAGCGGCTTTTTCACGCTCGGTGCGCTTGCGGAAATTATCGTATTCCGCCCGGGTGCGCAGGTACTGGTCCTTGAGAGTTGCCAGCTCTTTCTGGGTCTTTTCCAGCTCTGTCTGCACCTCTTCCAGTTCCTTGCGGGAAACCTTCCGTCCCTTTTTTTCCTCTTTCTGAGACTCTGCAGTTTCTGTAGTCTCTGGGGCCTCTGTTTCAGAGGGATTGGTCACATCCGGCTCCTGCACAGGTTCCTTTTTGATATCCTGTTCTGCCAAAACGCTCGCTCCTCTCAGCATAATCTATTATGGTTTCTATTCCTCCCGCATCAGGACGGTGAGCATTTTTCCCACAGCCTGTGATAGATAGGAAAGATGAGAAATCACTTTTGCGTATTCCATTCGGGTTGGCCCGATTACTGCCAGTGCGCCGGCATCCTGTCCGCCCACTGCATAACGGGCAACCACCACGCTGGAACCAGCCAGTTCCGGCGTCCGGCTTTCCTGTCCAATGAGCACCCGGATACTTCCCGGTTCCTGTACCAGCAGGTCCACAACCTCCCGGGGACGCTCCAAAAAGTCCATCACCCGGCGGGCGGTGCCCCGTTCGTATTCGGGATAAAACAGCAGATTCATCTGCCCGCTCTGGCAAACCGCGGTTTCCCGGGTATCCTCTGCCACATCCAGAAGCGCCATCAGCGCCGAAGACATGAGCATGGCCATTTCTCCCAACGATACAGCCAGCGACTGGATAAAGGCTGGCGTAATATCGGCTACCGGGCGATTCATCAGCTTCTCATTGAGAATCCGGAAAAACACCCGGAGCATTTCGGGGTTCAAATCAAAGTCGCAATGGAAAATACGGTTTTTCATGGTCCCTGCCGAAGACATGAGCAGCAGCATCGCCGTTCGGCGGCTGGTCTGCACAAACTGTACGGCACGGATAAAAGCGGTGCGTCCGCTGGGGGTAGTGGAAACCGCTGCAAACCGGGTCACACTGGCCAGCGCCTGGGTGGCATTGGCCATGAGCTTTTCGGGGTCGCAGGCATTGGTTACCAGCATGGAATCCAGCAACCGTTTTTCCCCAGGCTCCAAAGCTTTTGTTTCCATCAGCCGATCCACATACAACCGGTACCCTTTTTGAGAAGGCACACGGCCTGCGGAAGTGTGCGGCTGCTCCAAAAGCCCCAGCAGGGAAAGCTCCGCCATTTCATTTCTCACGGTTGCAGAGGAGACACCCAGCTGGGCAGCGATCCCTTTTGAGCCAACCGGTTCACCGGTTACCACATAGGCATCTACTACCGCCGCAAGGATTTTCTCCCTGCGTGTACTCAGCTCCATTCTCCTCACCTCTGTCGATTTGGTTTAGCACTCTTTAGCTTCGAGTGCTAAACCTTGTCTATACTCTACCACTCTCTTCCGAGTTTGTCAAGTTTTTATTTGTAAATGATTTGTGAAATTCGGAAATTTTTTTTGCTACTTCCCACAGACAGGAATGGGGATAATCATATTGTGCCCGTACCCAGTCAAACATACATCAATTTCCTATTAAATAAGGAAAAGCCATCCTGCTCTCCTAATAAGAACAGGATGGCTTTGTCTATGAACCAGTCAGGATTCTTTTTCCAGTTCGGCCTTCATGGACGAAATTTTTTCATGAATCACAGGCATCAGCGTGCTGGACTCAATGTGCTGGGGACAAATGCCTTCACATTTCCGGCACTTGCGGCATGCGTCTGCCAATTTATCCAAAGCATAGTACTTCTTGACGGTGTCCTCCCGGGAATCATTGACGGTCTGATTATAGATTTCATAAATGCCGGGAATATCCAGCCCAAAGGGACATGGCATACAATAGGCACAGCCAGTGCAGGGGACCAGTGCCATTTTCTGATAGACCTCCCGAGTTTTGGCCAGCATGGAAAGCTGCTCTTCCGAAAGCATTCCGATAGAGGAACGGCCTGCATAGGTAAGGTTCTGTTCCACCATTTCTTCGCTGCCCATACCGCTGAGAACAACGGAGACTTCGGGACGGTTCCACAAAAAGTCCAGCGCCCATTCTACCGGTGTACGGCTGGAGCACAGGTTTTCTTTTACCTGCGGGCTCAAATTGGCGAGCTTTCCGCCCAGCAGAGGCTCCATAATCACAACACCCAGCCCCTTGGCAGCGGCGGCTTCCAATCCCCGGAGGGTTGCCTGGTTCTCTACATCAATATAGTTCATCTGGATTTGGCAGAAATCCCAAGCGTCAAAGCCGTTGAGAATTTCCAGAAATGCTTCCTCGTTATCATGGAAGGAAAAACCGAGAAAACGGATTTTGCCTTCCTCCCGGGCCTTTTTCATTTTGGAAAGAAGGTCAAATTTGAGCACTTTATTTTTCCAGGTATTCAGGCTCAGGGCGTGGAGCAGGTAGAAATCAATATGGTCGGTTTGCAGCCGCTGTAACTGATTATTTAGAAAAGTATCAAAATCCTCTTCCTTCTCCACCGCAAACACCGGCATTTTGGTGGCCAGGTTTACCTTTTCCCGGTATCCATCCTGCAAAGCTTTTCCCACTAACGGTTCGCTGGCTTCATGATGATAAAAATAGGCGGTGTCGATATAATTGACACCGGTATCAATGGCGTGGCGAAGCATCCCGATTGACCGCTCTTCATCAATACAGTTGTCAGGCTGTCCTTCGAGAACCGGGAAACGCATACAGCCAAAGCCCAATGCGGAAACCATGACACCGGTATTTCCCATTTTCCGATACTGCATTCAAATCGCTCCTCTCAATATTCTAACTGATTCATACAGCATTGAATCCATTGTAGCATGGGAAATCTATCTTTTCAAGGATAGGAAATTCCTTGAAACCCCAAAGTTTTTCACCAATCGACGTGAAATGTTGAAAGAAAATCTTTTGTTGAAAATTCCCACATTTCATTCCTGATTTCGACAATCTTCCCTGAAAGAATCTGATATAGTATAGGTGGAATTTGATGGAACCGGGCGAAAGGAAGAATAAACTGCCGGAAGCTTCTCGGGTGGTTGAAAATTCCCGTTTCCCGACAACTTATGCAAAGAATGAAAGGAGCTGTCTATTATGGAGAATCGTCAAACCTGCAGCAGAGAATATACACTTTTATTTAACGGAATTACCGATACCATCAGCCAATTGGAAACACTTTTACTGCGCCTGAAGCGAATGCAGGCTGAAGCGGAGGAGTTATACCTGACACAGGAAGAAAACCCTCAAACCCCCTGATCATATACCCAAAAAAACGGACCCGGTATAGCGTATTCGCTATACCGGGTCCGTTTTTTATCATGGAGATTGCACCGTTTATCCAATATCTTCCTGTGTCAGAATTCGCACACCGTTGCTTTGCAAAATTTCAATGCCTCGCTCCACTTCGTCCGTGCGAATAATAATGGAAGCCTTGCCGCTATCCTTACTGACAAATGCATACATATATTCCACGCTAATTTTGGAATCGGCCAGAATCCGCATGGCTTTGGCAAATTCTCCCGGACGGTCACTAATGCCCATCATAATTACGCTGGTGATGGAAACCGTCATGCCGGCATCCTTCAAAATAGCCTCGGCTTCCGCGGGCTTGTCCACAATCAAACGAAGTATGCCAAAATCCCGGGTATCGGCAATCGTAAGGGCGCGAATGTCGATTCCGGCTTTTGCGATGGCTTCCGTAATTTCTGCCAGCCGGCCCGACTTGTTTTCTACAAAAACGGAGAGCTGTTGTACCTGCATGATAATCCTTCCTTTCATACCCAGATTTATCCTCAAGGAGCCGTCAGGCTCATTTCCGATCCATCCACTTTTATTCTATTATACAGGTGCTTTTTTCCGGATGCAAGAGGATGACAAAAACGTTTTTACATAAAAAAGTTTAAAAACGCGATAAAAATTACAACTTTGATGCAAGTTTTTATCTTTTTTGATACATATTGGGATTATAATATCCATATCAAAGTTGGGAAGGATGTGAATCAGCGTGAGACATAACAAAAAAAATCGTAAGAAAACACTGACAGGCCAAATGATATCGGCAGCGCTGATTATTTTATGCTTCAGTTTCTTGGCGGTATGGATAAACAGGCTGTCGACTACAGCAGCAGTACCGGTAGCTGCTACCGAGCAAAAGGTATTATTACAGGAAGAAGAATCAGCACTTGAAATGGAAGTCACACGGCTGGTGGAAGACAAGGTATTGGAGGTGCCTTATTTGTCCCAGAAGGGGATTTTACCCACTGGCTGTGAAGTGACCAGTGCGGCAATGGTTTTGCAGTATTGGGGAGTTGACATCGCGCCGGAAGAATTGGCGGACAAGCTTCCCTGTGATTACCTTTTCTGGGAAGATGGGAAACTGTATGGGCCGGACCCCAACCGATTTTTTGTGGGTTCGCCTTTTGACCCTAATAGCTATGGCTGTTTTGCCCCGGTAATTGCTTCTATTATTCCCAAAGCAGACACGGCTATGACTGCACAGGTGCTGACAAATGTTCCGTTGGAAGATTTGTATAATGAATATGTATCACAAGGCGTTCCGGTACTGGTATGGTGTACCATTCAAATGCTGGAAACCAGTGATGGGACAAGATGGACTTTGCCCAGTGGAGAAGAGTTTGTCTGGCCACGTAATGAGCACTGTATGGTGTTATCGGGAAGAGAAGAAAACGAATATATTTGTATGGACCCTTATGGATCCATTGGACAAAGGGCTATTGACCGGGAACTTTTGGAAAAGCGGTATGAGGAATTGGGGCAGCAGGCGGTGGTAATATTGCCAGAGGAAAAAGTGATAAAGTAAAAAACAAGGGAAGGAGTTTTTCGGCTCCTTCCCTCATTTTTGTTTAGACATTTTTAACGGTAGAAGTTCCGGTACGGCTTTCAATCACCAGTACCAATGCAGTAATATCGTCATCATGTCCATCTGTGCGTTTTTTTCGGGCTGCTTCAATGAGCTGAGCAGCCAAGGCACCGGGGTCACCGCCAGGCCATTCTTCCAGCATTTTGCATACCCATTCCGTACCGCATGCGGTAATGCCGTCGGATACCAAAACAATCATATCGTTTGGAGCAAGATCCGCTTCCACTTTGGCAAAATCCGCATCGCCCAAAATTCCTGCCGGAAAGGAGCTGGCTTCGATTTCACGGCATGCTCCATTACTACGGATAAAGCTTACTGGTGCACCTGCTTTATAAAAAATCGTATGCCCGGTATACAAGTCCACCGAAACCAAATCAAGGGTGGACAAAGATTCATCACCGGATTTTGCCAGCAGAGCCGCATTGGTCAGGCGCAGGGCGCATTGATACCCAATACCCGATTTTAACAGATTTTCCATAATACTGGCGGCCATTGCGCCGTCTACAGCAGCCCGTCCGCCAGTACCCATTCCGTCGCTGATAATGGCCATTTGATGTCCAGAATCATCGGAAAACACGGAAAAGCTGTCTCCACAAAGACTTCCTCCATTACAGATATGCTGAGATGCGCCGTGGAGCACTTTCAGAGCCGGACGCTCGCTCATCAGAATACGACACTGATCCCCTATAACGGTAACCGATGGCGGTGTAAAGTCCCGGCCGCAGGTACGGGAAATCTCCCTCGTTAAAAATCCTTTGTGAAATCGGGCACGGTCTCCCCGAGCCGTTTCGGCCTCTACAGTCATTCTGTCAAAGGGATCTACCCGACAGCAGACTTCAAGGGGAAGAATCCCGGCCTGCCGCAGAACTTCTCCCACTCTTCTGGCTGCCTCATAATCAAAATGGTCAAACTCTTCCGTTTCCATTGCCAAATCCTTTAGTAGTTGAGAGGTGATTCCAAACTGGCTCACAGCCACTTCCCGAACCTGTTTGGCACGAATTTCTGCCGCGTCCCGGGCCAGAAATTCCTGATAGGAAGCGTTGACATTTTGAATCAGCTCCGGCAAGCGGGCACAACGGTTTTGCAGATAGCCGCAGACTTCTTTCCGCTCAATTTGCCCATTTCGGCGCAGAGGCTCGGTCATAGTTTCCAGTGCTTCAATCGTTGCGTGATACTCTCTTTCCCAGCAATAGGGCTTTAGCCCACAGCGGCGGCAGGTTTTCGAAACAGCCCGCACATACACCCCTTCCATATCCGGCGCGCACATCTGAGAAAGCTTTTGCGAAATTTTGTCTACCGATTGGGAAACCTCCGACAATGCCCGCGAGGCGTTTTCCAGTTTCATGACCACAGTTTTTCGCAGTCCACTGCTTTTCAGTGTTTCTCCCGGAGAGGAAAACAAAGCAGCTATCCGTCCTCCGGCAGGGAGTATAACAAAAATAATCGAAGCGGCGGCAGTTTCATAAAATCCGGACATGGTCTGCTCGATTCCGGCTTGCAGGCTGGCGGCAGCGTTGGCAATGACAAAAGCAGCGGCCGAAGCCGCTTTTCCAAGTGGTGAAAAGACTCCCGCCATCAGTCCTCCTAAAGCATAAGCACCGGAAAGAGGCGAGAGTCCAACAGTGGAAAGCCCCATCACAGCTCCGGAGGCAATTCCGGCAACTGCCCCAGCAGAAATTCCGCCATATCGTCCAGCGTACAGCGTAAACAGAACAGCAGCAATTCGCCCCAAAGAAACGCCGAAAAAAGTCACATCGGCAATAGACAGGGCCAATACACACACCGAGACGGTTACACCCGCTAAATCCGGCTGTGTCAGGCTTCGCAGCCCGCCGCTTTGCGGAAGATTCCAGATTCTTTGGAAAAACCAGCATCCGCCACCGGCCAGCAGCCCTTCGGCCAGATAAAACGCAGCCGTTGAACTCATAGAGCCGTTTATCATGACCATGGCGCCGCCGGTTGCCAGCATAGGACCCATGGCTGCCAGAGGGCCGGTAAACTGATTCCGGCTGATACGGTGCAAATCATGAAGTGTCCAGCGGATGGCCGCAGCAGCCAGCACACAGGTCAGATACCGCACCGGAATTAAAATCGGGGAGGGGAGAAGGTAGCCCATCATAGCGCCTCCCGCAGCGGCCCACATATAGTGATAGGGAGCAGCGGCCGCTGCTGCTACCCCAAAAGGGGCATATTTTCCAAATGCCATAGCTCTGGAAAACAATAGCCCTGCCACGAAACTGCCCAAAACACCGGCCAGCTCTGTGATAACGGGGGATTCTTTCCATCGGTATACTTTTTTCCGAACTGCCGCCAATGTACTCACAATACAACACCACGCCTTCCTTTTCTTTCATACATCCGCCCTGCTGTCTGATAAAACGGCAGGGTCATACCTTATAGTTCATTGTATCCCTTGCCGGCAGGCCATTTTGTCAAACGGCGGCGCAGAACGACAGCTTTTCTTCCGGGCAAATTCCCCTTTTTCCCGGAAAATCCACAAGGCCATGCCCATTTTCCCCGGCTGAAAAGGAAACTCTTTTCCCGGCCTCTTCTGCTTCCATGTTTTTTCCCGAAAAGAGGACGGAATCGGCGTGCTGGTGTTGTCGAGGAAAAGGTTTGTAAAAAAATGCATCTGTCCGGCTGGTTTGACCGAACAGATGCATTTTTTAAAGAACAGCGGGGTGTTTCAAAAGATAATGGTCCATATCCGTAAACTCTGCATAATAGAGGCGGCTGATATCCAAAAGCAGCTCTGATTTTTCTTGGCTGAGTATCCGACAGGTCTCGGAAAGGGTAGAAACCTCTTTTTCTCCAACATAGCCCGGACGATAGTAAGCCAGCGTGATGTGGGGGGTTAATGGGTAGGGCAAAGGACAAATTTTATCAAACAGCTCATACAGGTACATGAGAATATCGTACTGTTTGTCCGTGGCAGGCTCATATCCTGCTGCAATACTGGTATTTACCATATGAAAGACATGGGTAGAGCGAAGACGAATTTGCTTTGGAAAGTCCTGCGCTTGCATAGCTTGGCAAATCTCCAGATACCTTGTGGCATTTTCGCTCATGATAGATGTAAGGGAAGAGCGAGATGGTCCGCTGGATAAGTCATGAAGAGTCAGGTGAAATCCCGGAGGGGATAAAGGTTGTGAAAGAACAAGAGGAGCTGTCTGATAAAGCTGTTTCTGCATACGGGAAAGCCTTTGGACGGAAGCGGCGTCCAACGTGAACAGAATAGTATCACCATAAAAGGGTAGAAGTTTTCCATGCTCGTCCGCTTTTTGGCGCAAAGCAGGGTGAGTATCAAAACCGGTTCTTTGCCACCGATAACTGTCCGGCTGGAAAGAAAGCAGCCGCTGCTGAAAATCACGATAGGTTTCCCGCATGATAGATGATCCTTTCTGCTAATTTTGCATGAATTCCCGAATTTCGTTCAGGCGTGCGGCGGCATCCTGTACCCCCATGGAATAGACCTCCATCAGTTGGGCTGGGTCACGGCAGAATGCGCTCATGGTGATAGGAGAACTGGGGCGTATGACAATGGCGTTTCCCTGATTTTCCCGGTCTATACATTCCCGGCGAAGTTGGTTGTATACTTCTCCTCGATGGCAAAGTGCTTCGGCGAAAGCTGGGTATCGGTAGTACCGGGCGCGGATGACCGGACGGGGGTATTCCGGTTTTTCGGATTTTCGATAGCTGTCATCCCGGGTAAGAATGATAATATTTTTTTCACAGCCAGCTTCTTCCGCCCGGCGCAGAGGAATCGCCTGAGCTACACTGCCATCCAAAAGCTTTTTCCCCATATGACGAATGGGGTGGGAGAGAAAGGGCTGGGCTGAAGACGCCCGGACAGCTTCCATGCCGTCACCTAAGTGTGATTTGTCAAAATATATAATGGAACCGGTTTCTAAGTCTGTAGCACCTGCCTCGTATCCCATGGGGCTGTTATAAAAGGTATCATAGTCAAAGGGAAGCAGCTCGTGAAACATAGGGCCAAAAATAAAGTCAAAACCAAACATGGAACCGCCCCGCAAAATATTTCCGGCACTGACATATCGTTTGTCCTGAATATATTGCGAAAAGATTTCCCGGTTCCTTCCGATTTGTCCCGAGAGAAAGCTCAATGCATTACATGCACCGGCAGAAATTCCGTATACGGAAAAGAAATTCAGATTTTCCCGAGCCAGTACATCCAGTGCACCGGCTGTGTAGGCACCGCGGACACCTCCGCCCTCTAAAACAAGTCCATAACGCATGGAAATCAACTCCTGTATGAGATTACTACTCAGTATAAGACTTTTTGTTTTTTTCGGCAAGAGTTCAGACAGAGATAGAAAAAGTAAAAAAATTGAAAAAAGCTATTGACTTTTTATTTTCTGTCAGGTATAATAGTCGAGCAGTCGATGCATGGACGTTTAGCTCAGCTGGTAGAGCATTCGCTTGACGTGCGAAGGGTCAGCAGTTCAAGTCTGTTAACGTCCACCACTGTAAAAGAGATTGGTTTTTCCAATCTCTTTTTTCTTTTTTGAAATATCCTATTGACTTTTTTTGATAGGTACGTATAATAATTATGATTGCTGTCTGCAAATGCTGACAGGGTATCGCTTTGGAGAGTTGTCCGAGTGGTCGAAGGTGCAGCACTCGAAATCGTGTGACATTCTCCCCAATCACCCCAACAATTTTATATGGAAGCGTATCGAAGTGGTCGTAACGAGCCGCACTCGAAATGGTCGACTAGGCTGTTCGTTTTGTCCACCTGAAAATCCAGCAGTGATGCGGGTTTAGCTCAGTTCAAAAAAGTGAATATTTTGCTGTTCTGCCCTGTTGTTCTGTCCTCAGTATTTTTCAGAATTTCAGGCTTAACATATGGAGAGTTGTCCGAGTGGTCGAAGGTGCAGCACTCGAAATGCTGTGTTCCCAAAAGGAACCTAGGGTTCGAATCCCTAACTCTCCGCCAAAAAGTCCAGTAACCATGCGGGTTTGCTGGACTTTTCTTTTTTTCTCCAAGTGGTTTGTGCCCAATATTTTTTGCAGGACAGAACAGCCAAACACAGATATTTTTTACCTTGCAACCGCTTCATCGCCAGATTCTTCTATCTCACTCCACTTACTCTGAAATCCTTTAGCGTCCGGCAAAAACATTCCTCCCACCATGGCCTGTGCGGAGGATATCTTTGACGAATAATCCAAATGCGCATAGATGTTTGCAGTTGTACTGAAATCCGAGTGTCCCAACCAGTCCTGGATCTGTTTTAGAGGAACGCCATTAGCCAGTAACAGGCTCGCACAGCTGTGGCGAAGATCGTGGAAACGCATCTTTTTCATTCCGTGCCTTTGAATAAATGCGGGAAATTGTGTGGTCAGATAGTCGGGTTTCAGAAGATCGCCCATTTCATCCACGAATACAAAGCCGTCGTATTCGTAGTTGTAGCAGTTGCCGCAGACCTTTTTATTCAATGCTTGCGCTTCTTTCACCTTTTGGAAATATTCTTTGAAGCTTCCCACGAGGGGAAGTGTGCGCATACTGGATTTTGTTTTAGCCGACTCCTGTTCGATCATCTGGGTTTTCCCATCAAGCTGAATAGAAGTGACCGTTCGTTTCACTGTCAGCGTTCCCCGTTCGAAGTCGATGGCGTCCCATTTTAGTCCGCATACTTCTCCACGTCGCAAACCGTAAAAGGCGGCAACCAAAACCGGTAGTTCCAGCTTTGTACCCTTGATTACCTCAAAAAGATGTTGAAGCTCCGCCGCATCCAAAAACACCGGCTGAAAATCGTTCTTCTTTGGTCGATCTACTTTCAACGCCACATTCTGTGATACCAGATCGGTTTTCAAGGCGTATTTGAGCGCCTGATGGATCACGGCGTGATAGTGGATAACGGAATTCGGCTTGACGGTTTTCAGTTTTTCCGTATAGAACTGCTGAATGTGCCGGGGTTCCAATCCCCGCAAGGTACAGCCTTTCTTGCGAAAATATGGCTCAATGCTGCTTTTGACCATGCCCTCATAGGAAGCGTAGGTTGCGATTTTCACCCGGACTTTCACAATATCCAACCATTGCAGCAAATAATCCGCGAAAGGCATATCCGAGTTCAGTTCCTCCACTTCCGTGGGCGGCTCATAGGTGCTGCGAATGCGGACAAGCTCCGCTTCGGCCCTTTTCTTGTTTCCCTTTTGGGGAAGTCCAGTGGATATCCATGGTCTGTGTCGTTTCCCGTTGACATCCACATAGCTGAGCACTACATAGTAGTATCCCTTTTTAATTTCTAAGTGTCCTGACACCATGTTTTTGTTCGCCTCCTAAGTTTTGGCATACACAGGACAGCTCACACCGACAAAGCTATTCTACCGCGTCGGTGTGGGTTCTGCCACTGTGCAATTTGTAATTTTGCAAACACTTTGGCTCGAATCAACGAGCCTCTCTGTCTCGTTCCCGTTTTCTCTGCCACTGCTCTAAAAGCTTTATAACCGTGTCATATACTTGCTTGTCCGTGTAGCTTTTGGGAAAATATTTTCGGATATCTTCCCGCTTGAATTTGTACTGTTCCTGCTGGTTCGGTTTCTGCTCTGCCAAGATCTCAAAGATAGTATCACGGTTGAGTGTTCCCTCCTGTGACAACTTCTTTAACCGTATGCTTTGCGCATGGGAGGGTGTGCAATCATTTTGCTTTATTGCATCCAGCAGTATGAACTGTTCCGAGCGGGAGAGATAGGAAAGTTCCACCGCAGGATTGAAAGCGATTTTGTTTTCATCTACCATAGAGAGTAGTTCGGGAATCAGGTGCGTTAAACGGATATAACGCTGTATTTGATTTCTGCTTTCTCCAGCATCCAAAGCTACCTTTTCATCACTTCTTATTAACCTCGTCCCAAGTTGGGACGAAGATACACCCTGATGTTTTATTGCGTCCAATTTCATCTTATAAGCGAACGCTTTCTCACTGGGCAGGATGGTTTCTCTTTGCAGGTTAGCGTCTACCATTGCAATGACTGCTTCATCATCGGTCATCTCTCGAACAATGACGGGCATGGTTTCAATGCCCAGCACCTGACACGCCGCCAATCTTCTATGCCCTGAAATCAGCTCATACCCGCCCTCTGGTAAAGGACGGGCCAGTGCAGGCGTAATGGTTCCGAACTTTTTGATACTCTCGATTAAGTGCTTCATTTCCTCATTATTTTGGATTTTAAAAGGGTGATCCTTGAATGGATGAAGCTCACGAAGCGGAATGTCTTTGACTCTTTCAAGCTTTGCGTCGTCCCTTTCTTCCTGCGAGGAAAACAGATCGTCCAACGAATAAGTCGGCAGAGTAAAATCGGATTTTCGTTTTGTCATCGCTCATAACCTCTCTTTCTGTTCTTATTCGGAGTGTCTTTTCCTTGCCGCATCTGCTCCTCGATACGGATTTTTTCTTTGATTTCTGGATAATCTTTGAGGATTCCCAGCGCTGTTTTCTTGTCCTTGCGAAGTTGTGTGATAGCCTTTGTGCAGTCGTTTCGTTTTGCAAGGAGCATTTGCTTTTCTTCCGGTTGGTGACAGGAATCTATTTGTCGATACAGGATTTTCCGATAATCGATGAGCAGCTTTATTTCGCTTTCAGCGGTTTGAATGAAGTTCTCCACGGAGGATATATCCGTCAGCTTTTGCTTACAGACCAGCCGCACCTGCTCAGAATACCGTTCCAGCTTTCGGCAGGCTTCCCGCATTTCAGGCGACAGCGGTCGGCGCTGTTTCTGCTTTGGAAACACACCAAGCAGATAACAGTAATGCAGGTAGAGCGCCCTCAATCCTGTTATTTTCTTTGCCGATTGAAAATTGCCTTTCATACGGTATTGCTTAGGCTGAATGGTCATTCCATACGGCTTTTTAGCGGTAAACGCATGATAGTAACGGTAGGTTTCCTGCCAGTTGTACCGCCCGTTATCGTATATTTTCTGATAGAGTGCATCTCGGTCATATGCTTCACCCAGCCGGTAAAGGCGTGTTGCTTTTTTGCTGTTCACCGAACGAATGGTGGCGTATTTGTGGTAGGGATTCCATTCCACCACATAGCCGAGTTTCTTCATCACATAGCGAAAAGCTTTCTCATTGGTGCTCATTGTTAGTGCCTTTTCGATCGCTTCCCGCATCAGGTTATACCGTGTCGGTTCGCCGTTTTTCTCGGCAAAATACAGCTTGCGTGGGGTTTTTCCTTTGGGGTTTTGAATGACTGTCAGTCCGTGCTCCCGACAAAGCGCATCGGATAAACTGCGTAGTTTCCAGTACGCTCCCTCGTTGCAGTTAAACTTCTTTCCGTTCCAAAGATTCACTGCATTGACTACCAGATGATTATGATAGGTGCCGGTATTAAAGTGGGTGGCGATCAACACCTGATGCTGATCGCCCCACATCTTTCTGGCAAGCTCCACGCCTAACTGATGCGCAAGCTGCGGTGAAACCTCACCGGTTTTAAAGCTCTGATAAGCGTGATACGCCACATTCCCGGTAGTTTTATCAAAGCGTTCCTGAACGGAAATCATCTCCTGAAACGCTGTCTCAGCGGTGCAATTAACGCCTGTTACATAGATTGTTTTCTCGTTTCCCATCACCGTTTTTTCTTGATTTCCAATATAGTGCAGTGCCTTTTTTATATCGGAAAATTCCGTCTTCTCGGGGTTGGCAGCATATTGAATCACACGGCTGATGCTGTCGGTAACAGCCCATATTTTTGTTACTGCCACGGCGTTTCACGCTGACTTTCTTTCCCTTCCAGCTCGTGATAAGCCTGCAAAAATTTTTGAATCACGCCATTAAAATACCGGTCGATTGTTTCATCGGGCAGCGTCTTCCAGCAGTCACGAAGCCGTGTTAATTCCCGATACGCTTCATAAAAACTCGGCGGTGAAATCGCCTGAACTTCCTTGCCGAGTCCCAGCTTTCGAAGATAAGCGGAGAGTGAAATGCCGCACTTTTTGACGGCACTTTCCATTCTTCTTTTCTCACCTTCGGTCACTCGAATATTGATTGCTACCGTTCTTGTTCTCATAAAATCATTCCTTTCTTGTGGGGTTACAGGGGTGAAAACCCCTTTCGGCAAATGCCGCCGGTTTTGTGGGGCTTTCGGGCAACACAAAACCTATGCTCGCTACGTTGTCGCAAAGGCATTACCTGTCATGCCGCTTATCCATTCCCGTTATTTTTGAGTTCTGCTCCCAACACGGCAAGCAGCTTTTCGGCTTCTTCGTATTTCAGCGAAATACCTTTGCTCGGCTCTCCGTTTTGCCAGCGGCGGATGTCAATCATCGGGTCAAAAACGTCCCACTTTACCAGGTTGACCTCTTTGGTAACGCCGCCCTGTTTTCCTCCAATCACTGCAATTCGTTTTACAAGCTCATAATTCTTTGACATTTGATTTTCCTCTCTTTCGTTTGTTGTTTATGACGGCTGTGACGGTTGTGACAGCTTTTTTCTATAGAGAGCGCTTACCGTCATTTGCGTCATCGCTGTCACAGAAACGAAGCCTGATCAATCGGTTCATCCCTGTGCGTTTGGTTCTGTACTGTATATGCCGTGGCTCTAACACCTCAGCCGAAAAACGGGCAAGGAGCTTTGTCATCACATTGGAAGTGATTTCTGATTCCTTCATTTCGGTAAGTAGGTCTGTCGCCGTACCTTGCCAAGATTTTTGTGCAGTGATAAACTCTGCCAACCGAAACAGGAAATCAGGGATTTCCTCACGATGGATGTCGTCCATATCCTTTCGCTCCACAAGCTCCCACAGATGCGAGTCTTTATTAAACTTTAAGGTCAGCTCCTGATACGCAATGTCACGACCTGTCGCAAGCAACGTACCGGTTTCACTGGAACGGCTGCGCTTTAAAATAAAACTTGTATCCGCTGCACCAGTAATCCCCGTGGAGCCGGTCACTTCGTTAAATGGATCGTTTGCATCTCTCAGCTTCCGAACATGATGAACAACAACCACCGCTATTTCGTACTGATCGGAAATCCCTTTTAGCGCGGATATATCGTCATAGTCACCCGCATACATTCCGTTTTTCCCGCTTATGCTTTTGGATTCCCGCACCTTTTGAAAGGTGTCGATAATCACAAGCTTTGTCATTGGATAATCGGCGAGATACTGCTCGATCTGCTGTTCCAGACCACATCCGATCTGATGGCTCGTTGTGGCAATTCGCAATTCGGGTGGCGCTTCGTCGGTCAATTGATACAGCCTGCTTTGAATGCGGGCGTAGGTATCTTCTAGGCAGAGATACAGCACATCACACTTGTGGGTTTTAAACTCCCATACGGGATTTCCTCTTGCAACCTGGATACCAAGCCACAACATAAGCCAGCTCTTGCCGATTTTGCTGGAGCCTGACAGAACACTAAGTCCCTGCGGGATCAACCCCTCCACCACAAACAAAGTTTTATGAAGCGGCGTTGTCAAAAGCGTGTCTGCATCTATGGTCTTGAGTTTTTCAACTTGCATTTTTCTCCCTCCTTTCTTCCATTACATAGTTAATGACATTCACTTTTGGAATCTTAAAGGCATTGCCGATCTTCACCCCTTGGATATATCCGTCGTTAATCAAGTCATAAGCCAGTTGCCGGCTGATGCCCAACATCTGACAAAGCTGGGCGACGGTCACGATATCCGGGTATTCCGGAAACATCATTTTATAGAGTTCTTTTAACTCTGATTTTTTCATAGCGCTTCCATCCTCCTTTTTATGGCTATGTAAGGCAGATACCGGCGTGAGGATCATCGTGCCATCCGATATCTGCTGCCGTTTCACCCTCCGGATTCCTACAGGCATTCCCGCTTGTCGGCGGGCGCTGTGTAGTCCCAAGTTATAAAAACGCAGGCGCTCCTTTACCTTTTGGTAAGATCTTGGCGGTTTATTTCCTTTGGACGGTCATTTTGTTTTAGATAATTAAGTTTAATACAATTTATATTTGCAAATTCATTATATCGGCGTATTGACATCCAGGCAACACTTTTGTACAATGTTCTTTATAGTGATGTTGATTTTACAAATAATAACGATTTGACATTTTCCAAAATGCAGGTGAGACTATGGATAAAAAATCAGTACTTCAAATCCTGGATTCACCCAACGGCGAAATTCAGGGAAAAGCAAAAAATCTCGTCTGGTGTGATCCCGAACAAAAGAGACTTTGTATTGCTGTGCAGGAAACCTATGAATTTGCTGAGGCAGACGCAGCTTCTCGGACATTTCCAAAAGAGAAGCTCTCCACGATCTCCATGCTTGCCTGCGGAAAGCACCATTCCTTCCTTGCGCCGCCTGACCAAAACGACAGAGAACTCAAAAACTATTGGAATGCCTGTGGGGTGTTTCCATCCCATTTTGAATGCTTTCCATCCATGCAGATTGTGCCGAACCCCGATCCGGACGCTGATCAATACGAAATTGAAGTGGGAAGATTGATTCCGCTCAGCGGTGGTAACGTTGACTTCCCTTTGGGAGAGGGTCTTTTAAACTTCCTCTATACTGACTTTGAAGCAGTGTGTGATCCTGAGCAAATCACTTTTGAGCCGGAGCATGAAATGCGCCCTGTTCCATTTGAATCCGAAGCAGAACAGAAAGTTTTTGATTACCTGTGCTTTGCCGAAACAGTCAAGCATTTTCGTCCTGTGATTTATTCTTCTTTGTACACGATGCTGTTCCCGCCGTTTCTGAAAAAGCGCACAAAAAAAGAGCTTTCAGCGTATCTTGCATACCTGAAAGCCCTTCAAACACGGTTGAAGGAATTGATTACTTTTGTTTTTGATGAGGAGTATTATCCCTCTATTTTGAAAAAAATGAGCGCCAATCAGCGATATGCGCTTTATTGCAGATCCAATGATTGTTCTGCCCGGTATGAATACCAGTACATTTTTGATTATCCAGAATTAGAACGAAAACCACTGAGCAAATATTTCAGTGCAGCCCAACTCATTGATATTGAAGATGAGGAATACGAAAACGACGAACTGCGAGCTTTTTGTGTGAAGCATCATGTTCTTCCGGAAGAAATCGATGCGATCACGGAATGCACCTGTGATCCAATGACAAGATTTCAATGCTCCTCCATAGAAGATATGCTGATGTTTGAATTTTGGGAAATGCTTACAAAGTCTGTGCGACTGCGCAAGTGCAAGCGCTGCGGAAAGTACTTCATCATGAAAGGCAATTATGATACAAACTACTGCGACCGTGTAGCGGAGGGCGAAACCCGAAATTGTCAGGAGCTTGCAGCGCAGGAAAACTACAAAAGGAAAATGGCGGACAATGCCGCCATTCCGTTATATCAGAAGTATTATAAACGCTATGCCGCCCGTGTCAAAGTACGACAAATCAAAGAGACGGATTTTAAGAAGTGGAAGTATCAGGCAATGACCAAACGAGACGAGTGTTCCGATGGAAAAATCACGCTGTCCGAGTTTGAAGAATGGCTGGAAAGCAGCTTTCCAAACCGAAAAAAGAAAAATTAAGCAAGAGGCCGCATCGATGGATGCGGCCTCTTGCTTTATCCTGATAGAAAAAGTCAATTTTGATCGACTCTATTCCATATAAATCCGCAAAAATCGTTGATTATATATACATTTCACAGTATAATTAGTTTGTATTATTGTATCTACCTGAAAGTGAGGTTTAAGAATGGACTCTAACATCGAACGCTGGTACTCCATGAAAGAAATTTGCGAATATCTCGGTGTCAGCCGTGATACCGTACTCGCTTGGATAGACAAAAGAGAAATGCCCGCCACAAAGATCGGCAGGCTGTGGAAATTTAAAATTAGCGAAGTGGACGCTTGGATGAAATCCGGCGTTGCGGCTGAGAAATAATCGGTGATTTGAATGGACGAAAAGAGATTGGAAGCATTTGAAAACATGCTAAAAGCCATCCTTTCCCAGTATGATTCGACTGTAGAAAAGATGGCGAAGCTCAAAGCGGAGGGCAAGGAGAAAACCGTAACCTATCGCCAACTTTTTGCCAATAAGCTGCAACTTCAGGCGATTTTGTCCTATTACCGGACTTATGGGCTTTTAGAGGATGAAAGATAAGAATGTTTTGTGATGCACCGCACATCACCTTTAAAAATATTTGATTAGAAAGAGAGTTTTTTATGGCAACAAATCATAACGCCAATATCGGCTTTGAAAAACAAATTTGGGACGCTGCTTGCGTTTTGCGTGGCAATATAGACGCTTCGGAGTATAAATCCGTCGTATTGGGTTTAATCTTTTTAAAATACATTTCCGACCGTTTTGAAGCCAAATATAACGAATTGGTGGCCGAGGGCGACGGTTTCGAAGAAGATAAAGACGAATACACCGCAGAAAATATCTTCTTTGTACCAGAGAATGCCCGTTGGAGCGTAATTGCAGGGGCAGCGCATACGCCGGAGATCGGCACGGTAATCGACGAGGCTATGCGCAGTATCGAAAAGGAGAACAAGCGTCTCAAAGATATCCTACCCAAAAACTTTGCCCGTCCGGAGCTGGACAAGCGCCGCCTGGGCGAGGTAGTGGATCTGTTTACCAACATTCAGATGGTAGAACACGGCAACAGTAAGGATATACTGGGCCGAACTTATGAATACTGCCTGTCCAAGTTTGCCGAGCAGGAGGGCAAGTTGGCCGGCGAATTTTACACTCCGTCCTGTGTCGTGCGCACCTTGGTGGAGATTTTGCAGCCCTACAATGGCCGGGTGTACGACCCTTGCTGTGGCAGTGGCGGTATGTTTGTGCAGTCGGCAAAATTTATCGAGAACCACGGCGGAAACATCAACAAGATTTCGGTTTTCGGACAGGACTCCAACCCCACCACCTGGAAGATGGCACAGATGAACCTTGCCATTCGAGGGATTGAGGCAGACCTGGGTAAATTTAATGCAGATACTTTCTTTAACGACTGCCACCCTCAACTGAAAGCAGATTTTATTATGGCAAACCCGCCTTTTAACCTCTCTGACTGGGGACAAGATAAGCTGCTGGACGATGTACGCTGGCAATATGGCACACCGCCCGCCGGCAATGCCAACTTCGCCTGGTTACAACATATGATCTGGCACCTTGCGCCAAACGGTCGTATTGGCATGGTACTGGCCAACGGCTCCCTGTCCTCCCAAAGCGGTGGTGAGGGTGACATCCGCAAAAACATTATCAACGCCGATCTGGTAGACTGCATCGTGGCCATGCCCTCCCAGCTGTTCTATACTACGCAGATTCCCGTCTCCCTGTGGTTTTTGGCAAAGAACAAAAAGCAAAAGGGCAAGACGCTGTTTATTGATGCACGGAAGATGGGCACCATGGTCACCCGGAAGCTGCGGGAGCTGACCGACGAGGACATTCAGAAGCTGGCAGACACCTATAACGCCTTTGTGGACGGCACACTGGAAGATGTCAAGGGCTTCTGCGCCGTGGCGACCACTGAGGAAATTGCCAAACAGGACTACATCCTCACCCCCGGCCGATATGTGGGCATTGAGGAACAAGAGGATGACGGCGAACCCTTTGAGGAGAAGATGGACCGCCTGACCAAGGAACTGTCGGAGCTGTTCCAGAAGTCCCACGAGCTGGAGGCGCAGATCAAGGAGCGACTGGGGGCGATTGGGTATGAAGTGTGAAACCAGAAAGTTAAAAGATTTATTACAGCCTAAAGGATATATACGGGGACCATTTGGTTCAGCACTAAAAAGAGGAGAACTTCAAAATTTTGGGGTTCCTGTGTATGAACAACAACATGCAATTTATGGAACTAGAACATTTCGCTTTTATGTGGGGCAAGAAAAATATCAAGAGCTTAAGCGATTTACAACTGAAGAAAATGATTTAATTATTAGTTGCTCTGGAACTATTGGTAAAGCATCTATTATTCAAACAAATGACCCAACAGGGATTATTAGTCAAGCACTTTTGATTTTGAGATGTAAAACTGATATCGTTTTACCACAATTCTTGTATTACTTTCTGTCATCTGCTCGCGGTTATCACTCAATTACAAGTGTTTCCAGCGGAAGCGTACAAGTAAACATCGCTAAAAGAGAAATTATTGAAAATATCGATGTACCATATTTTGATCTTCAGATTCAAAAAAGAATCGTTTCTATTTTATCAGCCCTCGATGACAAAATCGAACTGAACAGCAAGATAAACGATAATTTGGAGCAGCAGGCGCAAGCGATATTCAAGTCTTGGTTTGTTGACTTTGAACCTTTTGAAGGTGTTGCACCAAAGGAATGGCGCAATGCCACATTAGAAGAAATCACAGAGCTGGTGAGTCGAGGAATTGCTCCCAAATATTCTGATGATTCTGCCCAAACAGTAATCAATCAGAAGTGCATTCGAAATCATATGATTGATTTGACTTTGGCTCGCAAACACACGCCAAAGACTATTAATGAAAAGTGGCTTCAATATGGAGATTTGCTCATTAACTCAACCGGAACGGGTACATTAGGACGCACCGCACAAGTTTGGTTTGAACCCAAAAATCTCACAGTTGATTCTCATGTGACTATTGTCCGACCAGCTAAGGAAAATCTGATTTTCTATATTGGTTTATGGGGTATTTCACATGAGAAAGAAATTGAATCTCTCCATACTGGGAGCACTGGTCAAACAGAACTTCCACGAGAAAGGGTCAAAGCAATAGAATTGATTTTGCCAGACAATGAGACTCTGGATCGCTTCAATGCAATTATTGCGCCTATGGCTGCGGCCATCGTCTCAAATCAAAAGGAAAACCAAAGCCTTGCAGAACTCAGAGACGTCCTTCTTCCCAAACTGATGTACGGTGAACTCGATGTTGCTGACATTCAGTATTAAGCGCTCTATTTTATAAAAATGTTATACATACCGAGGTGAAAGCAATGGGAAACCTCCGAATTCCTAAAAAAATCAACTCTGTCAGCAGTTACATTAAGGCCATCTTTGATTTGCGCAATTCAAAAATATCGGAGTATGCCTTGTCCTCTTACTGGTTTTTTCGGGGGCAAAAGAACTCTTCGTGGGGAATGAGCCCAAATGTATTTCGAAATGATGCTTTGAAATATGAGTTTGATTCAATTGAGACAGCTATTCGGCAGAGACCATACGACTTTCGTGAGTGTTCTACAGATTTTGAAATTCTCACAAAATTACAGCATTATGGATTGGGGACAAGATTACTTGATGTTACGTTAAATCCTTTGGTTGCCCTGTATTTTGCATCAGAAAAGCATGAGGAATTTGTACCTGGTAAGTATGGACGAGGCAAATATATTCCGTGTGACGGAAAGGTGGTATACCGGTATGGTTATGGACACAAACTCTCCGAATTAGAAGTACGGATTGCATGTGCTCTTCCATTTATTGAGTTTGCAGAGGACCTTACACTTTCTGGACTATTTAAAGAACTGTACAGTAAAAAAATAATTACTGCCGATGAACAGGTTATGTTAGAAGATAACAATTATGAAAAATTTATTCATGCTATACAGAGTAATAGTTTTGTCGTCTCCTCGTACAGTAATGAAAGACTGACAAGACAAAATGGTGCATTTATCATTCCATCAGCTATAAAAATCATCGGTGATGACGTAAACGGTGGGAATTGCCTTGTTCGGAAAGCTCGCTGCGATTTAGATGATGAGTTTGAAGAAACATATTTTATTATTCCATCGGAGAAAAAAGAAAGTATTCGAGATGAATTGGACTTCTTAAACATCAACGAGGCTACACTTTTTCCGGAGCTTGAACATCAATTGGTTTATTTACAGAATAGAAAACTTCCAAGTCCTGGCGAGGTAGAAATCTATGAAGATTTTTCAGGAAAGGTAACGCAAACCTCAGACAATACTTCTATGGAAGAAGTGGTTACTCCTCACTCGGAGCCACATCCGAACATTCAACAGATTGTAGATAAATATTTGTCAGAATCTCCTGATCTTGTTAAACAGGTTATTCATGTGTTGGAAGAAGGTACATCTGTAATAGATTGGTGGTTAAAGGACTCTGCGGTAAGCCGGATAAACCGTGATATTACCAGAATACTTCAAACAAAAATGTCAATGCAAGCGAGTAAAGTGTTGGCGAACAACATGGTAAAAGAAATACTCATTCCTCAAAATCAAGTGAAATAAATCAATCAGAAGTTCAATAGTAGTTAAAATTTTTACAGAGTCAATTGATAAAAGCATCATGTTATGGTTCTTTACTAATGAGCTCCGCTATACTTACCAGATCGGATATCGAATGGGGCCTTGGTTTTGTAGGAAGTCCAGCTACTTTTTACATGAATATCTGATTAGATTGAAGTTACCATAATCCCAATTCAAAACTTCAAATTATCGTTTGCGGATAAAGTGTATGTGAGGTAAATAAATGAAAATTAACAAAACTACAATGATTACTTGCATTGTAATCACTATTCTAAGTGGACTGGCGATTTTACTTTTTGATAATACACTGATTCAAAATATCTCTTCTGGTATTTTCACAGGTTTCATTGCATCACTAGTAATCTCTATTATCGGTTATTTTCACGAGCGTAATATAATTCTCGAAAAAACTGATAACAACATAAAGAGCCTTTATATCAATATGATGGTTCTCTCTAAGATCATAGGAAGTGCATTGCCACAAATACATAAAGCAACCGTCATGGAATCCCTTCCGTTTAAAAATATTTCTGGATTATCCGAATTGAGTGTTGGATTTACCGAAAAAATGGATCTTGGTCTGTTTTGCCCTTTTTGGAAACACGGAAAATTAGCTCGGATTTATTCAGAACTAATTGAGTTTCAGCAGGTGCTGTATAACATCAAAAATATTACAGCAAACCTTCAAGCACAAACTATGGAATTTTCAATAAAAACTTTGGAACTACAAAATACACAGTTGAGAGGAATACAACCAAGTCCAACAGACTTTGAAAGTATCGATGATTTGAAAAATTTAATTAATATTAGAACTGCTAAACTTCATGAGTATGTAACAAGTCAAACTCTTGAATTAGAGAGGATTGCAAAATCTTTCTACACCTATAAAAGTCGTAAATACCCTTGGGAAAAGATAAAGGCTAATTTAACGCTACAAATAGAAGATATAGTAAAGAGGTGATTTTATGCCTTTCACCGAATCCAATTATGAAAACGCCGTGCTGCAGCTCTTCACCCAGGCCTTAGGCTATGCCTACGCCTATGGCCCGGATATCGAGCGTGACTACCACTCGCCCCTCTATGAGGATGAGCTGCTGCCCGCTTTGCAGGCTATCAATTCCTCATTGCCACAAGAGGCGCTGGACGACGCAGTGTACAGGCTAAAAAACTTTGAGTCTGGCTCCCTCTTACAGAAGAACATGGTCTTTACCGACTATCTGCAAAACGGAGTACCGGTGAAGTTCATGGTACAGGGCGAGGAACGCTCCGACCTGGTATATTTGGTGGACTACCAGCACCCGGAGAACAACCGCTTTACCGTCATCAACCAGTGGACGATGATTGAGAACAGCGAAAAGCGGGCGGATGTGGTGCTGTTCGTCAACGGGCTGCCTTTGGTTGTCATAGAGCTCAAGTCTCCTTCCCGGGAAGAAACCGACGCCTCTGCCGCTTACCGGCAGCTGCGCAACTACATGCACGAGATTCCCTCCCTGTTTATTTATAATCAAGTTTGCGTAATGAGCGACCTCACTACCTCCAAAGCGGGGACGATTACCTCCGGTGAGGACCGTTTTATGGAGTGGAAAACCAAGGACGGCAGCTACGAGAACACCCAGTATGCCCAGTTTGACACCTTCTTTGAGGGGATTTTTGAAAAACAGCGATTTCTGGACATTCTCCAAAACTTTATCTGCTTTAATGTGGACGGGGCCAACACCTTCAAAGTCCTTGCTGCCTATCACCAGTATTTTGCAGTAAAGAAGGCAATCGAATCCACCAAGCACGCCACCGTTACCGACGGCAAGGGCGGCGTGTTCTGGCACACCCAGGGCAGTGGCAAGTCGCTTTCCATGGTATTCTATGCCCATTATTTGCAGCAGGCACTGGAAAGCCCCACGATTGTGGTCATCACCGACCGCAACGACTTGGATAACCAGCTCTATGGTCAGTTCTCCCGCTGCAAGGATTTCCTGCGCCAGACGCCCCAGCAGGCCGAGAGCCGCCAGAATTTGCAGGAACTGCTGGCAAACCGGCAGGCAAACGGCATCATCTTTACCACGATGCAGAAATTCGAGGAGACCGGAGAGCCTCTGTCCGAGCGCCGGAATATCGTGGTTATGGCAGACGAGGCACACCGGGGACAATATGGCCTAACGGAAAAGGTTATTACCCGGCAAAACGAGAAGGGCAAGCTGGAGGTCAAAACCTCCATTGGCACGGCTCGCATTATCCGGGACAGCCTGCCAAATGCTACATATATCGGGTTTACCGGTACGCCTATTTCCTCCAAGGACCGCAGTACCCGGGAGGTATTCGGTGATTATATTGACATTTACGATATGACCCAAGCCGTGGAGGACGGGGCCACTCGCCCGGTCTACTACGAAAGCCGTGTTATCCACCTAAAACTGGATGAAAACACTCTACGGTTAATTGACACCGAATATGACCTGATGGCGGAAAGCGCCGACCCCTATGTGATTGAAAAAAGTAAAAAAGAATTGGGCCAGATGGAGGCCATCTTGGGAAATGACCAGACCATCGCTTCGCTGGTGGACGACATCCTCGACCACTACGAGAATTATCGGGCCAATCTGCTCACCGGCAAGGCCATGATCGTGGCTTATTCCCGCCCTATTGCTATGAAAATCTATAAGCGCATCCTGAAACTTCGCCCAGATTGGACAGAAAAAGTAGGCGTAGTCATGACGCAGGGCAACAACGACCCGGAGGAGTGGCGGGAGATCATCGGCAACAAGGCGCATAAGGAAGACTTGGCCCGAAAGTTTAAAGACAATAGCTCTCCTATGAAAATCGCCATTGTGGTGGATATGTGGCTAACCGGATTTGATGTTCCGTCTCTGGCCACCATGTATGTGTATAAACCTATGGCTGGGCATAACCTGATGCAGGCGATCGCCCGAGTAAACCGTGTTTTCCGGGACAAAGAAGGTGGCCTGATAGTAGATTATGTGGGTATTGCCGCTGCTTTGAAACAGGCCATGAACGACTACACCGTGCGGGATAAAAAGAACTATGGCGATCCCGACGTTAGCAAAGCGGCCTATCCCAAATTCCAGGAGAAACTGGAAGTTTGCCGGGATTTATTCCATGGCTTTGACTACACCTCATTCCTGACCGGAGATGACCTGGAAAAGGCACGAATGATCAGCGGTGGTGTCAACTTCCTATTGGGTAAATCGATTGTTGAGCACGATCTTTCCGACAAAGAAAAGACACAGAATGTTTATATCAAGGAGGCACTCCTGCTCAAACAGGCACTCTCCCTGTGCAGCAGCATGGTAGATGAGAAGACCCGGTTTGAAGCGGCCTATTTTGAAGCTGTGCGCACAATGCTTGTTCGTCTGACAACGGGAGGAGGAACCGGAAAGAAGTTTACTCTGCCGGAGGTCAACCAGCGTATCAATGACCTACTGAAACACAGCATCAAGAGTGAAGGTGTTATTAATCTGTTTTCGGATGTCGGCACCGAGTTCTCTCTATTTGACCCCAAGTTTTTGGAAGAGATCTCCCGCATGAAAGAGAAAAATCTGGCGGTCGAATTGCTGAAAAAGCTGATTGCGGAGCAGATTTCTGTCTATCGACGCACCAATGTTGTGAAATCCGAGAAATTCTCTGAGATTATCCAAAGCGCCATGAACCGTTATCTCAACGGTATGTTGACTAACGAAGAAGTGATTCAGGAACTCTTGAAACTTGCAAAGGATATTTCTGCCGCTAACGCAGAGGGCGAAAAGCTGGGCTTGACTGCAGAAGAATTGGCATTCTACGATGCTCTGACCAAACCCCAGGCAATAAAGGATTTTTATGAGCATGATGAGTTAATTGCCATCACAAAAGAACTAACCGATGCACTGCGTAAAAATCGTACGATTGATTGGCAAAAAAAAGAAAGCGCCCGTGCCGGTATGCGTCGGTTGGTAAAACGCCTCTTGAAAAAGCACAAGTATCCACCGGAAGGTATGGAGGATGCAGTGCAGACGGTCATGAGCCAGTGCGAGATGTGGACGGATACCATGGAGGAATGAAATGAATATACAGAAACTAAGAGCGGCAATATCTGACTTTTCAAAACATCAAAACACCAATGCAGCATACTATGAGGATAACTGGTCTGAACGCAAGGAGCGTAAAGAATACTATCAGTCATTCACTAAGGATAAACTTATCGCTATAACCGAAGACGAGTTCTTGGAGTATATCAGCAAACTTTGGTCCATGCTCATTTGGGGCAATAAAAAGTATGTTGTGGATAAGTTGATCGCTGACAACGGCTTTTTGACACTGAAAAAGCAATTAGCAGAATTGTTGTACGGGACAAGCCCCGTTGAGAAACGATGGGATCTGTTTCTCAAGTCCGTCAAAGGAATGGGCCCTGCGACAATCAGCGAACTTCTTACATATGCAAATCCTCAAGAATATGTAATCTTTAATAAGACAACGATTCTTTGTTTTGGGTACTTGGATATTCCCGATATGCCCAAGTACAATTATCAGTACACGGGAAAGAAATATGCGGAAGTTTGTACCATCGCAAAACAAATTGCCCAAGAACTAAAGAAATCCGGTGCGGAGAATTATGATCTCTTGGCAGTCGATTATTTTCTGTGGGACGAGATTTTACCACTTGCCGAAAAGAAATCCCCCGAAACTCCTGTTTCTGACTCCAAGAAACCTACGACTGTCAGCGACTCAAAATCCCTACATGATGAAATCAAAGAAAAACTGGTCGCAATTGGCGAACTTCTGGGATTCGACAGCCGTTCCGAGGCAAAAATTACGGCCGGAGCCGTTGTAGATGCAGTATGGGAAGCTAAAATCGGAAATATGGGTAAAGCAATATATGTATTTGAGGTACAATCCAAAGGCTCTATCGACAGTCTGATCCTCAACCTCAAAAAAGCACAAAGCAATGCTGCGGTACAAGCGGTTGTGGCAGTTGCTGACGAAGAACAGCTCGCCAAAATTATCCGGGAAAGCGCCGGAGTTATCGACGAAAAATCTTTGCGCACTTGGGATTCGGAAGATGTCTTGGCTGTATATGACTCCCTTGTTAGAGCACATGAGTCAATTAACAAGTTAGCGCTTGTGCCAGAAAGTTTTTAATAATATTTTAGCTAGAGAAGGCGGAAAACATGGCCACCATTGTTTCTATTAAGCAAAAAATCGAACAGCTTGATTCCGGTAGCTTTCAGATTCTTTGTGATGAATATCTTTCACGAAAAGGTTATCCTAATCTGGTATCATTAGGCACTCAATCAGGAACCCAAAAGACAACCTTAGGTACACCGGATACGTATTTTTGCGAAATTAATGGAAAGTATGTGTTTGCAGAATATACGACTCAAAAAACAAATCTAAAAAGAAAAATACTCTCTGATTTGGAAAAATGTTTTGATACTCATTTGACTGGCATCCGTAATGAGGATATTGTTGAGATAATCTATTGTCACACTTCCTCCAATATTAATGTTAGTACTGATAAAACTTTGAAACAGTACTGCCAGGAAAAGGGTACACAGTTAACCTTGATAGGGTTAGATAAACTCTCAGAAGATATCTATCGAAATTATCCCATCCTTGCCAAAGAACATCTTGACCTTGTAGTAGACACAGAACAAATACAGCAGCCTTATGATTTTATTAAACAATATGATGCCAACACATTAGCTGCGCCGTTAAATACGAAATTCCAGTTTAGAGAAAACGAGTTCACAAGATTACAACAAGAATTTGTCGAGCATGACATTGTACTTCTTACAGGAGCAGCAGGAACCGGCAAAACAAGGTTAGCGTTAGAATTTGCAGAGAGATTTAAAAAAGAACACAAGGCAATAGTGTATGTTATACACAATCATGGTCTACCAATCTACGAGGACTTAAAACTGTATTTTGAGAGTCCTGGTAACTATTTTATTGTTATTGATGATGCTAATCAAATATCTCAGTTAGATCTCATTATTGAATATGTTAATAAAAAAGTCTATGGCTACAACGTAAAGATCCTTATAACTGTCCGAAACTATGCGAGTAGAAAAGTGAAGTTGGATATTCTTGGTATTGCTAGCTATTCTGAGGTTATACTCGATTCTCTCTCGGATGATGAAATTCAATCTCTTGTCAAAAACTACTGGGGTATTGTCAACCAGGACTATTTAAATAGAATTGTAACAATTGCAGAAGGAAATGATAGGATTGCTGTTATAGCTGGAAAAATAGCATCTGATGCAAATCGACTGCAATCGATAAGTGATGTAACAGGATTATATGCTGAATATTACGGGAAGGCATTTAGAGACGCTAATTTAGAAAATAATTTGCAGCTGCAAATTACCACTGGCATAATAGCGTTTCTTGGATCAATTCATTTAGATCATATTGAACCAGTATTAGACATCCTAGATGTTATTGATTTATTGACATTTAAAAGTTGCATCTATAAGCTTCATGAAATGGAATTAGTAGATATATGCAGAGATAAAGCGGTTGCAATTTCAGACCAGTGTTTTGCCAATTTTATCCTTAAGCATGTATTTGTAGATAAAAAAGCAATCAGTCTGGCCAAAATGCTCGAAACATGTTTTCAAATATACCGCGAGAGGACGATCCAGGCCGTTAATACGCTTATTGGCGTTTTTCAAAGTCCAGAGGTTATTAATTTTACTGTACATGAAATTAAAGCTGTGTGGAAAAAGAAAAAAAGTGAGTCATTTCATCGTTATTGGGAGTGGGTAAAAGCTTTCTATCCGATTAATCAAGAAGAAGCCCTACTCCTTATTAAAGAACAAATAGATAAAATAGAAAAAGCTAATATATCAATTAGCGAAATTGACATTAGCAACGGCAAAAATTATCAAAACGTTGACGATGAGCTGATCCAGATTTTGGGTGGATATGCTGATACTGAAAATATAGACTCTGCACTAGATCTCTTCTTTGAATACTATTTAAAACGACCTGATCTGTATATTCAATTTTATCATGCTATTGATTTATATTTTGGAATAAAAAGATCTTCAGTCAAAAACCGATTTTTCACACAAATTCAGCTTATCAACCATTTCTCTAAGTATTCAAATAGTTGGAATAATCCATTTATTACCGTTCTTTTTTTCGAAAGTGTTAAGAACCTTTTGCAAGTTCATTTTTCTTCATCGGAACCTGATAGACGTAGCCATGGATTTGTTTTTTATAAATTCTCACTGCCTGTCACAGAACAAGCTAAAGAGTATCGTAAGCTTATTTGGGAACAAATTCTATTAATTCAGTCTACAAATGACAGTAAGGAGTGTATTCGCGCAATATTGGAGGACTACGCTAGAGCTGTGGAGGAAACTAGCTATGGAATAATTATGGAAGACACCCCTTATATCTGTAAGTTATTTCAAATTGCTTTTTCTCCAGACTTAGTTAACGATTGTATTCTTGCCGAACATATAGACTCCATCTTAAATCTAGTAGGCTATAATTCTGAGAATATTGGCCTATTTTTACGCAGCCGGAAATTAGAGATTTATCATTTATTAGTTGGTCCAAAATGGAGTGCTGAAATAGATTATAACGAGCGAGAAAATAAAAAAGAAAAGATAATTAGCGATTTTCTTTCGCTAGAAGCTAACCGTTCGGATGCTTTTGATGAATTGTTTGAAGTATATAGAGAATGCGCCGTTAACGACACCCAGTACCTCTATGATGTGGGAAACGGATTGATGCGAGTAATTAAGTATTTGTCCCAAGACAGAATTCAGTTTTTTAAGATTGCAAAAAAGATAATAGCGTCTGGCTTATTGAAAGAAATAGATATAAACTATATCATTTCTACTTTATTCTCATTTGTTTCTCCTGAAGAGGTGAATCAAATACTCCTAAGTGCCCCTAAAGAAACAATTGATTTTTGGCTATATTCCTATTATCATGAGATGCCTCTAGAGTATATTGATAATGCAAAACTAGAGGAACTATATGCTTATTTAAAGTGCGATTATGATCGCACTATACAAGCAGGATATAGGGATCTAAAATTTCTAGAAAAATATGAAACAGTTGATTCTAATGTTATTATCAAAGCAGCAAGATTGATATTTGAGAAAAAAAAATATTCACCGTTTATTGTGCGTATTTACTTTTCCTTTCTTTTCAGCCGACACTATAATGAACCCAAGAATATAATTCAAAAATTTACAAGTGATCATCTGTTTCTAGAAGAAATATATTTATTTGAAAGTTTACATGATAGGTTAGCAGATTGTGACGGAGCTTTTCTAAAAGAACTATGCACCTATAGAAAGGAGTTTGCACAGGATTATATAAATATGATGCTTACGCAAAGCCAGTATCATTTTCACGATAGAAGTAGGAAACTGCAATCATTATACGATTGTGTTGGCTTTATCGATATTATTGATTTGATGGTAGACGCGTGTTTTCATACAACATTTCCTCATTTTAAATCTTCCGAACTAATAAAAGCTTTTATATCTGTTCCTGAAAATATTTCTTCAAAAAGTGATGAATGGATTAAACATTATATTTTAAAAAATAATTTAGATATAAAAAAGATGGAGTGTATTTTTAATGTGATTTCAGAATTAGATGATGATAAGAAGATAGAATACATTAGTTACCTGATTAATCTCAATGATGATCCGAAACTGTTCAAAAGAATACCACTATGCCCTACTTCGTATTCGTGGTCTGGTAGTGCGGTTCCATTGTACTCTAAGTGGATTGATTACTTAAAAAAACTCCTACCTCTCTTCTCGGGGATTAAGTTCTTATCGCACAAACAGACTATAAATGATGAAATAGACCGCCTCACTAAGATGATTGAAGAAGCTGAGATTGAAGACTTATTAAGAGGGTAGAGCCATAGAAAATTTGTACTTAATGATCATCAGGGCAGAAATTACGAGCTGGTTCAGAACTATTGTATAATTCTCTCCATTACTATCTCCATCAATCTGGCATTAATTTCATTCATTTTCCGCACCCACTCCATTGGATTCTCCGCCTTAAGCTGTTCGGTGACACCTTCCCTTTCAGCATATTCTTTTACAAGCCGAAAAAAGAGTTTCTGTGCTTCTTCCTCTACATCAGCAAGGTGTGAATAAAGTTTCCCGGTAGTAAGTAAGTTGCAGTACAGTATTTTGTGATGCTGTTTCAAGTACCGCAGCCGGCGTTGTCCCCATACACCGATGGGACGTTCTTCTTTACCAGGTAGGATAAGATTTGGCAGACAATAGTCGCCCTGCATTGTGTATGTGCCGCCCATTTGTTCAAATATAGTTTTAGCCATAATGTAAAACCTCCTTTGATACGCTCATTGTACCAAAGGAGGTTTCTGTTTGCGAATGTGTGATTTTGGTGATCGCACATTGTATATTGAAAAAATTGGTCAACTACAATTTAGTCAATCGCAATTGACTAAATCTCACTTCGGCAAACCCTTCATTCTTTCAGGTAGCTTTCAAACGGTGCATCGTCGCTGCAAAATGTATCGAAGATCATTTTAGCGCCGAGTCGGAAGCCAACGATAAAAGAATCCAATCCCGTATCTCCCATCAGCTCCCCATAAGCATTACAAAAATCAAGAAACAACTTCTTTTCCTCGTCGTTCAAACGCTGTGTGAGTTTTTCTTCCAAATCATTGATGTTCTCTGAAACTTTCCGTATATGGCTGCCCTTCCGGTAGCCTCTCGCCTGTGGATCAAGGTTTCCGAAATACAGTTCTTCCAAGAAATTTGTCACGATTTCGCACCTCCCTTGTTGCTAATCATCCGCAGATCGTAAACTTTCTTCCAATTCGCAAAGGATTGCAAGGTACGGATATGCCACGATGATTTCCGGATAATGGTGCGAAAACGAGTCGAACAGAAAAACTCCGCCAGATATACTTTTGGAATATGGTTGATGTTGTTTTTCTTAAAAGATTTTATGTATCCCTTGTTGCACCAGTTGTTAATCGTTGTGGTGCCATAGCCTGTGATCTTTGATACCACTTGCGTTGTCAGCACATCGGGATAATCGGCAAGCAGTTCTGTATAATACGTTCGCAGATATTCCAAGACAACTTCGGGAACCTCCGCTTTCATTTTGATGGTATAATTACCTTTATACCAACCTGCCGGTGCGGAATAACTCTCCGGAAAGATTTTGCGGTTCTCTAAATATGCAATGACATCCTCCTTTTTGATTTTATAGCAGCGTGTTTTCTTGCCTGTATACGCACAGGGGATTTTTCCACTTTGAAGCAAGTACAGGGCGGTTGATTTGCTGATATGGCAAATTCGATATAGCTGGTCTTTTGTGATCACATCCGGGATAGATTCCCAGTTGATTGTGTTTTCATTCATAGCAATACACCTCATCAATCTTGATTGTCGGCGAGCTGTCCGTGTATTGCCGTTCTGTCTTTGTTCTGTCCTATTCTGCCCTCAGTTCTGCCCAAAATTGAAAAATCCCACTATTTGAACTGATTTTTGATGAGTGCGGAAGCAAGGCTGTTTTTGTGCTGAAATGATTAAAAAATCCAGTAACCATGCGAATTTTCGGAATGATGAAACTAACAGATGATGACTCAAAACATCTGAAAAGAGGTCAAAGGATAACGCACTCGAAATGCTGTGTCCCGAAAGGGACCCAGGGTTCGAATCCCTGACTCTCCGCCAAGTTGCGGTTTATCCGCAAAAGCTAAAAGTCGCAAGGTGTTTCCTTGCGGCTTTTTTTATTTTTTGATATTATATTTCTAAAAGGTTATGGGGCAGATAATCTATCAAAAACAAGAGGCATAATAAGAAAACGGTAAAAAAATCAATGGAAAGGAGCGCCCTTATGTTGCATATGATTCAGGGATGCAAAGTCCCGTTCCCAGAAAAATTATCGGCAGAGTATGTCTCGGAAGGAAACCTGATAACCGCCAATGTCAATGCAGAGGATATTGAGGAAATCGTGAAGCAATTTATTCTTATGCACAAGGAACCTCTGTTTTTTATTTTGGAACTTCCTGCCAGACTTTATGATGAAGTGGGGAGCAGGCCGGGAGAAATTGATACTTTTCATAAGGATGTCTACTATATTGATGGGTGTACACAAGAAGAAGCGCTTACGATTCTGCTTCGTGTTGGAAATTTGCTGATTCATGACGGGCTATCTTCCTTTGGTTATGGATGCCACGAAAGCGGAGATGAGATTATGCTGGAAAAATACAATGTCCTTACGATCTTTAGCACGAATATAAGTCAGTATGATGCCTTTCTGGAACAGCACCATCTTTCAAAAACCGATCAATTATTGACAGCATGGGATACTTTTTCGCCGGATTCTCCGGGAGAGTCCACCTGTTTTGAGTGGGAAGGGAAAACTGTCTATGATATTCCCAAGCAGTTTCAGGAATGGGGAATCTATCTGGCGGAACGACGCGAAGCGTAATGGTTGTTTTTTGTGAATATGCAAAACTTATTGATTTTTATGATGAGTTGTTATGAGTTTATGAAAGAAAGAAGGAAAATCCATGCCGATAGAAATTATTCAGAACGATATTACCAGAATGGAAGTCGACGCTATTGTCAATGCAGCCAACAGCTCTTTGCTGGGCGGTGGAGGAGTGGACGGATGTATCCATCGCGCTGCAGGACCGGAGCTGCTTTCTGAATGTAGATTGCTGGGCGGCTGTGAAACCGGACATTCCAAAATAACGAAAGGATATCGTCTGCCTTGCCGGTATGTGATTCATACAGTAGGACCACGGTGGAAGGATGGAAAACATGGTGAACGTGACTTGCTGATTTCCTGCTATCAAACTTCTTTACAGCTTGCAGTGGAAAACGGCTGTAAAACCGTGGCATTTCCGTTGGTATCTGCGGGGATTTATGGCTATCCTAAGGAGGAAGCGCTGAAAATAGCAGTTGAAACAATCGAGACCTTTTTGCAAAAAAATGACCTGTGCGTATATCTGGTATTATTTGACAGAGAAGCGTATGAAATAGGGAGAAGGTTGTTTCCCAATATTACAAAGTAAAACAAAACGCTGATATACAGCGGGGTGCGATCATGACGATAAGAAAGGCAAAAATGAGCGACTTGGCTTCCATCAGGCATATGTACTGGGATATGGTGGAAGAGATGAAACGATGCCGTATGCAAATATGGGATGACGTGTATCCTTGTGAGTATCTGGAAAAGGATATAGCGGATGGATGCTTTTACATCATAGAAGAAAACGGAAAAATCCAAGGAGGATTTGCGCTGTGTGATTCTGCTTCCGGCGAGGATGAGGTAAAGTGGGGAAGTCCTTCCCAAAAAGCATTCTATATAGACCGTCTTGGAGTTTGTGTGAACAGTCGAGGGAAAGGCATAGGAAGTCTGTTGTTGCAGGAAGCCCTCAGACTGGTACGCGAGAAGCAGGGAGAATATCTGCGCCTTTTTGTGGTGGATAGCAATATACCTGCTATCCGGCTTTATGAAAAAAACGGCTTTCGCAGAGCCCAAGGTGTTTATGAAGAAAAAATAGACGATGAATTGGTTTTGCGGCAATATGGTTTTGAAATTAAAATCCCTAAACTATCATAAAAGAGAGTAGGACACGAAAATAAAAAGCAGAGCCAGTTCCCAGAAGGAATTAGCTCTGCTTTTGTTGTTTACAATTGTCTTATCGGAATTCTTCCAGCGGAGACGAAAAAATAGCCCATTTAAAAAGAATGGTAGGGAATGAACGGAGTTTTTCATTATAGCTCGATGCTTTGCGGTTATAATTACTATCCTGAATCGCCTGCTGGGCCTCCTCAAAACTGCTTTGGAAAGAAGATATGGAAGCCCCCGAAGATTCCAACTCTGCGGCGAGGCCATTGAAAGAACCGCTAAGCAGGCTATTGGCATCAAACTGCTCACTGGGACTATCTGCCTCTAATAACGCCTGCACATCCTGTTCCAACCGTGCTTGAAGAGGCTCGATAGCACTGTTCCTCGATTTATATCCATCTGCCAGACTGCTCAGACCATTAGCTGCCTCAACGCGATAGTCCAGCATCCGCTGAATTCCAGAAGAATATTGGTAGTATTCTTCGGTAATATCCTTGCGCATAGAGTAAAACGTTCGGTTTAGCCCAACAAATACAGAAACGACAATCAGAACCACCATTATCACAGCCGCTACACGCGGTGCTTTTAATTTTGCTTTCAAGAGGTTTCCTCCTTCACAGGGTTACGGTTGGACAGGGGTGCTGGAGGAATTGCGGATTTCCAGCAGCTTTTGCTTCAGCTCGCCTTCAATACGTCCCAATTCTGCTTCGGCTTCACGGCGTTTTTGACGGCCCTCTTCCTGAATATGGGCTACCTCGTCCAGTGTCGAAATCAGCTGTTCATTGGTGTGCTTCAACGTCTCAATATCCACAATGCCACGCTCTGCTTCCTTAGCAGCTTCCACCGAGCCCATTTTCAGAGTATCGGCATTTTTCCGCAAAAGCTCATTGGTCATGTCGGTCACAGCACGCTGTGCTTCGATAGCCTGGGTGGAGTGAGCAATGCCCAGAGCCAGAACCATCTGGCTTTTCCACAGAGGAATGGTGTTGACCAAAGTGGACTGGATTTTCTCTGCCATAATTTTATCGTTGTTCTGTACCAGGCGAATCTGCGGGCCCATCTGGATACAGACCATACGGGTTAATTCCAAATCGTGCAGCTTCTTTTCAAAGCTCTGACACATGGCGTTCATATCATTGGCAGCCTGTGCATCCTCCGGCAGGCCGGTACGCTTGGCCTTTTCCACCAGCTGGGGCAGAACGGTAGTCTCTACTTCCCGCAGCTTTTTCTTGCCGGCCAGAATATACATGGTCAGCTCTTTAAAATAGGCCAGGTTCATTTCATACATCTTGTCCAGCATGGCAATGTCCTTCAAAAGCTGAATTTGATGATTTTCCAGAACGCCGCAGATTTTTTCTACGTTGACCTCGGCTTTGTCATATTTGGCTTTCAGGCCCGCAATTTTGTTTCCGGTTTTTTTGAAGAATCCCAAAAAGCCCCGTTCCTCTTCTTCCGTGTCAAAGCCTTTCAGTTCGGTGATCAGGCCGGTAATAGCATCACCTATTTCTCCTAAATCCTTGGTGCGGACATTGGCCAGAGCAGACTCGGAGAATCCAGCGATTTTTTTCTGGGCCGCAGAGCCATACTGCATAATTTGAGTGGTATTGGTAATGTCAATCTGTTTTGCAAAATCATCGACTGTTTTCTGCTCTGCCGGAGATAAAGCAGCCTGCTCCATCATGACGGCTTCCATTTCGGGCTTTTTTTCTTCTTCGGTCTCCAGTGTCAGAGAGGGAGCGGCAGGCGTCGTCTCCACAGGCTCCATGGTCAGCTTGATTTCTTCCATTTGGAAATCCTCCTCATTAATCGGTTGTTCGATCCTAATTTATATAGATTACAGTTTTAATGTCGGTTCCTGTCCAGGGGTTTTGTCTTCGGTGGAGATTCCTTCCTGTGCCATCATCCCCTCCAATACGGTGATATCCGCGGAAATATCCATGGCCTCATCCTGGAACAAAGCGTCCAGCTGCTTTTCGAAAGCCAGAACAATGGTCTGCATAATCCGCTCAATTTCTGTCATGGATTGGGTGATGTTTTCCCCGGCAACATCCTGTTGGCTCATCCGGTCATAAGATTCCAGAAGCTTTAGGGTGGTGGGAAGGTAATAATTCATGAATTTACGGATTTGGGGGACCTTTTTGGGATGGTCGCAGATATAAGCAAAAATACGGAAGGAAACGTCTTCCATGCGCACAATGGCATTGGAAATTTCCTCGTTTTCAATATTTTCGTCTGCCTGACGCAGCCGGCGCAGATAGTCGGTCCCCTCCTGCACCACTTTGTCTACCTCGGGATTCCCAGAGGATTTCGGCTCTGGAGCGGGCTCTTGGGGAATCGGTTCCAAAACCCATTTCCCTTTGAATATTTTAGAGCATATAAAATAGACAATGACCAGCAGGATGGCAAAGCCCAAAAAATCCGCCCCCGCATAGAAACTATCTGTAGTACATCCCACAAACAAAGCCACAAACCCGGTCACATAAAATTTGACAACACTGGGCTTGCGCACACGGCGCATCCCTTCGGGGATCGGCTCGTCTTTCTTATTACGGCGTTTTTTCTTTTCTCCATAACGATAGCCGCCTGGGGCGGTAGTTTTCTCATAAGGATTTCGGGTACGGGTATCATAGGGGCCGGCAGAAGAAGCTGGTGGTTGAGTGGAAGAATAAGGGTTTCCGCTGCCAGCGTGAAAGACATCGTCCTTTTTGGAGGTGCCGCGTCCCACAGCAGCATCAACTATTTTTTCTGCCTTGTGTACGGTTTGTCCAGCTATATCAATCGCTTGGTTGACGGTTTTTTCCACATCGTCCGCCCGTACCTTCTTCAAAACGCGGTACAGTTGGGAAGAATAAAAGTCCTGTTCCCATTTTCCGTTGGGGGACCGTTTGGACATAGGATGCCTGCCTTTCTGCGCCTTAGGCGCGGATGATTTACAATATTCCCGGTCTGCTTGGAGAAAGGGGAAAGATTTTTTCCCGCTCCGTCCAAAATTACGACAACAGGATGCAGTTTTATTGTACGTGTTTTCCCGCAGAGTGTCAAGGGAAACCAAATCCCTTTCCGGCCTGATTCCGTCGGGATTTCCGCGTTTTTCCCGTCCAGTACGAATTGGCGGATTCCTGCTTGTTCTGAGTGGTTCCCTGGCGTTGGATTGGGCATTTTTCTGGATTCTATCATTTGTTTACATTTACGTTGGACTTGACAGGAGTAAAGGATCGCTGTATCATTACAAATGCAAATCATTTGCATGTAGGAGGATTTCATGAAAGCGATACCATCTGTAGGCCGGTATATCCGCTGCTTGCTGGCCCTGGCACTGATACCGGCTGTTTTATTGTGCGGGTTTTCAGGATGCGCCCCCAGGCAGGAGAAAAAAGCGGAGTTCCAGATTGTAACTTCGTTTTATCCCATGTATATTATTGCGCTGAATGTCACGCAGGGAATTGATGGGGTGGAAGTTTCCAATATGGCGGGACAACAAACCGGATGCCTTCACGATTATCAATTACAAAATAAGGATATGAAAAATCTGGAGACAGCAGACGCCTTTATTGTAAACGGGGCCGGAATGGAGAGCTTTTTGGATAAGGTATTGGAGCAGCTTCCTTCACTGCCGGTCATCAATGCCAGCGAGGGGATTCCCCTGTTGGTTTCGGGGGAAGAAGAGGTTCACGACCACGAAGGGCATGACCATGAAGAAGAGGATTACAATGCGCATGTGTGGGTGAGTATTTCCAACTGTATACAACAGGTGGAAAACGTAACCAAGGCGCTGGAAAAACTGGATTCCAAACGGGCCGCTGAATACCGGAAAAACGGAGATGCCTATATCCAAAAGCTTTCGGACTTGCGGGATGAAATGCATCGGGAGCTGGATGGGCTTCCCAACCGGGATATTGTCACATTCCATGAGGCGTTTCCCTATTTTGCTGAGGAATTCAATCTGAATATTGTGAAAGTGGTAAACCGGGAACCAGACAGCCAGCCCAGTGCCCGGGAATTGGCGGATACCATCCGGCTGATTCAGGAGACGGGGGTCAAGTCGGTTTTTGCGGAGCCGCAGTATTCCCAGTCGGCGGCACAGGTGATTTCAAAAGAAAGTGGAGCCACCCTTTATACCTTGGACCCGGCTGTGACGGGGGAGGAGAATGCCGACGCCTATCTGGATGCCATGCGCGCCAATCTGGAAGTATTGAAGCAGGCGCTGGCATAAAAATGCCGGGCAATTTTGAAGCCAAGATCACAGGATGGTTCCTGTCTTGAAAATCGTTGGAAAGGACTTTGGATATGCAGACGACGATTCCTGCCTCCACCACCTGCCAGTGCAGTGTGCGGATTCGGGGGCTGAGCGTAAAAAAACACGATGGCTTGATTCTCGACCATATCGATTTGGAAGTGCGGCATGGAGAGATTCTGGCACTGATTGGCCGCAATGGCGCTGGAAAAACCACGCTGCTCAAAGCTTTATTGGGCCGGTGTACCTATACGGGAGAGATTATTTTTCATAATGGCCGTGGGGAACGGGTGCAAAAGCCCAAAATCGGATATGTGCCCCAAAGATTGGATTTTGACCGTTCGGCGCCGGTTACGGCAGCGGATTTGCTGTGTGCCAACCATTCCCGCCGCCCAGTATGGCTGGGGAAGTCGGCAGCGGCACAAAAGAAAGCCGGAGAAATGCTCAAAAAAGTGGGGGGGAGCCCCGCACTGCTGCCCAAGCGTCTGGGGAGCCTGTCCGGAGGAGAGCTGCAGCGGGTATTGCTGGCTTTTGCCCTGGACCCCATGCCGGATTTGCTGCTGCTGGATGAACCGGTTTCGGCGGTAGATAGAAAAGGCATCGGCATGTTTTATGATTTGGTCACCTCTCTGCGCAGTGAATACCATATGCCGATTATTCTGGTTTCGCATGACCTTTCTCATGTGCGCCGGTATGCTACCAGGGCCGCTGTCCTGGACAGGACCATCCTTTCCCAGGGAACGCCCGACGAAGTGCTGGCAAGCCCTGATGTACAGGAAATTTTTGGGCTCGGAGGGCTATGATGGACGTACTTTATGGAATTATTGATACACTGCTTCCGTTTGAATGGACGGAATTTGACTTTATGAAAAATGCACTGCTGGCGGTTTTACTGATTTCTCCGCTTTTCGGATTGGTGGGAACGGCGGTTGTCAGCAACCGGATGTCGTTTTTTTCTGATGCACTGGGACACTCAGCACTGACGGGAATTGCCATTGGCGTACTGATGGGCGTGGATAATTACCTTTTATCCATGCTGGGGTTTGCGCTGCTGTTTGCACTGGGAATTTCGGCTGTATTGGAATCGGGGAATTCCTCCGCCGATACCATCATCGGTGTCTTTTCGGCTACCGGGCTTGCACTGGGAGTCGTGCTGCTTTCTGCCAGCGGTGGCTTTTCCAAGTATTCGGCTTATTTAATCGGCGATATTTTGACAGTGCAGCCACAGGAACTGCTGCTGTTGCTGATGATTCTGATTGGCGTTGGATTGGTATGGGTGTTCGGCTATAACAAACTGCTGCTGACCAGTCTCAACGAAGATCTTGCAGCGGGAAAAAATATCCGCGTCCGGGCAGTAAACCGCCTGTTTGCGATCGTACTGGCTGTGATTGTCACCATTTCCATTAAGTGGGTGGGAATTCTGATTATCAACTCCCTGCTGGTGCTCCCGGCTGCTGCTGCCCGGAATTTGGCCAAAAACAGTGCGGCTTATCACGGCTTCTCCATTATTATCTCGCTGGTATCCGGCCTTTCGGGATTGATTCTTTCCTATTACTGGGGAATTGCTACCGGCGGTACTATCGTACTGATGGCAGCAGTGATTTTCTTTGGAACGTTCCTTTTTGCCAGGTTGAGAAGAGGCTAAGAAAATAAAAATTGGTTGCGGTTTGAAGATTGTTTGTAAGAGTCTTATGAAAACTCTGTGAATTTTGTCGATGGATTTTGTGTTTTTGACTAAAGAATATCTTGACATTCAAAGGATTTTTGCTACAATAAAATAGAGTGAAAAAGAAGGCATTGCCCGAATATGGTTTTGGGGCGGTGCCTTTGTTCTATCCTGCGTCGGAGGGTACCGGCGTTTTTGTGCCGAAGGGAGGTAAAAGGCATGAAGACCATTGAAGGAATTGCAGCGTCAGAAGGATATGCCATTGGAAAACTGTATCTCAATGTAACAAGAGAGATTATGACCACTCCAGAAAAAGCCCGTGACCCGCATTGGGAAATTAACCGGTTTTTGAAAGCTCGGGAAAATGCTTGTACAGAAATCAGCTCAGTTTACCACCGGGCGGTCGCAAGAGTCGGGGAGCATCATTCCGATATTTTTAAAATCCATCTGGCACTCTTGCAGGATGAGGACTTTTTTCTTGCAGTACACGACTGCATTATGGAAAAGGGGGTAACTGCGGAAACGGCTGTACAAGAAGCGGGTGAACAGTTTTTCCGCATGTTTGAAGAAATTGACGACGATTATATGAAGGCCCGCGGTGCGGATATCCGGGATATTACCGATCGGGTTTTGTATTATCTGCGGGACGAAAGAGGCGAAATTCAGGCGCCATGGATCCCGCTGGATGCAGAAGGTATTTTGGCGGTGGACGAAGTGATGCCCAGCCAAATGATCCAGGTGGATACGGACCGGATTTGTGGAATGATTAGCCGCAGTGGTTCCCGTACCTCTCATTCAGCTATTTTGGCCCGTTCCATGCGTATGCCAGCTATTACCGGAATTGACCAAGAGTTCTCGCAGCTGAAACATGGAAGCCAAGTGATTTTGGATGGCTTTACCGGGAAATTGATTCAAGACCCGGACGAGGAAACTTTATGGAGATATCGAAGACTGGCCAAACAGTATGAGGAACGTCAGAAAGAACTGGAGTCATATAAAGGAATGAAGGCGGTCACCCTTGACGGAACCGTGATCCATTTGACTGCCAATATCAGCCATCCCAATGATATGAGTGAAGTGTTGGATGTAGGGGCGGACGGTGTCGGTTTGTTTCGCTCAGAGTTCCTGTTTATGTTTTGGGGACGGCTGCCAACGGAAGAGGAACAGTTTCAGTCCTATCGCAGGGTTTTGGAACAAATGCAGGGGAAACGGGTTGTCATCCGTACCTTGGATATTGGCGCAGACAAACAGGTTCCCTATCTCAAAATGGAAAGGGAAGAAAATCCCGCTATGGGCAGACGTTCTATTCGGTTTTGCCTGGCAAACCGTAGCCTGTTTTTAACCCAGCTGCGGGCACTTCTTCGGGCAGCGGCTTATGGGAAACTGGCGATTTTGATTCCCATGGTGGTTTCGGTGGAGGAAGTATTGGCAGTTCGCCATTTGTTGGACGAAGCTGCTGCACAGCTGGAGAAGGAACATGTGCCTTTTAGCCGGGAATATGAATTCGGTATTATGATTGAAACACCGTCAGCAGTGATGATTAGCGACCTGTTGGCGCCTTATGCCGACTTCTTTAGCATCGGTACCAACGATTTGATTCAATTTACCTTAGCTGCGGACCGGGAAAATCCTCATGTGGGGTCCCTGTGCGATGCCCGGCATCCCGCAGTGCGCAGACTCATTGAGATTGCTGTGAAAAATGGTATCAAACAGGGGCTGTGGGTGTCGGTTTGCGGAGAAGCGGCGGCTGACCCGGATATGACCCGGTTTTTCTTGTCGGCCGGAGTTCGGGAACTTTCGGTGGTGCCGGCTTCTTTGCTGGAAATTCGCCATATGATTCAGTCTATTCGCCTGCCGTAATGATGAAAAAAGTGTTTGGTGAGCGGGTATCATCATAAAATCTTCACAATCCTGCGGTACAATACGGATAACTTTGGAAAATAGGAGGGTTACAGTATGGTACGCCTGCTGGTAGTGGACGATGAAGCCAAAATTCGTATGCTGATTCGAAAGTATGCCGAATTTGAAGGAGACCAGGTGACGGAAGCGGAAGATGGTATGGAAGCTGTCCGCTTGTGCCGGGAATCCCCGGATAAGTTTGATTTGATTATTATGGATGTGATGATGCCGGAACTGGATGGCTTTTCTGCTGTGGCCGAGATTCGGAAAACCTGCCGGACGCCAGTGTTGATGCTTTCGGCAAGAGGAGAAGAATATGACAAAATCCATGGCTTTGAATTGGGCGTGGATGACTACGTGGTGAAGCCGTTTTCTCCCAAAGAGCTGATGATGCGGATTCACGCCATTATGAAGCGGGTTCATCCGACACAGGAGGACGGAAGAAATATTTTGCGAGCGGAAGGTTTGGTAATCGATTTTACCGGCCGGATGGTGGAAGTGGATGGAAAACGGGTGGATTTATCTCCGAAAGAATATGACCTGCTGTTTTATATGGCTTCCAATAAAAATATCGCTTTGACGCGAGAAAAGCTGATTACCAATGTGTGGGGGTATGATTTTTATGGGGATGACAGAACTCTGGATACCCATATTAAGCTGCTTCGGAAAAGTTTGGGGCCATACAGTAAATTTATTGTAACCCTGAGAGGGGTGGGGTATCGGTTTGAAGTATAAAAAAAATGGGGAAAATCCTTTTCGGCCCCGGGGGAAAATCGGAATTCGGTGGGGAATTTTTGCCGGATTTGCCATTTTTACGGTTGTAATTATCATACTGCTGTGGGTTTTCCAGATTGCTTTGCTGGAGAGCTTTTATCGCTCTATTAAAACCCAGGAGATTCGTTCCACTGGTGAATCCATTACAGCCCAAATGCAGCAGGAAAATATGAATGTATTCCGTATGGAAGAAGTCATTACCAACGCTGCGCAGGAAAAACAGATGAGCATTTTATTGTCTGATGAGCGGGGAAGGTGGACCATTCTGAAAAAATCTTCACCCACCTCCTTTTTGGACAGACTGAGTTGGGTAGAGTTGGCTCAGATTTATATGGAAACAGATTCCCGGGGCGGAAAATATCTATATAGCCAGAATGACAGTAATGGCCAGCCAGAAAACATGATTTATGTTTCTACGTTTACAGAAAAAGGGGGAGATAACCGGCTTCTGATTTTGGATACCAGTATTGTCCCGGTGGAGTCTACCGTGGATACCCTGAAAATTCAGCTGTGGTATTTGACCATTGTGATGATTTTGTTAGGGCTGGGGCTGGCTATCCTGATTGCCAGAAGAATTTCTGCACCCATTCGGCAAATCAATGAATCGGCTAAGACGCTGGCGACAGGTGAGTATCAAATTGAGTTTGAGGACAAGGGCTTTCGGGAAATTGCCGAGCTGGGAAATACTTTGCGATATGCTGCCAGCGAGCTTTCCAAGGTGGAACAGCTGAGGCGGGATTTGATTGCCAATGTGTCCCATGATTTGAGGACACCGCTGACTATGATTGCCGGATACAGCGAGGTGATGCGGGATATTCCCGGCGAAAATACCCCAGAAAATGTGCAGATTATTATTGACGAGACTCACCGGCTGACAACACTGGTGAATGATATGCTGGATTTGTCCAAGCTGCAGGCGCAGGCCATTCCGCTGGAGAGGTCCGTGTTCAATTTAACGGAGAGTATTCGGGAAATTATGACACGGTATGACAAAATGGCGGATTTCCGCTTCTCCTTTGAAGCAAATGAAGAGGTCTATGTCAATGCGGACGAGCTGAAAATTAGCCAGGTGGTATATAATCTGGTCAACAATGCCATCAATTATACCGGTGCTGATAAAACCATCCGGGTCCGCCAAAAAGTTCGGGACGGCGTGGTGCGTATTGAAGTGATTGACAGCGGAGAAGGAATTCCTGCGGATAAACTGAAGGATATTTGGGAACGCTATTATAAAGTTGATAAATCCCATAAGCGTGCGCAGGTTGGTTCCGGGTTGGGGCTTTCCATTGTCAAATCTATTTTGGACTTGCACGGCGGTATGTATGGGGTACAAAGTGAGGTCGGAAAAGGAAGCGTGTTCTGGTTTGAGCTGAAACAGGTTTCTCCTGACCACAATGAAAAGGAATTACCCGCGTCCTCCGGCAGAACCTCTTGACAGGTACCCTTTTCGGGCATATTATTAGAAATAACGCATGGCGGCGGGCAAGCGTGTCCGCCGCTTTTGTTTGGATGAACCATAATGAGGAAAGGATGAACCATCCATGAGTGAATGTAATCATGATTGCAGCAGCTGCCAGCAGGGGGACTGCGCTTCCCGTACCGCCCCTCAAAGCCTTTTGGCCGAGCCCAATCCGCTCAGCAGCGTGAAAAAGGTGATTGGTGTTGTCAGCGGTAAAGGCGGCGTAGGCAAATCCCTCGTGACTTCCATGATGGCAGTGATTTTGAACCGTCGGGGATATCATACCGCCATTTTGGATGCAGACGTTACCGGCCCTTCCATTCCCAAGTGCTTTGGAGTGAAGCAGCAAGTGCTGGGAACCGAGCAGGGCATTATCCCGGCCACTACCAAAACCGGTATTGATATGATTTCCGTGAACCTTTTGCTGGAGGACGAAAGTGCTCCTGTGGTATGGCGCGGCCCCGTTATTGCCGGAACCGTCAAGCAGTTCTGGACGGACGTGATTTGGAAAGATGTGGATTATATGTTTGTGGACATGCCTCCCGGAACCGGCGATGTGCCCCTGACAGTGTTCCAGTCTTTGCCGCTGGATGGCATTATTATTGTTACTTCCCCCCAGGAACTGGTATCCATGATTGTTTCCAAGGCTGTGGGAATGGCACAGATGATGGATATTCCCGTTTTGGGCTTGGTTGAAAATATGAGCTATGTCCAGTGTCCCGACTGCGGCAAAAAGATTCATCTGTATGGCGAAAGCCATGTGGATGAGGTTGCCGCCAAGTATCACATTCCGGTTCTGGGCAAAATGCCCATTGATCCGGCTATTGCTATGAACTGTGATAAGGGATTGGTAGAACTGGTGGAAGCTCCCTGGCTGGACACCGCGGCGGATGCGGTGGAAGCAGCAGCTCCCAAGCGCGGAAGAGTGGAATAAGATTTTTCTATACTATTTAGGAAAAGAAAAGCTCCCGGATTTTTTCCGGGAGCTTTTGTGCTGTGTGATTTATTTTGAAAACAGCCTTTGCAGCATGTCGGGGATTTGTGACAGAGAAGTACATACTCCGTCGGCCTCATTGGGACATTCCCGATGTACCAGGATGGTTTTCATATCGGCAGCCTGTCCACCCTTGATATCTGCCTTTGGGTTATCCCCAATCATCACTGCGGTTTGTGGAAAACCCGCTTCTTTTCGGGCTATGGCGAACAGTTCTGGACTGGGCTTTTCTTTTCCCGCCAGCGCTGAAATGGTCATGCCATCTAAATAAGAAGAGAGTCCCAACTTTTCTATCATATCAGGAAGTTCGGGGTAGTTGTTGGAAAGCAGATGGTTTTTCCATCCCAGCCTGCGGCATTCCTCCAATACGGAAATGGTATCCGGGTACAGGTGATAGAAGTGGGGAGTCAGGATATATCTTCGGACAGAATGGGAAACCCGAAGGGATGCATCTTCCGGAAGCCCCAGGGAGCGGGCCGTTCTGTAAAAATGTTTTTCCATGAACGCCCACCATAGTTCCGGAGTGGAAAGGGCAGAGGAATCAAGATGGGGAAGGTCCCAGGGATAGCCCGTCTGCATATAGGGCCGTACTTCTTCCAGAGTGATGTCTTCTCCTGCCGGTTCGTCGGTAATAGCCCGCCACATGGAACTGCTCCAAAGATGATGGCAATAAACCAATGTGCCGTCGAAATCCCAGAACAGAACCTTATTCTCCATAAAGCTTCCTCAAATCCTGTAGGTCATAGGGGGTCTGCTGGTAAACATAATAGTTGAGCCAGTTAGAGAGAAGCAGGTGGCCATTGCTCCGCCAGGTGAAGGGTGGGGTCTCGCTGGGGTCATCATTGGGGAAATAGTTGTAGGGGACTTTGGGGTTCAGGCCCTTGTTGACATCCCGGAAGTACTCCTTGGCCAAGGTATCCCGGTCGTATTCTGCATGACCGGTGACAAAAATTTGGCGTCCGTCTTTGGCAGCAATAATATGAAGGCCGGCGCGGCGGGAGATGGAGAGGATTAGCAGTTCGGGATGCTTTTCGATATCTTCCCGGCGGACTTCCGTATAGCGGGAATGGGGTGCATAATAGTTATCATCAAAGCCGCGCATGAGCGGATGATAAGGAGCCAGTACCCGGTGATTATAAATACCGCTGAGTTTTTCGGGAAGCATGTATTTTTGAATCCCGTAATGGTAATAGAGTCCAGCCTGTGCTCCCCAACAGATATGCAGGGTGGAATAGACATTGGTTTTTGTCCATGCCATAATGCGGCACATCTCTTCCCAGTAATCCACTTCTTCAAATTCCAGCTTTTCCACCGGTGCGCCAGTGATAATCATTCCGTCAAACACTTCATCCTTCAGTTCATCAAAGGTTTTATAGAAAGTATTCAGATGAACGGAAGAGGTGTGTTTGGAAACGTGGGTGGCCATGAGCATCAGTTCCACATCTACCTGAAGAGGTGTGTTGCTCAAAAGCCGGAGCAGCTGGGTTTCCGTTTCAATTTTAGTAGGCATCAGATTGAGAATTACAATTTTTAGCGGACGGATGTCCTGCTTCATGGCGCGCTCATGGGTCATCACAAAAATATTCTCAGACTCCAGTACCTCGATAGCTGGCAGGGATGCTTGAATACGAATGGGCATATCATTCCCTCCTTTATAGATGCACATTATAATAGGTATAGATAGAACGTTCTCAGTATAGCAAAAAACGAAATATGGAGCAAGTAGTTGCTGATATAAGGACAGATAAGGGGGTTGTCTATTGGTAGTAAACAATTGTGGATAAATTGTGAATAAAACAAGCGAAATTCACAAACCGAGTAAAAAGGCGAAAAAAGATGAAAAAAGGCGTTGACAGGAGGGAGA
>JAHZDE010000020.1 GCA_019422525.1 Clostridiales bacterium
GAGGGGCAAAACCGCAGAATTGCGGATTTTGGCACCGTGGTAGAAACTTGCTCTTTGTGACTGCAAACTTCCTCTCGCTTCCGTCCGCCACTTTTTCCCGGTTTGTATAAATGCTTTTCTGAAAATTCTCCTTTGCCAACTACTCGTCCATCGGGAGCCGGTTTTGGCAAGCCGTTTGTCTTTTTCTACTACTAATAATCCTGCAAAGGGCTTTTCTGCCCGTTTTCGCTAAAATGACACCGGACACAGCGGTTTCTACCCGATACCGGAGAAAATCCTTTCCATTCTCTGTAATACTGGAAACAGGGAAATGGCAACCGGACAGACAGAAAATTTCCCTGTTCACCCGAAACATTGCCGCGCTGCCTGTTTTGCCAAAAAAGGGCGCAAAAAAAGCAGCAAATCTTTTTCAGACTTACTGCTTCATATACCGCTGGTGGGCGGCGCACTATTCAGTTTTAGATTCATCCGGCAGCTCCAGCCGGAATTTGAACAGGCTCCCGATGAGCGTTTGTATCACATAGTCCTCCACATCGGTGTTGACCTCCCCGTTTACTCTGGAAAGGCACCGGATATAACCGGCATAGTTCTGTAAAACAGTGTTGACTGCGTCCGGGTCGCCCTCACGGGCCTTGATAATGATTTCATACGGGAGAAGTCTACTCACGAGGATGCACCTGCATTTCCTCATAGAGCTGCCGCAAGGCGCGGTTCAAATGCCTCCCGATGGCACTGTTGGATACGCCGTACCGCTGACCGATCTGCGTTTGAGTCTGGCACAGGAAGTAGTGCAGGAAGATTTTCTCACGATCCTGCTCGGACAAGTGGGAGAGGGCAACGGCCAGTTCTTCATTGTCCAGCATGACCGACAAGCCACAGGCAGTCAAGAGCCGTTCTTCATCCAGTTCCGCAGTCACAAAATCATGCCAGTCGGTTATGGGATAGTGCTTTTCATACATCAAATATTCAAGGGAGATTTCCCGCCCCCACTTCCTTTGCAGCGTCGGATGGCGCTGATAGCAGCATGGCGTATGACAATCTTGCAATAGGCATCATGGGTACGCTGAATAGCCATTCGATATTCCGTTTCGGTCATGGAAAATCCCCCTTTCTGTGATGCTAAAGAGGGGCTGCAACACTCCTTGCTGTCGTCCCTTGATTACCTGCCAGCAAAAGCAGACGGGGCTGTCAACGGCAGGCGCAGCCCGTTCATCTTGACCGTTGACTGGGGTGGCTGGATTTGCGATTGCCGACATCTCTTTTCCATTTTCCTCTGAAAAAATGTACCCATGTAAGAATACAGCCAAGTCCCCATCCGAAAAGTGTATTCCACCAAATCATGTGATAACCAATAGCAGGGATTTCTTGCAGCGCATAGGTGGAAATGACTCGAATAGCCAGTGCACTGGTGGCGACAAAGGTGGAGTACAGCGCGTTATTTGCTCCTTGAAATAGTCCCAGCAGTGGGAAATAGGATGCAAAGGGAATCAGGCAAAGCGCCACGCACCGGACATGCGCGGTGCAGTAACCGGCAGCTTCGGCCCCCAACCCAAACGCGGTGACAATGGGGGTAGCATAGACAAATACGACGGCCAAAATGCAGATGGAAATGAGTTCAGAAAGAATAACCGTATGCTTTGCACCGGTTATAACTCGCTCCGTTTTTCCGGCACCGATATTCTGCGCCGTGTAGGTGCCTTGGGTTGTCATCAAAGCGCTGGCGGGAAGAGTCATGTAGGTTTCGATTTTTTGGGCAACGGAGAAAGATGCCGTCATTGCTTCCCCATAGCTGTTGACTGCTCTCTGGATAAACACAAACCCAAGCGATACGATCAACTGTTGAAGTGCCATTGGAAAACCGCGTTGCAATGTCAGTCTGGCCAGCGCCCACTCAAAAGTAAACTCATTGGGTTTCCATCGGAATAGGGGATATTTTTTCATCATGTAAACAAAAGCAGCCACGCAGGAAGCAATCTGAGCAATGTCCGTCGCAATGGCAACCCCCATTACCCCCATGCGAAAATTGTAGACGAATACAATGTCCAGTGCGATGTTGATGATGCTGGCAATCAGCAAAAAATAGAGCGTCGCCTTACTGTCTCCGATCCCGCGCAGAATGGCCGCGATGATGTTATAGCCAAACTGGAACACCAGTCCCAGTGAATAAATTTTGAAATAGGTATCTGCCATAGAAAGCAGACTTTCTGGCGTGGCAAGGAGATAGCGAAGTGCAAAACGACTGATGAGTACTCCCACCACCGTCGCTGCTATTCCCATACCTGTCATAACAAGTAAAGCGGAAGACGCCTGACGACGCATTCTTTCGGTTTCGCCTGCACCAAACAACTGTGCAATCAGGACACAGGCACCGGCAGAAAAGCCATTTGCCAAAGCAAGAAAAGCCATGGTTAAAACACCGCAGGCTCCAACAGCAGCCAGCGCCGCTTCGCTGGCGAAATTGCCGACGATGATGGTGTCCGCCGTATTATAGAATTGCTGAAGCAATAACCCCATGAATACCGGGAACATAAACGTGAGGATTCCCTTCCATGGCCTCCCTGTGAGCAAGGTTTCCTTTGTCATAGACATACCTCCGGCAAAAAGAGGCAGCAGCCATCCAAACCGGGTGACTGCTGCTCGTATCAGTCAACTTAGTAAATGATCTCGGCGTCTGTGCGAGCCTGATACAGATTCCAGAATTGATCCGCAATCTTCTCCGGCATATATTTTTCGGAGCCGCCAATGGTATTGCAGACCTGAACAGAGCCAAGGAATACCCCCTGGGCCTGACAGACCGGGTGAAGGGCCATCACCATAGCCCGCAGAGCGGCCTTGTCCATGGAGAGCGGGAGATAGTCGGCGCTGGGATACATGGCCAGCCCACCGCCGGTAATCAGGATAGCCCCCTGCTTCTTGCTGAATTCCTCACCCAGCACCTGCCGGATGCAGGTATAGGCCCCCAGCACATCCACCTGATAACGCTGCTGCATGACTTCGGTATTCATACCGCCGGGCAGTTCTTTGTCCGCCGCCGTAATCCCGACATTATAGAACAGCACATCCGGCACTCCGTAAGTCTGTACCGACTGCTGCATAGCCGCCGCAAGAGCCGTCTGGTCAGCGGTATCCATCACCTGCGTTTCAACCTTGATCCCACCCGACTGCATTTCCTTCTGATAACTGGCAAGATGTTCCGCGCTGCGGCACATCAGTACCACACGGAAACCATTCTCCCCAAACTTGCGGGCAACCGCGTTGCCCAAACCTTTTCCTGCACCAACAACAAAAATTGTCTTTTCCATTGTTCCGTTTTCCTTTCTTAGCTTGTATGAATGATCTTTTGTTACAGAGAAGCTCCCAGCTGATAGGCAGCCTCTACTTTTCCGCTTCCTAAAATCTCGCCCCGGTTTTTCCACCCCAGATTGCGTTCATAGGTACGGTACCATGTAACGGCCTGGGAGTAGTCTGCGCCGCCTGCCGTCATCAGCAGTACGCTTTCTCTGGGAAAGCCTGCGTAGCCCAGACATTCCAGTTCCGCGTATAATCGGTCTGCGGCAGTTTTGAGCGGCCCGGTGATGGTCCAGAAGTACACCGGAGAGGCAAACACCACCACATCGCAGTCCGCAAATACGGAATAAATCTGATCCATGTCGTCTTTTTGGGTACAGGGGCTCTGCGGGTCACGCCCGGCATGCAGACAGCCTTTGCAGCTGTGAATCTTCATTCCGTCCAGGTAAAACTCATGGACGGAGTGCCCGGCGCTGCGGGCGCCTTCCGCAAAGGCACGGACCAACTTGGCGGTATTGCCGTTCTTTCTCGCCGCCCCGTTCAAAATCAAAATGCTTTTTGGCATTGTTTTCACCACCTTTCTCATTACCACCATCCAAACAGGCTCCGTCCTTCTTCCAGTCCTTCGAGGGCCTGCATTTCGGCCGGGTCCAGGTCAAACTGTAAGGAGGCAAGGTTTTCTTTCATATGCTGCAGGCTGGTGCTTTTGGGAATGACCACGATTCCCTGCTGGGTGAGAAAGCGCAGGGCAACCTGAGAAACACTTCGTCCATGCTGCTTCGCTATGGCAAGCAGCGTGGGATTCTTCCAGATCCCATGCAGCCCGCAGGCCAGCGGCGACCAGCTTTCATGCTTTGTGCCGATCTGGCATTCCAGTTCCCGAAGCTTTTTCTGCTGACGGAACACGTGGGTTTCCACCTGGTTGACCGCCGGGATCACCTTACAGTGGTTTACTAGATTCAGATACCGCTCCTCCAAAAAGTTGGAGATGCCGATGGCCCGCAGTTTGCCCTCCCGGTATGCCGTTTCCATGGCGCGGTATATTTCATGGACATCACCCGTCGGCTCGTGAATCAGCAGCAAGTCAATGTAATCCATATTGAGCTCTTGCAAAGAATGGTCGATGGAACGCAGCGTGTCTGAATAGCCGTGGCAGGCCCACAGCTTAGTCGTCAGAAACAACTGCTCTCTCGGCACACCGGATTTCTGGCAGGCAAGGCCAACTTCACGCTCGTTTCCGTAGCATTGTGCTGTATCAATCGAACGGTATCCAGCACGAATGGCACTGGTAACACATTGTTCTGTGATGCTTGCCGGTGTCTGATAGGTTCCATAACCAATGAGCGGCATTTTAACACCATTGTTCAGCGTAATCGCTTCCATTTTCCCACCTCCCTTCGGCTTCTGTACTCATTGTAGCGGAGAAAGAATTGACATAGAAGATACCAAAGTATTAAAATGGTTTTTATAAATTCTAAAAGCGAGGTGATACGATGTATAGTCGGGAACTGACTACTTTTCTTGCCGTAGCAGAGCACGGAAGTTTTTTGAAAGCGTCAAAGGAACTATATATTACACCCGCTTCTGTCATGAATCAGATCAACAAACTGGAATCCCTGGTCGGCGTCCAGTTGATTGTGCGCACCAACCAGGGTACCCAGTTGACTGCCGCTGGGCGTTCCCTTTATAAAGATGCAAAGAAAATCATCCGGCAATCGGAACAGGCCATTGCCCGTGCCCGTCAGATTGCAAAAGATGAGCAGCAGGCCATTCGCGTAGGGACATCCATTCTGCGGCCCTGCAAAACGCTGGTGGATTTATGGTCCAGGATTGACGACGGCACCCTTCCTGTCACCATTCATATTGTGCCGTTCGACGATAGCCCCACCAGCATGGAAATCATGCTGGATTCCCTGGGCAAAGAAATCGATTGCTTTGTGGGGCCCTGCGATTCTCTCACATGGAGAGAACGATACAATATCCTCCCGCTGGAACCGGTTCACTGCTGCATTGCCGTTCCACGGAAGCATCCATTATCCAAGAAGGAAATGCTCCGGTGGAGCGACCTGGATGGGGAAACTATTATGCTGGTAAAACGCGGAGATTCCCCTGTGTTAAACAAGATGCGCGATGAAATCGAAGCAAAGCACCCACAAATCACACTTTTTGATACACCGCATTTTTACGATACCAGTGTCTTTAATGAGTGTGAGCAGATGGGCTGCGTGATGGAAACGCTGGATATCTGGAAAGACGTTCATCCCTCTCTGGTCACGATTCCTGTGGAATGGGAATACACGATGCCTTACGGTATCGTGTATGCAAAGAATCCATCACACGCCATGCAAAACCTGATTCAAATGATTCAGGGCTATGCAGACAGCAAAAAAGGAGAAAGCCATTAAAAGGCTTTCTCCTTTTTTGCTAATCTATTTTGTTCCATTGTCATGCAAGGCTCTTTCAGATATGGTGTAGTAAGCACCTTTTCGAGCCGCAAAATCATTGGTATATCAGGCTTTTTTAGAACTTTCTGAGATACTGCCGTGGCAGATAAAAAGTATTTTAGTCATTACAAGGGAACCTCTCCATCCAATATTTTCTTTAGTATACCGCATGGTTCCCGTCGCGGGCAACACATCTTTCACAAAAGTGCGGTCAGGACTTCTCCAATATCGTTTCCTATACACAGAGACCGGGTTTCGATTTCCGGTGGGCAGTAGGCTTCGTTCTGGTTGATGCAAGCATAGACCGCCCTGGGATTCTGGAAGGTCATGCGCCAGAACGGATATTTGATGATGACCGGCGTATTGCCACCTACGCCCAGTTCCAGAAAGAGAATATCCTGCCCCTCATGGCGGTGAAGGAAGTCCTCATACCGCCGGGCGGCGGTGTGCCAGCCTTCATCCTCCACAAAGGTATCATCCGCCCGCAGATTCATGGACATGGGCGCGCCGCAGACCGGACAACGGGGCACCAGTTCGGCAGGCACTTTGCAGTCCTTCTGTTCGGCCACCATCTTTTTGACAATGGTTTCGTTATCATAGGTCTTTTGGTGGCAGGGCCTGGAACACTGCCACAGGCCGTAGTCGCCCTGGGTATAGAATAACCGCTGCTTGTCAAATCCTGCCTTCTGGAAACAATGATCCACATTGGTGGTCAGCACAAAGTAATCCTTTCCTTGCACCAACTTCAAAAGCTCCTGATAGACTGGCTTCGGGGCGTCCAGATAGCGATTGATATAGATATACCTGCTCCAATACGCCCAATGTTCTTCCAGGCTGTCAAAGGGATAGAAGCCGCCTGAATACATATCGCGGAAGCCATACTTCGCAATAAAGTCCCCGAAATATTTCTGAAAGCGTTCGCCGGTATAGGTAAACCCCGCGGAAGTGGAAAGCCCGGAACCGGCGCCGATCACCACCGCATCCGCCGTATCCAATTCCTGTTTGAGCCGTGCGATATTATCGCAGCAGGCGCTTGTAGATTTCATAGTCTCTGTCCTTGAAAACATTGAAGATCACCTTGATTTTCTCTGGGTTTTGCCGCTGCCATTCTCCCACCGTTTGTATGGCAATTTCTGCGGCCAGCTCGTTGGGAAAGCGAAACTCTCCGGTGGATATACAGCAAAAAGCCACGCTGTGCAGCCCGTTGGATTCCGCCAGCTCCAAACAGGAGCGGTAGCAGCTGGCCAGCAGTTCCCGGTCTGCCTGTGTGACGGCTCCACTAATTATCGGACCGACGGTATGCAGAACATAGCGGCAGGGCAGGTTGTAAGCTTTTGTGATTTTTGCGCTACCAGTGGGTTCTTCTTCCTCCTGTCTGGCCATAAGGCGGGCGCACTCAAAGCGGAGCTGCACCCCTGCATAGGTGTGAATGGCGTTGTCGATGCAGCCGTGACAAGGAACGAAGCAGCCCAGCATCTGGCTGTTGGCCGCGTTGACAATGGCATCCACCGCCAGCGTAGTGATATCTCCCTGCCAGAGATACAGTCCAGGACGCACCGGCGTCAGGTCTTTCAGCCTTGTCACGCCCCGCTCCGCAAGACGCTCTTTCAGGTAAGCGTCCTGCATCCGCAAGAAATCTTCACGAGCCGGGACGGGTGGACGCACATTCATCAGGCTGCGCAAAAGCCGCCGCTTTCCTGAGAGAGAATCCGGCACCGGGATATCTTCATATTCTTTTCGTTCTGTCAGCAGATCGCGGAGCAGAAAATTCAATCGCTCGTCCTGTGTCATCATCTTATCTCCGTTCAATCGCCCTTGCGGGACATATTTCAAAGCAATTTCCGCAGTGCAGACAATGTTCCTGCTGGATGACCACAGGCTTTCTTGAAATGTCGATACACTTCTGCGGACATTTGGAATAACACAGCTTGCAGCCAATACATTTGTTTGTCACAAAATAGCCGGTTTCTTTTGCCTGTGCGCCGCCGAAGAAGAAGCTGGCTCGTTCAATAGGAAGTTTGGAGAGGTCAAACCATTCTCCGGTTCCTTCGTAAATTTTGAATACTGTGAGCGCGCTGCGGGAGCGTACATCAGGATAAATCTTCTCCATATAGGGATTTTTACGGAACAGGTCGGGCAGCCTGTCCGGCCCGATCTCCTTCGCCTTACCCTGCACAGACACCGCCACGCAGGAAAGGGTATCTTTGCCCTTCATGGCGGTAAAGGCAACATTTTCATTGGCTTTCAGCCGATCATAAAAGTTCTTGCCTTTTGCTGTCAGGAAGTAAAGACCGCTTTCATCATAATCCATCATGTCAATCGCACAGGTGACAGGACGCCCCCGGCTGTCCACAGTGGCAAAAACGGTAGAGTGAATATGATCCACAATGTATTCCAAGTACTCTTTTGTCTGCATAAAAAGCCTCTCAAAATCAAGGGGTTCCCCCAGAACGATCCGGGGGAACCGCTGCGCATGAACCTTACAGGTCGTACTCCTTGGGCGGATTGCCGGAGAAGTCAGCGATTACCGCATGGGCATCCTTCAAATAGAACACTTCAAAGATGGGGTTGGTAGCCTCGCCGTACTGCCCTTTGACGATGGGGTTCTGGATGCACATCTCCTTGGCGGCCATGTTGTTCTCGAAAACGGCCTCGCCGTTCAGACGAATCCACGCATAAGCCGGGCTGGAAACAGAAATCTCGATGTTGGGGTTGGCCTGCATATCCTTGTAGACGTCCTTCTGGTTGTTGGTGCAAAACCACAGCTTGCCGTCCATTTCGCCGGAAAACATGAAGGGGCGGCACTTGGCCTTACCATCACGGCCAACCGTGGCCAGATACTGCACGGGATTTTCCTGCAAAAACTTTACGACATCATTCATGATGAATACCTCCTGGTTGGAATATGGGTTTTGGGGATTGCAACTTTTATCTTGCAAGATTATAATAATTCTGCAAGTATCAATTGTAAAGTAAGCACTTTATTGTGCCGTAGTTACCAAAAAGAAACTATTGGAAGGTGTGATACCATGCAGCAAATGAAAGAATTACCTGCCTGTCCGGTAGAGACAACGCTTATGCTGATCGGTGATAAATGGAAAGTCCTAATCCTGCGCGATCTCATGCCGGGAACAAAGCGGTTCGGAGAACTCAAAAAGTCCATCGGCAGCGTTTCCCAGAAAGTTCTCACTGCGCAGCTTCGCGATATGGAAGAAAAAGGGCTGGTGAGCCGCAAAGTATATGCCGAAGTTCCGCCGCGGGTGGAGTACAGCTTAACAGACTTGGGGAAAAGTCTGAAACCCATTCTGGATGCCATGTGGACATGGGGCGAGAACTATAAGGCGCACAACGGGTAAAGGAAAACGGGGCAGATTCTTGAATCTGCCCCGTTTTCCTTTCAAATAGTGGGTTGCTGTCTTATCAAATTATTATGTGCTACTTTATGAAACATGAGCATTGGAGGCGGGGTTGTCCTGGCCGTAACCTTCCAGAAGGTTGATGCCGCCCCACACGCACAGGAAAGGCTCGTCCGGCTTCACGATGGCCGGTCTGCGTTTCATGTACCGTTCAATATCAAAGAGGTACTTCTTGTCGGCGTCGGCAGTATATTTGTAGTCGGGATGTTTGGTCAGGTCGTACTTGTCCGAAAGGAACGGACGCACGCCCCGCAGCATGAAAATACATTTGCCTCCGTCCATTACTGCCAGTTCGTCTTGTGTCATCAGCTCTTTGCCATAATGTCAAGTGATGAATTCAAAAAACAGAAAAAAGGCCAATCCGCGCAAGGCAGATTGACCTTCGGACGGCAAGGTATAGCCACCTCGCCTTATCGTCTATTTACTTTATATCTTCACAGCGACCACAATCTGAACAACCGTTACAGATTAGCCAACTCCCGCATTTTTCACAATTCTTCCGATAATGCGGCACATACAGATTTTCTTTCGGAATATCCATCCCAAAACCATCTGTCAGCTTCCATTTGATCGGCTTTCCGACATAGCCCATGCCGGATTTACATGCCATCTCACTTTGAATCTGTTTTTTAGGCAAATGATACCTTTTCCCGTCTTTGATAAACACGCTCCCCGTTTCAATAAAGCAAAACATAATATTGTACGCAACGCACTCTGAACGCAGACTTTTTACCCAGTCAAAGTCACATGGCCTTGCACCGTCATAATTTTCGCCGCCGCAGATTACCTGCTCGATCTGACCGGCACTAAGATATTTTTCAATGCTGACCGGCCCGATGAACGGAGCACACATAATTCCTTTATGCTTGAACGGCAGAGAAAGTAAAACCGGGATGCGCTCATCCGCTCTCCGTTGGTTCTCGCAGGTAACGTTAAGCATGATATTTTCCCAGCCTTCGCCCCAGTCCTGCGGTAGACAATTTTTTACTCTCTGGGGCCTTTTCGTCAGCAGAAAAAATTTTACATCCGGGCGCTGGCGCATAATCTCCCATGCTTCCTCACGCCACCCGTCAGCTTCTTCCAAAAAGAAATCGGAAGTCATGCAGACGCGGATCAACTCGCCACTTTGAATTTTATAAGATCCATTCCTGTTCTTTTGCAGGGGATAATAAAACCCTGGTTTCGTTCGGTAAATATCAGCACCGTTACGATTCCGCATACGGTCAAGGAAATACATATAACAGTGCTGACAACCTTCACTGCATTTTACACAGCCGTGCCAGGGGTTCCATATATCATGCACAGGATACCTCCTGTACGCAAAGCTGACATAGTACATTCCCTATATCGCCATTGATGCAAATTGACCGGCGCTCTATTTCACGGGGACAGAGTGCCTCTCCATAGTTGATGCAGGTATATACTGCTTGCGGATTATCTGCCGTCATTCTCCAAAACGGATATTTGATGATTACCGGGGTGTTATATCCCACGCCAAGCTCCAGGAACAACACCCGCATATTCTGGTGTCTGCGGAGAAAAAGCTGATACCGCTCTGCCGCTTCATGCCAGCCATCATCCTCCACAAATTTATCGTCCGAGCGCAGGTTCATGGTCAACGGTTTCCCACAATGCGGACAAACAGGCAGAAGTTCTGTGGGAATCCGCATTCCTTTTTGCTGTTCCACCATGCTGCGGATTATTTCTTCATTCTCAAAGGTTTCCTGGCAGCAGGGTTCGCTGCATTGGAACAGGCCATAGTCCCCCTGTGTGTAAAACAGCCGCTTTTTATCAAATCCGGCTTTCTGGAAGCAGTGATCCACATTGGTTGTGATAACAAAATAGTCTTTGCTTTTTACAAGCTCAAACAGGTTGTCATACACCGGCTTCGGCGCGTCCATATACCGATTGATATAGATATACCGGCTCCAGTAGGCCCAGTGTTCCTCCGGCGTAGCATACGGATAAAAGCCGCCGGAATACATATCATGAAATCCGAATTTTGCTTCAAAATCGAAAAAATACTGTCTGAACCGTTTTCCACTATAAACAAAACCTGCGGATGTCGAAAGACCTGCCCCGGCCCCAATCACCACCGCATCCGTCTGTGCCAGCTCCTTCTTCAGCTGTTCAATCTGCCCCGAGGAGTCTGCGGTAGATTTTGTAATCCTCATCCTTGAAAACATTGAATATTACCTCCATCTTGGTATGCGTTTCCTGCCGGTATTCCTTTACGGTCTGAACAGCAATCTCCGCTGCTTTATCATTCGGAAAATGAAATTCCCCGGTCGAGATGCAGCAAAACGCAATATTTCTCAGATTATTTTTCTCCGCCAATTCCAAGCAGGAACGGTAGCAGGACGCAAGAAGTTCCTTGTCTTTCTTTGTAAGCCATCCCTGAACAATAGGCCCAACCGTGTGCAGAACATAGCGGCAGGGCAGGTTAAAGGCCGGTGTAATTTTCGCTTTGCCGGTCTCTTCTTCGTGCCCTTGCTGTTCCATCAGTTTGGCGCAGGCGAGGCGAAGCTGAACGCCTGCATAGGTGTGGGTCGCATTGTCGATACAACCGTGACAAGGGTAGAAGCAGCCCAGCATCTGACTGTTCGCTGCATTGACAATCGCATCACAGGCAAGTGTGGTAATATCCCCCTGCCAGAGATAAATACCTTCCTGCACAGGGGTTAGGCTGGAAAGCTCCGTAATTCTTTTGCACCGGAGTTCTTCCTGCAAATAGGCATCCTGTACCGCTAAAAATTCATCATTGACCGGCTCTGGCATACGAATATTCAGGAGGGAACATAGCAGTCTCTTTTGTTCCGGTTCCTCTTCCGGTATTCCCATGTCGTGATACCTCGACTGCTCTGAGAGCAGCTTTTTGATTAAAAATAATCTTCGTTCTGTCTGATTCATGCGGTTGCCTCCTTACTGCACAGGAACATCATTAAAAAAGCAGGTTTCTTCCAACGGCTTCCTGTGGCATCCCAGTTTGGTGTTGGGGACAAAATCCGTTGCCGGATAACCGATGTAGAGCATACAGACCGGCTGCCAGTTTTCCGGCAGACAGAGCAATTCTCTGGCATTGTCCTTGTCGAAGTAGCTGATCCAAACGGTCCCCAGATCCAGACTGGCCGCTTCCAGCATCATGTGGGTGGCCACAATCGTGGCATCCGTCTGGCCGCTGCTTTCTCCGCTGTGCGGGTTTATCCAGCAGGCCGTTTTGTCATAGGTCACAAACAGAACCAGCGGTGCGCCGTAATAGAAGTTAAGTTTGCCCTGGGATTTATCGTTACATTCCTCTGCCAAATCCACATATTTCTGATCGTAACCAAAGGAACAAAATTCCCGAACCTTTTCCAAACTCTCCGGGGTATTCAATACCAGGATTCGCTGGGGCTGGCCATTGACCGCTGTAGGAGACCAGCGTCCCGCCTCCAGTATCTTCTGTATCTTTTCTTTTTCCACAGGCGTTTGTGCGAATTTACGCACGGTGACCCGCTTTTTGGAAATTTCCAAAAAGTCCATAGAGTATCCCTCCTATCTGGTCTCTGAATACCGGTGGATTTTACGTCCCCGATCTTTTTGGACACCTCTTGCATAAGGAATCTCCGGATAACCAAATCCAACCATCAGTTTCATATAGTGGTCATTGGGGATATTCAGCAGCTCTCTGGCCTTTGGAGCAAGTTCCTCCAACACCTCCGCCGGATAACTCATAATCACAGTTCCCAGGCCAAACGCATTTGCAAGAAGTTCAAAATATGCCGTTGCAATGTTGCAGTTCACCTTGGAATCCTCGGCCCATTTCCCTGCGCACTTTTCGTGTGCAATAAACAGGTGAGGCGCACCGCAGAACAGCAGGTCATTTTTTCTCACGGTTTGTTCCGAGCGTTTCATTTTCCCATAGTAAAAATCATTGAAGCTATGGGTGTAAATATGCTGCTTTGCATCCGATTCCATTTTGGAATAAGCAAGTCGCCAGATTTCCTTGACACGCTCCTTATCGTCAATGACCGTGTATTCCACATTGCAGGAATTCCCCCCGGTCGGGGCAGCCGACATTGCCTCTAAAACTCTACTGATAACCTGCGGGTCTACATTTTTGTCCAGATACCGGCGGCAGGAACGGCGGTTTACAATGAGGCGCTCCATATAGTTTCCCATTTCGGACGGAGGGGGAAGCAGAGAATCTTCCGCTCTTTTATCAAAAATGGAGATTGCCCCCTGCGGACATACCGCAAGACAGTGCTGACATTTCCAGCAGCCACGCCATCCGAAGCGTTCAAATTCTTTCATTTCCGGGTGTCCATCTTTGCCAAAGGCAAGCACCATGCCAGTACAAGTGTTAATACATTTTCCGCACTGAATACATTTTGATTTATCAACCTTAAAATGAGCTTTTTGTTCTGCTCCCATCGTACATTTCTCCCTTAGCCAATAATTTTATATCGTCCTTTTTTTCTGGCTTTCACTTGAGGATATTCACCATTACAGTAACCAAGCAGCACAAAACATCTGGCAATATAGTTTTTTGGAATTTCCCATCTTTCTAAAAGTTGGCTGCCGATTTCGTTATCAAAGGTTTCCTCACCCCTTGCAATAATACAAGAAGAAATACCAAGTGCAGTTGCTTCCAGCACCATATTTTCAGCACAGCAAAAAGCGTCGGGAATACTATATAAAAAATTCTTCGGAGCAAAAATTGCGCAAACCGTAGGGGCACCGTAAAATCCGCTCTTAATAGCAGGGTTATCAATAATGCTGGGCTGATCCTCTGAGACATAGGAACCTGCCAGCTTTGATCTATCAAACCGGATGATATTGAGTTTTCCGATTTTTTCACACAGGTCTTTATCGTGAATGGCACAGATGAATGTTCTCTGTCCACCTCCAGCGTTCGGAGCATATAGCCCTGCTTCAATGATTTTTTGTAAGCTCTCCCGGTCAATCTGTCTGTTCTGATACTTGCGGATTGATCGACGGTATTTCATAAGTTCAAATAACTCCATCATTAGACCTCCTTCCAGCACTGCGGATCAGCCGCATAGAAATTGCCGTCCTTGCCACTGGCAACCGCAGGACAACCCCGGCAGAAGGCCAGCAGTTCGCATTTGGAGCATTTTTCAAATTTCAAGTAATCCCGGTATGCCTCCATCTGACAGATCCAGACATCAGCCAGACGATCTTCAAATACGTTGCCCACCTTGCTGTTCTGACCCCGGCGGCAGGCGTAAATATCACCGGTGGGCAGAATGGTCAGATGGCAGTTGCCGCAGTTGCAGCCACCGTAAATCATCCCATTTTCCACCGCTTCCGGGATTTTGAACGCGCCGGTTTCGTATTCGTACAGCGTCCAGAGATGATCCTTCTTGTTAAAGTAAGTCTGGCAGCCCGCCGCCTCATACGCCTTGAATTTTTTGTCGCAGTCCGCCAGCAGTTGGCGGTAACGCTGGGGCGTGATCCCCACGTCCTTTTCCTCGCTGGTGGGGCAATAGCGGGCAAAGGCAAAGACATTGGCTCCGGCCTCGACCGCCGCATCAATGATGTCGGGTACCTGGTCGATGTTGGTGCCGGAGACGGTGGTCATAATTACACTACGGATGCCCGCCCGGTTGATGCAGCCGACCTTCTCCAGCGTGATGTCAAAGCTGCCCGGCTTGCGGAACCAGTCATGAGTTTCCCGCATACCGTCCAGGGACAGCTGATATTTCTCACAGCCGTATTCTTTCAGCCTGCGGCAGACCTCATCGTTCAGGTGGAAGGGGTTGCCCAGGATGGTGAAGGGAATGTCATGCTCTTTCATGAGAGCCAGCAGCTTCCAAAAATCGGGATGCAGGATGGGATCGCCGCCGGTGATGTAGAAGTAGGGCAGCCGATCATACACCTGGCAGAAATCCAGGCAGTTATAGAAAGTGTCCCTCATCTGCTCCCATGTCATGGAGTCCAGATGTTTACAGGTGTCTTCGGAAAAAATGTAGCAGTGCTTGCAACGCTGGTCACATTCATCTGTAATGTGCCACTGAAAAGAAAAATACTGTTTCATCTGTGATAACCTCACTTTATATCAAATCGGATTTACCGAGAAAGTATTCAAGAATTCCCGGCGGGAACACGTCCGCCGGGAATGGTTTTGGGGGATGGAAAAGATTACTTGTCGCCAGCACCGCAAGCAGAACCACAGGCGCTGGGCTTCTCGTCCGGCTTATCAGCCGCACCGCAGGCAGCGGGCTTTTCTTCCGGCTTATCGGCTGCACCGCAAGCAGAGCCACAGGCAGAGGCAGGAGCCGCTTCAGCCTTTTTGCTCCATCCGGACAGATTAGAAAGTGCCATTGTTATTACCTCCATTTTAGATTTTAGAACCTTTTCGGTTCTTGATTTTTATTGTATTGGATAAAGAAAGTAAAAAAAAGTACGCACAAATCTATTACTTAGTCACCTTTTTGTGACCACTTGAAAACAATCGCATACTACATTATAATTTAAATATAACATTTGATTTTGAACTATAGGAATGAGGTGAAAATATGCTGACAAAAGAAGAAATGCCTGCCTGCCCGGTAGCTACGACCGTTTCAATCATTGGGAGTAAATGGAAACTTCTGATTCTGCGAAATCTGCTCCTGCGCCCCTGGAGATTTAACGAATTGAAAAAGGACTTAGCAGGTATCAGCCAAAAGGTATTGACGGACAGCCTACGGTCTATGGAAGCAGATGGTATTATCACCCGGACAGTTTATCCAGAAGTGCCTCCACGAGTCGAATACGCTTTGAGTGAATTGGGAGAATCCATGCGTCCCATCATCATTGCAATGGAGCAGTGGGGAAGCGCATATAAAAAAGAAGGACGGCAATAAAAAACAGACAAGTTTTGCACTATTAGTAAAACTTGTCTGTTTTTCCATTGTATTGTTCTTATGCTGCAATCTCCGGGATTTCACCGACAAAGTTATAAATAATCTTGACCTCTTTGCCACAATGTCAAGTGATGAATTTAAAATGGTTAATCGGACAATAAAAAAAGCAGCAAATCTTTTCAGACTTGCTGCTGTCGCTGACCGCTATTGGGTGGCTGGTATTCAGTTTTGAATGATAGTGGAGGGTGCGGTAGCACTCTATACTGTCACCTGTGATTGTCTGCCTGCAAAGGCAGGCGGTGCTGTCACCAGTGATGAAAAAGCGGCGCCGGTGACTATTCCAACTGTCTTTGATATACAGTTATTGATTTATTCATTTACAGTTTCCATTTTGAAAACTACCGGGCGAATTCCATCATTACAGCAAGTTATTGCTACTTCAGGGTTTTCAATCCAGCTTCCGCCAAAAAACGGTTCCGTGTGACCATGAGATAACGCAAATGCATAATGAGAAATTGCTTTCCATGCCTCATCGCAAAATCCATCTGGTTTTGAAATGTCCGTGACAAATACCTGGCCCTCTTTAAAGAAAGGACATACGCCCAAGCCGTTTACTCCATATTCTTTTGCTAAATCTTTGTCTAAAGTTGTCTTTAATACTGTAATCTTTACCTCTCCTTAAATATATTATTTGTTCCGCTTTCCTGTATTCTCTGTTCCACGGACTTCCTCATGATAGAAATAATCTACGATGATTGGATGTCCCTGCGGCACCCTGCCGTAGGGCATTTCATTATCAACAAAGGGACAGTCATATTGCTTTGCCATTTCTTCGGCTTTTTCTTCCAGAGTTTTGAAATAGCTGCGGTTGTGTTTGTTATAGATTTCGTCATAAAGCGGCACAAGGTCAGAATGCTTCTCTGCTATGTAATCCATAATCGTCTTTTTGAAACCGCCGCGCAGGTTCAGGTTTTCCAGCCAGAATAGGTCGCACTGATCCTTCACTCGTTCAAAGATTGCTTCAAAATCCGTGATGCCCGGAAAAACCGGCGCAACAAAACAGACGGTGCGAATGCCTGCATCATAAATCTGCTTCATAGCCGCAAGCCGCCGTTTGATGCTTACAGCACTGTCCATATCATCTTTGAAATCCTCATCGAGCGTATTGATCGACCACGACACTGTAACCTGCCCCAGCTCCTTCAGAAGATCAATGTCACGCACCACAAGGTCGGATTTGGTACAAATCAAAATATCCGCACCACTGCCTTTAAGCTGCTCCAGCAGTTTTCTGGTATTGCCAAACTGCTCCTCCTGCGGTAGATAGCCATCGGTCACGGAGCCAATCACGATACGCTGTCCCGCATATTTCTTCGGATTTTTGATTTTCGGCCAATGCTTCACATCAAGGAACGTGCCCCATTCCTCCGAGTGTCCGGTGAATCGCTTCATAAAAGATGCATAGCAGTATTTGCAGGCATGGGTGCAGCCCACATAGGGGTTGACAGAATATCCGCCCACCGGCAGACTGGATTTGGTCATGATATTTTTCGTTTCAACTTCTCCGAGCAGGACGCCGCCCATCTCTATCTGTGCCATTTCCTCTGTACCTCCAGCACCTGGTTGAATGCTTCCGGGAACTGCTGTACCATGTTTGTTTCGCCCACAATGGGAACAAGGTCTTCTTTCATAAAAGCAGGGATGCCGAAAGCGTGGGCCTGTTCCACAAGGGAAAACGCCCATGCCGGGTCTGTTCGTGTTTTTTTACCTTGTGCCCCGGTCATCGTCCCGACCACGATCCAGTCGATACCGGATAGATTCACTTCGCCGGGATCATCAAATAGCGGCTCAAATGTAACATGATAGTGCTTTGCCCGGATATTGGCCTTCAGCGTGTCGATGCGCCACAGCTCTGATTTCCTTGTGACAGTGACGCCAAACCATGCGTTTTCCAAGTCTGTCTCAAAATCCAGCAGGTCGGGACGCTTTGACAAAAACAGGAATTGATGCTGCGGGTTTTCCCGAATCTTTGCGAATACCTTATCCCGCCACTCCGGTTGCCATCCCGCCAAATCGCTCATACCGGTCAGCAGGAAATTCTGCGGGCGCTTCTTTTCCATCAGCCGAAGCTTATTCGGAAAAAACTCCGGCCTGCTGAAGTCATCTATCATATGATACCGCTTTACATTATTCCGGGCATAACAGTAGGGACAGCCCACTGTACAGCCGATGACCAGATTCATGTTTTGAATATTGTCCTTAATGCAGACGCTCATCAGAGAAGATCCTCCACATTTTTCAGGATGCGGTGGAGATAGTTCTCCAGCTGCTCGATTTCCGCCTCGGAAAATCCCTTGTAATAAATGTTGCTGATTTCTTCCGTTACTTCATTATATTCCTGCTCCAAACCTTTGGCTTCTTCTGTCAGAAAAATGAGGATCTTTCTCCGGTCTTTGTCGCCTCTGTCCCGATAGATCAGGTTCGCCGCCTCCATGCGGTCGAGCATACTGGTCAGCGTGGTCGTGGCAAGACCGGTCTCCTTTGACAACTCACTGATGGGAACGCCATCCTTCTGCCAGAGGATATATAGAATCCTTCCCTGGGAGCCATTAAAAGCATCAATGTTTTTTTCGCTCAATATGCGTTCAAAAACACGTCCACCGACCTGTTTGATCCGGGTTATCAAAAATCCGCCTTGTGTTTTCATATTGCCACCTCAAACCGCAAGGCGACCATCCGCAGACAGTCGCCTTGTCCTTTCTTATTTCTGCTGCGCAGCCGCAAATTCAGCGTAACCTTTCCAGCCAAATACAGCATCCACATCTTCATCGCCGTAAACACCCTTGATATCGCAGAGGTGGACAACATGATCGTCCGCATCCATCGTCTGGGCAACAGTCGCATGAATGAGCAGCTTGCAGGGAACAGGAGCCTTGATGTTTGTGCCCTCCACTTCCTGCATCGTCAGACCGACCTTAGCAGCCTTATCCGTATCACGTCCGGAACAGGTGCCACAGCCTATCAGAGCGCCGGTCAGTTCAACTCCAGGAATGGCGAGAACAACTTCTTTCTTCTCAGCCAGCAGTTCCAAGCTGTAAGCCCCTTTGTTCAGGGAGAACATGATCTTTCCGGGATTGGTGGACGCAAAAGCCCAAAATGCCAGAGTCGCAAGATTGGTGCTGCCATCCGGTTTCTCTGTACAGATCAGAGTCATGGAATTGGGGGAAGTGTAAGCAGGCGCATTGCCAATATCAATTTTTTTCATTGTAGGAACCTCCTTATTTGATTTTATTTAAGATTATACTATATAGGAATATCCTTTGTCAACCTTTTTTGAATTTCATCTTGTTTCCCGAGATTGATCAGAAGTTGTCATTTTGCGATTTGGTACATAAATTAACCCTCCCCGACATGGGGAGGGCTATACTGTCCTTATGCTGCAATCTCCGGGATTTCCCCGACAAAGTTGTAAACGATCTTGACTTCCTGCACCTTTTGTCCGTCCACCTTCTTGACCTCGCCGATCAGAATCCGGCTGATGAGCCGGTTCAGCACCGCCTCGTCCAGTTCCTCGATGGCGGAATAGCGCCGGATTTCCTTGATAAAGGTGCGGACTTCGCTTTCCTGAGCGTCAGCCCGGCTTTGCATCATTGCCAGGTCATGCAGGCGCTTCTGGTTGGATTCCTGCTCCTGTTCCAGCGCCGCCGTCAGCTTCACAAACCGCTGCTCGGTCAGGATGCCTTTGGCCTTGTCCGTGTACAAGCTCAAAAACATCCCGTCAATTTCCTGATTTCGGGCTTCCAGCCGCTGACGTTCCTTCTCGGTCTGAGAAGCGTCCACCAGATACCGGCGCTCCATCCGGCTGCTGAGCCGCTGGTAGAACGCATCGGCGTCCTTCATGGCCTGCGCCGCCAGTTCCTGAATGTCTTTCAGTACCAGATTGTATAAATCCCTGGCCTCAATCTTGTGGCTGGAGCAGACCTTGCAGCCCATGCGGTTGTAGGTCTGGCAGATATAGTATGCTTTATCAATCGGTTCCCGCATCTCGCCGGTGAAGCGGTTCTTGCCGGTTCGTCCTACTTTCTCATACCGCACCTGCATGGACTTCCCGCAGGTGGCACAGTAGACCAGACCGTGGAACAGGTTGTAGAAAGGGCAGGAATTTTCCTTAATGATCGGCCTGCGGTCCATGAGTTCCTGTACCTGTTCCCATTCTTCCGGCGTCACAATGGCCTCATGGCAGCCCTCGATCACTTCCCACTGGTCACGGGGAATAATGTCATAGGTGTTGGAACGGATGCCCTTCTGGTGTGTCCGAAAAACCAGATGTGCGCCCTTATAGAAGGGATTTCGCAGGATGTGGCTGATTCTGGCTCCACCCCAGGAATAGTAGTTAGCGTCAAACTCCGTGTTGGCTTTCACATGGGTGATGGGAGTTTTTTCTTCCATCAGCCGTTTGGAAATTCTCATGCAGCCCAGCCCGTCAAGGGCGTAATCATAGATTTTGCGGATGATGGGCGCTGTCTCCGGGTCAATGATGAGATGCCCTTTGTCCTCCGGGTCACGCATCAGGCCGAAGGGCGGCGTCCCGCCGCAGAACTTTCCCTGCCGGGAGCGGGTGCTGATGCCCGCCAGCACCTTTTTGGAAATATCCCGGCTGTACATATCGTTCAGGATATTCTTAAAGGGCGTAATGTCCATCTCCTGACGGGTCAGGCTGTCCACGCCGTCCGTGATGGCAATATAGCGTACATTGTGTTTGGGGAAAAAGATTTCGATATAGCTGCCAGCTTCGATATAATTCCTACCAAGTCTGGATAGGTCTTTCGTGATGACGCAGCCAATTTTCCCCGCCTCAATGTCAGCGATCATGCGCTGAAAGGCAGGGCGGTTGAAATTACGGCCCGTATAGCCGTCATCCACGTAATACTCATACTGGAACATCCCATGCTTTTCAGCAAAGTCCCGAAGCATGATTTTCTGGTTGCTGATGCTCATGCTCTCATTATCGCCGCCGTCATCCAGAGAGATGCGGCAGTAGAGAGCAGTGATTTTCTCATAGACTTGTTTTTTCCTGCTCATAGCGTTCTCCTTCTATGAACAGGGACACGATACCATTATAGTACCATGTCCCTGTCACTGAATCAACCGTTTTTACGCAGCGTTCGCTGCCATTTCCCGCCGTTCCAACCATTCCTCAAAATGTTCGCAGGTCTGGCGCTCAATGAGCTGCTCAAAGGCTTCCCGCATGGACTTCTCCCCGGAGAACTCCCGCACCACCACAAAACGGACTTTATTTTTCTGCTGTTTGCTTTTTCCCATAGGCTACCTCCATAGAGAGACAGGCCGGACGGCAGCACCGGCAACGAAGTCCGGCAACGAACCTCTGAAAACCTGTAAACTATCGTCTGACCTGCAAATCTTACTTTATAAATTTTCTTGAAAAATCTCGTTGCTTTCGTTGCCGGAGGTAGAGATAGATATTAGAAAATGCCATATTTACAGGCTTTTTCCGTATCCAGGCCGGAAAATTCCCGGCAACGACCCCGGCAACGGGCTGACAACCATCCCGGCAACAGACCGCCAATTTCAGGCGATCCACTCCTTCGGAAGTTCCAGCTGGCGGCATTCTTCCTCCGTTAGCTCCACAAATCCATCTTCGTTGCCGGGCAGTTCGTTGCCGGAAACGTCCCGTTCCCAGCCCCTCTGCCTGCCATATCCGGCGAACATCCTCGGATTGGAGAAGGGTTTCCAGCCGGTCACCACCGTGTTCATGATCTCGTTGATATTGTGTAGCTGCCACCGCTTCGGCTCGTCATAGGTGTGGCCCAGCGCCTCCTTGAAAAGTTGTTTGGAACAGACCATGCTGCCGGTGTAGTGTTCCAGAAAGCCCTGTATCTGCCCGGCCTCCGTATCCTCCGGCATGAAATCCTTTTGCACCTCTACAAGCTGACGCTGGATGGACTTGCTGAATTTCATGGAATAATGGCCGCTGCGGTAAATCGTCATGGCCTCCGCCCAGACCTGCAAAAGATAGGCTCTGGAGGCGTCCTCGTCCTCCAAAATGTGAACCTCCGCATTCTCCTGGTAAATCATGATGGGAAGGAAACGCCGGTTCCCGGCCCGGTCAAGGGGCAAAAAGTCCAGTGTGTTGGACGAACCGCCGAACACGCACTGCCGCAGCCGGTCTTTAGGCTGAGCCTCGTAGGGCGTCCGGTAGGTTTCCTTCTGGCGGCTAATGAACGAGCGGATTTCCTCAATGCTTTTGGCGCTGCTGGTCGCCAGCATCTCCGACATTTCAATGATCCAGTGGCCTTGCAGCTTCAAAAACACCCGGTCATCGTCCAGCTTTTTCAGATCATCGGAAAACCACTCGTCCCGGATTGCCAGCAATCGGAAGAAGCTGGACTTTCCAGCCCCCTGACCACCCACCAGACAGAGCATTTCCTCGTATTTGGAGCCGGGAGAAAACACCCGCCGGATGGCACCCAGCAGGAAGTGTTTCAGCATTTCCTCCACATAGTCGCTAATCTCCGCACCTAAGAAGTGATGGAGACAGGAGCGGATACGGGGCGTCCCGTCCCACACAAGGCTATTCAGCACGTCCTGTATGGGATGGTAGCAGTTCTCATTCGCCACGATGGAGAGGGCCGCCGTCATCTTTTTCTCGCTGGTCAGGCCATAATTCTGCTCAAAATAGAGAAGCAGATACTTCACGTCCGTATCCGTCATGGCACTGGTATTCCTGCGCCAGCCCAGATCCCTCACAATGTCCACCCGGTCAGTCAGGAGGTTTAGGCGGATTGCCCCACGCAGGAGAGGGTCATGGCAGAACACCGTCCGGCAGTTGCCGATGGTGTTGGCGGGCTGGCCTTTGTCGGTGACGGAGAGGCTTTCCCGCACCTCGTCAACGCTCTGCTCCGGCGCTAAGGCTTCGGCTGCGCTCATGGCGGCCTGCCGGGTGGCTGGCGGTAAACTCTGATATTCGCTGCTCAATCTTCCTCACCTCTTTTCCATACTCGGCAATCACGCTGGCCCGTTCCTCCATGCTGCCGGACAAGAAAATATCCAGCAGATACTCCGTATACGGTTTCTTTTGCAGGGCCTCCACGAACAGCGGGTTCCACGCTTCTTCCGGTGTCTGCGGGGCGTATTCCTGTTCCCATCGTTCCAGCAGATGCAGATAATCGCACAGCACCCGGAAACATTTCTGCTCCGCCTGCCGGTAGCGCAGTTCCTCGCTGATTTTCCGTTTGACCGGCCTCCTGCGGGGCGGGTCATGGCCTTTGGCGTCAAAACTGACAGAGAAATCCTCCGCCAGCTTCAGAGCCGCTTCCTTGCTGCTCAGCCCGAACAGACGGGCGGTAAAATCAATCACATCCCCGTCCGCCTGACAGCCGAAGCAGTGGAACCGGCGGTCAACCTTCATGCTGGGATGTTTGTCATCATGGAAGGGACAGCAGACCATCCCGTTTCTGCCCACCGGAACTCCATAAATTTCCACAGCCTGCCTTGTGGTGACAGACTCCTTCACCGCTTCAAAAACATTCGATTTTCTCACCTCCAGACAGAGAAAAAGGCACCCGGTTTCCACAGAAAATCAGGTGCCTCATAATTCCATATCGTGTTTCTTAGTCGGAGCGATCCGCCCCTCACGTTTCCAGCGTTCCCGGTTATTCCGGTCAGCGCTTTGTCTTGCCCTTGCCATTTTGTCCTTGATGGATTCTCTGGCTTTCTCCTTAATCTGCTCCTTACCGGCCTTCTTGACCTCCGGCTGCATAAGCGTTTTCTGGATTTTTGCCAGGGCGTTCTGCATGACGCGCTTGATTTTGGAAATCACTCCATCCAGCCGGGCGGCAGCGTAGTCACGCTCCTTCTGTGGGGCCTTCCGCTCCGGCGAAAGCACCCACTTTTTCGTTTCCTCAATCAGGCGAATATCTTCTTTGTGTGTCTCCTGCCGGACGGTATCGGTCACCACCTCCACCGCCTTGTCATAGGCCGCATCGGAAACATCATCCAGCAGCGTCTCCACGTCCTCGATTTTGAGCGTCAGTTCTTCCAGTTTCTTCTCCTGCGCCACCAGCTGCTCCTTCTGCTTCATCAGGATATAGTCCTGTTTTTCCAGATACTCCCGCCCGCCGTAGGACGGCTCCTGATCCAGATGCAGCCCATGCCGCTTTGTGATGTCAAACAGGATCGTCCGGCAGACCGCATCGAAGGTCTGTTTCCGGTTATTATGCCTGCCTTTCGGCTTGTCCGGGTTCGGGAGAGGGATGCCCAGTTCCTCCAGCGCCTTCTCCTGCTGGGGACACAGTTCCCCGTAGCGGTTCTCACAGTCGAACACATGGCGCTCGTGGATATGGGGCGTCCCCTCGTCCAGATGGAGCGCCCAATCTAAGATGTGAATATGGGACCCGAAGCGGCGCTCGAATTCCTCATAGAACTCGTTGACGATACGAAAGAGCGTTTCCGGCGAGACGAATTCTCCCATCGTGCCGATCTGGTAGATGCTTTCCTCCGGGCAGGTCTTATTGTTTTTCAGCAAGTCCTCCACGGTGCGGTTGCGCTCGGTGTGCCGGGTTTTCTCATTCCGGGCGTTCTGGGCCTCCACATGGCCGCCGTAATGCTCATAGTAGTACATCCGCTCAATTTCCTCGAAGCTGAAATCCGGCTGTTCCGGGTTCTCCCGGAACTCGTGTGTCGTGAAGCCCCGGTAGCAATCCCAGTAGATATTTTGCCTGGCTCGCTCAGCGTCAATGTGTTCGCTGTTCTCCACATCGAACCGGCGGTCATTGTGGCGGGGATTGTAGGTGCCATGCTTGCCGGAGCGCCCATTGTGTCGTGTCAGTTTCAAACACTTTCCCTCCTTCCTGTGAAGATGTTCCGGTGCCGGGGAAGGGCGGCGAAGCCGCAAATCCTGCGATAGTCTGCGTCAGGTAATACCCAGTACGAATTGACGCAAGGCATCAACTCTCCCTGGGCAAGGCGTTTCACCCTTGACCCGATG
>JAHZDE010000021.1 GCA_019422525.1 Clostridiales bacterium
GTTCAAAGGGGCTTGGGGGCGCTGCCCTCAACAAGCAAGCGGAGAGGAAAATCACGGAGGGATTTTGCACTCTGCGGGTCGGTGTGTATTAACACCGGCATTGCTTGCCTCTTTTTACCCGGAAATGAAAGGAGCCAGTGAGGAAACAGTCAAATTTCACTCACCGGCTCAATTCGTTTCAAATTTCTTGGATAGTTCTGTTAGTTCTTTCGCAGTCTCCTGCATATGGTGCAAGAGGGTTTTACGCACTTCTGACGGACAGTTGTAATAAAGCATCTTCATCTGAGTAGCTCCCTCATCTTCTGGAGAAACATCTGGATTGATCAGAGTGTCCAGGGAGATTGGAAGAACCTTTGCCAATGCCTTCAAAATCAAATAGGATGGATTTATTTTTCCTTTTTCTATTTTTGCGATTTGCTTAATAGACACATGGCTCAGATCCGCAAGTTCTTGTTGTGTCAGGCCTTTTTCTTTTCGGGCTTCCCGCATTTTTTGCCCCAAAGCGGTCAAATCATCAATCGGCATAATCGTTCACCTCATATATATTCTATCGTGCCGATTTACACAAAGGAATAACCTTATTATATCTGCTAACAGATATGATAATATCGTTTTTTAAGAGAGACGGAGGCGTTATGCTTGAAATGTATGTTGGCAGTCTGTATAATAAAAATATATCGCAGATCCCGCAAAACTACCTATTACAGGTAGTGAAGGAGTAGGAAATCTATGCTATACTAAAAGGCAATTACTTTTATTAAAAGAGTGAAGCATTTTTCACTATTTGTTTGTGCATTGAAGAAAGGGAGGGATGATAGAGATATGAAAAGCAAAATCCTCATATTTTTATTGGTTGCAGTGCAGCTGTTTTGTGCGGGGTGTGCTGGTACAATGAAAAGAGAAGAAATACCAACCACGGTTACGGTCTGGCATGTTTATGGAGGTCAGACGGATTCGCCGCTCAATGACCTCATCGACCAGTTCAACCAAACTGTGGGAAAAGAACAGCGAATCAATGTGCAGGTTACCTCAGTGTCCAACACCAATACCATTCACGAATTGGTGCTTGCAGCCGCCAATGGGGAGCCGGGAGCATCAGATCTGCCGGATCTCTTCATTTCCTATCCAAAGACTGTGATGGCTCTGCCGGACGAGAGTATTCTTGTGGACTATCAGGATTATTTCAGTGATGAGGAATTGTCTGCTTTCCTTCCAGCCTTTGTGGAAGAAGGGATGGTAAATGATCGCCTGGTGATGTTGCCGGTGGCAAAATCCACAGAGATCATGTTTATTAACCAGACTATTTTCGATCGTTTTTCCCAGGCTACTGGTGTGACGATAGAGGATCTGGACACATGGGAAGGGCTGTATAAGGCCGCAGAGATTTATGCAGAATGGACGGATGGGCAGACGCCGGATATCCCGGGAGATGCCAAGTCTATGTTCGTTCATGACTATTACTTCAATTACTTTCAGGTAGGGGCTCAGTCTCTGGGTGAAGACTTCTTTCAGGGGGACGGTCTGGCTTTCGGACCCGCCTTCCAGACGGCATGGGAACCGTTGGCTCATGCCGCACTTCAGGGTGGCGTCTGGCTCAAGGGTGGATATGCTACCGAGTCAATCCGTACTGGTGACAGTATCGTAAGCGTAGCCTCATCTGCCAGCATCCTTTATTACAGCGATGTGGTGACCTATCCGGACAATACCTCCGAAGATATTACGATTATCTCCCGGCCCTGTCCTGTATTTGAGAATGGAGAAAAACTGGTGATGCAGCGGGGAGCGGGTTTTTGTACTGTTCGTTCTACGCCGGAGAGGGAGCAGGCAGCAGTTACTTTTCTAAAATGGCTAATCGAACCGGAGCACAATGTGGAGTTCGTGACGCGAACGGGCTACATGCCGGTGACTCATGCAGCATTTGAAACAGAATTGCCAAAGGTTATCGATGGCTTGGAGAATGCCAAGTATGTCTCCCTCTATCAGGCTTATTTGGACACACAGGAACATTATAAGTTTTATGTACCGCCTCAGTTAGAAGCGTACCTGAGTCTTGAAACTATGCTGGAAGATCATGTGAGGGCACAATTGGCTCTGGGACGCCGGGAGTATTTAGATGCCGGTGAGAGCGGAGCGGAGCAGATTAGCGCAGAACGATTCAAAATTTTCCGTGAAATCATGGAGCGATAATACAGAGAGGAGGAAATATCGTGCGCAACAGACTGAAAGAGCTTCGTGCGTTGAACGCTTTTGCGAAAAAGCAGAGTGTAGGGATGCAGCGAAAACTGATGCTCTACTGGGTGTCTATGATTCTGGTGGTATTTGCAGCGGTGCTCCTCTTACTGTCTATTGCGGGGGCGTTTTCCCGGGACGATGAGCAGCTTCACGAAGTGATGGAGCTTCACCTAAACAGCACAAAGGATACTTTGGCTAATCACTTGGATCATCTGACAGCCCAGAGCCTGCATCTCTCCAAGGAACTTAGCCGGGAAATCGAAGTCGTGCTGGTGCAGGAGGGGATCTCCTTGCAGGAGGTCAATGACGACCCGGCGAAGCTGCTCAAGTTGCAGGAGGTCATGTATCCGCTGATCAGCACGACACTCCAAACAGCCGACTGCAATGGTGCCTATGCAATTTTGAATGCCACTACAAATACCGGTCTGGATGCAGCAGACTATTCCAGAAGCGGGATTCACCTGCGCTATTCTAACCTGAGTGCCAGCAGTCCGGTTACTCCTACGGTAGTCTATTTTCGCGGTATTCCGGATATTGCCCGTCAGAAAGATTTGGAGCTACACAACCGTTGGAATCTGGAATTTGATATCAATCAGATTCCCGGATGCCGGGATCTGATGAATACCCCGCTGGCCCGGCCTGCCGAGCGCTATTTTTGGTGTCACCGGATCAATCTGAAGGATACTTGGGAATCAGCCATGCTGCTGTGTGTTCCCATTGTGGGCAGTGACAGAGAGGTATATGGAGTATGTGGAGTGGAAATCAGTGCCTTGTATTTTCAATTTTCCTATCCTACCGTGAAGGGACAGTTCGGCTCTGCTGTTACTGTGCTGGCTCCGCTTAAAGACAGCCATTTTCTGGTGCAGGAAGGATTGGTGGGCAGTGCTAACGGCACCTATCTGGATGGCCAGGAGACTCTCGATATCCATCAGGGACGATATTATAACGAATACGACACAGGAACCGAACGTTATATCGGTCTGCACCAAACTTTACCTGTCTCTAAAGGGGAAATAGAGGATACCGTTTGGGCCGTCGCCATCCTGATTCCCCAGGAGAGCTATACCGCCTACACAGCCGGTGTCCAGCAGACCTGGATCATTGCAGCTTTTGGATTGCTTCTGACATTATTGACTCTGTCCTTCTTTCTGGCGCGGAGATTTGTCCGCCCCATCACAGATAGTTTGAAACGGTTCCAGCAGGAGGAAATACTGGAACAGGGGATGTCCTCCGGTATCTTGGAGGTAGATGAGTTGGCAGAGTTCCTCAACGCTCGTGCACGAAGCCAGAGATTGGAGCAGGGAGAACTTCCACCCAACATTGCAGAGCTTTTTGACCAGTTTGTGGAACGCAAGGATCTTCTGACAGAGGCAGAGCGGAACATCCTTCGCTATTATATCGACGGACACGAGATTGCAGAAATACCAGATTTGGCCTATATCAGCATGAGTACGGTTCGCAAGCATAACCGAAGCATCTATGAGAAGCTGGGAGTTTCTTCTCGAGATGAATTGATGCTTTATATCGATCTGCTCCGACGCTGCGGAAGGCTTCAGGAACTTTTCTAAAATGATTTCTATATAGCAAAACGCACAAAACCGAAAGGATGGTTTTGTGCGTTTTCTCTATTATCCAATAGATACCTTTTAAAAAGAGGCGGGAAAAGTATCCGGCAGACCATATACGCCAGCCTCTGTTACTGTTATAACAGAAGTATAGATGAGAGGAGGTATGTGATATGTTCGATTTGTTGTGTAGTCATCTGGAAGATCAATCCACCCCTGAGTATTTCTGCTTTTCTATTCGTTGTGAGGTATGCGGTGAATTTTGGTACAGCAGCAGTATACCTTTTTCTAAAGTATCACAGGCGAAGGAGAATCGAGAGAAAAAGGAACTCTATGATGCCATTTACCAACGCGAGAAACAGCGGGCCAGACGAGCCGCAGGGCAAGAGGCCAGAGAGAGATTCAGCCAATGTCCCATTTGCCGACGTTTGGTCTGCGATTCCTGCTTCCTTATCTGCGATGAAATGGATCTGTGTCGGGAATGTGCTGGACGGATGAAAGAGTGTGGAGAGCCGGTGGCGCTATGAAACTTCGATGGCTTCTAATCCTTCTGCTGTGTTTGCTGGTTACAGGATGCAGTGCATCGACCTCCGGGAGCAGTTTGATTTCCGGAGCGGAGGGAACTGGCGTATATAGCGCAGTTCTCTCGCCTTTTCTTCCTGACTACTTACTTCAGACGCAGGAGGACACCCTCTATGCAGAGGTAAGCCGTGGCAACGTCGTGGCCTGCTTCGATGTGCAGGCTATCCCCGCCATAGAACGGGGTGTTGGACGATATTGGTATCCTCATGTTTCAACTGCTGTGGTACTGGCAGTGGATCGCACCCGGACGGATGCGGTCATTACCGGCTGGAATAGCCTTTGGAAGAGCCCAGATCCTGTCGCTATAAGCGGTACAACCGTGATTCGCAATATGCTGGCCTTGGGTGCACTGTCTTACGGACTGAATCCAGAAGAACCATCGAAGTGGGATGCCTTGGAGTTGTTGGAACATCTCAGTCAGAATGGGAAATTTAAGTTGGATGCACCGGATGCCCCTATTCTGCTTTGCCTGGACTACGAGGTTGCTGCGTGGAACCGAAATGGTGCCAATTATGAAATCATCGTGCCGGTGGAAGGAACGCTGGCCTTTCGTATGGGACTGCTCTCTGATGTCCCTCTGACTTTGGAATCCGGACTGGATGAAGCTCTATTATCTGCGGGTTTACACTTGGCGGATGGAGAAAGCTTCCGGTATTTCCCGGAGGATTATCAGGCAGTCCGTCTGTTGAATGAGGATGATTACGACTGGTTTCTGGAACTTACAGGAGACAGCAGTCGGGATTTGCGCAGGCAGGTACTCCATACCCGGCGCTACACCACAGCGGATCTCCGGGAACATATCTTATCTGCCCTGCTCATTGCCGTTGCCATCCTGTTGTGGAAGGGGACGGTATCCCACCGGATGATCCGCCGTGATGTTCGTTGGGTTGTCGACACCATGGGGTGGCTGATGGTGTGCTGGCTGATGCTTCGCCTGTTTAAGTATCAGCTGACATCGGAGGGGCTTCTGTGTCGGATGTGCTGGTATGGTTATTACATCTTTCAGCTGGCTTTGCCGATCATTCTTTTGTATCTGACTGTTCTCTTGGATCATGAAGAGGGAGAAATACGATTACTGTACCCTCTATGGCCGCCATTGGCTTGCTATGCCTTTTCAGTTCTGCTGGTACTGACCAATGATTTCCATCAGCTGGTATTTCGATTCGACCCGGAAGGAAACTGGTCTCATGATTACTGCTACGGTCCGGGATATTGGATCGTGATGACTACATCCCTCCTGTTCCTGGCAGCCGCAGTATGGAAGCTGCTCCGCAGGGGACGACGAAACTCTTTCTGGATTGGAAGAATGTTACCTTTGTTGTTTTGTGCGGGGCTTCTGGCTTACATTGCTGCTTACATCAAGCGAGTGCCTCTGGCTTGGGAGAGTGACCTTACAGTCAACATCTGTGTACTGTCTGCCCTGTTTTTCGAGACGGCACTTTACGCAGGTTTGATTCCGGTCAATCTTCAATATCAGCGTTTGTTCACTGCTGCGCCCATTGGATTTACCCTGTTGGATGAGAATGGCCGCACCGTTTTATCCTCTAAAGGCGCGCCACCAGTTTCCCACTCCATCTGGAAACGGCTGCATATGGATATGGAACATCCTCTGCTGAGGGACAACGATACCCAGCTTCATGCAGTCCCTATCCATGGTGGTATGGCGGTGTGGCAGGAAAACCTCTCTCAGATTAACCGGTTAAGGAGGGACATCCAGGATGTACAAACCCGTTTGAAAGCGGCCAATACGTTGCTGCGAGAAGAAGAAGAGGTAAAAAAACGATTGGTGGCCGTGGAAACAAACAAAAACCTGTTTGAACAGCTGGATCGTGATATGGAGCGCCGTATCCGAACACTGGAACATTTGATTGAGACTTTGCCAGGAACAGAACATCCTCATGAACGGACTGCCTGCATTACCCTTTGCCTATGCCATATCAAACGCAGATGCAACATGTTTTTCCTGGCCCGCCAGGGGGAAGGATTGTCTGGAGACGAACTGAGCATGTATTTAGACGAACTGGCAGAACTGGCTCGCTATGCTGGGCTCCAAATGCTGATCCGCTGTGGACAAAGCGGTGTATTGGAGGTTCGCCGTGCAGCGCTCTGCTACGACTTTGCCTTTGAAACCATATCATGGGCGTTGCGGGAGAATGCCTCCCCTCTGTTGGGATATCTGGAATCAGAGGGTGCCCATCTGGTATTTCGTTTTCTTCCGGGCAGTGATCCCGGACAATGGAATTTCTCAGAGGAGCTGACGACGGCAGCAGATGCGTTGGGCGGACAGATTATCTGCAAGGACCTGGACGATGCCGTTGGGATTTGTATGACAGTACCGTTGGGAGGTGATGTTCATGTCTGAGTTTTACCGGTATCCTAATTGGGGAGTGACTGCATTGGTAATGGCAATTGCCCTGTGTATCGTGCTGCAGATCAGGGCGATTTCTTACAGTATCTGCCGCCTGCGGACCGGCTGGGTGCGCAGAGTGGAAAATGGAATGGAGTGTGTTATCCTAGCAGTATTGTTACTGTTTGCTGCGCTTCTGGCACAAGTGCAATATGGGCTGTTCTGTGGCTTTTTGATACCCAGCTCTTACGATTTTGCACGGCAGGCAGTATTTTTACTGGCAGCAGTATTGGGAACCACCGCAGCTGTGGGAACGGAGCTTAGCTGGCCATTTTTTGCCGTCGGTGCAGCGGCAGTTCTGCTTCCTTTAGCGGAGAAGATCACAGGGGCTGCATATCCATTCTTTTTTCTGACAAGTATGTTGTTCTTCCTGATTCGCAGTATACACATTTGCTTGCTGCGCCGGCGCGAGCTCTACACCCAGATTTCCTCTATATCTGTGAAAGAGGCTATTGATACTTTACATACCGGGCTGCTGTTTTTTCGACCAGAGGGGGATATTCTGTTATGCAACCGCCAGATGGATGGATTGGCTCGCCAGGTGATGGGATATTCTCTGCAAAACGGAAGGGTTTTTCAGAAGCTTTTGGAAGATGGCCCCTTGTGTAAAGACTGCATAAGGGAGATTTTGGGAAATCAGCAGGTATTTCGTCTTCCTGATCGCTCTGTTTGGAGTTTTTCTGTTCATGAAATCTCCATGGGATGTCGGACAACGGTTTTGTTAATTGCCAATGATGTTACGCAATGGTGGGATGCAGTGCTTCTCCTTGCCCAGCAAAACGAGGCGCTGGAACAGCGCGGACAGGAACTTCGCAGCACCATCGAGAATCTTCAGACAATTTGTGAAGCGGAGGAGATTGCTCGAAGCAAGGGCAGGGTTCATGACCTTTTAGGGCAGCGCATCAGCCTGCTGCTTCGGGCACTTCGAGACAACCAGCAGCCAAATGAAACCCTTTTAATGGAGTTTGCCCACAATCTTGCAACAGCGCTCCGTGAGGATCAGACGCCGGATCCAGCTCAACGTCTGAATCTTCTGAAGGAAATTTTTCAGGGTATGAAAGTATATGTGGAAATTCGGGGAGCACTGCCGGAGGATCAGGCAGTGGCAGACAGCTTTGCGGAGGTTGCGTCAGAGTGTGTCACCAATGCTGTTCGCCACGGGTATGCCACTCGTATTCAGTTACACTTCTTTCAGAATGATTGTTGGCGTATGACAGTCACGGACAACGGCATTCCCCCGGTCGGGCCAATTCGTGAGGGCGGTGGCATTGGCGGGATGCGCCGGAGGATTCAGCGGCTTGGCGGTACATTGAAGCTCTATATTGTCCCTAGATTTCGGATAGAACTCTCTGTTCCAAAGGAGGTTGTGAAAAATGATTAAAGTTCTGATCGTGGAGGATCATGCATCTATGAGAGAATCGCTGACAACGGCGCTGGTGGCTGCTGGAGATTTTTCCGTGGTAGGAGAAGTTCCCAATGCTGATTATGCCCTTGATTTCTGTAAGCACCTGCATCCGGATCTGGTATTGATGGATGTCTGCACCGAGGGCGGCGCTTCTGGATTGAAAGCAGTGGAGGCGATCCGAAAAACATATTCGGAGATTAAAATTATTGTCATGACTGCCTTTGATGAGATTACTTACATTCCAAGGTCTAAGGCTGCCGGAGCCAATGGATTTATCTATAAGAGCCGAAGCCTGCATGATTTTCTGGAAGTAGCCCGGAAGGTGATGGAGGGAGGCAGCAGTTTTCCTGAGCCAAAGACGATCCCCATGCCTCAGGGAGAGGCTCCTCTGACTGACCGCGAAATGGAAATACTCCGGCTGATGTGCAGGCATATGACAAACAAGGAGATTGCCCGGGAATTGTATATCAGCGAAAATACAGTCAAGTATCACAAGACAAATATGCTTGGAAAAACCGGATTTTCCAAGGCAATCGATCTGGCCTTTTACATGATTTCCAACGGTTGGATCAATCCGTTATATTAAGAAAATAGACATTTCGGGTCCACTGGCAAAAGCCGGTGGACTTTTTAGGTCATAGGAAATTTAAGAAAAACTACCCGCTGCGGGTAGGGCGCAGATTAGAAATAAGCTTTACAATAAAAATGTAATGAAGGAAGGTGCGAGGGAGGTGAATGGGCTGAAAACAGTGCTCTTAATCATGCAGCGGGCATCGTTGGCACAGGGGTTGATGGCGAAAATGCGAGATGTCCCCGATATCCAGCTGTGCTACGAGCCGGACTATGCCAATGCGGATGCAGCCATTCGTACCCATTTGGCTTCCGGAGCATTGCTGGAAGTTTCCGAGAATGATATCTATGGCATCGATTTTTGCTTGGATTTATGTACATGGCTGCGGAAAGTTACACCTCATTGCCGTCTTATGCTGATGTGCTCAGAGAGGCAGATAGATGCTGTCAGCAGTGCCATTCAGGCAAAGAGAAAGGGCGAAATTGATGATTTTGTGTTTTATGATGTGTCCTTAGACTATCTGGCTGCCAGCTTGCGATCATTATGACGGAAGATTAAGAACGATAATACGAGGTGAGGTGAATTCAAACATGAGGCAGAGAAGCTATTGGCGTAGAAAAAAAACAAATAAAAATTTGATAAAGGGGTTATTGATTCTACTGCTTACATTATGTCTTACGGCTTGCAGCGATAATACGGGGGATGAGAAAAGTGGGCATTCCACACCAGATGTGTCCAACAGCAAAACAGCTTTTAATGAACAACCTACAGTTCCATCTCCCGATAGGCCAGATAGCTCGTTGGGCGGCACTTACTGGACAGCTGTAAAGCACGAGTCCTATAACGAAGCATTTGACCGTACTGAGGTAAGTCAAATGCCTACGGAAAGGTGGTGGGCAGATCTTTTTCTTAACGAGGATGGTACGGCACAATTTCGCGAAGTATTGGGAGACAGCTTTCAAGATTATCTGGGAGATGCAACCTGGTGGCTGGGAGTGGATAACACCCTGAGACTGGCAAGTGTGGATGACGGTGGTACCAGTGAGATGACTGGCCGCATTGAAGATGAGTGTATCATATTGGAATCTATTTATGGGGATCGGTTCTATTTTGAAAAAGCGGAGCGGCCAGGACCTGGGGGAGAGTTATGCATCGCAAATCTGCATGGAACATGGAAGATGGCCAAGAATGTGGTGGAAGGCAGGGAATACAGTGCACGAGAAGATGGCATTGCCTCCATATTGTTTTTTGAAGCCAGATGGAGCGATGCGATAGGTGGGCATGAGCTGAGAGCGGATTACTATTTTGCGGACTTTTTGGATACGGAAGAGCCGATATACAGACAGGAATTAGAACTTCGGACAGAACTCCTGGATAAACCGTTATTTCATGGGTTTTCCAATGAAATTTGGAGCATTCGGCTGTTTAATGAAAATACAGGTGCAGAGCTCTTTCTGGCTTTGGCCGATTCAGATACGCTGTATTTGCAGGAACACTACAAGACAGACGGAGCTTCGGAGATTCGCACTGCGATTTATAAGAGGGCCGAATCCATTCTGCCGGATTCAGTGCAAGAGGCATTGTACGACGAACCGGAAGATAGCCTGATTTTCTACTGGTCCAGCCCGCCTGATGACGTATATACAGGGCTGGAGGCTCTGCCTGTCACAAAACTGGAGCAAGAAGGACTGGACAAGCTGCTGCTGGTGGGATGCTGGTATGAGACGCAGGTCCGATTTTGTACTGGCGAACCAGTTTGGGCTGACAACGGAAGCCTTCTGGAATGGGTGACAGATGAAATATTGTACGATGAAACAATCAAGATCAATGAACCTAAGTGGTTTTCTTTGACGATTCCAGAAGGCGTACCGAACATCTGTCTGCACGTAAAACGACCATGGGATGATTTTTGGTATCTTTGGCCGATTGCTGACACAGACGTTTACCTGAACGGCGACTGGATATTCCTGACACCATAAAATTAGTATTAAAAAGAGAGGAGATTACATTATGGGACTGATTAAAGCTGCATTTGGAGCCGCCGGCGGCATTATGGCTGAGCAGTGGAAGGAATACTTCTACTGTGAAGCGATCCCTGCGGATGTACTGGCAGTAAAAGGGAAAAAGAAGGTTACGGGTCGTTCCAGCAACACAAAGGGGGATGATAACATCATTACCAACGGCTCTGTCATTGTCGTGGCAGACGGCCAATGTATGCTCATTGTAGAGCAGGGTAAAGTGGTGGATGTTTGCGCTGAGCCGGGAGAATATACTTACGATATGTCTACAGAACCCAGCATATTCTCAGGTAATTTGGGGGAATCCATCAAGGGCGTGTTCCAGAATATCGGAAAGCGATTTACCTTCGGCGGCGAAGCCCCCAAGGATCAGCGTGTCTACTATTTTAACACCAAGGAGATTACCGGAAACAAGTATGGAACCCCAAGCCCCGTTCCCTTCCGGGTGGTAGATCAGCGGGCAGGTATTGACATGGATATTGCTATCCGCTGTTTCGGTGAGTACAGTATCAGCCTGAAAAACCCTCTGTTGTTCTATACGAATGTCTGCGGCAATATCAGCGAGGATTATAGAACGGAGCAGCTCGCCGGGCAGATGAAGACGGAACTTTTGACAGCTCTTCAACCTGCTTTCGCTAAGATCTCGGAAATGGGCATCCGATACTCTGCCCTCCCCGGCCATACGCTGGAACTGGCCGAGGCTCTGAACGAACAGCTTTCATCCAGATGGCGTGACCTGCGAGGCATGGAGATTGTGTCCTTCGGTGTTTCCAGTGTCAAGGCTAACGAGGAAGATGAGCAGATGATTAAGGATATGCAGCGTAATGCGGCCTTTATGGATCCTACCCGGGCAGCGGCTCATCTGGTGGGCGCACAGGCCAGCGCCATGCAGTCTGCGGCCAGCAACCCGAACGCAGCTCCTGCTATGGCTTTTATGGGAATGGGGATGGCCGGACAGATGGGCGGCATGAATGCCCAGAACCTCTATCAAATAGGTGCGCAGCAGCAGGCTCAACCTGCATCTTCTGAGGCTCCTGTGTCCGTTGCTTCCGGCGGCTGGATCTGCTCCTGCGGACAAAGAGGTATCATTGGAAAATTCTGCCCGGAGTGCGGCAAGCCCAAACCTGCTTCGGACGGCTGGATTTGTTCCTGCGGCGCGGTAAACAAGGGAAAATTCTGCCCGGAGTGCGGGGCGAAAAAGCCTGCCGGCGTGCCCCAGTACAAATGCGACAAATGTGGCTGGGAACCGGATGATCCCGCCCATCCGCCCAAGTTCTGCCCGGAGTGCGGCGATCCCTTTGATGATGGCGATGTGCAGGGATGACGCGGGGAAGAAAAGCTGCCGTGTTTTCTGTTGCAGGTCTGTTCCTGCTCCTGGCGGCTGCGGGTTATTGTTTCAGAGGTTATCAGGGAGGTGATTCACCGATACAGAAGAAATCAACCGTGCCGCCCGGCATATTGTCCGGTGTCACGTACAACTACTCCAGCGGCATGATTGCCAGAGCGGATTTTGCAATCACGCTTTCGCCGGAGGCTATTCTGGAAACGAGCTATTATCCGGCTCTTGATTCGGATACGGAGGAGGATGAGGACTGGTATCAGTCATCCACCAAAGAAAATGTTCCCATTACCGCAGTGCAGTGGTCGGATGTGGAGGAGATTATTCTGGAGCTCTACCCGCTGATGGAGCCCATCCCGGAAAACCGCCGTGAGGTGAAACTGCCGCCGGGAATCGAAGTCATGGATGGCGGGGACTCCACCAGCCTGATCCTGACCTGGAGCACAGAAAACGGAACACAGCATATCCATTATTATCCACCAAACGACCGCCGTATTCAGACACTAATCGCTCTGTTGGAGGAGCTGGCCGACCCCATCGGGCGTGAGATTCCCCGATATGCCCCGCCGGAACTCAGCGGTTTCTATATGGGGCAGTCCGGAACCATCTTCTCCAAGGATTATTCGTTCCAATTCGACCAGGGTTCGTCCGCCGTGTACGGAGAGGACGCCCCATATATCCTCCGGGCCAGATTTACCCCGCCCGGCCAACAACAGGAGATCTGGAGAGACTGGGCCGTGCCGGATGAGGAGTGGGATGCCTTCGCTGCATTTGTGGAGGAGATCGATCTGGAAGATCAGTTGGACGGCAGAACGGAAAAGCCGGCCTGCACCCTTTATTACTCTGATGGCAAACAGCAACAGAAGAAATTGGATCAGGAAACAGCGAAGCAGATCCGGGCTTATCTTACAGAAATGGCACTGCGGTTGCTGGAAGAACAGGAATAGCGCAAAAACGAACAATAATAACATAACATAGGAGGATATTTACATGAAAGGTCAAAAGATTTTGAAAATTACATCCATTCTCATGATTATCGGCGGAATCATTGCTGCCATCGCAGGTGTTATCGCCATTCTTGGCATCAGCGCTCTGGCGGCATTATCGGGGAGTGCAGAGGGGACGGGGCTGCTCTATGCTAGTTCCATTCTTGTGACGGTGGCTTCTGTGATTCAGTTCATTGCAGGCATCAAGGGCATCGGAGCTTGTAACGCTCCTCAGAAAGCAGCTTCCTGCATCAAATGGGGTATTATCATTGCAATCTTAACAATTATCTCTATCGTCATTGGTATTGTTGGCGGAGGAGAGTTCAGTATCACCAGTTTGGTGCTTAATTTGCTGCTGCCGGGATTGTATGTATATGGTGCGATGCAGATGAAGGGTGCTGTATAAGCGGGTTCAGAAAGGATTACAGATAATGGGACTCTTTGGAAAGATATTTGATAAAAAAGAATGTTCGATTTGTGGCGGCGAGATCGGGCTGCTTAGCAACCGTAAGCTGGAGGATGGAAATCTATGTAAGGAATGCGCTGCAAAGCTTTCTCCCTGGTTTGGTGATCGCCGCCAGAGTACAGTGGAAGAGATTCAGAAGCAGTTGTCTTACAGGGAAGCCAATCAAGCCAGGGTGTCCTCTTTTCGCACTACGCGTACGCTGGGCGAACGCATGAAAGTGCTTCTGGATGAGGATGCAGGTTTGTTTATGGTCACCTCTGCTAGAAATCTGTCGGAGGCCAATCCGGATGTCTTGTCTTTTTCTGATGTGACTGGCTGTAAGCTGGATATCGACGAGCGAAAAACTGAGATCGAATATAAGGACGCTGAGGGAAATCGTCAGAGCTTTAATCCCAAACGGTATGCCTATTCCTATGATTTTTATATCGTAATTAACGTCAACCATCCATATTTTAACGAGATCCGTTTTCAACTGAACAGCGACTCAGTGGACAATGATGCGGAAACGCTGCTGGATGGACCAAACGATATGGAATTACCTCGCGGCAGCCTCCGGGGGAAAACAGTAGGCATGAAAGGCGGTTCTCTTATCTCCAATGCAGAGGATGTGCGTTCCAGTGTGGAATATCGCCAATATGAGGAAATGGGATTGGAAATTCGGGATGCATTGCTTCAGGTTCGACAGCAGGTACGAGAGAAAGTGGCTGCGTCCGCAGCTCCCAAGACAGCAGTGACTTGTCCGTACTGCGGGGCGACCACAATACCGGACGCCAGCGGCTGTTGCGAATTTTGCGGTGGCGCTGTCAATGGATAAAAGGAATACTCTAAGAATTGTAAAGAAACGAAAAATTAGAAAGTAATGAAAGCGAAAGGAGTTGCACTATGAAAAAGTACGAAATTTTAGGAGATAATTTACCGGTTGTGGTATGTGAATTATTCCCAGGAGAATCCATGATCACGGAGAGTGGGAGCATGAGCTGGATGAGTCCGAACATGAAAATGGAGACTACTACCGGCGGAGGGATGAAGAAAATGCTAGGCCGTCTGGTATCGGGTGATTCTATGTTTCAGAATCGGTTCACCGCAGAAGGAAGCGATGGAACCATTGCTTTTGCATCCAGCTTTCCCGGGGCAATCAAAGCGCTGAATATCAGTGCCGGTCATTCTATGATCGTGCAGAAAAGCGCATTTCTTGCTTCCGAAGATGGTGTGGAGCTATCTATGCATTTCCAGAAAAAGCTGGGTTCTGGTATCTTTGGCGGCGAAGGCTTCATCATGCAGAAGCTGAGTGGAAATGGTATTGCCTTCATAGAGATTGACGGACATGCGACAGAGTATGAGCTGAGCGCCGGTCAGGAACTGCTGGTCAGCACAGGGTACTTAGCGGCAATGGAAGAGAGCTGCACGATGGATGTGGTGACTGTTAAGGGCGCCAAAAATATGCTGCTGGGCGGAGAAGGTATTTTTAATACCGTTGTCAGAGGCCCGGGCAAGGTGATATTACAGACTATGCCAATCAGTAAGGTGGCTGAACTGTTGATGCCATTTTTCAGCAATAAAAAATAAGGAATAAAATAGGGAGGTGAATGACCATGAAAAACAAGTTAAAGATATCGTTCTTGCTTCTCGCTGCACTGCTATTGTTCAGCCTCACTGGCTGCGGCAAGGACAGCCCGGAATCCAGTCAGACGCCGGAAGAAACAGAGCAGACAGCGCCTCCTGCTGAAACAGTGGCCGGAACGACGATAAATGCCGCACTGTGGGATCTTACTTATGATGAGACGGACGGCTGGATCTATGAGGAAGATGATTTTTACGATGATGAGACGTCTTCTAAGATTATTCTGTCAATCCCAAAGGAAGGGGAAGATGAAAGCATCGTTAATGCGGAGATCCGGGTTTCCATTGAAACGCCTTATTCCTTCCGTGATTATCTCACCAGCTATGGATTTGACGAGTACGAATACGCAGTCAATCAGGCCTACGATTTGACCGAAGTCGGCGGCATCGACTGCCTCAAACAGGAAGGAAATTATTGGGGTTCTCCGTGTCTGCGGTATTTTAATCGGGTTGAGGGTGCCGGCGCTACCGTATTTATGGAAATCACTGGTGAGTACGAGGATACGCGCGTTGAGAAGCTGCTGTCCGGTCTGAAAATCCATTTAGAGGATACTGGAAACGAGGATGGACCCTGGTACTGGGAGGGTGAGCCATTCTCTGCACAACCTCGCAGTGTTATGGTAGGAACACATACGTTGGACAGTCAGTGGCTGCCTGTTACTGACTGTATTATTACAAAGGAAACCTTCAATCACGCAGTTGCTGTTACAGGCAATCAGGCATATTTTTTGGTGGACGGCCAGTTAAAACACTATGATTACGATGGAAACTCTTTGAAATTCGCAGAGGATATTGTGCTGGATGCAGAATATGAAGATATTTCCGCTGATACTACAGGAACCCTCTGGCTGGCAAATTTCATGAAACCGCTGATCAGCTGGAAGGATGGCACACAGACGGCATCCTATGAGGGACCGGATCATGTCACCATGCATCCATCAGGGGCTTGGGGCATTAGTTGGTTTTCCAGCGCAGAGTGTGAAAAGATCACTCTCTCTGGCGGAACGCTTAAGACGGAACCATTGGTTTTCAAAGAGGTCGATTTGATTCAACATTTGTTGATTGACGAGAACCACATCTATGTCTGTGGCTCTGCTGTAGATGAGAGTGGTCACAAGGTGTTTGTTTATGACAGCAATGGTGCGCTGCAAATGACTTTGGCAGATTCAGATGGAGGCGGCCTTGGAAGCATTACCTTTATCACAGAGACCGCAAACGGCTATCTCGCTCTGGATGGAAATATGCGAGAAGTGGTGATCTGGACAAAAGACGGTACTTATATCGGCGAAGCGGATGACGGGGAGCTGTTCGGTACAAATTATCCGTGGTTCTGTGGCGGAGCAAAGCTAACTGATGGCAGTATCCTGGTTCTTATGACTGAAGACAGGGCAGATGAATCTGCACAGGAACTGGTCGCATTCAAACTCAGCGGTTTCTAAGAGGAGGGGAGTTGAATATGAAACGTATAAAGTTACTTTGCGTTTTTCTTACAGTGCTGCTGCTCGCTCTCACCGCCTGTGGCAAGGACAAAACGGCTGATTCTGATTTGCTCGAGACAGCAGACTCTAACTTACTCAAGATTGGAGAATATGAGTTGCACTATAAGGGTGCAAGCATCATGGAGGATTCGGATGGAAACGATGCGTTGGTCCTGACGCTGGATTTTACCAACAACAGTAAGGATGCCAGCTCCTATGTCTGGTCCATTTCTGAAACAGTGATGCAGAATGGCGCAGAACTGGCAGTTGCCACTGTCTTTACGGACAGCGACTCATACGACACGGTGATTGAGGGTCAATTTACGGATGTCGCGCCGGGAGGAACCCTTGAACTTTGCACCGCCTATGTGCTGACGGATACCACTAGCAAGGTCGAGGTAACCTTTGAGGAGGCATTCGGTGACAAAAGTGGTAAAATCACCGTTGATCCGTCTATACTCAGCCGGGAATCGGCAGGAGCTGGGACGGTGCAGAGTGACGGAACCGGAACCGCAATGCTGGATTGGTGGAACGGCGACTGGTACGGCTGGTGGACTATGACTGGCTGCTCCGGCTATTACGAGGATATGGAGGGCGCCTGGTGGGACATCTGTGGTACCATTGACATCGGCGAAGATGGCATGGGCATTGTCACCCTCTGGGATGAGGACTACACGAAATCGGAATCGATGGTCTCTGCGTCAGTCAGCCTCAGTGATGATGGAACCAGCATATATGGCACCATGACATCCGAGGGCGGTTCCTTTACGGATATTGCGCTGGAGCACGGGGACTGGATTGTTGATCCGGGACTGGTGGATTATGGGGACATGATCCATATTGACGGTGACTATGAAAATGGCGAAGACGCCTTCCACTATGATATCGTCCTGCGCCCGTGGGGAACCTATTGGGTGGATGTGGATGAGGAGGAGCTCCCCAATCTTTATAATGACTGGTATCTGCCTCTGATCGATGCGGACGAGCCCATGCCGGACAGCATCGGATAACACCAGAATGGGGATCGTTCCCACTTCATTTGGGGCGGAGCGATCCCCGTTTGCGCAATGGTATGGAGCAGTGATGTTTGAAAGGAGCAGTTATGAAAAGGATATCAAAAAGCATGATCGGATTTTTTCTAATACTGGTTCTGATGCTGTCTCTCTGTGCCTGTGCGCAAAAGCAACTAACGGGAACGGAAATAGACGAACCGAATATAAGCACCGATAGAGAGACGCTGCCTGGTAAGCCCGATGAGAAACTGCCGGAAAAGCTGCACTCGGAGACCGGGGAATCGGACGAGCAGTCGAAGCAGGCCGAATTTTCCGCAGAGGCAGAGCAATCTCTTGTTTGGCTGCGGGACAGAATGGATTTTCCCCAGACCATGTTCGGCGTGGCCTTGTTGGGCTATACTGGAGAAACTTCCGATGGAGACTGGCTATCGGAAGTGGATCAGGCGATGCTGCAGAAATACCCCTTTATTTCCGAAATCGATACGGGGCATATCATCGGGAACGATGACTATCTGTATTGTCTTGTGCCGATTGATGAAAACGCGACAGTTTCCGTCAATCTTATGCGGTGGGATCCAAAGTCGGATAATGAAGAAGTCATCGAGGTGCTCTACCGTTCTGAATCCGGCGATCCGGTGCTGCTTTTTGCAACTGGAGGCGACGATGCATACGCATATCTGTCCTACGTTGAGATCCAGATCGTCGACAACGCAGGAAACAGCTGCGTATGGAATCCGCAGCTCTATACGGCGACGGGGCACATCGTGCCATGTTTGTCGGAAAGCGGAGACTACATCTCCTTCGACTTTACGGAATACGGATGGCAGGGCGCTCCTTCCGAACTTGCACCGTGGCTGGCAGACGGCTGGAGCGGTGTATATGCCTCCGGACTCGGCGGCAGCTGGACAACGCAGGCAGCGGCATGGGATACGAACCGTGAAGCAAATTACTACCTGTGGTTCTTTCCCGAGGATGAGACAGGCGGAACGGTCGATCTGTATTGGGAATACGTGGGCACTGATCCTTCTGAAACGATGTGGGATGAGGTATGGAGCGGTTTCTGGACGATCACATCCGGCATGGATGGAGCCAGTTATGTGACCGTCAGCCTGTCTCTCGTTGGCGGCAAAAACTATGGTGTCACAGACGGCCCGTATTATATCTCGGAGACTTATCCGATCTTGATGAGTCCTAGCGGCGAGGAGATAATGATCGGCGTTGGGGAGAACGAAGTCAGTCTGCCGTTTATGCCGAAGTACGACGCGCAGCTGTGCGTTTTGACGCTGGACAGCTTGCTTACCGACCCGATCGGCTGATCTTCTGAGAATTCCACTTTGATATGCTCCGAGCGACCAGGCTAACGAGAACCAGTGAATAAATCAATAATCAATAAATGAGAGTGAGACGATGAACGATTTCAGCCAGCTTGCGACGTTGTGTCTTGGCAAGCATATTTACATACAAACCCATAATTTCCCCGATCCAGATGCCATAGCGCCCGTTTTTGGCCTTCAGCGTCTGTTGTCCCTGTACGATATACCTTCCACGCTTTGCTATGATGGCAGGATCGACAAGCTGAGCGCCTCCAAGATGCTGGAAGCCTTCCAGATTGAGATGTGCCCGTATGAACAACTGCGCCCCAATATGACGGAGGAAGACTATATAATCTGCGTAGATGCCCAAAAACACAGCGGGAATATTACTGATTTTGTTGGAAATGAAATGGCCTGCATTGACCATCACCCGACTTTTGTACCGATGGAATACCGCTATCAGGATATCCGTCTCACAGGGGCCTGCGCTACCCTGATCGCGCAGTATTACCAGCAGCTTTCCTGCAAGCCGGACAAAGAAACTGCAACCGCTCTGCTGTATGGTTTGAAAATGGATACCCTGCAATTCACCCGTGGGGTAACGGAGCTGGACATTGAGATGTTTGCTTTCCTATTCCCGTTGTGTGATCAGGAAATGCTGGCGCGGCTGGAGCGTAACAATATGGAGTTCAGCGATCTGAAGGCATATGGGGCAGCTATCGAGAGCATTGAACTCTACGATAAGGTCGGTTTATCCTATCTCTCCTTTCCCTGTCCGGATGCCCTGATCGCAATCATCTCCGATTTTATTCTAGCCTTGCAGGAGGTGGATGTGGCAGTTGTGTTCTCCTACAGAGAGGATGGGATCAAGTTCTCCGTTCGCTCTGAGGATTCATACATCCATGCAGGGCATCTGGTGCGGGAGGCGCTCCATGGGTACGGTGATGGCGGTGGACATGCCACAATGGACGGTGGGATGATTCAAAAGGAGAATGAATGCCTGTTGGGGCGATATCTCAAGGATGTCATCCGTGATGCATTTTTGCGGATTCTGACACAGGGCGAAAGAAGCAGATGCCGCAGGGACTCCAGGATTCAAATCGTACCTCAGAAAAGCAGCAGAGCCGAACGATGAAAACGATGCAGTCTATGCCGGTATGGGAAGGAGGAATTTCAGATGCCAACACAGGTAACAAATTATCAATGTCCCAGCTGTACGGGGCCACTGCATTTTTCCGGTGCATCCGGCCGGTTGGAGTGCGAATACTGCGACGCCAGTTACGATGTGGCGGAGATTGAGGCGCTATATGCAGAAAAAGAAAAAAATGCGGCAGCAGCCAAGCAGACAGCGAAGGAAGGCAGCGCCGGACAGAGCGTGCCGTCCGTAGATGGAAGCGCATGGGACACCTCTGACTTTTGCGAGGATTGGGGGGCTGAAGGCGACGGTATGCGGGTCTACGGTTGCCCAAGCTGCGGCGCGCAGCTCATCTGCGAGGAGAGCACGGCGGCAGCCTCCTGCCCCTATTGCGGGAACCCCACCGTGGTGCCGGGCCAGTTCTCCGGGGCACTGCGACCTGATTTTATCGTCCCGTTCAAACTGAGCAAAGAAGAAGCGGTAAAGGCCCTCAAATCCCACTACAAAGGGAAGTTTTTCCTGCCAAAAAGTTTTATCAGTGAAAATCATGTGCAGGAAATCCGGGGGATCTATGTTCCCTTCTGGATGTTCGACGGAGAGGCGGAGGGTGACGCCCATTACGAGGCTACCCGCTCCCGTACATACCGCTCCGGTGACTATGAAATTACGGAGACGAAACACTACGATGTCTACCGGGCCGGAACCGTCACCTTTGAGAAGGTGCCGGTGGACGCATCCAGCAAGATGCCGGACGGACACATGGACTCCATTGAACCCTATGACTACAAGGAACTGAAGCCTTTTTCCACTGCATATCTTCCCGGTTTCCTGGCCGATAAGTTCGATGTGACGGTGGAACAGAGCCGGCAGCGGGCAGATCAGCGCTGTGAGGGAACCCTTGCCTCCGCGCTGCGCGGCACAGTGAAGCGCTATGACCTCTGCATCCTCAGGGACAGTAGCGTTCACCTACGCAGGGGCAAGGTGCATTACGCTCTGATGCCCGTCTGGATGCTGAATACTAAGTGGCATGGGAAGGACTTTATCTTTGCCATGAATGGACAAACCGGAAAGCTGGTGGGTGATCTGCCGGTCAGCTGGGGGAAGTTCTGGGGGTTGTTTGCCGCTATCGCCATCCCCTTATCCGTGATCGGTTCGGCGCTGGTTCTGTTGCCGTGAGAAAGGAGGAAGGCTGGATATGAAGAAAGTATATGCTGCTCTTACGCTGTTGATCCTGTTGGCGCTGTCCTTATGCACCCCTGCAATGGCAGCAATGGAGTACAGCGTGATTTATGACGAAACGGAATCCCTTGGATCTCAAGAACTGACTATGCAGGGAGAACAGACCCTCCCCCAGCTTTCCCAAGCGCTAGGCCTTGATCTGAGGGTGGATGTATTGACTCAAAACAGTTATGACGGACTTGGTGACGCTGCTGCGGGAATCTATGAGGAATATGATTACGGCTATGGCGAGCACAAGGAGGGCGTTACTCTAACCATTCTGCTGGAACAGCAGGATGAGGATACCTACAGGATGGTTGACGAAAATGATTGGTGCGTCTACGCTAGGCTGAGCGATAAGCGGGGCAGCAGTCAGGAATTGTCCGATGCCATCTACGATGCGGTACAGCCTTATATGGCGGCGCAGGCGTGGAACGGCGAGGACATAACCATGAGCGCTGTTGCGCTGACCCAGGCAGTGGACGCCATGGCAGAAACGGCGGAGGAATACATCCTCACGAATTGCCCGCCGACCGGCTCCGGCGAGGATGCCGACGTAGAAGAACCAGTCCCCGACAGCATCACGATGCAGTATGTATTTGATGTTGCAGGCCTTCTCCCCTATGAGAAGTGGGAAAAGCTGGAGGCTCGGGCTGAAATCATTTCTCAAAAACAGGATTGCGGCGTTTATTTTGTTCTTGTGAATGATTACACGGAATACGGAAACGGCAGTGTCTTTGAAGTAACATATCAGCTCTATCACAGCAATCAGCTCGGTATGGGCAGCGAGAGGGATGGAATCATCGTGCTCCTGAGCATGGCCGAGAGGGACTACGCCATGTTCGTCTACGGTGAGTACGCCGAGTATGCCTTTGATGAATATGGGCAGGAGAAGCTGGAGGAGCAATTCCTGGGTGATTTTGGGGAAAACGACTGGTACGGTGGTATTTCCAATTACTTAGACACCTGTGAGGAATATCTGACGAAGGCCGACGCCGGTAAGCCGGTGCGCCGTCCTTACTGGATCTGGTTCATCATAGCAACGGGATGCTCCTGTCTGGCCGCGGGGACCGTTTGCCTGTGGCTGCTGCGTAAGATGAAGTCTGTCCATCAAAAGGCGGAAGCCAATGCGTACCTTACTGCTGGGGGCTTACACCTGACAAAGCAGTATGACCGCTACACTCATACCACCGAAACACGCACCAAGATTCAGAAAGAGAGCTCGGGTGGCAGCGGAGGCAGCACCTACAGTGAAAGTGGCGGCGGCGGCAGCGGTCGCAGCGGAAAGTTCTGAGAGGAGGCTGGATGATGAAGTGTCTGATTCTATGCCGGATTCTTCCGGCGCTTCTTTATATGACAGTGGTGTTTGACATTACTGCCTGCGGCGGGCAGAATCAGTTGCCTAAGACCGAGGAAAGTTGTATCCAGAGTATAAATGAGATAACTCTTTCCAGAAGCAAAGGAACAAATGAGAGCAGACCCTCGCCGCAGTTTAATTCAAAACAGGAAGAGGCGGCCCTTGTACTGCTTCGCAACAGCATGGCATACAGTGACCAGATTGCAGGTGCAGTGGCCTATCTTGGTTTCCGTGAGCAGAGCGAAAAGGCTCCGCTTCCGGAATGGCTGAGGGAGAATTGTGCCGGGCTGGTTTCTGAAATGCCGTTTTTGCTGGACATCCCGGCTGAGCGCGTTCTCGGTGCAGGCTGGGGCGATCTCTACTGTATCGTCCCCCGAGATGAGAATACCAGCCTTGCCGTGAACCATGTCACCTGGGAATCTCTCGGTAACGGCGTTTGGCCTGTACCGGGTGAGGTGCTCTACCGGGAGGAGTGTGCCCAGCCTGTATTGATATTCGTCAATTATGAGCAATGGCGTGATGAACCGGACACGGAGATCGTCCTTGTGACAAACAATGGCGTGGAGGTGAAGTGGCTCCCTCTGACCGATGAATACGGCATTCCCATCGTGCCCACCGGGGAGGACTATATCCCCATGCTGATGGATTTCGGCATCTGGGGCTATGTGACCGGGCTGGACTACCCCGAGGACTGGGAGCCGTCCGGGGACGACTGGTGGCTACCGCCCACAGACTGGGGGCTGGCTTACACAAATTGGACCTGCGAGCACTGGTACATGGAGTTCGGCTGGGGTGACAGCGATCCGGATTACTCCGGACGCATCAATCTCTACCATCAGCCGGAGGATGGGCAGGAGTATGCGTACTCGTATTCCGGCATCTGGCGTATGGAGGGCGACTGCCTGCATCTGGACCTCTCTGACGGCGCGTGCACCCGCATGAGCGGCAGCTTCCCGGTGCTGCTCGATCCCTCTGGCGATTCTCTACACATCCAGCAGGATCGTGAAACTGGTGTGTGCCCGCCCTTTTTCGGCGAGGACATGACCTGTATGGATCTGGCACAATCCTATGGCTGAGAGAGCATCAGGCGTACTAGAGTGGTAGGTAATTGCGAAACAGGTTTGCAATCTTGATTTCAACGGGGTACAAATCCCTC
>JAHZDE010000022.1 GCA_019422525.1 Clostridiales bacterium
CCGCTATCACGCGGGTTTTGTGCCTGCATCATGGTCTATTCAGTTTTCAACGTTCGGTGAAAGGCTTCGTGGTGAATGTCCCTTCACCTATCGCCGATTTTGGGTCACTTTTGCACCCTGTTTTCAGCAATCAGGGAAAAGTTTTTTTATTTTCTTCATCGCCGCGCCGATGCTCTTGGAAATATTCTGATGGCTGACACCCTCGGCTGCGCCAATCTCATCAACCGTCATCCCATCCACGAAATACATCCACGCCCTGCGGAACTGCGTATCCGTCAGGTGCTTCCGAATCTGCGTGACCTTTCTGACGCTGCGGTGGATTGCCTCTGCCCGGTCATGCACCTGCTCCATGCAGACATCCACGGCAGGAATGGAGGCCGCTTCCTCGGATAGCTCATCCAGCGCAAGCGTGTGATTGGCATAGACATGAGCTTCCTTTTCGGAGACGTGATAGTCCTCGTCCGACAGGGCTTTCCATTTCAGGAATTCTTCCTCGCTGGCAAAGTCCTCGCGGGTCAGGCGGATGATGACTTCATTGGCGTCCATATAAACGATGGCATTGGGGTCTTTCTTATTGAGCGCATAGCTGCTTTTTCTATTAAACATTTTGTTCCTCCGTTTCGGTGTTGGGTGGTTGGTGAGCCGAACCAACACCGGCGGAGAACGACAGCCGACAGAAAAACGAAAAAAGGCGCTCGAACGGACATCATTGCCCGCACGAGCGCCTTGATTGCGCGTGAAAGCGCAAGGGAATACTGCTGCCCCCGGAGGAGCTAAATCACGGATGAACCATACTGCATAAAAAGAGAGCTGCAACTCACTTCTGTGAGTGCAGCTCGTCTGCGGGATCGCCGCGCACTTTTTTAAGTAGGCGGCTACTCGGTGCTTATGCTTTTTTACATGGCCGCGAGCGGCCTTAGCGCCATCTCCTGTTCATCCGTGTTTTCATAAAATAATCTCCAGTTCCTTGAATGTGATTTATAGCTCACTTGGCATGAGCTACATGTAGATTTAAGTGAAGCGAAGCTCACTCTACAATATAGTAGAGGTGATTTCCAATGAACTTTCTTGACCTGTTTGCCCAGAGGCTCCGCGAAAAGCGGGAGCAGAAAAAGATAACACAGCGCGAGTTAGCAGAACGGCTCAATATGTGTACCCGAACCGTCATTGAGATTGAAAAGTGTAAGAGCAATCCAAAATTTGAAACGGTTGCGCTGATCTCGGAAGAAATGGACATCAGTCTGGACGGAATCGTGTTCCACGACAGAGCGCCGCAGACCGTTGCCAAATGCGTGGTCGATTACTTTGCTGGGAAGAGTGAAGCCGAGTCGCAGAAGTACATCGACCTGTGCATGAGCGCGGACAAGCTGAAATGACACGCTGGAGAAAAACAAAAAAGAGGGCCGATAACCCGTGCTGCCAGATGGCTCACGGATTATCGGCTCTGCGTCTATGCGTCCGGCTCTCGTGTCGTTATTTGATTTTATCCGTGGTAGTCACCAGTCGCAGAATCCACCGCAACATAGGGGACAACCTTTCCATCAATTTCCACATAGACCTGATATACACCGTTTTCCAGTTCCTCGTAATGATCTGGCTTGACGCCGTAGTTTTCCAGCAGGCTTTTTTCAAACGCAGCTTTCCATGCGTCATCAGCGGCGCTGTCCTCGTTCGCCGGGACATCGGGCGAACTGTCTCGGTCAGTGGATGGGATTATCTCAACTGTTCCTCCCGCGTTTCCCTCAGCGGAAGGGGCTTGATCGCTGTTGCCGGTGGGCGGAACTTCTCCGCAGGCTGCGAGGGAGAGCAGCATCATTGCCGCAAGAAGAGCGGCGATGATGGATTTTCCGCTCGTAGGCAGCCTGCGGCTGCACTTGCAAAACGTGCTTGGTTCAAAAATGTCTTTCATAATAACTTACTCCTTTTGAAAAAGTGACGCAGAGCAATACCCGCTGGTAAAGCTCTGCGTCTTTGCGTCTGGCTCTTTTGAATTGAATTTTGACGGTATCCTTATTTCAGCAGTTTTTCGTAAGTGAAGTTTCCAGCAGCCCTCTTCACAAGCAATATAGCAAGCGCTGCCAGAACAATACCCACTCCCCAGAGGAGTCCTGCGCTGATTAGGATAATGCCCGTGAATTGTCCGATGACCAAAGCGAGAATCGGGAAGATCAGGAATACTGCTCGCTGCTGTGCTTCTTCGATAGTCTGTGCCTTTGCAGAACTCCGCACGGTTACAGCAATTGCAACCAGAGAGATCGCCGGTGCGATCAGAAGCATGATTGCCAGCCAACTCGCTGCGGGAAGGAGCAGATTGCCGGTCAGGAAAAAGGCTTCCAGCTCCATTACCAACAGCATGGCAGCAAACGAACTATAGGAAATCATCATTCCAACCGAGAAGCCTGCCAGTATTTTGGATTGGAACAACTGACCCAGCGAGAGCGGAGAATACAGCAATGTTTCTAAGGTGTGCTTTTCTTTTTCGCCCACGAAGGAGCTTGCTGCCATGACAGACGATGCCATGATCGGGATGATCAGAAAGAAGGATGGCATGATTTGATTCAATATCAGGCTAAAAATTTGCTGTTGCTGGCTGTACTCCCCATCGGGAGCAGGTAGCATATCCAGTAGTTTTCGAAAATCTGAGGCAGCATCGGGAGCAAATGATATTACAAACACAAAAATGGACGGCAAAGCAATGGTAAGCACAATCGGTACAATAAGAAGAACCGTGAAAACCTGCTTATTTGATGTAACGCTTCGCATATCCTTTTTAATTAAGGCGAATTGTCCAATATTCATGTATTTTCACGCTCCGTTTCCGCATGTTCCCGGTCGATCAGCGAAAAGTAGATTTCTTCCAATGACAGCTGTTGTTCCGATACATGGTATAAATCACCACCGGCCTCTACAATTCTTTTTACGATGAGCGGGATGTCATGCTCTGAGGTCACTTCCATTTCATAGATGTGATCTCCGATTTCCTGATATATCATGTCCTTTGGCATACGGCTTGCTTTTATCCGTACCTTGGTATTCTGGCAGGCCATAGATCGTAGTTCTGTAAGATCTCCTGTGGCAAATAAGCGTCCCTTGTTCATAAGTCCATATATCGTACAGATTTCCTGCGCATACCGAAGCTGATGCGTACAAAGAAATACTGTGATCCCTTCGGCAGCCTGCTCCTGAATCAGAGAATTCACATTCTGAGCGCTTTCGGGGTCAAGGCCGGAAGTCGGCTCATCCAGAAACAAAATCTGCGGACGGTGAAGCAATGCTCTGGCCAAAGAAAGCCTTTGGCGCATGCCGGTAGAATAAGTGGCCAGCTTGCGATCCTTCACATCTGCCAGTTCCAGTCGTTGTAGGAGCAGTTTTGCTCTATCTGCACATTCCGAACGGCTCATGCCAAAAAGAGTGCCGTAAAATTGCAGATTCTCCCAAGCTGTCATGTGATCGTACATTTGGGCATGTTCTGTTACTACGCCGACCTTTTCATGCAGCTGCTCCGGGTTTTGGGTGGGGTCAATTCCCAGCACCTGACATTTACCACCCGATGGCGTCAGCATACCGCAAAGCAGTTTCACGGTCGTGGTTTTTCCCGCTCCGTTTGGCCCTAAGAACCCGAAGATTTCTCCCTGATTCAATGAGAACCTGATTCTATCAACCGCAACGGTTCCTCCGGAAAATGTTTTTGATAATGCTTCTACGGTAATTGCTTTCATCTCATATTTCCCTCTATGCGGTCATCTGCTGTGTTCAGTTCGAGGTTCATCAGGTCAAAATCAATATATTCTCCATTGATTTTGAAAAAATGGGGAAACGTACATAGCTTCCGAAAGCCGTACTTCTCATAAAGCCTGATGGCGCGGGCGTTGGTGTTGCGTACTTCAAGATTTAACTGCTCGAAGCCGTTCTCCTTGGCAAAGGCAAGAACGGCTTCCGTCAGCGCAGATGCCGCGCCGCAGCCCCACCACGCTTTTTTCAGACTGATGCCAAACTCTCCGCGATGGCTCATGCGCCGGGGCTTGCGGTTCAGGCTTGCCGTGCCAATGATCTCGCCGTCTACCTTGGCGAGATACTGCACATTGTCCGTTGATTCGCACTGCGAACGCAGATAGTCTTGCTCCGTTTCAAGGTCGAGGGGCACGCCCTCCGCACCGAAGCTGAGATTTTCGGTTTCGCCGCCCACGATTTTCAGATAATCCAAGAGTGCCGCGGCATCCTCTGCCCGTGCGCGCTCTATGACAAACAAGCTGTTATTCAATTTCAGGACTTCCTTTCTTCGTATTGGCTGGCTGCATCATCCGCGAAGCCCCGCCGCCTGCATGATGGCCTCGACCGGCTCTACCGGGTCGCTGCCCCAAGTGATCTCCACATCTTCACACCCGGCGCTGTCCAGCAGCTCCCGTGCCTCGCCGGTCAGAAGTTTCCGGTAGACTTCGTCCACCAGCTCCAGCTTTTTCAGGCAATCGGTCAAATCATTGTTCCTTGCGGCCAGCCATGTGGAGGCGGCGTCGCTGACTTCATCCGCGCCAAGTCCCGTGTTCACGCCCCAGTCCAGCAGCTTGACAGCCGCCTGCACAGCCAGCAGCGAAGAACCGGATGTTCCAACCGTAACACTTGTGTCGATTTCATCCAGAATGGGGAGCGTTAGCACCGGCGGCACATCTGCCAGGGCATCGGCTGCGTCAGAGGTGGAGCAGGTCACGCCGTCCTCAGAAATGGTGACATACAGCTTTTCTTGTGCCACATCGTAGAGGAACGCGCCTTCTCCCAGCAGCGTATCATCGGCATCATGCGCACTGACGGTAAAGAGGACGGAGCTGTTTTCTTCCTTGGAGAGCTGCACAATATCATCTCCGGTGAAAATCCATTCACCGGCCTTTAACAGCGAACCATCCGCATTTTCACATACCTTTGTAAAGCTGCTGCCGCCGTGCAGGGCGATAGAGCTGGCATCATCGCGTTCCAGCTTGACATACACGCCAAAGCCGTCGGATTCGGCGGGCACGTCTGTCCCGGATGGGGTACTGTTCTTCGGCTCTGTCAGATTGGTACACCCTGTCATAAAGACAGATACCAGCAATACCGCTGCGGTCAACAGCATTGTGATTGTGTTCTTGTAGTGTTTCATAGTTTCTCCTAAAATTTGTTGTTTTTCCATTAAAGAGCTGAAAAGCGGGCAACACCTTTCTTCCGCAGCCAAAGGTAGGCCAAGACGGATAAGAAAAGATTTGCAGCCACAAAGCAGCTCATATATCTGCAAAAGCCTAAGATCCATCCGGGCAGGAGCATAAATCCCACGAACAGCAGCACGATATATCCGAAACCGCCAAACAATGTGATCATGACCGCGCCTCCTTGCTTGATGGGGACGATCTCATTTGTCCATGTCAATGTGGGCATTTTAACGCCAAGGGACAATCCAACCAGTGCCATGAGCAGCACAAAGGAGCCTTCAAAAAGAAGAAGCACCAGCAGCTGCATCGGATGCATGGGATAGACTGCCGCCGTGCAAGCAATACACAGGAGCAGGGGCAAGCCGGTTAAAAGAAGCTGCATCTCGATTTTTGCCCGAAAAATCCTCCAAGGCTCCACCGGTAGAGATTGCAGAAGCCATAGGCTTTTTCCCTCCAAGGATATAGAAGGTGCTGTCATTAAATTCATGGACGCAAGACCGCAAAACACCACGCCGAGCAGCAAAGATACACTGTCTGGCGTTTCAGCAAAGATAGCATCCAGCACGGCGAATAGCTCGCTACCCTTCCACAGCACCGCAATCCCGCAGACCGGCATCAGGAATGTGCCAAGACCGCAGTTGAGCATATAGTTGGGATTTGCGGTGAAGCGGGAAAATTCCCGGCACAGTAGTGCTGTGTTGACGCTTCGGTGCCTGCTGTGCGTCTCCCGGTATTCTCTGCGTGCCACTTTTCCCGTAGCGGTTGCAATCCGCAAAAAGCTGCGGGAAAGCAGTACCCACATCAGTGAAAACAGCACAGCAACCGCCGCAGAGACAATTGCGGATGCCCGGACATCGCCAATTCCAACGCTGCCAAACAGGTACACAGGATAGGCAGCGCCTTTGATCCGTGCGCCATAAGCCGTGGCATTTGCCAGCAAATCCTGAATCATGCCCTGTGCCTTGAAATACACAAAATAATATGCGCCGATAACCACCAGCGAAATAAGAACCGTGATCAGGCTCTTGTGCTTCAGCTTCCGGCTGATTTTGGCCACGATCCAACCCAGCACGCAGGATATGGTCAGGACAAATACAGAAATCAGCAAGGTTATCAGCAAGCCGCCCAGGACTGCCGGTAGCGTAACACCCGCCGTGACCCAGTAAACAATGACCGCTGGGAGAATGACAACAGCAGAATACAGAAGTCCCATCAGGTAGACGCCGAACAAGCGTGCGCCCACCAATGCCGAAATGGGAATTGGCATAGACAGAAGTAAATCATTGTCCTTCGGCAGATACAGACCCGCATAGGTGTTGAACACGCTGCCAAAAGCGCCCAACAGTACAGCAATCAACCCCATCAGCGCAAAAAACAGCCAGTTCATTCCCGCCGCAATCAGGGGAGCGCAGAGTTTCACTGCGAGGAATGCAAAGATTCCGCCCAAAAGCCCAAAAACTAGTAAAGCGAACAGGAGAAAATGCAAGCCGGTCGAAACTTTGGAACGAGCCTTGTTCTTTTTGGCATCGTAATAATAGACTTGAAAGATTTCAAGCAACTGTTTCTTCAGCAAAAGCTTCAGCATGATTCTCCCTCCAGCTCCAAGAATACATCCTCCAGAGAATCGTCGCCTTTTACTGCGTCTATGGTACCGGAGCGAATCAGCTTTCCGCCCTTGATGATCGCCACCTTGTCGCAGAGCTTTTCCGCCACCTCTAACACATGGGTAGAGAAGAAAATCGCACCGCTTGCATCACAGACCTCCCGCATCATCTCCTTGAGCAAATGGGAGGCCTTGGGGTCCAGGCCCACAAAGGGTTCATCCATAAGGATCAGCTTCGGCTGATGCAGCCATGCAGAAATAATCGCCAGCTTCTGCTTCATGCCGTGGGAATAGGCGGCGATGGGCTGCGCCAGATCGTCCGTCAGTTCAAAAAGGTCTCCGTATTTACGGATACGCATCTGCCGGTCTGCGGCGCTGACATTGAAAATATCCGCAATGAAATTCAGATATTTGATTCCTGTCATGTAATCGTACAGATCAGGATTATCAGGGATGTAGGCAAAGCTGCGCTTACATTCCAGCGGCTGTGTCCGGATGGATTTGCCGTCGATATAAATTTCTCCGGTGTCAAACTGCAAGATACCTGCCACAGATTTCAGCGTTGTTGTCTTGCCGGCACCGTTATGACCGATAAAGCCATAGATTTCACCGGGGGCAATGTGCAGATTCAAATCGTCTACAGCCTTTTTGTCCCCATAATTTTTTGATAAGTGTTCAATTTTCAGCATACTATTCTCCTTTGCCGCAATACTTTAATGATTCTTTAGAAGCGTTTTTTATAGTTTCTCTTGCCCTCTATTGTCTGACAAAAGACTGCCGGTAGACAGGCAGTACCCGCTTCCAGAATACCAGTCCATTGACAAGAAGCAGCGCACCGAAAAGGCACCTTGCCGCCCATTCCGGGCAAAGAAGGGCGATGCCATTCATATCCCCACCGCCGAAAAAGCCACACAGGACGCTCAAGTAAAGCGGGTCGAGCAGCAAAAATGCAATCGTTATGTAGTAAAGCACCGCACGAAGCAGCTTGCTTTTGGCATGGCAGATGCTCCTTGCAAGTGTCGCGAGCAGGTATCCGACGCAGAAAGTCGCCAGCGCACCCACAAGGCAAAAGATTCCAAGCTGCATATTTGTCATGTGCTCAGCATATACGTCGATTTGAACGCCAAGTCCCATAAGCCTAATTTGCTTAAACACGCCGGTGAGCAGGGCATACAGCAGATGTGCGCCCTCGTGAACGAGGTAGTAGGCGGCAAGCGCAGCCAGAATACCGATGTATTGACGTGTTCGTTTTGACATGATCTGTCCTCCTGAAAAGGTCTTTATTTTCTGCCCAAATACCGGGACACATGGCGGCAATACTCCTGATACGGCGCGCCAAAGGTGTTCACAAGGTATCTTTCCTCCTGCAATATCTGCAAGTGGAGCATGACGATGGCAAAGACAGAAAAGCCGAGCGTCAGCAGGTTTCCGTACAGCAGCAGGGCACCAACATACATGAGGTCAAAGCCGAGAAACGCCGGGTTGCGGCTGAAACGGTAAATACCGGTCGTGACAAGCTCCGTTTTATCCTTGTCGGGAATACCCGCCCGCCAGCTATCTTTCATGCACAGGACGGACAGCAGGAAGATCGCATCGCCCAGTATCCCGACGCAGAAGCCGGTGAACCGTGCGTTCGCGGGAAGATAGCTCCAGCCGAAAGCGATGGAGAGAAGCTGTGCGATGGGCGCACCCAGCGTCGCAATGCTCATCAGCACTTCAACCGTGTGAATGGATTTTTCCTTTCTGCGCCCGATCTGCCGGGTCTGGATGCCGCAGCGCTTTTGCGCCAATACCTTGGCAAAATAAATGCCGTAGAAAACCGCCAGCACGAGGAGCGCCAGTACCGCATAGAGAAGCCTGTCCTCCCAAGGGATTTTCATGTTTCATCCGTCCTTTCCGGTGCCTGCGCCGTCCAATGCTGGATACCCCAATGCTCAAAGTCCCATTGCTCCATATAGGTATTGCACTCGTAGTCGATGTAGTAAAGCATTCCACCGCACGGGACGAAGTTGGTGGGATAGTAGTCGATGTTCAGTCCAGCCGGGCATAGCAGACGGTACATGGCCTGTACCTGCGCAAGCCAGTCAGGTTCCATCCGGCCCGCTTTGAGTTGCTCTGCGACCGTCTGACCGGCGATGTACTCCTTCAAAATGCGCTCCTGCGTGGTATCCACCGCCAAAAGCCGGGGCATGGAAATACCGATCTTGCGCAGCGTTTCATAGTCGCGCAGTTCTGAGCACAGCTTGTCGCCGAAGGTGTAGTATTCGCAAGGCTCATGGTGGATCTGTTTTAAGATGTACTGCGTCGTTCCGTCCGTCACCAGATAGGAATAGCCGCCTTTTCCTTTTCCAAGAAGCTGGAGTGCGGTATATTCCGCACCGTTTACCGTCATTGTGTCAGGCATTATCCTGCTTCAGCTGCTTAAGGTTTTCCAGCACAAACGGGCTGTTTATGGAGATGCACCCCAGCGTTGGACAGCTATCCATCTGCGGGCAGTCGGCACAGGTATCAAGGCTCTTTTCCCGGACGCAGTTATGTACGGGGCAGAGCTTGTCGCAGAAGGGTGTTTTTGCACCCTCTATGCGGCAGCCGGTGCAGTTTATCATTTCCGGTGTGATCGGAACCCCGTTGAGCTTTGTCCACAATTCAGCGGTTTTCTCACGCAGGGCGTTGTCGTTTGTAAGCGTTGCGATTCTGGCGTCGCAGGTTTCACAGTCCAGCCCGCAGCAGCCGATCAGTTGGTTTGTGTTTTTCATAATCTCCTCCGTAAACTGAAATTTATTTGGATGATTTTATTATCCATTCATCAAGAAATTTCATTTGTTCATCCGTATGAAACCAATGCTCTCCATTTTTCATAATAGAAAGTGTTGAATTCGTTCTCTGTGCAAATTCAAATATCGTTCCATAAGCGGTAAGATTATCTTTTTCACCATACAAAATGTGCGTCGGGATTTTCCATATAATAGGATTTTCTCTTACATAGCAAAGATAATCCCATGAAAGGGTCTCTCCAAAGGTTGTCTGAATTTCTTTTTTCTCTTTGAGTTCATCTTCTGTAACATTTGCCCAAATCATCATATCAGCAATAAGTCTTTCCATATCTACAACGGGCGAAATAAAATATGCTTTCTCTATTTGCTGATTTGCTAAAGCGTTGATAGCAAAATACGCTCCAATGCTATTGGCGATTATTTCAACAGTCTTGTAGTTTGTATAAATCGAATTAAAAAGTAATGGAAATTCTTCTTTTGCTTCCCATGGAAACTGTGCAGTATAGTCAAGACCAATCACATCACAATCACTAAAGAGCGGCTTGTAATGAATAGCTTCTTCAGCATTTCCACCTTTTCCGTGTATATAAATAACTGCTTTATCCACAATAGTTATCCTCCACAAATTCATGGTTGTCAGATAAAATGTCTAATGGCCTCTGTGCTTTTCTTTCCGCTTTTGCTGTTTCAAATCGAACTGACGCTGTTTCTCTGCCTCACGCTGCTGCCTGCTGATTTGTTTTCGTTCCATTTTGATTTCCTCCCGCTGCATCTGCAACGCTTGTTGGGACTTCGTTCCGATGCCGGAAACGCGCATCTGCTTCTTCACTTCACGCTGCCTTCTTTTGGGGTTATCTGCGGTCTTTTTCATTTCAGATGCAATCGCAGCGCTGAACACCAACCTGTCATAGTGCTTGAGAACGAACTCCCAGACTTCATAATCTTTTGGCTCTGCGCCAAAGGTAACCTTACATACAGACAGCTTGCCGTTTTCCATCCGCTCAAAAACGCCGACCCAGAACGGCTCTTCAAAATACACCGTCAGTTTACTGACTGTGTCCATAAGAATCCCTCCTAAAATAATTGTTGAACAAAGAATGGACAACCCGGAGGGGCAGGTTACTTACCCTATTTACATAGGACGGCCGGGCTACCTACCGGCTCTGGTACACCTCGTTGGTGTACGTTGCGTTTTTATCTTTGTCAGTAACATGATAAAGTTCTGCGGTAGAATACACAGATTGATAGACCCCGATCCGTGCTTCGCCTCCATAGAATTTAATTTTTCCTGACCGCAAGGCAGTAATTGACATGCTCAAAGGCTTTCAGATCTGCCCCGGCCTTGTCGATCACGTCCCTTTGAATATCATCCGGTGTCAGCAGTTCATAGATCAGAAACCCATGCTTCTCCAGCAACTTTTCAAGCTCCGCATAAGAAAACGCCGACTTCATCGGTTCACCGCCTGCTTTTGCCATCATAATGGTGTTTTGCACACGCTTTTCGGGTGCAGCAAAGAAGTCCTCGTCCGGATAATCGAACACGAGGGCGCTGCCGTTCGCACAGATCGAGGACAGTGCAGAGAGCATCGTGTCGATTGCTTCTGACGAAAGGTAGTAGGTCACGCCGAGCCATGAGAAAAAGGACTTCACAGACGGGTCAAAGCCAGCAGCAATCAGCCGTTCCGTCAAGCTGTCCTTTGTAAAATCCACGGGGACAAAGGTGAGATTGTTCGGTGCTGTCCAACCGGCACGGGTGATCCGTTCCAGCTTGTCCGCCTGCGTCAGAGGATGATCGACCTCGAATACCCGGTACTTCGCTAAAAACTCCGGCTCCCGAAAGGCGAAGGTGTCCATACCTGCGCCGAGGATAACATATTGCTTTGTGCCGGTCAGAACGGCGGTTTTCAAAGCCTTCTCCGTGTAGGCTGCACGGCAGAGCGGCGACGGCGCGATGTGCGTATTTATGAGCTGGCGCAGCAGCTCCTTCGGTGTCTGTTCAGCAGGGGCGATCTCCGGCTCAAGGAACTGCGCTCCGCCGAGAAGATAGCTTTGAACGGCGGCATATTCTTCTGCTGTCATCAGCTCTTTGGCAAGGAAATCCCCGAAAACCGGATGCTCTTCATTTTCTGCATGAAACGCCCGTCCGAAGGAACTCATCAGGGCGGTAATGCTGGCTTTGTTATTCATTCCGTTGACCTCCATATTTTTCTTCCATTTCTCTCGTATGCGCATGAAGCAGCGTTAGCGCCTGCGTCTGGACACAGGGCAGTGACCTTTGATCCGTGTCTGCAAACTCGCGTTTAATTCGCACAGAGGCAATCGCGTGAGCGTCGTCTGTTTTGTTCTCATCCGCTTCCGATAAGAACTTTTGCAGCAGGCTCAAATCGCTGGAATAGTGAAGCTCCACCAGCTTTGCCCGGTATTCCAGCTCTGCGGGGGTGATCTCCGGGAATCGTTTCATATCTACGGTGTGCTGCGCTTCATGCTTCAGAAGCGAAACAAGAAACCGTTCGCTCTCAAAATCATACGCCTGCTCGATGCAGTTGATCGTTCCATCGGGCGAAGCCCAGCCGCCCGTACCATATCGGCCGAAGGTCAGATAATCCATCCAGCTCCGAAATACAAAACCTTTAAGGATGTTGACCGTATATTCTGCCGTTCCGTCCGGAAGTTCAACGCGGTAGGTAGTTGGAACCGTATTCCGCCAGACATAAGGGCCGTAATATCCCTGCGTTTTTCCGAAAAGCATGATAGCCCTCCGACCCAAACATCGATTGAAGCTGCTCTGTCAGGAGTCCGTCGCCTGCATCCGGTGTATTTAGAAGTGCTTTCAGCCCTGTCCGCAGTTTGTCTGCGGCCTCCGCCTCCGGTGAGCCGCAATAAAAGGTGTTCCGAAAATAAATCTGATACAGACGCAGGATGTCGTTGAGATTGTCAGGTATTTCGTATGTGCGGTACTTCTGATCTTCAAAAATCGCCACATACGCAGGAAGAATGTCCTTGAATTCCTCGTAATTGCGCATATAGGCAATCGCGCCTTTTATATCTCCATTCACAAAAAACTGGCTGATTTGCATATCGTTCTCCCTTATCCACGTCAATTCCTTTTTGCCTGCTGAGCTTTCGGGAGCGTCCGTGTCAGGATCAGCGTATAGGCGACCGTAATGACAATCAGAGCGGCGAGATGGAGCAGGTGCGTTTCCGTGGTAAGATTCATATCATTCGCAAAAGTGCCGAGCGTGTTGATGGCGGAATGGACGAGGATGCAGGGGAGCAGGCTGCCGCCGCGGTAAAAGATCGTGACCAGCAGAAAACCGACCGCGACGGCAAAAACGATCTGGCACAGGTTATTGACCAGAGCCATACCGCTGCCGTTGAACAGGTTGATGATATGTCCGATGCCGAAAGTCATACTGGAGATAATAACGGCGGATTTGATATTATCCTTTGCAATGGCCTTAAACAACAGACCCCGGAAGATCACTTCCTCCAAGAAACCAACACATAGCATACACACGATCCGACAGGCCGTTTCAGCCGGTGAATAATTGAGGGCGAAGCCGTTCCAAAGGTTTCCCGATGCCAGAATTACAAGCGGCACATAGTAGAGAAACCGCCGTGCAGGAACGGGCGATTTGCAAAGGCCATACCGTTTCAGCAGGTTATTCTTTCGGATGAAGGTGAAAAGAACGACCGTCTGCAAAACGCAGAAAGCGGCGCTTGCCGCGTATGCGACCCCGATGGCATTGTTCAGCGGATTCGCCAGCGATTGCAGAACGCAGTAAACCACGATCCATACAATCGCAAAGGTCAGCTCGTTTTTCTCATATAGCTTTTTCATGTCATTTCCTCCTGCACCGCATATAGCTCAAGCGCTGCTTCATCTATTGCCCCGGATTTTCGTCCCATCCATCTGCTGAATGTAAACTGTTCCTTTCGCGTGATGTGCTTCCACATAGATGGAATATGTCCCGCTCTCAAGGATATTTACGGTAAACTCTCTCATGCCCTTGCCGTTACCGGCATATATGGAGCTTTCGTCCGGTTCCTTGATCTCCATGTAGATAGAGCCTTTTACGGTTTCAAATTGAACCGCAAGCGTATCGCCTGCGCGGAGTTCCATCGTGAACCGGTCGGTTCCGGTCATACGGTCAATGTCCAATCGGTAGGAGCCTGCCTCTGCTGTGCGGCTGCCAACAAAGCAGTCTCGGCCGCAAGCAGTCAAAGAGACAGCAAGCCCTAAAATGCAAAGGGTGAAAAGTGTGATGGTCAATGATTTCTGCTTCATTTATTTACCTATCGGAATATACTAAATGATCTTTACCTTTTGACGACATTGGAAAGCGCTAAGACCTCGCAGCCCTTGCTCTCATAATAGGTCAGCAGCTCCGGCAGCTTCTTTTTATCGTAACTGGTGATGCAGTCCGACAGCACATGAACGGTGTAGCCGCTTTTTGCCATATTGTAGCAGGTGGATTTGATGCAGGCCGCGGCGTCCGCACCGATGACGTAAAACTCGGAAATCTCATGCTCCTGAATAAAGGCGGTAAACGCCTCGCTGGTCAGGGCGTTGCTCTTTACCTTCGTAAAGATATGGTCAGATACGACGTTCAGCTCCGGCACCAGCTCTGCACCACGGGTGCCGGGCTTGAAGGTTCTCGTTCCCGCAGAAAGGTTGTTGTGCTGAATGTAAACGATCCACAGTTCCTTTTGCTCTGCCCAGTCAATCGCTTCGTTGACTTTTGCAATGATTTCCTTATAGTTTTTCGTGATGTCATTTTGCAGGTCGATCACGACCAATGCACTGTTTTTCATATTGTAGTCCTCCATAAATTTCGTGTTCCGCTGTACGGCGGCGTTTACATCAGGGAAGCGGATTCTTCCGAGCCTCGCTGCTTATGACAGCAGTTTAAACGCCTGCTCCAGCAACCAGTCTCGGCCTTCCAGAAAATCGTATCCCAGCAGCGCTTCTATCTCTGTCGGTTGACCGTATAGCCAGTCGCAAATATCGACATTCTGCAAATAAAGTGGCAAGAGAAAGCACAACAATCATTCCTCCCAATCGTTTTCTATCTATTTATAAGTTCTATTTCGATTGATCCGCTTGAAAAAGAGAAAATAAATCAGCAAACCATCAATGGCAAAATCATAAATGCGCAGACGGTCAAAGAGCAAAACACTGGACAAAATCGAAACAAGTACGATTCCAGTGCCAATGATTTTAGGAAACAATCCCCACTCTTTTGTCATCCATGCGAAATACGCCATGACCGGCGACAGAAAGGCGAATATCGTCCAGCCGATAACAAACGTCCAGCCGTAGACACCTTGGGTAAGCATGGCTGTCGCATAATAGGTGAGCAACATCCCGATGCAAAACGGAAGGATGTTCCGCATTGCGGCTTTCTTTGTCGGGCTGTAAATAGCGATCAGCGTCCCCAACAGAATCCAAACCGACATCTGAGAAAAGATTTCTCCCAAATTCGGATAATACATATCGAATAATCTTGACAGCGCGCCGAGGAAAAGGCCGACGAAGAACAGAGAGAGCGGGTTCAGAAGTTTATTTGTTTTCATTAATTCTCACATTTCCAAAGTGATATAAATATTGTCAGGAAGCAATGTTCCTGTTTTCCACACAGCTTCAAAATCTTCCGTTGGCAGTACCCGGTTGTATTGCGTATCCGATGCGTTGGCATTTTCCGCGAGAGAATCCACCAGATAAATGTGCTGCTCGTCATAGCCGACAACGACAGCGTAGTGCGTATCTCCCGGAATCCGGATGAAAACGATGATCGGATTTCTCTCCGTCAGCCGCTGCTTCAACGTGTCAACGCTCCCGTGACAAGCCTTTGCCTGATACCCATGCCGCTCAAAAACATCCACGATGCTGTTTGCGGAAACGAAGCCAAGCGTTCGTTTTAATTCCGGAAACAGGGCCTCTCCGTCCGTATCTTCCCCAAAGTGCCGTAGGAGATAGGCAGCAGCATAAGCTGCGCATTTCCCATCCGTCTGGTAGTCGATACGATTTTCTGAACTTGCGCAGAAGAACTCTGGCGGATAATCAAAGGCTTCAACCTCGTCTCTCGGCGGGCTTATACATACAAGGAAACTGATAGCCGCAGCAATGGACACGACGATTGCAACCATTGCCGCGGTCAAACATATTTTTCGTATCTGCATTGTTCCTGTACCCGCTCTCCCAGCAAAGTGATTGCCTTTTGGGGACATAAGCTGATGCAGCGGTAACACATCGTACATTGCTTTCCCGGAACTGCTCTGTGATCTCTGATCTCTATATTTTCCATTGGGCAATTCCTACTGCAAAGGCCGCAGCCGATGCAGGCATCGCTTATTTTCAGCTTATCTGTGTATCCGTTCGTTTTGTGGTAAAACCACAGCCTTTGCCCAAGCAGTCCTTTGATATGTGAGATTGCCGACAACCCTTCCTGCGGATATTGCCCCCGCCTGATTTGTTCTGCGATCTGCTCGATACGCTGATCTGCGCATTTGACGATCTGCCTGTTTTCTTCCATGCTTTTTTTCAGCAGCTTGTTGTCGCAGACGGAATCAGGCATTTTTATCTGTACGCCTCCGAGAATTTGTGCGCCATACTTCTTTAGGAGCCTTGCTGCACAGCCTGTTCCGTCACCGCTGAAAAGTCCCATTGTATTTAGACAAAACACGCTTTTGCCGTTCCACAGGCAGCGGTTTTTTCTGATAAAGTCACGCACCATAAAGGGGGCATTGGAGAATTGCGTGGGATAACCCAAGATGATTGTGCTTTGCATCTCCAGCGTTTCGGTAACGTGTGGAGCTTCCAGCGGAATACACTCCGCCGCAGCGTCCAGCAGGTTTACCAGTTTTTCAACGCAGTGCTTTGTGTTTCCGGTTCCACTCAGATATATCCCCATCATTTATGCTTTTTCTCCCTGTAAATCCCAATATCGGCTTGTGGTTCGGTCGGTCAATTCCCATTCCCCTAAAACAAAAAGACGCAGCACAAACCGATCATCTCGGATTGCACTGCGTCTAAGCGTCTGGCATTTTGATTTCTTCAATTTTCCCGTCCTTGAAACGGATCACACAGGTATATTTGCACTTCGGGCAGAATAGCGGAAAATCCTCCAACACCGTATGTGGCCGGATCTGCGTTCTTGTTTTGCCGCCGCATCTGGGGCAGCAAAGCCAGTCCATTTTTGATTTCAGAGCTTCTACCAATTTATATCACCTCTGTTTCCTTGCTGACCAATGCTCGAAACTCAGCATCACGATCAAAGGTACCTGCCGCAAATCCGGGGATTTCTTTGATGGATTTGCAAATGCTGATACTGAAGCCCGTTAGGATATGCCCAATCTCTTGGTCGGAGTAGGGGCAATCGCCGGTCACGATCAGCGTGGACAGGCTATGAACAACGAACCATAAATTGCGGAAATAAAGGTCTGCTTCTTCGGCGGTGATATGGTAAATGTTCATCAGGGTCGGACGGACAAGTAACTGTAAATGCTGCATCGAATTTATGGCGCTGTACTCCGGTGACCGAGTCAGGAACAGGAGCCAATAAAGCTCCGGTTCTTCACGCGCAAAACGGATATAGCTCTTTCCGACGCCGAGAAACGGGATTTTCTCTTTTAAGCCCGCTTTGGTGTAGCTGTCATATACACGCACCGCAGCAGCATAGACCGCCTGCTTAACTTCGTCCATAGAGCCAAAGTAAGTAAAGATCGGGCGCGTGGATGTCCCAAGTTCATCCGCTATTGCCTTTGCCGTCAGACAGCCGATCCCTTTCGCCTGCACGACCCGCAGTGCCGTCTCTACCATTTCTTCCTTTGTGAATTTATTTTTCGGAGCCATATCCCGCATCCTTTCATTATAAAGTACATTTCCCGATGTGCATTATCTAATGCACATCAGGCGTCAGTATGTTATGATTTTCGGACGGAGCGACATGGGGCAAAAAAGCGGATTACATTGCCCTGTATTGCTCTTTCATGTCGCTTCTTCCTGCGCGGCCAATATTGCGCCTCTGTATGCCCGCTCCAAATGGGAATTGATCGTGTCCTCATCGTATTTCAACGAATTGTTGGCGATCATGCTTGCATACCCGTGGGCAAACAGAAACACCGTGATAAAAACCGTTTTCGTCTGCTCCATGCCAATTTCTAAGGATCTCTGCATCGCTGAAAGAACGGGGATAAGTTCCTCCGCATCGATCAGTTCAAGCAAAGTCTTTCCGTTAAAATAATCCGACTGGAAAAGGAAGCGGAACAGGTGGGGTTCTTCGATGGCAAAGCGGATATAATTCATTCCGATTCCAAGGGCAGCACCCTTTGGCGGTTTCTTCATGGTCATAAGGTATTCCGAATGATAAAGGTCTGCCTTCGCATAGACCGTCCTTTTCAGTTCTTCAATCGTTGCAAAATGATACATGACGGGCTGTGTGGAGCAATGTAGCCTTTCCGAAACAGTTCTTGCGTTAATATTTTCCACACCGGTTTCGCGTGCGACCGCAAAGGCTGCGTCAACAATCATTTCTTTTGTGACTTTTGCTTTTGCGGGCATACGCACACCTCCAATTTATAACTTGCATTATGTATAATCAAGATTATACAACGTGCAATGCACATTGTCAATCCGTCTGGAGTAAAATTTTCAAATAAATACCTCAACTGGTTTCGCTGCCTTGGCCTTGAAGATCACGGTTTTGGTGGGGCTGCGAACGGGGGCAAGAAAGCGGCAAGCAATGCAAAGCGGTACCCACTTTGCGAAAACAAGCGGATTCCGTTTACACGGAACCCGCCTGTTTCATGCTTGTTGGGGCGCTGCCCCAATCCCCGCAGAACACAAAATATGTGTTCTGGAACGATGGATAAATCCATCGGCTGCGCGATTTTTCAAATCGCTTGTGGGCGGGCAGCTCAGCGCTGCTCCGCCTCTTTTTCCCGTCGTTCATTCGCTTCCTCCTGCTCCTTATCCAACTCCAGAATACGGTCGATATTGGCCTTGGCCGTCAGCAGCTCTTTCATTTCCTCACGGGCTTTGCGGTAGTCGGCATAGGCCGCTTTTTTCTCCGCCAGCAGCTCGGCGTACTCGGTATTCAGCGCCTTGATGGTGGGCAGCTTCTTGAGGCCAAGCCCATCAAAATAGTTCTTTGCGGCCTTGTGGATCGTGATCTCACTTTCATGCTCTGCAAGAAATTTCTTGGAGTACCCGGCCTTGCGATAGGCAACGTAGGTATCGCGGGTCTTGGCATAACCCACGATATGTTCCCGCAGCACGGCAATCTCGGCCATGCGTGTTTCCGCAGCCTTAATCCTTGCGGAAAGCTCGTTGAAGTGAGCAGACGCTGCCGCCGCTTTCTCTGAGAGAACGGCGTAATCTAAAAGCTCATGGTCTTGCAGATAGGCCACCGTCTGTGCCATCTGCTTCAAATTGAACAACGTCGCCCAACGCGCATAACCGGCACCCTTGCCAGCGCGTAATTTTGCCTGAATGTCCACCAGCAGATTCCCGCTGCGCTTTTCCGGTTTGACCGGCGCGGCGGCGTTCTTTCGCGGCGTATGCGCCTTTTCACCTGCAATCACCGCGCGGAGATCTGCGGGAGTATAGCCGTCACCGAGGGTATCCATGCGAATGGACTTTTTCTGTTCGCCGCCTAACAGGGATGGGACTTTTTTGCCCTTGACCTCATACCCGGCCTGCCGCAGCAGCTCCAGCAGCGTTTCAAAGCTATCGGGCTTTTGTGTCAGCGCATCGTCAATGGCCGCGCAGATTCGCTCCCGGTGGGAGGGCTTCTTTTTGTCGCCCAGCCACTTGTTGTAGCTCTTGCCGTGGCGCTTTGGATTCTCCACGATGGAGTAGCCGTTCTCGATGCAGATGGTATCGTTGAGCCGCCGCACGGCGCGGCTGCTGCCCCAAAAGTTTCGGAATTTCCGGGTCTGGCTGAGTGCGGTGGAGTTCCAAATCACATGATTGTGAATGTGAGCTTTGTCGATATGGGTGCAGACGATATAGGCGTGATTGCCCTTGGTGAAGCGCTTGGCCAGCTCACAGCCCAAACGGTTCGCGTCCTCCGGTGTGATCTCTCCGGGAACAAAGGATTGCCGCAGATGGTAGGCAATCACATCATCCTCGCCGCGCACTCTGCCGGTCTTTTGAATGTACTGATTCTTGGTGAAAAGAAACTCGGCGTCGGCGATCCTGCTGTCGCATTGCCAGCTCGTTATCAGCCTGCCGCCGTCTGTCTTTTGCGGGTTTTCGGTGTAGTCGATGATGTCGCGGATGGCCTGTCCAACCGTGCGGCCTTTGCCGGTGTGGAGAGGCATCAGGCGCGTGGTTGCCATGTTGGACACCTCCTTGAAAAGTCAAACGGCCTGCCGAAGCAGACCGTTTGAAATGTGTTAATTTGCAAGAGGTAAAAGCAAACTGATAGTTCAACAAACAGGAATTTCTCGTTTTTTTACTTCCAATGCTTTAGCGTAGGAACTAAAGACTCCATATGTGCCCTGACTTTCTCGGCAGGCCAATTCTCATTTGCCATATGTTCTACACAAAAATCAATAAGCTGTTCTTTGCTCTCGTATGTGAATTTACCATCCCTGTAACACCATTTACAGTAATCTTCATTAAATTCGCCATCTGGTTCTTTGCTAAGTGTTTCATCGTCAAGAGGCATTCCGCAACATTGGCAAATAAGCTGTCTCGGAGTTCCTAACAATGTATTGATAGATACGTCGAACAATTTTGAAAGCTGTTTTAAGGTTTCTGTATTTGGGATTGTTTCACCCGTTTCCCAACGAGAAACTGCCTGACGAGTTACAAATACCTTTTCAGCTAGTTCTTCCTGAGAAAGATTGCTTTTGTTTCTCAGACCGAGTATCACATCTTTTGTTTCCATTTATATCACCACCTTGATTTAATTATAATGATTCGCACCGGCAAACACAAGCAACTGGCTGTTGCCCTAAATCTGCAAAAATTTTATTTTGGTTTCAAAACTATAGTACAATCTTTTTCATCGATGGCTTCATCAAACCCCTCGCTTTGGATTTCAAAGCCTTATGAAATGATTCGCTTCCTCCATACATATGGACACTATCATAACTTCCGATTTGCAGCTCTATTACTCCCACACCAGCTCATATAGGCTGCGGATGGATTCCATGACCGTATGCCACGACAGGTCGGCAGCATAGGAGAACTTCTTCTGATAAGCTCGC
>JAHZDE010000023.1 GCA_019422525.1 Clostridiales bacterium
GATAAAGAGTATTCATCCTATAAGAATATGGGCAACAAAAAAACCTGCAAGTGGAATTCAGCAGGTTTTGCACCCTTTGCTTTGGTATAAACAGCCTTTTCCACAATGGTTTTCAGCATCTGGTTCCGTTCAGCCGGGCTGGAGGTGGGGTAATCCGCCAGCACCTGCAAAATCCGTTCCCGCATGGCCTTGACGTCCTTTTTCCGGGGCGGGTGCAGCCCGGAGCGGGCGGATTCCAGTTTTTCAATGCGCTCCTGCAAAACCGTGTGCCGGGCCATGAAAGTGGCGGCATCATATACGCCCTGTTCCAGTAAATCGTGCAAGCGGCTTTCTTGGTGCCGGGCAGTGTGAATCTCCTTTTCCAGCGAGCGGGCCATTTCCAGTGTATGGTCTTTGATGGGACTGTCGGTTCCGTCAGACCTGGCAGACAGCTTCTCCATTTCCTCCCGAATCGAAGTCAGCATGGCTTTTTCTACCAAATCCAGCCGGCTGGAAACGATGCAGCCTTTTTTCTGGCACAGCAGCAGCGGCCCGCCTTTAGAGCTTGCCTGACGCTGCATGTGCTTCCCGCAGTTGCCGCAGATCATCAGCCCGGCCAGCGGATTCTCTACCACGCCGGTAAAGCTGGGAGAATGATAGCGCCCTCGAAGAATCGTCTGCACCCGGTTCCAGGTATCCTCCTCGATAATAGCCGGATGTACGCCGTCCACCACCGTCCACTTTTCCGGCGGGTGATAGATTGTTTTGTGTTTTTCAGCGCCTCGGCTGCCGGGGGGGAGGCAGGTTTTCTGATTCCAGACGATTTTCCCCATATAGGTGGGGTTTTTCAGAATCTTGAGAATGGAAGTCCGGTTGAACGCCTCGCCTCTATGGGGCCGCGCCCCCATGCTGGTGACGGTTTCGGCAATCTGCTGGCCGCCCATGCCCTTTCGGTAAAGGTCGAATATCATTCGCACAAACCGGGCTTCCTCTTCGTTGATTTTCAGGGTGGGAAGCTTCCCGATTTTGGTTTTCTCATAGCCATAGGGCGCATTGGCAATATAGCCGCCCTTCTGGATGGTGGCTTCAATGCCCCGGCGCAGTCGCTTTTTAATCATTTTCAGCTCCTGCCTGCCCAAGAAAGTTTCAAACTCGGTATACGTCTCGTCGGTGTCGTCCTGCAAATCATAAGTTTTGGTGGGCGTGAGAATCTTCGTGCCGCTGTATTTAAAGGCGTCCAGAATCACGCCCTGGTCCCGCATGGAGCCGCGCCCCAGACGCTGGATGTCCATACAGAGCACGCCGGTATACTTCCCGGCCTCCACCGCTTCCAGCAGGCGGAGCATCTGGGGTCTGGCGTACAGGCTGTCACCGGAGACCACTTCCTCATACACATCTTCCGGCAAAACGGAAATCCCTTCCCGCAGCATATAGGCGGTCAGCTGTTCCCGATGCTTCCGCAGGGTTTCTTCCAGCGGCTCATGGGGGTCATCGGCCCGGCTTTTTCGCAGATAGACGGCGTATTTCATGAGGCTCCCTCCTTTATATTCAGGAAATGACTCTCAATAGCAAGTTTAAAATTCCCATGGTTTTTCATTTTTTCCACCATCTGGTCACGGTCATATCTCGACATTTCCTCTATTATTTTTTTCCACCTCTTGCTGTTTTTCAGGGGAAGGAATTTTATCTTTTATTTCAACTATCATATTGTAACACACGCACTTTGATGATTTTGCAAAAATTTTTGCTCCTTTATACAACAGAGCGCATAGTACTCCCAAATCCATATCAAACAGCCTTCCCGTGCAGATATGTACAGCGCAATTGATACCAGGGTTCTGCGTCCAACCAATACTGCAAATTTAAGCCCTATTATATACATCAGTGCATAGAACTATATCCATTTATATATGCATAAGTTTGAGCTCGAATGGAATCGTAATAATTTCTTTTAATATAATACCGGTCTGAACCAAAATAGTTTAAAGATACTTCGGCCATGGGTTTTCCTACTTCAAAGACATATATCAAATCTCCCACTGTTTCAATCTCCAATTCATCAACGATTGGGACAGCGCACAGTAAATTGCGGGCAAAACAACTGGCTTCTTTTCGGGACACATCGTCGTCATCCACATGACCCAATACGATGTGTCCCAATTCATGGGCCAATGTGAATTTTATCGTATAAATCCCCTTTCGGTCATTATAATAAATTTCGCTTTTCCCCGTTCGACGGCTTCGAATCGTAAACCCATACTCACTGGAAACACTCTCCAGCACCTCCCCAAAAGACATGCGAAATTTTTGGGCAAGCTCGGTATAGGTATGAACTACAATGTTGGGAAAACTGTTCACGATCTGAAAAATATCGGTTTCTAATCGAAAAGGATACACGCGGGATAGAATTTCATAGGCTTTATTGGTAGCAGTAGAATAATCCGGTGTACTACTCATTCTCTTCAAAGTCCTCCGCAAACATGAGTTTTGCCATTTCCAGCAGCTTTTTTCGCTTTTCCGGTGTCATCCTTTTGGCTGCACGATTCAATATGATAAAATCATCATCCTCTTCGCCATCCCGCTCTTTGCCTTCAGAATCAGCCTCGCTATCAGCGGGGCTCTCTTTTTTTGCCAGTCCCCCTTGCTGTATCAGGTTCCCAATCACAGGCTCCAAAGCATCTTTCAAGGTTCGCAAGGTTGCATGAATGGTTTCAGATTGCTTGATAAAAGGCCGATGCTCCACAGTAAAATCGAATAACTCCACCCTGAAATCAAACTCTGCGTTATCTGCCAAATCTTCAGGAATGTCGTGCAAAGCAAGCACAACTCCCTTTTTTACCGTTAAACACAGAAAGCACCAGCCATCATAGGTGTCGATGCGATACTCCGGCCCCAAAAACTGGCGCAGACGCAAAAACCCTTTTGTCACTTGATACCGGTGGCTTGACTGGCCTAATAAATAATCCGCAGATACTCCAAAATAATCCGCGACCTGCTGGATACGGTCGGCTGTTGGGTCTGTCCCATTTAACCAGTTTGTCACCGTTGAGGGGGAGCAGCCAACTTCTTTTGAGATTCGATACCGGGTTATTCCAGTAATTTGCATGAGTTTCTGGAGACGTTCGGCAAAGTTCATAAAAAAACACCTCATATTATGTCAATGAATTGGAATAAACTGGGTTGACTATTCCAAATAAATGGAATATAATGGAGCTGCTACCACAGAAATCCATCTTGAATCCCCAGGATTTTCAAAAAAATGGAAATAAATGGCTGTGTAATCAATGAAATATTCCATAATATTAGAATACCATTTTATTGGAATATTGTCAAGAGGCAGGAGGTGATAGTTTGCCTTTCTCTAAAAATTTAGCAAAATTGCAGCAAGAGTATCAGGTTTCCAATTATAGGCTGGCGAAACATCTGGGGGTGACTCCCACTACGATTTCCAATTGGAAAAACGGGATAACGCCTTCGCTGGAGAAAGCGGCTGCAATTGCTGCTTTCTTCCACACGACGGTAGACGAACTCATTGACGACAGAAAGGATGATTCCTATGAATGAACTGAAAATTTTTGAAAGCCCTGCTTTCGGGCAGGTGCGAACCGTGGAACGCCAGGGCGAACCGTGGTTTGTGGGCAAGGATGTGGCAACGGCGCTGGGGTATACCAATACGGCTGACGCCATCCAGAAACACGTGGACGAGGAGGACAAGCTGACATCGCAAATCGCGATGGCAGGTCAAAGGCGCAATGTGGTTTTCATCAACGAAGCCGGACTGTATTCCCTGGTGCTTTCCAGCAGGCTGCCGGCTGCAAGAGCCTTTAAGCACTGGATTACCTCGGAGGTCATCCCCTCTATCCGCAAAACCGGCGGGTACATAGCGGGGCAGAAACAGCTTTCCCCGTCGGAGCTGATGGCAAAAGCGTTGATGGTTGCGCAGAAAACCCTGGCGCAGCGGGAGGCCCGCATCTCTGCCCTGACAGTGGAAAATCAGATGATGGCGCCCAAAGCAGCATACTTTGACGAGTTGGTAGACCGGAACCTTTTGACCAGCTTTCGGGAGACGGCAAAACAGCTGAAGGTCAAAGAAAAGGCTTTTATCGCTTTCCTATTGGAAAAGAAGTTTATCTATCGGGACCAAAAAGGCAGGCTCATGCCCTATGCCGAAAAGAATAGCGGCCTGTTTGAAGTCAAAGAGTGCTTTAACCAGAAAACCCGGTGGAGCGGTATCCAGACCTTGATTACCCCAAAAGGCCGTGAAACGTTCCGGCTGCTGTGCCAGGGCTTGTAATCGCCCAATGAATCCGAAACCAACTGCACCGCATAGGACAAAGCCCCTTTTGAATATTCTGATGTGAGGTGATTGCATATGACAGACAAAAACGGCAAGTTTATCGGCTCTCCTGTGGTGGAAATCCATTATGTGGAAGCCACGCCGGAGCTGGTGGAACAGACCCGGCGCAACTTTGAAGACGCGCTGTCCCGCATCCGCAGCCGGATTCTCGGATACCCTGTGAAGGTCACGGTAGACTGGGGGGAAAAGCCCGAAGGCTATGGACAGGACCGCACTATTGTATTGTAAAGCCAGCTGGCAGGAGTTTCCTGCCGGTCAGCAGAATGGACAAGCTGAAAGGAGATTAACAACATGGAAAATCTGATGATGATAAGCCTGCTGGCTGTGATGGGGCTGGCTCTGATAGGGCTGATAGCTTCCATCACTCGGGACGCAATGAAAGAACACCTTGCCCGCCGGGCGTGGGAGAAGAAAATCAAAGCCAACCGGGACGATATTGTCCGTGGGCTGGATAGGAGGGCGTGATGGGATACGCACAAAACATCCCAGACCCCTGTAGAACGTGCCAGGTGATGCAAAAGCACGGCTGCCAGATGCAGGGGATTTGTACCAAAGTGAAGGCGTACCATCGCCGGGCCGTTGCCTGTCAGCTGGACGGGCAGGCTGTGGAAAGGGCCTATCGCCTGCAAAAGCGGTATAGCCGCAAATATAAAGGCGGGGCCATGTAATAAAAAACGCCGCCCCCAGTGCTGCAACACCGGAGAGCGGCTAAGACAATTATGTACAGCCTCATTATAACATGAGGAGAAAGGAAACGCAAATGGATGCGTATCAATTTTTTTATGAAACCATATTGGACCCCATTGTGTATCGGGACAGTAACGCTATCAAATCCATCACCTTCACCAATCCCCCCAAGTTCCAGCTGATTGGAAAGGCTGTCTTTCAGGATTTTGAGGGCAGTGGAGAGCTCTATGCTTTGGAATTTCGGAAAATCCCCAAAAAAGGGTTCGTCCCCCAGCCGCCGGTGGCCTATGAAGGGTTTGGCGAGCACGAAGGAGAGTGGGTCGCCGCCCAGGATGCGCTGGCTTATGCCATGAAACAGTGCGGGATTGTACATAGCGGGGGCACTTCCCCGGAGCAGCGGGAATTCGACGAGATGCTGGTGGAGTGGTATTTTAGCGGGAACTGGCGCGCGGTTCGGGAAGGAGACCGGGAATATGGAGAAGGTTGAGCGGGAGATGGACAACCATTTGAAATGGGCCTATGAAAAATTTGAAAATATTATGAAATGTAAGGAGACTTTAATACTATGAAACAGTTTAATGGTTACAAAGCCGAATCCCCTTTGAGAAGAGAAAAGCTGCCGGCAGGCGGATATGTGGCCAGGATTATAGACGCCCGGGAGCAGGAATATTCGTGGGGCAGCGTGCTGCTGATTTCCTTTGACATTGCAGAGGGCGAGCACAAGGACTTTTTCAAAAACGACTACCGCAGCCAGCAGCAGAAGGACAAAAAGTGGCGGGGTACCTATCGCCTGCGGGTGCCCAGGGACGACGGCAGCCAGCGGGACGCCTGGGCAAAGCGCAGTTTCGGCAATGCCATGTGGGCCGTGGAAGCCAGCAACCCCGGCTATCATTGGGACTGGAATGAAAGCGGTCTGAAGGGGAAGCTGGTGGGCGTGCTGTTTCGCAATCGGGAGTGGGAGATCAACGGAAAAACCGGCTGGACTACCGAATGTTATTGCCTTATGAAAGCCGAGAGCATCCGCCAGAGACGCTTTTCTACCCCCAAGGACAAGCCCCTGAAGCAGCATACCGCCGCTTCTGCGCCTTCCTCTGCCCATCCTGCCGGGTTTGAAGAAGTCGCCATTGAATCCGACGACGATTTGCCATTTTGATGACTATGACACCATTTGAGATGCAGGAGAACATCCGGGAAGCGAAGAAGCGGCTGGAAGAAAAGGAGGCTTTTTCATGAACATAAATAAAGATGGCAATTTTGTGAAAATTGACCGTAAGATTCTCCAGTGGGGCTGGTATAGGGACATCAGTACCAAGGTGCTGTTTTTCCACTGTATCCTCATGGCCAACTGGAAGCCGGGGATGTTTCAGGGGATGCCCTGCGGGAGAGGGCAATTCATCACCTCTTTGGCTTCTTTATCCAAAGAGACCGGCCTTTCCATCCAGCAGGTGCGAACAGCTTTCAAACATCTGGAAGCAACAGGGGAAATCACACGGACTGCCCTTGCAAAATTTACCGTGATTACCGTCAAAAACTACGACTTGTATCAGGCGGATAACAGAAATTCTAACAGGCAGCTAACAGGCAAGGGGCAAGCAGCTAACAAACTCTTAACAACAATAGAAGAAAGAAAAGAAAGAGAAGAAGGGAAGAAATATCATTCGGCTGCGCCGCAAACTTGCCCTTCGGGCATAAGTCCCGATTATGACCCGGAGCCGGGAACGGATTACATGTTCGATTATTACAAGCAAAGGGGTGGAATTTGATGGGGTATGAGTGGAAACAGGAAGATGTATTTGGGCTGGCCGGAAAGCTGGGCGCTGACACCCACCGCAAAGGGAATGAGCTGTTTTTCAAGTGGTGTCCCTATTGCCACGGCGACGGCCACGATAAGGAAACCTTTTCGGTGAATCTGGACACCGGGCTTTTTAAGTGCTTCCGGGCAAGCTGCGGCCGGCAGGGGCATTTTGTCCAGCTGGCACGGGATTTTCACTATCCGCTGGATTTTGGAGAAAGCCCCCGCACATACCGGGAGCTGCCCCAGCGTCCCATAAAAACACGGGAGCCAGCGGTGGAATACCTTCATTCCCGCGGAATCAGCCGGGAAGTGGCCAGCCGCTACCGCATTACCACCCGGAAGGACAACGACCACATTCTGGTTTTCCCCTTCTACGACGAAAACGGCGTGATGCAGTTCGTCAAGTACCGCAAAACCGACTTCGACAAAAGCCGGGACAAAAACAAGGAGTGGTGCGAAAAGGGCACCCGGCCCATCCTCTTCGGCATGGACCAGTGTAAGGGCTTTGACTCGCTGGTCATTACCGAGGGGCAGCTGGACTCCCTGAGCGCGGCAGAAGCCGGGATTCCAAACGCCGTCAGCGTGCCCACCGGTGCCAAGGGCTTCACCTGGGTGGAAAACTGCTGGGACTGGCTGCAAAAATTCAAAGAGGTCATCGTGTTCGGGGACTGTGAGCACGGGAAAATCACCCTGGTGGACGAGCTGAGCCGGAGGCTTTCCTGCCCGGTGAAGGTGGTGCAGAGGGAGGACTATCTGGGGGAAAAGGACGCCAACGACATTCTCCGAAAATATGGCGCCGAGGCGGTACGGCAGGCAGTGGCAAAGGCGCAGCTCATTCCCATAAACCATGTGAAAAGGCTGGCCCAGGTGGAGAGCGTGGATTTGCAGACTCTCCCACACATTATCACCGGGATTTCCAAGCTGGATAGGGTCATCGGCGGGCTGTATTTTGGGCAGGTGGTGCTGCTCACCGGCAAGCGGGGGGAAGGGAAAAGTACCCTGATGGGGCAGCTGATTGCCGAAGCGCTGAATCAGCAGTACCGGGTGTTCGCCTATTCCGGGGAGCTGCCGGACTATCATTTTCGCCGCTGGCTGGATTTGCAGCTGGCAGGGCCGCAACATGTGGTGACCCGGTACAACCAGTTTTCCGACCCCTGCTATGATTTGGCGCCGGAGACGGTGGACAAGCTGGGAAGGTGGTATTTTGATTTGGCCTATCTCTACGACAACAACGCCATAGATGACGGGGACGAATATGAAACCCTGCTGGATACGGTGGAAAAGGCCATCCGGCGGTATGGAACCCAGCTGGTGTGCATCGACAACCTGATGACCGCCATCGACGTGATTTCTTCCGACAGCCAGTATATTCAGCAGTCCAAGTTTGTCCGAAAGCTCAAGCAGCTGGCTGTCAAATATAACGTGGCAATCATCCTGGTAGCCCACCCCAGAAAAACACAGGGGGAGGTTTCCGACAACGATATGGTGTCCGGCTCTTCCGACATCACCAACCGGGTGGACGTGGTGCTTTCCTACCAGAAGAACCCGGAAGAAGAGGCAGCTGGCGGGCGGATTTGGGTGCTGAAAAACCGCATGACCGGCAAGCTGGCACTAAAAGAAAACGCCATTTCCGTGGCCTATGACGAGCGCAGCAAGCGGATTTATCCGGCAAACGAAAGCCCCCATTACCGTTACCGGTGGGAAAATCCAGAGGAATCCACCGTCACTGCCATGGACGACTTGCCCTTTTGAGGGGAAGCATGGAGAGACTGGAATTTATCAGGATGTGCCAGAGAGCATCATTCAAAACCGATATGGCCGGCTCCTGGCAGTTTGTCCGCTGGAACGACAATGAGCTGGTAGTCTGGCGGGGGGCAAAGTTCGTGCCCATTGACTACCGGTTCGGTTTTCGCAAGGGGGAAGCCACCCATCTGGCCATCCTTCACGATTTGAGAGCCAATGCGGAATATACCGTCAGGCTTTCGGAGGTGGAGAGAGGGGTTCTCACAGAATGTCCCAAAGGAGGAGAAAGCAAATGACCCGATCCGAAAAAGAACAGAAAATTGAGTACCTGTCCCGCTGCCGGCGAATGAATGAGCGCATTAACCGGCTGCTGGAAGAAAAAGCCCGGTGGCGCAGCTTGTGTGTGAAAGTTACCCAGAACCTGTCACAAGCCCCCGGCAAAGGCGGAAGCGGAAGCCCCATCGAGCGCCCCATGGACAAGGTGCTGGAAATCGAGGAGGAAATCAGCCGGGAAATCGAGGAGCTGCAAACCGTCCGGCAGGAAATCTGGGACACACTGGGGCAGCTGGAGGATGATACCCTGAGGCTGCTGATGGAATACCGCTACATAGACGGCATGACCTTTGAGAAGATTGGTTTAAAAATGAATTATTGCTGCCGGCAGGTGGTGAGAAAACATGAAAAGGCCCTTTCTCTGCTCAAGCTGTAGCCTGTCATGGAATGTCCTGCTTTTCCTGTGATACGATGTAGGTGGGAAAAGTTCCTGCTTGTATCCCTCCTCTATCAGCTGCCGGGGTCTTTCCATTTTCCCGGCGGCCTGTGCCCTTCGGCAAAACCCGCAATGTGCCCGGCAGGAGCGTCTCCCCAAAAAGCTGGCGCTGAAAACAGGAGACTTGACGGCAGGCACATTCGGGGGTGCCGAATCTTATGATGACCCCTGGCCATTTTCCACATGTGGGACAGCGGCTGCTTTTGCAGGCTGCGGTGGAGCGGAACCCTTGCAAAACGGATTTTGGCCGGCGCCGAAAAGACTGGAGGAAACCCGGTAATGTCCCAAACCATGATACAATCCCTTGCGGACTATTTTCTCGATTGCCCTCTGACCACGGGCGGTACCATTACACTGGATTTTCTGCCGGAATCGGAAATGGAATATTCCGTGAATACCTCTCCGGCATCGGAAATCGTCAAGCGGTATGCCGATGACAGCAGTGTCCGATTCTATCCCTTCTTCCTCCGCTCCGTGAAGGAATATGATTTGGATATCCTGCAAAAGCTCTCTGACTGTGGGTTCTTTGAAACCCTCTCCGACTGGCTGGATGCACAGTCCCGGACGGGAAATCTTCCCCTTTTACCCGAGGGCAAAATACCGCAAAAAATCGAAGCCCTGAGTACAGGCTATGTGCTCACCACTGAGTCTGCCACTACTGCAAAATTTGAAATGCAGTGCAGGCTCCAATATTTTCAGGAAGGATGATTTTTTTGGCAAACGAAACCATTATGAGACACCAGATCGCGGATTATCTGGGCGTACTGGGCGCTGAGGAAGGCGACCCCACTTTTGAACTGCTGGGCGCCGGCGTCAACACCCTGGACGAAAACCCCGCCGCACAGTTCGACACCAAGGCCTATGTCAGCGACCGGGCCGCTTCTACCATTATCAAGAGATACCAGCCGGTATTCCCCTTTGATACCGATTTGATGAAGTCCGAAAAGGCCATTATGGAGCTGTATAACATTGGCCGCAACCAGCTCACCGGCCTCGACGCTGAGCGCGACTATATCCGCGTGGAGCTGTTTGAGCCCGTTGCCAGCAAGGAGAACACCTTTAAGGCCCGCAAGTTCCGGGTTGCCGTGGAAGTGGCAAGCTGTGCCGGTGCAGGCGGTGAAGCCGTGAAGGTGACCGGTAACCTGAACAACGTCGGCGCTTTTGTGGACGGCGAGTTCAATACCGAGACCAAGACCTTTACCGAAGCCGGAGCTGCCGGCGTATAAGCCATTAAAGGAGGAATAGAGGATGTTTACAATTAACGGAAAAGAGATGGAGTACGACGTTTTTGACGCCGACAAAATGGAAACCTATGAAGCCGCCATGCAGAAGGTTGCCGACCGTATGGATTCGCTGAAACAGCAGGAAAAACAGCTGTCTGCGTCTCAGTCCATCCGCTTGCAGCACCAGGCAGTGGCCGAGTGTTTCGATTCCCTCTTTGGCCCGGGAACTTCCCAGGAAATCTTTGGCGGGCAGGTAAACCTCAAGCTTTCTTTGCAGGCTTTTGGTGAACTGGTGGAAGGAATCCGCAAGCAGCAGGCAGAGCTTCAGGCCATTGCCAATCGCGTGCCTGTGATGAAAAACCACGGGAAGACTGCGGCCTCTTCAGCCGATGTGAAATGAGCCTGCTGCTTGTACCCGCTCCAAAAACCGTGTGGATTGCCGGTGTGGAAACCCCCATTTGCTGGGATTTCCGCGCCGGCATCCGTTTTGAACTGCTGATGGAGAAACAACTTCCAGAAAATGAGCTGCTTTCCCAAGCGCTGAATCTGTATTTTCCCAATGTGGCCTTTCCCGATGAACAGCTGCAGGAGGCCGTGGAGAAGCTTCTGTGGTTTTATACTGCCGGAAAAGAGACCAGTCAAAACGGAAACGGCAAAGGCCATGCAGACGCCATCTATTCCTATGAATATGATGATGAATATTTGTATGCCGCCTTTTTGGAGCAATATGGGGTGGATTTGAATGAGATTCCCCAGCTGCATTGGTGGAAGTTTAAGGCGATGTTCGCTTCGCTGCGCTCCGACTGCCGCATGATGGAGATTATGGGCTATCGCTCTATGGAAATCTCTCCCAAAATGTCTCAGGAACAGCAGCAGTTCTACCGTAAAATGAAACGCCAGTTTGCTCTCCCCTTGCCCAAATCCCAGCGGGAAAAACTCAGCGCCATCGAAGAAGCTCTGCTTCACGGCGGCGATGTATCAAAAATGCTATGAATCTTTTCCTTTTTGCTTGAATAATTATCATAAAGTTGATATAATCAAAAAAAGGAGGGATTTTATGTCGAAAAAAGTTATCAGTTTCATCTCTTTCGGCTTGAGCATGGTGGTCATGTTCCTGTATCTTATTTCCGCTTTCTCTGCCCCTGTCAGTGACGGTCTGGCGATGTTATTCATTCTGGCACTTTGCCTTCCGTTTTTGGTTCTGGGACTGCTTGGCGCCATATTTGTGCTGAAAAAGCGGATTATGGCAGGCATATTCATGATTTTGGGCGGATTTGCCAGCGGTTTCCTGGGGCTTATGTCCACACAGGGCCTTCTTGGCGAAGCCGTTGGGTCGTTCACCCTGGTGCTTGGCATCATGACCGGACTGCTTTATCTCATTTCTGGCATTTTGGCCTTCGTGCAGAAAAACTGAATGCCTTTCCCCAAATCGTCAAAGAATCCGGCATCCTTCGGGATGCCTTTTCTTTTGAATTTTGGGGGTAGTGTGTTTGAAAATTCCCATGGAAAAGCGACCAGACCTTCCCAGAAGGCAGAAATCTGTCAAATGTGCTGTAAAATTATATTCCCTATTTACAAATATCAGATATTATGATATGATGCAGATAAAGGAGTGTGATTTTATGAAAAAATGGCTTTGTGGTTTTTTGGCTGCCATGATGGCATTGATGGTGTTCTCCGCCTGTGCGTCGAATCCTCCATCTTCAACCTCCAGCAATACAAACGACAACATTTCGAGCATGGAAAGCTCCTCTGAATCTGAGGAAGAGTCCGAAGAAAGCAGTGAACCTGAATCGAAAGATGAAGATAATCAGGAAGGCGTTCCTAATTGCGTAAAAGACATCTATGATAAAGTTACGGCTATTTCTTCTGAAAATTATCCTGATTTGGAAATCGGAGACTTTCAAAAGAGCACTACAGGCCGACTTCTCTTTACGGTAGAAGATACGTCTGATGAATCACAGACAAGAACAGAAAGAACTCTGAAGATCACTTTTGGTTCCGTTCAAAACAATCCGGAAGACAGCAGTTATTCCATTGTTTTTGATATGAAAAAACAGAATGAGTTGATGAAAAAGTGGATTGCTTTGTGGATGCAAACTTGCGATGAAACCCTTTCTTATGAGGATGCACAAAGTAAAATGCAGGATTTTGTAAATACCTATTCTTCGGATGCGTTCAGCGATGTTGTGGAATGTGGAGAGTATTTACTCCTGCTTTCTCCCGGAGATAACGGCAGCTTTGGGCAAACCTTAACGGCTACCTATAAACCCTGTTTGTGGGATTCTATCAATGAATCGGAGTATACTCCTGTTGATTACGCCACATACAAGGCCAGTGATGTAAATAGTGATACAAAGGTAGTATTAAAAGGAACTGTAAAAGAATTTACAATTGAGAAGCCCAAGGAAGTAGGGGCATTTGCAAGATTGACTGTCCAGGATGACAGTGGCAATCAATATACAAACGTATATAGTTATACCTACACCCCCATCACATTTTCAACCGGTACACAGCTGACGATTTATGGAACCATTGGCAATAGCAATAATGAATCTGTGATCTTCGTTGAGAAAATTACCAATTAACAAAAAGCACCCTTTGGGGTGCTTTTTCTTTACTCTTTTTAGCAAAAACCCTTGCCAAATGGCAGGGGTTTTTTTATATCTTTACCCTTTAGAAAGCAGGTGAAAAATTGGCAAATGATAATACCGTACTGTTAGGCGGAGATGCTGCCGATGGGATTCGGGAAATCACAGACCTTCTGACAAATGCACAAACCTCCCTGGATGAGATGGCTGTTAGTGCGGGAAATTTTGGCGAGCAAATTGCTGCCCAGATGAACAGCGTAAAGGGAGCCTGCGATACTGCTTCTGAAGCCATGAATAATCTCAATCAGGTGCAGTATGAAGACTTAGCCGGCGCACTGGAAACGGTAAAACAGCATTTGGAAACGGATGTATTGCAGCCGATTACCAATGAGATTATGCCTGTCGTGGGGCAAGTTACTGGCGAAGCACTGAATGCCCTTGCACAATTGGCCGATTCTTATAAAACCAGCGGCCTTAATGGGATGCTGGAAGACGCCGGTGCCATTGCCGCAGAGCTGGCCGGAAAAATTGCCAGCTATGCCCCGGAAATGGTGGACGCCGCTGTAACACTATTGCAGTCTCTGGTAAAGGGAATTGTCAACAATTCCTCCAGCCTGATTTCCGCTGCCCAGAATATTGTTTCGGTACTGGTAGACGGGCTGATAGAGCTTTTGCCCGCCAGGGTTCGAGCTCCTGTGGAAGAAGCCGTTTCCGCTATTCGCAAGTCCTTTGAAGATGGTGGTTTACGTTCCGCTGTTGAAACTGTGAGTAATGTCCTACTCAATGTGGGGGAAGCTGCTATCGATTTGGCAGATAACATGTTAATGCCGCTACTTGACACTATCGATTTTCTTGGTGAACACCTGAACATTATCATTCCCATTATTGCAGCGGTAACAGCTGCTTTTGCGGCGCAGAGCATTGTTTCAACAGTCACCACCATGTTGGGCGCTTATCATGAAATTGTAGCAAAGCTTACAATTGCGGAAAAAGCAAACGCGCAGCAGCTTCTTACTTCCAACGTTGCTCTTACTGCCAAACAAGTTTTGGTTGGTTTGGTCAGCGGCCAAATAACAGCGGTAACTGCTGCTCAATGGTTGTGGAATGCTGCTATGAATGCCAATCCCATTGCAGTGGTCATTACCGCGATAGCCGCATTAGCTGCCGGAATTCTTGCCGTAAAAGCTGTTATGGGAGATCAGCTGACCGCAGAAGAAAAGCTTGCGCAAGCTAATGCAAATCTGGAAGAATCCAGCAATAGATTGGGAGAATCTTTTGGCGGCATTGGAGAAGCAGCTGTTGCATTTTATGAGGGAATCCAAGATGCGGAATCTCATTTGTCGGCTTTTAACGACACCCTATTTGCCTCTGGAGACGAACAGCAGAAGCTGACATCCAATATGGAAGAGGTCCAAAACGGAATTACTTCTATTTGTAAAACTGCTGCCGAAGAACGCCGTGGATATACGGAAGCAGAAATTGAACAGCTCAACGAGTATTTTGAGACCCTTTCTGAACTGAACCAACAGCAGTTTGATATTCAGCAGCAGAAAGCCGAAGCTATGAAACAGATAGCAGAAACCGAAGCGGAAACGCATCAGGGCTCTCTGGAAGAATATCAAACCATTGCGCAGGAATGGATTAATACCGCACAGGAACAATACGCAATTCAACAGGAATTGGCCGAAGAAGCGGCTTATAATGAAATAGCACTGTTAAACCAGAAATATGGAGAAAAAGCTACCATGAGCAATGAAGCTTATGCAGCTGAATATGAGGCTATTATTGCCAAACGGGATCAGAACATTGCGGCAGCACAGGAGGAAGTTGGAGCAGTTGCATCGGCCTATGCGGAAGGTTATGCACAGCGCTCTGAAGGCCTGCAAACGTTTATGGAAGAGTATCAGACCTATCAGGAAGAGCAGTTGGAAGCGGAACGTCTCCATAATGAGAAAATCCAAGAGCTGGAAGATCAAAAGGCTGCTATAGATGAGCAGTATAAATATGACGAAGTTGGAAGATTGAGGGAGAATAATCGAATAAGTGCAGAAATTAAAAATGAAGAAGCCCGCTACTTAGAAGAACGTGCTAAAAATCAGGATAATTTTAATAAGTCGTTTACTGAGGATACGGAGAAGGAATTGGGTACCTGGCTCACTATGCTGGCACAAACCGAGCAATATGGTGGGGATATCTCAGAAGAGAACCAGAAAATGGTAGATGAGATTTTGAAATCCTATGAGGACCTTCCTGCAGAATCACAGGCAGCTATGAAAGATGTTATGAGTCCTATGCTCGAGGAAATGAAGAACTCAGAGCCTGGTTTGTTCGAAAAAGCCAGCGGAATTGCCGACGGTATTTTGAGTCGATTGAAAAAATCTTTTGACATCAATTCACCTTCCCGAAAAACCAGAAAAATTTTCCGCGGCGTCATGGAAGGCGGTGAATTGGGCCTTGAGGATGAAAAGCCAAAGCTGTTAAGACAAGCCTCGGCCATTGCGGAAAGTGTTACCCAGGGACTGCAAACGGCAAAGTTTAATGCTTCCGCCTTGGTCCAGCGCATGAAAGGCGCTATTTCCTCACAAATACAGCTGGTCACATCCCCTGCTCAGGCTTCTGCTGGCCAAACAGCGGCCGCCCTTTCCTATGCCTTTGCCGGGGAAGCTTCCTTTACGGGTGGCGTACACCATGTGGAAATCCCTGTACAGCTGGACGGGCGTGAAATTGCACGGGCTACCGCTGAATATACCGACGGAGAATTGGAAGATATCAGAAGAAGAAAGGAGAGAGGCGGATGACTGTTTATTTTGGAGAACAAAGCTCTGCCGATTGGGGGCTGAAACTGTACGATTTTCAGATATCCCAGCCGGAACCCCAAACCGCTTATGTGGATGTGCCTTTTCGTGATGGACAGCTGGATTTTTCCACTGCCCTGACCGATGGGATTGTCCGTTATAAAAACCGTACCCTTACCATGGGGTTCGACATTTTGGGGAATTGGAGCCAATGGTTGACTGCCGTTTCCCAGATTAACAATGCCCTGTTGGGACAAAGAGTGCGGATTCGGACACAGATGGATGAGGAGTATTACTATTTGGGGCGGTGCAGTGTGAGCAGCGCAAAAGAAAGCCTTGCTATCGGCAGTATTACCGTTACCGCCACCTGTGACCCCTATAAATATAAGCTCACCCCCACCGTGAAGGAGTTTGACGTGAGCGGGAGCTTGTCCGTTTCCCTGCAAAACGATAGGATGCCCACCGTTCCCACGGTAACCACCGATGGGGAAATTACCATACAGTTTGGTGAAAGTACCATCGTATTCCCTGCCGGCACCCGCAGGGCTCCGGCGCTGCTTTTGCTGGAGGGGGATAATCCTATGATTCTTACCGGCACTGGACACATCAAATTTGAGTATCAGGAGGGGTCACTGTAATGGTTCAGGTGTTTTGTGATGGGCAGCCGCTGCACGATTTGAGGCTGCCAGAGTATCAATTGCTTTCCCTTTCTCTCACCATGGAGCTGAACAAAACCGGTACCTTGACCTTTACCCAGTATCCCAATCATCCGGGATATGGCGCCGTTCAAAAGCTGAAATCCCTTATCGAAGTCCAAAAAGACGGGGTCGTCCTCTTTCGAGGGCGGCCTCTTTCCAGTAAAGAGGGCTTTTATAAACAGCTGGACTATACCTGCGAGGGAGAGCTTGCCTTTTTGCTGGATAGCCGGGTCCGGCCTTTTGAGATAACAGGCGGCGTAACGGAGCTTTTTACACACCTTATTACCCAGCATAACGAACAGGTGGAGGACTATAAACGCTTTCGTGTTGGAAATGTAAGTGTTACCGGGGATTATGATTCCACCAGCCAAAGCAATATGGCCTATGAAACTACCTTTGACGTTTTGAAGAAAAGCCTGCTGGACACGCTGGGCGGGTATCTGTGGGTACGGCACGAAAAAGACGGCGTGTATCTCGATTATCTCAAAGATTTCCCTTATATGAGCACTCAGCGGATTACCTTTGGGGAAAACCTGCTGGACTATGCCCGCACCCGGGACGGAAGTGATATTACTACCGCGTTAATTCCCCTGGGCGCCCGGCTGACCGATGCCGACGGCAAACAGACCGAAGAGCGGCTCACCATTTCCGATGTTAACGGCGGAAAGGATTATGTCTATGACGAGGCGGCTGTGAACCAGTATGGGTGGATTTTCTCTTCTCAAACCTGGGATGATGAAACCCAGGCCTCCAGCTTGATGGAAAAAGGCCGGGCTGCCCTTTTGGAAACGGTTGGGACGGTGGACACCATTGAAATGACCGCTGCCGATTTGTCTCAGGTGGACAAAAGCTTTGATGATTTCCGCATGGGCCAATATGTATTTGTGGATTCCCTGCCCCATGGGATCGAGAATGAAAAATTCCTGGTCACCAAAATAACCCTGAATCTTTCCGATGCCAGCCAGAACAAATTGACCTTCGGCAGGGTGAAAACCAGCTTTACGGAAGAAACCAATAAAGACCACCAGGTTATCGGGGATTTGGTAAATCGTACAGAAGTGATTGAAAGCGACTATGTGACCAATGACACGGTAACCAGTATTACCGAAGATGTCTACTCCCGTATTGACCAGACCGCCGAAAGCATTATGAGCGAGGTGGGAAGTACCTATGTCACCAGCGAAGGTTTTGAGGAAGAGCTGAACACTCGGCTTACCCAAACCGAGGAAGGCTGGGAGATGACCTTTGACCAGTTCCGGCAGTGGGTGGAAACCGAAAACGGCGAGACCCAGACCGCTTTTGAAGAGCTGAGAAAATATATCCGTTTCCTCGACGGTAACATCATTTTGGGCGATAGGGATAACGATTTACAGTGTATTATTACCCACGAGAAAATTTCCTTTACCCAGAATGGCACCGAAGTCGCCCATATCAGCAATAACAAGCTGTATATCACCAACGCCGAGG
>JAHZDE010000024.1 GCA_019422525.1 Clostridiales bacterium
GGCGGTCTATCTCTTGTTTTCGGTTGCTTGCTTCCTTACCGTACATGAGCATTAGCCCCCGGATTATCATTTCCGTAACCTTCCAGCAGGTTGATGACGCCCCAGATGCCAAGACCGGCTCCGAGGGCAATGACGAGGGTCTGCAACACATCGACTGCGCTATTGAAGAAATCCATAGTTTATGTGCCGGAATCGTTTCTTTTTGGTTTTTGTAGTGGAAACCGCAAAGCCGGAATGAGCTGGCCGCGCTGTGCGGCTGTCGATTCCGGCTTCTCCTTTCAAATTTTCGGTTGTGCTTTCCTCCGACTTTGCGTTTCGCCTGTATCTGCTGCATTGTCGGCGTCCTCCTTTACGGAATGGGTGTCTGATGTATATATAAAAATCCGCCCGTTCAGGCGGATTCTGAACCTGCGGCCGCGCCCGCGTCAAAAACCTCAAATTCCTCCTCCGGCTTCAGCTTGAGCTTTGTGGAGAGGAATTTCTCAATGTCAAAGGCGTTCTTGGGATTCGCGTCCGAAAGATACTTGTAGTTGGGGTGTTTTGTGATGTCGTATTTGTCGGATAGAAACGGCCTTACGCCGCGAAGCTGCAAGATACACTTGCCGCCGTTAAGAACGGCAAGCTCATCCTGACTCATCAGCTCCTTGCCGAGCTTCTGATAGTTCAGGCTGTGGGAAACCTCTCTGCCGCGGCTTTCGCCGGTGTTGAAGGTGTCAATGGTCTCCTTGCCCAGCGCGGCGGACAGCTCCTTTAATGTGGTCGGCTCCTTGCCGCCGAGGAATACGGAGCTGTCGCAGTTGCCGATGATGGTGTCGCAGTTGTCCTTGTAGAGCGCCTTGAGCTGGCTCTGTGCCTGCAACACAAGGCAGGCGGAGATTTCGCGGCTGCGGATGGTGGCCATCAGCTTCTCCAGCTTGGGGATCTGCCCGATGTTGGCGCACTCGTCGATGAGGCAGCGCACATGGACGGGCAGCCTGCCGCCGTACACATCGTCCGCCTTGTCGCACAGGAGGTTGAATAGCTGGGTGTAGACCATGCTGGCAAGGAAGTTGAATGTGTCGTCTGTGTCGGAAATGATGATGAACAGCGCCGTTTTCCGGTCGCCCAGCGTGTCCAGCTCCAGCTCGTCATAGGAGGTGATCTCCCGCAGCTCCTGAATGTCGAAGGGGGCAAGGCGCGCGCCGCAGCTAATTAAAATACTTTTCGCTGTTTTGCCCGCCGCTAAGCGATATTTGGCATATTGGCGCACGGCGAAGTGATGCGGCTCCCGCTTTGCCAGTTCCTCAAACATCAGATCGACGGGATTTTTGAAGTCCTCATCGTCCTCCCGCACCTCCATGGTGTTGATCATCTCGATGAGGGTGGCGAAGTTCTGTTCCTCAACCGGCGCTTCGTAGTAGATATACCCGATGAGCGCCGTGTAGAGCAGCGTCTCCGCCTTGCGCCAGAAGTCGTCGCCGGATTTCCCGTCCCCCTGCGTGTTGGCGATGAGGGTCGTGACCAGCTTCAGAATGTCCTTTTCGCTGTGGAGATACGCGAAGGGGTTGTAGTGATGGGACTTTTTGAAGTTGATCGTGTTCAGTATCTTGATCTTATACTGGTTCCGCTGGAGTAATTTTCCACATTCGACCACGATACTGCCTTTCGGATCGGTCACAACGTATGAGCTGTGTAATTGCATGAGGTTGGGCTTGATGAAAAACCGCGTCTTGCCGCTGCCGGAACCGCCCACCACCAGCACGTTTTTGTTCCGCGCTGTCTTTGGGTCCTTGGGTCGGCTGTTCATGGTCAGCCGCTCCGTCTGGGTGAGAATGACGTTGTTGGCAAAGGTGGGGTCTACATAGGGCTTGATGTCCTCCGAGTTTCCCCATCTTGCACTGCCATACTCGATATTCTTCCGAAACTTCCGTGCGTTCTTCCCCTTGACATAGACGGCAAGCCGGATAAACAGGGCGGCGGCAATGCCCACGCACAGGTCGATGGGGTGAAAGCTGGGCAGCGCCGATTGGAACGCGGCGGCGAAGCCCTCCATGATGTGCAGTGCCTTTTGAGAGAAGTCCGCGCCGGGAGCCAACCGCACCGCCTGCCCCAGCTTGGTGGCAAAGAGCGCGATAAAGACATAGGGGATATTGGGAAGCAGGAGCTTCTTTACGTTGATCTGCTTCATAGCTCCAGCCCCTTGTCCTTGTTCCGGGCTTTGTCCGGCGTAAGGGACAGCACCTTCGCCTTGAGCGCGCGGAGCTGATCCAGCACCGAGGGTTTGTCCTGCGAGGCCCGCTTGACCTCTTTTGCAGTGTATTCCCGGAACGCCGCCGTCAGTGCGTCTGCGTCCCGCCCCTTGAAAAAGACGAGGTACTTCGGCGGGGACACGCTGCGGTCCTTCTTCACGGCGAAATCCACGCCGTATTTCCGTGCCACGCGCTCAAAAGATTTGATGTTGCTGTCGGTGATCTCGATATTGGAGACGCCCTGATTCTGCCCGATGAGCTGCTTCACCGTCTGCTTGCCGGTGGGCTTTTCCGGTGCGGCGCGGGCTTTTTGCAGCCGCTTCTCCTTGCGGCTTGCCAGATATTTCAGAATGGCGGCTTTCAGCAGCCGCCCGGTGAGCTTTGTCGCGCTGATGACCAGCGTGACCGCTCTGTTTTCCACTTCCTCCTGCATGGGTCATCCCTCCTTTTTCGGTCATATTCAGCCCTTGCCCCGCAGCCCGTCGCCGTACATATCGTGGTTGACGAGGGCGGAATAGTAGCTGCCGATGGTGCTGGGCGCGTTGAACAGCGACGCCAGCAGGTATTTCTTGATGTTGCGGACGTAGGTGGTGTTCTGCTTCAGGCAGTCAAAGACGTACTCGATGTGGGAGGCTGTGATGCGCAGCAGCTTTTCCTTCACCATCTCTGCCGGATACTCGTCCCCGGCCACCACGATGGTCTGTCTGCGGGAGCAGAGGGTTTCCGCAATAAGCTCCACTACCTCGTCAAGCTGCTCTCTGTCCTGCCGCGGGTCCTGCACCAGAATGTCGTACTCGATATTTTCTCTGACGATCTCTCGCGCTTCCTCGTATCCCATCCCGTCATATCCCGCGCCCTGCAAGGGGACTGGGGGATAGATTGGATCAGGATTTGATGTGTCCGTAATAGATTCATCAGGAATTTCTTTTTCTTTATTTCTTCTATCTTTATTTAATTGCGCGGTCTTTTCCGTATATGGCTCGTCCGTATCCGGGGTATCCAGATACGGGTTTTCCGTATCTGGTGAAGCCGTATCCGGCAGAGGCGTATGCGGCGATTCATAGATGATGTACTCGGTGTCGGTGATTCTGCCCTTGCTGTCACGAATCTGGCGGCGGACAAGGTAGCCTCTGGCCTCCAGCTCTTTCAGCGCCGCGCCGATGGCGTCCACGCCCTCCTTGCAGATGGCGGCAAGCCCGCGGGTGGTGTAGTCCCACTCATCTGTCAGGGAGAGCATTTTGGACAGCAGACCGATGGCTTTCAGCGTCAGGGCGGTGTCCCGCAGGTGGTAATTGGACATGACCGTGTAATTGTGGTTCTTCTCCACGCGAAATACTGCCACGGTGTTCACCTCCCCTCGGAGGGAAAAAGCAGCCCCGCAGACGGAGCGTTTGCCCCTGCTTCGCGGCGGATGAGGCGGCGGAGGGTATATTCCCGCTGCCCACGCTTTGCGGTGATTTTCAGGGCATCCAGCCCGAAGCGGGCGATGAGCAGGGCGTTGATGAGCAGCCGGAACGCCTCGTCCGGGATGATCTGCGGCTCCGCAAGGTCGCCCTGCGTGACCTCCACCGTATGGCAGTAAAGGCTTTTCGCCGCCATGAGCAGCGTGTAGTCATGGGGAGAGATGCCGCGCCTGCGGGCGTAGCGGAAGTCGATGCCGCCGCGGAAGAAGCAGTTGAAGGTCCTGTCCGCAAGCTCCTGATTGGAGGTCAGCAGATACAGCGCGGCAAGGAATACCGGCGTGTCCCGCTTTTTCCGGTAGCCCAGCAAGGTGCGGAGATAGGCGAAGCGGCGCTTGTGCTGCTCGTCCTGCCACAGCGAGCCGGGGAAGCCGGCGACAAGGCGGAGGATGCGCGGCGTCAGGCGTGGGTGCAGCGGGAACAGCTCCGCGACGGCCTCCGCATAGCCCACCGTACCGGCCTCCATGCGCTCGGCAAGGCAGGGGCAGGACAGGGCGGTGCAGCCCAGCTTTTTGACATATTCCGTACAGAGGACGCAGGAAACGTCCTCCGGCTTATACTTGAACGTGTTGATATACATGGCTTTGCTCCTCTCTGGATATGACAAAACCGGGCAAAGAAAGCTCTCTGCCCGGTCGGTGTCGTGGTTGTCTGCGGTCGTATTTGGTTATCTGGACTGGTCACGCTGGCGCTTGCGTAGCCATGCGTCCAGCAGCTTCAGGATGGTTTCCTCCATCTTCTGCGGCGTATAGGAGCGCGGGAAGTATTTGCGCAGCTTGTCCGCCGAGAGAACGACGTTGTAGCCCTCCGGCTTTTTCTGCTCCATCATGATGTCCAGCATGGTGTCGTCGTTGAGCTTGCCGTCGCGGGAGAGCTTTTTCATGCGCTGCGCCTGCGAAAGCGAGGGCGTAGCCTGTTCGCTGTCGATGGCGGTCAGGAGCATCTGCTGTTCCTCCGGCTTGAGGTAGGAGATTTCCACGGCGGGGGTCATGCCGATCTTCTTCTCGTCCACCATCTGTTGAAGCTCCGGGGTGAGTTCGGTCAGGCGGATATAGCGCTGGATTTGTGTAGGGCTGTCATTGCTGTTCTCTGCAATAACCTCGCGGGAAGTCTTTCCACTCAACTTCTGTCCAAGTTGGTCAGAAGTTAAATCGTGCCGTGTACCCTGTCTTTTGATGGCCTCCAGCTTCATTTTGTACGCCTGCGCCCGTTCGGAGGGAAGGATGTTCTCGCGCTGGATGTTGCTGTCCACCATGAGAATGGTGGCGGTGTCGTCGTCCATCTGCCGCACGATGCAGGGCATGGCGGAAAGCCCCGCCAGCTCGCTGCCGTGCCTGCGCCGGTGTCCGGCGATGATCTCATATCCGCCGCCCTCACGGGGACGGACGATGGCAGGGACGAGAACGCCGTACTGCCGGATGCTCTCCGTCGTTTCCTGCATGGCTTCATCGTCCCGCACCTTGAATGGGTGGTTGGGGAAGTCGTGCAGCTCCGACAGCGGGAGCAGCGTGATTTTATCCTCCTGTGCAGCCGCAGCGGTCTTTGCCCTGCGCTTTGCTGTGCTTTTCGGTTCTTCCATGTTCGTGTTCCTCCTGTTGAAAGCGGCAGGAACGAAAAAAAGGGAGAATGACCGCTGTTACCGCCATTCTCCCATGAAAACAACTATGCGATTGTGATTTCAGCCCTTTGACCGTCTGAAAGAGAGCTATCTGATCGAGAGCCATCTCGCCGCAAACCCGCATGAATACTGGATTTTTGCTGTTTGCGCTTCACCTTCCCAAACGACGTATGTTCAACGAGTGGTACGCCAAAGACACAAGCAATAAAATCAAGGCTGTGTTTGATGCCCGTATGAAAGACGGAAAGCGTTGCAGCGGTTCAATTCCTTATGGATATAACCGATTAGCAACCGACAAACAAACGCTTGTCGTTGACCCTGTGGCTTCTGAGGTGGTAAAGCGTATCTTTTTGCTTGCCAACGAGGGCAAAAGTCCGAGAGCAATCGCTGAATTGCTTACCGAAGAAAAGGTTTTAATTCCAGCGGCACACGCAAAGGAATATCACCCCGAACAGTATAATGGAATAAAGTTTACAGACCCGTATCTTTGGGGAATGTCAACTATAAGAGCAATTTTGAGCAGACAGGAATATCTCGGTCATACCGTTTTGCGTAAATCGGTCAGTACGAATTTCAAACTGCACAAAAGGAAGAATACCGATGAAGATGAACAGTATGTATTTTATAATACGCACGAGCCTATCATCACGCAGGAACTTTGGGACAGCGTTCAGAAGCGAAAGAAACGAGCGAGCAAGACAGCAGCCAAAGGTACGCACAGCAACCGTTTAAGCGGTTATTTGTACTGTGCGGATTGCGGGAGAAGAATGACCCTGCAAACGCATTACAGCAAAAAAGACCGTTCTGTGCAGTATTCTTACCGTTGCGGCGGGTATGCCAGCAGAGTAAACTCCTGTACTGCCCATTCGATTAGTGCTGATAATGTTGAAACCTTGATATTATCGGCTGTAAAACGGTTATCAAAATTTGTCCTGAATGACGAAGAAGCCTTTGCAAAGGAACTTCAAGCGTTATGGAATGAGAAGCAGACAGAAAAGCCAAAGCACAATAAATCGGAATTGCTCCGTTTTCAGAAGCGATACGATGAACTTTCCAAACTTATTCGTGGATTGTATGAAAATCTTGTTTCTGGATTACTGCCCGAAAGACAGTATAAGCAACTGATGAAGCAGTATGATGATGAACAGGCTGAATTGGAAACGAAGATTGAAGCGATGCAACAGGAACTGACCGAAGAAAAGACAAACACGGTGGATATTAAGCATTTCATTTCTTTGATACGCAAGTGCAAAGAGCCGACAGAGATTTCCGATTTGATGTTTGCCGAACTCATTGACAAGATTGTGGTTTATGAAGCAGAGGGTGTGGGAAAAGCAAGGACACAAAAGGTTGATATTTATTTCAACTATGTCGGGCAGGTCGATATTGCCTATACGGAAGAAGAACTTGCTGAAATCAAGGCACAGGAAGAACAGATTGAGATGGAACGATTGGCAAAACAGCGTGAGCGTGAAAAAGCCTACCGAGAGAAGCGTAAGGCGAAAAAACTCGCTGAAAACGGTGGAGAAATCATCAAGACAAAGGTATGTCCTCATTGCCAAAAAGAGTTTGTGCCTACAAGTAACCGACAGATTTTCTGTTCAAAGGATTGTTGCTATCAGGCAAGGCAAGACCAAAAGAAAGCCGACAGAGAAGCAGAAAAAGGAAATCATTATTATCGTCAGCGTGTCTGTGCTATGTGTGGCAGTACCTACTGGCCTACACACAGTCAGCAGAAGTTATGTTCCGAGGAATGTCAAAAGCAAAATCATAACGAGAAATCTTTGGAATTTTACCACAAGAAGCAAAAGGAGAAATCAGAATGCAAAGATTTATTACAGACGAAAGAACTGGTATCCAGTACGAACTCATCGGAGATTATTACTATCCCTGCTTGACGATAGAAAACGAAGAACCGCCTACGCTCACGAAATACGGAAGAATGAGGGAAAAATATTTAAGAGAACACAGGAAAGTCTTATATTGCAATCTGCTTACAAGTGGAAAGTTATATGAACACCTTGTTGAAATTGATACTTCGGCGTGTAATATGGCGGAGCATCTGATAAAGGAAATGGCAAGAAAGCAGGGTGTGACGGAAGAACTGAAAGGAAAGGATATGATGAAATGGATAGGATTGATGAACAATATCCGAGCCTGTGCAGATGAGATTGTATTGAACGATATTGTGTATTCTTAATAGCATACCAGCCGAAAAGGAACTGCTGTCTTAACGGATGGCAGTTTTTCTTTTTCGGGAAGTATTTAAGAAGTTATTAAGTCGTGAGTATAATCGAAGTGGCTAAGTTGAAAAATTCACAAAAATATGGTACAATACGTCTAAATCAGCGAGATAAATCGGAATTTACGGAGGATAAATGATGCAATTCACAAAGATTGATATAAATAATTGGACACGAAAAGAGTATTTCGACCACTATTTTGGCAATACGCCCTGCACATATAGTATGACGGTAAAACTCGATATTTCTAAGTTGAAAAAGGATGGAAAAAAGTTATACCCAACTCTTTTATATGGAGTTACAACGATCATCAATCGACATGAAGAGTTCAGGACCGCATTAGATGAAAACGGACAGGTAGGCGTTTTTTCAGAAATGCTGCCTTGCTACACAGTTTTTCATAAGGAAACTGAAACCTTTTCGAGTATTTGGACTGAGTTTACAGCAGACTATACTGAGTTTCTTCAGAACTATCAAAAGGATATAGACGCTTTTGGTGAACGAATGGGAATGTCCGCAAAGCCTAATCCTCCGGAAAACACTTTCCCTGTTTCTATGATACCGTGGACAAGCTTTGAAGGCTTTAACTTAAATCTAAAAAAAGGATATGACTATCTACTGCCGATATTTACGTTTGGGAAGTATTATGAGGAGGGCGGAAAATACTATATTCCCTTATCGATTCAAGTGCATCATGCCGTTTGTGACGGCTTTCATGTTTGCCGTTTTTTGGATGAATTACAAGACTTGCTGAATAAATAAAATCCCAGTTTGTCAGTATCTTAAATAGAATATATGTGACAGAAAACATCGTAGAAATACGGTGTTTTTTGTTACCCAAAACCCCACAATTTCATACATAACCACAGGTTAGTACAAATACCTTGCGTGATTTTTTGATAGGCTTAGCAAGGGTTTTTTACCCGATTTTCGCCCCCGAGAAATGACAGAAACAAGGCTCTGAGTATCTTCCCTGTGGTTTTTTTGTTTTCAGACGGAAAGGAGGATTGATATGCCGAGAATGAGTAAGAAACGGAAACAAGAGTGGGCGTTGTTTCTGAATGAAAGAAATCGCATTACCTACAACGACCTTTGCAGAAAATGCAGTAATGACTGCAAGCAGAGTTTCCGCTGTATCGTGGTGCTTTGCCCTAAATATTTATCGAAAAGGAGAACGAAGAACAATGATGAGAATGGAAAATGAAATGAATGTAAATGTACCTCTTGAAGTTGTCAAGGCAAGTGAAATCGAACCGAAAGAAGTGAAATGGCTGTGGTATCCGTATATTCCATTCGGCAAGGTTACGCTGTTGCAGGGCGATCCGGGCGATGGAAAAAGCAAGTTAATGCTTTCCATTGCCGCCCTGCTTTCAAAGGGAGAAGCCTTACCCTTTACCGATGAAGAAATAGAACCTATGACTATCATCTATCAGACAACGGAAGATGATGCAGACGATACGGTAGTACCCCGATTTAACTCTGCCGGTGGGAATGGAGAAAATCTTATCTTCATCAAGGAAGATGAAAAGTCTTTATCCTTTGGAGATAACCGTATTGCTGAAGCAATCGAAAAGTATCACGCAAAACTTTTAATTCTTGACCCGATGAGTTCCTATATCGGAGAGAACTGTTCAATGAACAATGCCAACGAAACAAGGGCAGAGTTTAATCACTTGATTGCAGTTGCAAAAAATACTGGCTGTGCCATCGTGATTATCGCCCATATGAACAAGATGAGAGATATAAATCCTCTTTATCGCACCAACGGTTCGATTGATATTGCGGGTGCTGCAAGAAGTATTCTTGCAATCACACGCACACCGAACAAAGAAGCACCAGCGGAACGATATATGGTGCAAGTGAAATCCAACCTTGCCCCGACAGGCTCGGCAATTCTTTTTGAGGTGGCAGAAAAGGGAGTGGACTTTATTTCTGAAATGGAAATGACCGCAGAAGAAGCGTTCCAATCCCTCGCACCCAAAATGGGCAGACCGAACGAAAAGGAAATCAAGGCGAAAGAATTTCTTTTGGAAATGCTGAAAGACGGAGAAATGCTTTCTTCGGATTGCGAAGAAAAACTGGAAGCCGCAGGGTTCAAGAAATCGACCATCAAAAAGGCAAAGAAGAAAGCAGGAGTTATCTCCCGAAAACAAGGCTTTCTGTGGTACTGGTCTTTGCCGATGGGTGATATGCCGAGAGCATAAAAACAGGTTGTCTGATGAATAGACAGCCTGTTTTTTGTTTGAGGCATTAAAGGGAGGTCAAGGGAGGAAAGCCCTTGCCCACGACATCTTTGCAGACGAAGTCTGAAAGTGTCATAGTGGGTTACACACATTCAGAGAATGTTGTGTAATGGCTTCGCCCTGCCGAGAAAGGAGAACGAAAATGGCAAAAAACAACAAGGCGGATATGAGTTGTGCAAGGGTAAAACAGTATGCCGCTTCTGATGTGAGCAAGGCGGAAAGGCACAACGAACGCAAGAATGAAACCTATGAAAATATGAATGTGATTGCGGAACGAATACCTTTTAATGTGCATTTCAAAAAGCCGACTGCCCCGACCTATATGGAACAGTTAAAGCAGATGGAAACAGACGGTCAGGTGTCGCTTCGTGGGTTGAGGAAAGACGCTACCCTTTTCAATGAGATTGTGATTGATGTGAATACGATGTACTTCGAGCGTAACGGCGGTTATGAATACGCAAAGCAGTTTTATGAAGAAGCCTATCATTTTATTGAAGAAAAATTCGGTGCGGACAATGTTATATCGGCGGTAATGCACGCTGATGAAATCAATGTAGCCGCAAGCGAAGAACTGGGAAAAGAGGTTTACCACTATCATCTTCACGCTATGGTTCTGCCAGTGGTGGAGAAAGAAATCCTATGGAGTAAGCGTTGCAAAGACGAAAAACTGCGAGGAACAGTCAAGGAAGTGGTTAATCAGATAAGCCATTCAAAGAAATGGAAATCGGATATTCCGATGACCGATGAAAAAGGAAATCCGTTGTTAAGGAAGAACGGTAAGCCGATGTTTCGTGCTTCGTACAGCATACTGCAAGATGAATTGTTTAACTATATGACGGAGCAAGGGTTCAAAGGCTTTCAGCGTGGCGAATACGGAAGTACAGCAGAGCATTTGACTTCCCTGCAATATCAAATCCAACAGGACAAAGAGCGATTGGAGAAGTTGCAGATGCGTATTCAAAAGGAACAGGTTAAGTATGAGCCTGCCCGTCATATTTCCAAAACCTTAAACGAGATTGACAGTATGGGGCAGAAAACAATCACAGGTAAAATGGCAATCTCCAAAGAGGATTATTCCCAACTGACTGCCCTTGCCAAAGAGGGTATTACCAGTCGTGCGGAAATCAAAAAATTTGAGCAGAGTGCAAATTTTTACCGACAGAAGTATATGGACAGTGCAAACGCATTGGAACGAATGAAAACCAAATACAACGAACTGAAAGAAAAGTGCAGACCTTTTCTTGAAGCGTTGGAACATTTCCCCGAAGTTGCCAAACTTTTTACCGAAAAAGTGAAGCAACTTTTTTCTTTTAAGGAAGCACAGGAACGAGCCGAAAAAGAAGCAAGGGAAAAAGAAAGACAGGAGCGTATCAAGGCACGAAAGAGCAAGCGAGATATGGAAAGATAACCTTTTCCATTATACTCACGACTTAATGACTTCTTGATATGTTCCGATGAAACAGGCTGTATTTGTGGGGTGTTCCAAACGGAATGCCCCACAATCAATTTATGAAAAGGAGAAAATGATTATATGAAAGAGAATACTTTATCTTATACAACACGAATAGGCAAAACAACTTTTATTGTAAATGTGAAGCAATCGGAAAGTGCGAAGAAGCCTTTGAATACGGTGTTTCAAGAGATATGCAGACACGAGATGTTAGGAGATTTTTCAGCGGATAAATATTTGAATTTAGAAAACTTACAAAAATCATCTTGACAAACTCGTTCCCGAAGGAACGGGCTATCGTGCAAAAACGCGGTTTGCCCGTTTTTATAATCTTCCCGAGCTCATAGCGATGTTTAAGCAAGTAGCGGATGTGCAAACGGCGGATATGCTGAAGCTCCCCATTCCCGAAGCGGAATACCACAATGAGGTCATTAAACCATCCAAGTTCCAAAGGGACATGGTAGCTTCTTTCTCGGAACGTGCCGAAAAGGTCCGAAACGGCATGGTGGATGCAACAGTAGATAACATGCTGAAAATCACCAATGACGGCAGAAAACTGGCACTTGACCAAAGGCTTGCAGATGAGCTGTTGCCCGATGATCCTGAGAGCAAAGTCAACCTCTGCCTTGAGAATATCCATCGAATATGGGAGGAAAGCAAAGAGCAGCGGTCAACGCAAATGGTGTTCTGCGACCTTTCCACACCGCACGGCGATGGAGCCTTTAACGTGTACGACGATTTGAAAACAAAGCTCGTTGCTCTCGGTGTTCCTGCCGAAGAAATTGCGTTTATCCACGATGCAAAGACGGAAGCACAAAAAGCAGCGCTTTTCTCCAATGTGAGAAGCGGTAATGTGCGTATTCTGCTCGGTTCTACGGCAAAGATGGGCGCCGGCACCAATGTGCAAAAGCGGCTCATTGCCGAGCATCACTTGGATATTCCCTGGCGACCTTCGGACATCGAACAGCGTGAGGGGCGTATATTGCGCCAAGGCAACGAGAACAGCCGAGTTCAGATTTATCGCTATGTTACCGAGAACACTTTCGACAGCTACATGTGGCAGACAATCGAAAACAAACAGCGGTTCATTTCGCAGATCATGACCAGTAAATCTCCCGTCCGCTCCTGCGAGGATGTGGACGAAACAGCGCTGTCCTATGCGGAAATCAAAGCCCTTGCAACGGGCAATCCCCATATCAAGGAAAAGATGGACTTGGAGATTGAGGTATCACGCTTGAAGCTGTATAAGTCCAACTTCCTAAGTCAGAAGTATTCTCTTGAAAATCAGCTTTTGAAACAGTTTCCCAAAGACATCCGACAGACAGAAGAACGCATCGCAGCCTACAAAGCGGATATTGCGCTGCTTGCGGAGCATCAGAGCGAGGACTTCCCGGGCATGGAGATATGCGGTACTTACTTTGCCGAAAAAAAGGAAGCGGGTACGGCAATTATTGAAGCCTGCAAAGCACAGACTTCACAAGCAGCACGGGAAATCGGCAGCTATAAGGGGTTTGCCTTGCTGCTTTCCTTTGACCCGCTTTCGCAGCAGTTCAAGCTGACAATGCGAGGGCATCTATCTCACACGATAGACTTGGGCAGCGACATCCACGGCAATATCCAGCGAATAGATAACGCACTGGAAGCATTCCCCGTAAAGCTGGAGGTGTGTGAAAAGCAGCTTGCGACACTCATTGAGCAAAGAGAAAACGCCAAGGCAGAAGTGGAAAAACCGTTCATGCAGGAGGAAGAACTGAAAACCAAGTCTGCCCGTCTTGCGGAGCTTGATGCGCTTCTCAATATCGCTAAGCGTGAAAGTGATGTGATTGATGCAGAAACCGAGGAAACCCCGGAAAAGCATAGAACTGTTTTGGGACCGGAGCGATAAGCTGTAAGTTGCGTATCCATGAAAACACGGGTATAATATTAAAAGAATCCCTTTAGAAAGGAGGCATTAACCGTGCCGGACGCAATGATACGGAAAATGATACCGTTCTTCAAAGCATATGGTATAAAGAAAGCTGCATTGTTCGGTTCTGTTGCCCGTGGCCAAAATACGCCAGACAGCGATGTTGACCTTGTCGTCTCCTTTGGAAAAAAGTATGATCTGTTGGATATCGTTGGTCTCAAACAGGATCTGGAGGAAGCGCTGCATATTCCCTTTGATATCATCACATACGAATCGCTACGAAGCGGAGCCTTTGCGGACTCCGTCTATACGGACGAAAGGGTGATCTATGGTCAGAATTAATGTGATATTTGACCATATCCGTGAATGCTGTGAAGACATCTTTGAGTTTGTTCGGGACATGACACTGGAAGACTTTTTGAGCAACAAACTTGTTCGCAATGCGGTGTGAATGTCCTTAATTAATATCGGTGAACTCGTCAAGGCACTCCCGATTGAGTATCGAAATGCGCACCCTGAGATGCCCCGGAAAAGAATAGCTGGTATGAGGGATTTAGCAGCTCATAAGTATCAAACCCTGGACATGGTTGCTGTTTGGAACGTCATACAGGACAGAATTCCCGAGTTGTATGAGTTTACAAAAAGATAAGCCTCGTTTTATGTAAGGCGTCGATGAAAAAAATCGACGCCTTTTCTATTCCTGAACATTTGAGAGAAAGTGAGGTATAAAAGCTATTTGCGTATTACAAAATCATGCGTAACCAAAGAGGAGATTGAGCAGGCTCGGCAGCTCGATCTCCTTTCATATTTGCAGCAATATCGACCTGATGAGCTTATTAAAGTCACACGGGGAGTATATTCCCTGCGCTCTCACAACAGCCTGAAAATCTCCAATGGCAAGTGGTACAGATGGTCAAAGGGCGTTGGAGGCGTATCCGCGCTTGACTATCTTGTAAAGGTTGAAGGTATGCCCTTTGTCGAAGCCGTAAGGCATTTATGCGGATGTACAAAGCACTGGCCATTCCCGAAAACAACGCCGCAGCCGAAAGAACCCAAACCCTTTGTTCTTCCCAAACGCCATTCCGATAATAAGCGTGTAATCCAATACCTGATGCAGCGCGGCCTTTCTGAAGAAACCATTCAAATGTGCATAGATGAAGGGATTCTGTATGAGGATTATCGGCATAACTGCTGCTTTGTGGGATTTGACCCGCAGGGTGTCCCCCGTTACGCCATGCTCCGAAGCAGCGATCCCGCCTCCACGTTTTTGCGGGAGGTCGAGGGCAGCGACAAGCGATATTCTTTCAGTTTGCCACCACAGACGAGTTCATGCAAACTGTTTCTGTTTGAGAGCGCTATAGACTGTCTTTCCTTTGCGGAATTGCAGCGCATGGACAGCGCCGATTGTAAACCGGACAACTATCTATCGCTATCGGGCGTTTACCAACCGAGAAAAGAGCTTGCTGAAACGCCGCTGCCTATTGCGCTCACGCAGTTTTTAAAGGATAATCCATGGATTTCCCATGTGGCCTTGTGCCTTGATAACGATGAGGCCGGCATGAAAGCGGCGATGACGATAAGCGCCCTGCTGCCTGAAAAATATACAACGGAACTTTTGCCACCGGAGGTCGGCAAGGATTACAACGAGCAGCTCATGCACAGAAAAAACCTTATTATGAACATCAAGACACGGGGCGCGAAAAACGCCCCTCATCATTCTATGGAGGAAATGGCGCGATGAAAACGTATCAGGTCACGATCACGGAAAAGCTGCAAATGACGGTTGAGGTTGAAGCGGGCAGCCGCGCCGAAGCGGAGCAAACAGTATATGGAAGATGGCAGAGCAGCGATTATATTTTGGACGCCGAGTGCTTCAAGGGCGTGGATATAAAGGCGCGATTGCCGGAAAAGGGGCGCGGCGAAAGATGATTCATTTCTCGGGGAGTGTATCAGGGCGATGCTCTGCATCGTACTAACTCTGCATCGTACTAACGAGCATTGGATAATGCCGGCATTATCCGCCCGTAAGGGGCTTCGCGCCCTTAAACCCCATTTCCGCAAAGGAGGAACTATGCTAAAACGCAATATAAAAATCACGTTTCGGCTGAACGCGAAAGAACATCAGCGGCTGAAAAAGTGTGTGAAGAAAACTGGCTTGTCGCAGGAAACATATATCCGCACTCTGCTCAACGGCTATGCTCCAAAGGAAATGCCGCCACCCGATTATCACGGCATGATGCGCGAACTGAACGCCATCGGCAACAGCATGAATCAGATCGCAGCCCGCGCAAACACTACGGGCTTTTTCCTTGCCGAGGAATACGCCATGTATATGCAGGAGTTTCGCCATGCCGTGCTTGCCATTCAAAAGGCCGTAACACAGCCGGAGCAGCAATGATATGGCTACTACACGAATTTGGAAAGTAGCCACGCACTTGCCCCGCGTCATCGAGTACGCCAAAGACGGCACAAAGACCGCCAATCCAGCATGGAGCAAAACGGAGTATCAAACCATGCGCGACGTTATGGATTATGCAATGGACGATTTTAAGACAGAGCAGCAATTTTATGTGACCGCCATTAACTGCAATGCCGACTGCGCTCGTGAACAGATGCAGCTGACAAAGGAGCAGTTTCAAAAGACGGATGGCATACTTGCGTGGCATGGGTATCAAAGCTTTGCAGAGGATGAGGTGGATGCGGATACAGCACATGAAATAGGAGTGAAACTGGCCCGGGAGTTGTGGCCGGATTTTCAAGTTATCGTTGCAACGCACCTCAATACCCACTGTTACCACAACCATTTTGTGCTGAACTCCGTGTCCTATCTTCACGGCGGAAAGTTCAACGCCTCCCGCGAGAGCTACGCAAAAATGCGCGCCGCTTCCGACCGGCTATGTAAGGAGCAT
>JAHZDE010000025.1 GCA_019422525.1 Clostridiales bacterium
ACATTTCGCCTATGGATTTGCAGATGAACGCCAACGACGATGAAAGTCCGCTTTCCATGAAGGCGGATTTTTTGTTGTCCCTGTGCGAGCTGATCGTGGGCGGACGGGAGGGCTTGCAGCCCATTGAAAAGACGGTCATTGACCGCTGTGTGCGGCTGGTGTACCGGGAGATGGCGCTGGGGCTGGAAACGGCCAAAACGCCGCTGTTGCAGGATTTGTACGAGGAGCTTTTGAAGCAGCCGGAGCCGGAGGCCCGCCGTGTGGCAACGGCGCTGGAGCTCTATTGCACCGGCTCCCTCAACCTGTTCAACCACCCCACCAATGTCAACCTCAATTCCCGGGTGGTGTGTATCGTCCTCAAAGGGCTGGGCGAAAACCTCCGCAAGATCGCCATGCACACCACCAACGAGTTTGTCACGGCGGCGGTGAACGCCAACCACAAGGCCGGGATCGCTACATGGTGCTACTTTGACGAGTTCCATATCCTGCTGCGGGACGAGCTCACCGCCAGCTACTTTGTGGCGGTTTGGAAGATGCTCCGCAAAAAAGGCTGCGTCCCCAGCGCCCTCACGCAAAATGTGAAAGACCTGCTGGCAAGCCCGGCCATCTCCAACATTCTGGACAACACGGATTTTCTGATTCTGTTGTCGCAGGCCCAAAGTGATCGGGCGATCCTCGCCAAGCAGTTGGGCATTTCCGAGCACCAGCTCTCCTACATCACCCACTCCAATTCCGGCGAGGGGCTGCTGTTCTATGGAAATGTGACCATCCCGTTTGTGGATCGGTTCCCCAAGGGAGAGATCTATAACCTACTGACCACCCGCCCGGAGGATATGGCCCATGAACGAAAAGACGAATAAGGCCGGGGCCACTTCGGGACAAAATGTCCCGAAGTCCCCCAAGTCCAAGTTCCGCCACAAGAGCCAACAGGAACAGACCGCCGCCAGCAAGCTCCGCATGGAAAAGCGGGGTGAAAAGCTGGAGAAGGCCAAGGAAAAGCTGGCGAAACAGAAACCGCCCAAGCCGCCCGGCCCGGTTCGCCGGGTGGCCGGGACGGTGGGCGGCGGCGTTCATGGGTATGTGCATGGCAAGATGTTTGAGGTGGAGCAGGAAAATGTGGGAACCGAGGGCGCTCACCGCTCCGAGCTGGTGGGCGAGTCCGCCCTGCGCCATGGCAAGCGGTTTGTGCAAAAGAAAATCCGGGAGCACCCGGCCAAGGCTGTCCGCAAGGCCGAGTCCAGGCACATCAAGGCCACGGCGGACTATCACTACCGCATGGCCGCCCAGGAGCACCCAGAAATGCAGGGCAACGCCCTGTCCCGGCTGATCCAAAAGCAGAAGATCAAGCGGCAATATGCCAAACAAGCACGGGAGGCCGCCAAGCAAGGGGCCAAGGCCGCCGAAAAAACGGCAGTCACCACGGAAAAGCTGGCGGCCCGGGCCGTGGGCTTCGTCAAGCGGCATCCCGTGGGGGCGCTGCTGTTTGTGGCGGTGTTCCTGCTGCTGGTGATGATGCAGTCCTGTATGTCCTCGCTGGCAACGCTGGGCAACGGCACGGCGGGCGCTATCGGGGCATCCACCTATCCCGCCGAGGATGCTGACCTGCTGGGGGCGGAGGCTGCCTACCGTGCTTTGGAGGCGGAGCTGCAAAACTATCTGGACACCTACGAGAGCACCCACGACTATGACGAGTACCACTACGATCTGGACGAGATCGAGCATGACCCCTATGTGCTGCTGTCCATCATCAGCGCATGGCATGAGGGGGAATGGACGCTGGCCGAGGTGCAGGACACCCTGCAAATGCTCTTTGACCGCCAATACATTCTCACCGAGGATGTTGTGGTGGAGGTGCGGTATCGGACGGAAACCCGGACGGACAGCGAGGGCAACGACTACGATGTGGAAGTGCCGTACAACTACTATATCTGCACCGTGACCCTCTCCAACGAAAACCTTTCCCACCTGCCTGTCTACATCATGGGCGAGGAACAGCTTTCCCGGTATGCCCTCTACATGGCGACGCTGGGCAACCGTCCCGATCTGTTCCCCGGCTCCGACTATGTGGGCAAGTACACGGGCGATCCCGTGGAGCATGAAGTCCCCGAGGAATATCTGACGGACGAAACCTTTTCCGCCCTGCTCACCGAGGCGGAGAAGTACATCGGCTATCCGTATGTCTGGGGCGGCTCCAACCCGTCCACTTCCTTTGACTGCTCCGGCTACCTCTCATGGGTGCTCAATCAATGCGGCTGGGATGTGGGGCGGCTGGGCGCACAGGGCCTATACAACTACTGTACCCCCACCAGCTCACCCCAGCCGGGTGATCTGGTGTTTTTTGTCGGCACCTACGACACGCCGGGGGTCAGTCATTGTGGGCTGTATGTGGGCGATGGCTGGATGCTCCATTGTGGAGATCCCATCAGTTATGCCAACCTCAACAGCAGCTATTGGCAATCTCATTTCTACGCCTATGGGCGTTTACCGTAAAGGAGGCTTTCATGGCAATTTCCAAAAGCGCAAAGATCGAGGCCGAGATCGAAAAGGTCAAGGCCAAAATCACCGAACAGCAGGCCCGGCTGAAGGAGCTGGAACAGAAAAAGGTGGAGGCGGAAAACAGCGAGATTGTGGACATCGTGCGGGGCATGAGCATCCCTCTTGCCGAGCTGCCCGTGGTGCTCCAGCAGATCCGGGCCGGGGCCACCTTGGGACAAAATGTCCCGAAGTCCGAAACCGAGGATAAGGAGGATACCGAATGAAAAAGCGAATTAAGATGCTGACAGCGGCGCTTTGCGCCGTTGTTCTTCTGTGCGGCTTCTCCGTCACGGCCTACGCCGGGGGCGGCCCCGAATGGGAGGGCCTTGACCCGGCGGAGGAAACCACCACCCCCGAGCCCACCATTGAGCCGGGAGAGGGCTTCACCGAGGAGGGTAGCCTTGTGACCCGGGATCTGCTCTACGACGAGCACACCAACAAGCAGTTTATCACCGTCCAGACCAGCGGCGGCAGCACCTTTTATATCGTCATTGACTACGACAAGCCCACCGACGCGGAGGGCGAACAATACGAAACCTACTTTTTCAGCGTGGTGGACGAGGCCGATCTGCTGGCCGCTCTGGAGGCGTCCGGGACGGAACTGCCCGAGTGTACCTGTGTGGAAAAGTGCGTGGCGGGGGCAATCAATATGGATTGCCCGGTCTGCTCCACCAATATGACCGAGTGCGTGGGGGTGGAACCCGAGCCCGAACCCGTGGAGGAGCCGGAGCCTACCCCCGAGCCGGAGCCCGAACAGGCGGGTGGAAACACCGGGACGATCCTGCTCATTCTGGCGGTGGCGCTGGTGGGCGGCGGAGCCGGGTGGTATTTCAAGGTCTACCGCCCCAAGCAGCAGCGGGCCGCTGAAACCGAGGAGGACTACGGGGACGAGCTGGAAACCTACGACGATACCCCGCCGTGGGACGAGGAGGACGAGGACGAAACGGAGGGCGACAAATGAAATTCACCAACAGTCCCTATGAAACGATGATGCAGCAGGTTCCCCGGTATGAGCGGCCCGAGCCTGTTAAGGCCCCGGAGGGCTCCCGCTGCCACGGCTGCCCCTACTGGCGGGGGATCGGGTGCGTGGCCTGCTACCGGGAGCTGCTGAAAGGCACTGGCGGCGGGAGGTGAAGCGGTGGCCCGAGAGCTGACCCGTGAGGAAAAGACGGCTATCCGCAAGCTGGTGACAAGGCTGTGCGCCAACTATGACCGGGATATGGGCTGCCTTCCGCTGGACTGCCCCTGCTATATGCTGGAAAAGTGCTGGACGGGGGCGCTGTGCCGCTACTTCCGGGAGGCGGTGCTGCCCAATGATCCCGTGCTGGAAGCATCCCTTGCTGCGGAAGGCCCCGCCCCGGAAACACGGCCCTGCCCGATATGCGGCAGGGCTTTTCTCCCCGATGGCCGAACACGGTATTGCTCCCCCGGCTGCGCCAAGGCTGCAAGGCTCAAAAAGCAGCGGGGCTATATGCGGAAATACCGGGGATGATGCGTTAGCATTTGGCCCCGGAAAACCCGCTTGTCACAAGGCTTTTCGGGGGCGGTTCGGGAGGGGGCAATACCTTTTCCCGTCAGCCCCGGTTTTGCGGAAATAGTGCTAACATTTCGGAAAGGAGGATGCCCGTGGAGATCAATGCGGATTATGTGATCCGCCGCACCATCCTGTTTGACAACAAATGCGGCTTTGTGCTGGGGGAAAACCCAAAGGCCCCAAACCCCTATGTGACATGGCAATTCAACGAGCAGGACGGACACCGGGACTACTTTTGGGGCCACTACCACAACGAGCCGGATATGGCCGAGCGTGACCTGCATAACCGGGCCGAGGACTATCAGCGGCGCTATTATGTGCAGGAGGTGGAGCAGGCCCCGGACAAGGAAACCTACAAATACTACTCCACCCAGCGGCCTATCGACATCGGCACCTACCCCAAGAGTTACTTCAACCGCCCGATCCATATGGATGTTTACTTTACCCGCCAACAGGTGCCGGGCGAGGCGTTCCAGGCGTGGGGGGCGATCACCTATGCCCAACCCTTGACGGATCGGGAAATGCGGGACTATGAGCTGCGGCCCGCCCGTGAAAATCTGGACATCCGGCGGCAGATGGACGCCCAGGCTCAGGTGGTGGGCAAATGGGAGGATGCCCACCATGTCCCGGAGCAAAGGCGGCTGACATGGTTTTACCCCGACTTCGGCAGCTATGTGGCGAAAGAGTATGTCACCCCGGAGCAGCTTGCCGCCCGTGCTCATGGGGTGGAGCGCCAAGTAGCGGCCAAGGCCCACAAGGAGGGCAAACAGCCGATTGCCCAGCAGATGAAAACCGCCCAAAAACAGGCCGAGGAGCACCGGGGCCAGACCGTCCCCAAGAAGTCCGCTCCCCACCGTGACGAGAGATAGGAGGTACTATGCACAAACAGGATAACCCGCTGAAAACCGTGGAGCTGTCCACCGAGCAGAATTACAACATGATCGACGGCCTGCTGAACAACGCTCCGGCCCTGCCGCCCCAGCCCCCGGAAAAGGAGCTGGACAAGGTGAAGGAGCCGCCCAACAAGCACAGGAGCCGGGAGCGTGAGGAGCGGTGACAAAGAAACGCCGCCGCTGTGTCCATCTTCATGTCATGGTGACGCCGGAGGAGCAGGCGCTGATCGGGGAACGCATGGCCGAGGCGGGCATTTCCAACATGGGGGCCTATATACGGAAAATGGCCTTGAATGGCTATGTGCTCCATGTTGACCTCTCGGACATCCGGGAGCTGGTGTCCCTCCAGCGGCGGTGCGCCAACAACCTCAACCAAGTGGCGATCCATGTGAACACCTACGGCGGCATTTACCCCGACGAGATCAAGACCCTGCAACGGGACTACGCTGACCTTTGGGGGCCGCTGTCCGATCTGCTGAAAAAGCTGTCGGCGGTGGTGGAGCTCTGACCTGTCGGGGAGTGGCCTTGTGCTGCTCCCCGGCTTTTTCTTTGGGACAAATTGTCCCGAAGTAACCAAAAGAATAGGGACAAGGCGAAGATCCGCTGATCTCTGTCTTGTCCCTGTTCTCTTGCATCGCACATGAGGTTATTTGTTGCCTACCATTTCTTTTACAATCGCTGCTAAATGCTCCAATGAAGCAGCATCCAGCTTCTTCATATCCTCTACCAGATCGGCAATCTGGGCAGGATAGGCGTTGCCATCATCAAAAAACTGCTGCGGTGTAATACCAAAGTATTCGCAGATATAGAACAGACCTTGCAAAGATGGCAGGGCTTTCTTGTTCTCGATCTGATTGACATAGCTGTTGTTCTGGCCCAGCGACAGCGACATATCACGGGCCGAAACATTCTTTTGCATCCGCAACTGTGCGATACGGTTTTGAGTAAATTCCTCGTACACGGGAACAACCCTCCCTTCTCGCATTATTCTATATCGTACACCCCTCTTAAATACGATATGCTGTCCTGTGTATTCCTTGACATACGATATTAAATCCTTTATCTTTTGAATATACACAGGCTCAAATCTTGCGAAAAGGAGAGGACTATAATGGACAAAAAGACTTGCTGCGTTACGGGGCATCGGGATATTCCGGCTGAACGAATTGCCTATGTAGAGCAAGAGCTCCGGCGGGAAGTGCGGGCGGCGATTGAGGATGGATATACCCGTTTTATTTCTGGCTTTGCAGAGGGAACTGACCTCATGTTTGCGGCCATTGTAGCCGAGGAAATGGAACACCATCCTGAGCTGTTTTTGGAGGCAGCTATTCCCTATGCGGGCCGCATAAAAACGAAAAATCAACAATTCCATGAGCTGCTGCGGGCCTGCAACGGGGTCAAGATCGTATGCGAGGAATATGAGCACTCATGCTTCATGCAGCGAAACCGTTATATGGCTGGGGAGTCCCAGCGGGTGATCGCTGTTTATGATGGGCGAGATCGTGGAGGGACGCTTTTCACCATGCGCTATGCTCATACGCTGGGCAAGGAAGTCCGGGTGATACGGGTATAAACTTCGGGACATTTTGTCCCAAAGGCATATCAGCTCGACATCCTTGTGCCCCTATTTTTACGGAGTTATAATTATCATAGGAGGACAAACTAAGTAGATTTTACGGGAGGTAGCTGATATGATCGTTCTCAAAATCCTTGCCGCCCCCTTTGTGGTGGCGCTGACCCTGCTCGTTGCCATCGTGTCGTTTCTCTATTGCGTGGCTTCTGCGCTGTGTCATATAGGCTGCGTAGTGCTAACCCTGTTGGCCCTTGTCCTGTTCATCGGCGGCCAGACGCTGGGCGGCGTGGTGTTTCTTGTGCTGGCGTTCCTCGTTTCGCCTTTTGGCATCCCGGCCATCGCTGACTGGCTTATGGACAGGCTCTACTCGCTGAAATACTCCTTGCAGGATTTCATCACAGGTTGATACTTCGGGACAACTTGTCCCAAAGTCGGAGCGGCGGCTGGCAACAGCCGCCGTTTGTCGTATCGAAAGGAGGGCTGCCTACGGCCACAACCTATTTCAAAAAGCACAAGATCAGCAAGGGAGAAACCGTCGCCCAATCCTTGAAAGGGCGGTTTGACTATGGGCAAAACCCGAACAAGACGCAGGGCGGCGAATTGATTTCCTCCTACGAGTGCGACCACATGACCGCCGATGCCGAGTTCCTACTCTCCAAAGCCAAGTACAAGGCCGCCACGGGCCGGGAGCAGCGGCGGGACGCCGATGTGCTGTGCTATCAGATCCGGCAGTCATTCAAGCCGGGAGAGATCACCCCGGAGGAGGCAAACCGGGTGGGCTATGAAACGGCGATGCGCTGGACAAAGGGCAAGTACGCCTTTTTCGTTGCTACCCACACAGACCGCCAGCACATTCATAACCACATCTACTACAACTCCACTTCTCTGGATTGCTCCCACAAGTTCCGGGATTTCATCGGCTCGGCCCGGGCGGTGCGGCGGCTCTCTGACCGGGTGTGTCTGGAAAATGACCTGTCCGTGATTACCAACCCCAAGCTACATAGCAAGGGCCGCTTTCTCCATTACGGAGCATGGCTGGGGGCGGAGCGCCAGCTCTCCTACAAAGAACGGCTGCGGGCGGCCATCTGCGATGCCCTTGCCAAAGGCCCGGATAACTTTGACGCCTTTCTTCGGCTCATGGAGGAGTCCGGTTATGCGGTCAAGCGGGGGCGTGGCGGTGCGATCTCATTCCTTGTGCCGGGGCAGCAGCGGGCCACCCGGCTCCGCTCGTCTACCCTCGGGGAAGGCTTTGACCCCGGGGACATCCGGGATGTAATTGCGGGCAAGCGCCCCTTGCCGAAGCTGGACGCTCCGGCCCCCGCTGCGCCCAGGCGTGTCGATCTGATCGTGGATATACAGGAGCGGCTCCGCTCCGGGAAAGGCCCGGCCTATGAGCGGTGGGCCAAGGTGTATAATCTCAAACAAATGGCCGCTGCGCTGCAATTCATGCGGGAGCATCAGATCAGCGAATATGACCAGCTCACCACCGAGGCCGAGGCTGCGTCCACTCGTTTCCATGCGCTGACGGAACAGCTCCGGCAGACCGAGGCTGACCTTGCCTATACTTCCGAACTCATGGGGGCTGTGGTGCAATACGCCAAGACCCGGCCCGTGTTCGACGAATACAAGGCGGCCAAGTATAGCAAGAAATTTCTGGCCCAGCATGATGCGGAGCTGGCTGACTACCGGGCAGCCAAGGCCGCTTTGAATGATCTGCTGGATGGGGCCAAACTACCCAAGATGGCCCAATTAAAAGAAAAACGCCGCAAGCTGGCGGCGGAGAAAAAGGCCCTGTACGCCAAGTATCGGGCAGCCCAACAGGAAATGCGGCAGGCCGTGGCGGTCAAGACAAACATTGACCATCTGCTGGGCGTGACGGACGGACGCAAGAATAAGGAACAGGAGCGGTAGCGACGGTGACGCAGACAATTTACTTTGGGACATTTTGTCCCGAAGTGCCGGGTTTGGGGAGGCTCCCCAACAAGCGTTTTTGCGGCCCCCTCGGGCTGCAAAAATAGCAAGTGTGGCCACACTTGCCCTGCTTGCCGTTAGTGCGCTACCCTATAACTGGTACAAAAACAGGGCTGTGTTTTCCCTAAAGATATAAAATCTTTCTCCAAGGACTTTAGAGTGTGTGCAACTACTTTGGGACAAATTGTCCCAAAGAAAAACTTGTAACATTTTGGGCTTACGATTGTCTAACTTGTATATAGAAGAACGACACCAAATATTTGGTGTCAAAAATCAAATAGAAAGGCAGGTGGAATTTTGAAAAAGAAAAAGTTCCCACAAAGAATTTCAAATGAGGCGCTTTGTGCTGAATACGAAGCTGTTTATCATTATGCTTTATCCATCTGCCGGGATGAAACAGAAGCACAGGATATAACGCAGGAAACTTTCTTAAAGGCTATGGGCGCAGCAGAAAGTTTTAAGGGTAACAGTAGTTTATATACATGGCTTTGCGCCATTGCAAAAAACTTTTGGATAAACCGATGCAAAAAGCAGCGCCACGAAATCAGTCAAGAAAATATGATTGATTTGGAATATGACAATCATTCGCCTGTTGAGGATCGTATCGTCGAAAAAGAAATGGCAATACATATACATCAAATTCTGCACGACATGAGCGATCCATACAAGGAAGTATTTTCGTTACGGGTATTTGGCCAGCTATCTTTTTCAGAGATAGCAAACTTGTTTTCAAAAACCGAAAGTTGGGCACGGGTAACATATCACCGTGCAAAAAAAATGATTAGTGAGAAAACTGGAAAGGACGGATATAATGACCGATAAAAAGGAAAAAGCACAGCTCGACTGTGAAATTATACAAGACTTACTCCCTCTTTATCATGATGGTGTAGTCAGCGAAAAGACTGGAGAAGCAATTAGAGATCACTTGAAACAATGTCCCTGCTGCAATAAAGAGTACGAAATTTTATGTGCTGATCTGCCAATCGAAACTACGGAGCCATCCACTAAAAAGCAGTTTATAAACATGGTGCGGCATCATAAAAGGAAACAGTTGTTTATTTCCATTTTATCTGCTGTTCTGGCTTGCCTACTGCTTGTGGGTGCATATTGGGGGCAAATGCAGTTTCCCATCTCCAATGTTCCAGATAATGAAATTAGTGTTCAGCGTGTTTACCGATATGAAACGGACAAAGGGTATAAGTTTTTTGTTCTATATAGCACCCCTCCCTACAACTACGCTACAGGTGACATTTCAGTTAAAAGCGGCGAAGATGGCGATACATTGGTAATGAACATTAAAAAGCCGCTGCTTACCGGCAAAAATACAGAAATCGAACAGGATGATAACATTTGGGTATATGATTGCGGCTATGAAAGCGGGGATAACGGAGCGATTATTTTTCAAGATTTTTCCTTTGTCGAATTTGGAGGACATATTGTTTGGGATCGAGCAGAAAATGCAGACGATAAAGTTCCTGATTATGTCTATGCTTACGAAGAGTATACACAGCCAGGCGGTGGGGTGCAGTATTGGACTGTTTCAAGTGAAGATGGCTATGTAGAAGCAGGCTATTACGAGGGCTACTTTATCCGCTGGGATCTTGATGGCAATGTTTTGTATGACAGCCGTACAAGTAAGGGGGAATGAAGCGTGAATTATGTACTCACCACAAACAACATTTGCAAGCATTACCGCCACTCCAAGGCTCTTAACGGCCTTTCCATTCATGTTCCCCAAGGGTCGATTTATGGCTTCGTTGGAAAAAACGGTGCGGGCAAGACAACTTTAATTCGGTTGATCTCTGGATTGCAAACGCCTACTTCCGGTGAATATACGCTATATGGTGTTGATAGCCGGAGCAATGAAATAGGTAATATTCGCAGACGCATGGGTGCGGTAATCGAAACCCCTTCAATTTACATGGATATGACAGCAGAAGAGAATTTGAAAGTACAGTATAAGTTGCTTGGTTTATCCAATAACATGGAAATTCACAATCTGCTTGAACTGGTTGGGCTTGGTGATACGGGAAAGAAAAAGGTGAGGAACTTTTCTCTCGGGATGAAGCAAAGGTTGGGAATTGCTGTTGCCCTCGCTGGATCACCAGATTTTCTTGTGCTTGACGAACCAACAAACGGCCTTGATCCACAAGGGATTATCGAAATGCGTGAGCTGATATTAAAGTTAAATAGAGAACACCATATTACAGTTTTAATATCAAGCCATATCCTTGACGAGCTTTCAAAAGTAGCAACACACTATGGGTTTATTAACGCTGGGCGCACTGTAAAAGAGATAAGCGCCGAGGAATTAGAAGCCGCTTGTAGGAAAGGGATGCGTGTTGAAGTATCTAATACCAAAACACTCTCTCACTTGCTTGATGAAATGGGAGTAGAGTATGCAGTCATTTCTGCAACCCAAGTTGATGTATATGCAAAGCTGAATGTATCTAAATTGACGCTTGCTCTTGCAGAAAAAAACTGTGAAGTAAAATCAATACAAGAGCATGATGAAACTTTGGAAAGCTATTTTGTCGATGTGATTAGAGGTGCAGGAAATGCGTAATCTCCTATGTGCAGGCATATATCGGCTGTCGAAAAATCTGTTGTTCTGGTTGGCTCTTGGTATATCTATCATTGTAGGCATTGTGTTTGGGCTTTCGTATCGCTCACAAACAATCTTCGACGATTTTTTCATCATACCAGTATTTATCTCTTTGGGGATATTCATTTCTCTTTCCGTAGGACGAGAATATAGCAGCGGAACTTTCCGTAACAAACTTGTTGCAGGATATAAAAAAGCCACCATATTCTTTTCCGAGCTATTGCTACACATCATAGCTTGCAGCCTAATCTTTGTGGCGTATTTTGGCGTGTTTTTTGTGTTGTCCTCCACGCTGTTGCCTACTATGCCACTCTCGGACGCATTGCTTATTATTTGGGGCTACTACCTGCTAAATATTGCTTTTGCAGTTATTTTCACTGTTGTCAGTTGCTTGATCCCCTCCAGGTCGATTGGTGTTGTGGTCTGCATGATCGTGTTCGTTGCGATGATGGTGGGCAGCACGCAAATTGATTTTATGCTGGCACAGCCGGAAAACTCGACAATAGAATACATGGACGGCTATGGAAATGTAACTGGTACTGAGGAAGTTGCTAATCCGAATTATGTGGATGGAGTAGAAAGGCATATTTTGGAGATATGCGATAATGCACTACCTTACGGTCAACTTAATACTTATCTCTCATATATGATGCTTTACACTTATTCCACCAATCCAGAAGCCGTTGCGGTTGGCTATGGAAATGTTTTATGGGCCTACCCTCTATATTCTGTTGGCTTGATTGTCATACTTTCGGGTGTTGGACTTCTGGTGTTTAGAAAACGGGATTTTAAGTAAATTGTTTTTTCGCCTAAGAGAGGATGCAGTAAAAATGAGAAAGAAAACTTCTCGAATAATTGGCATCATAATGCTTGCCATTGCCATCGCCTTTTTTGTCTTTGCTCTCGGGCATCCAGAAGCGGGTTTTCCATGGAGCAACACCGTGACTTATGTCATATATGCTGTATATCTCATTGTTGCGGCTATTCTTTTGATTGCTCCGTTTAAGCGAAAATAAATAGACGCTGTGCTATCAGCTATTGCAAAGTCTGGCATATAGGCTCATTTAGAATTTACAGGGAGGTGCCTTTTGTTAGCTTTCATTTTCCATTTGTCTAACCTATCAAAAAAAGTCTGCCTTTCCTATGGGATCAGTCCGGTGGCAAATGCGAAAATTGTCAGCTTTTAAGTGAATATGTAATTTCCTGCGCCTGTGTACCATTGTGGTACACAGGCGCATTTTGTTTTGGTTGCTTTGGGACAAATTGTCCCGAAGTAGGCAAAGGTGGCCCGGGGTGTCGCTCCCCGCCGCCCTCTGTTCAGATCGCCATTCACCCCCTAACTATCTGAACGGAGGAATTACAAATGACGACCATCAATCTGAAAGAATTTTATCCGTGGTACACCCACGACGAATACATAGAGGTTTCCGAGGAAGTTGTTGACGAACTCCGGGCAAGCAGGCTGTATGAGGCCGCCTATCAGCGGCGGATCGTCCGTAACAAGGCACAGTATTCCCTCGACTGTGAGGACGGGATCGAATACTCTGCCTGTGTTTCCGAACCCACCCCACAGGAATTGCTGGAACGCATGGAGCTGTTCTGCCATTTGTGTGTTGCGCTCAATTCCTTGCCCGAAACACAGGGCCGCCGGGTGGATGCCTGTGTGATCCTCGGCAAGAGCTATCGTGAGGTAGCCGAGGCCGAAGGTGTCAATGAAAGCTCGGTGCGGGAGTCCGTGAAGCTCGGTTTGGAGAGCATGAAAAAATATTTGAAAAAAGTTTTGTAAGTTGCCCCCGCATTGGGATGTTTTTTGTCCTTGGTATATGAGAGGAGTTACATCCGATCAACAACTGAATAGCGGCGGCCCCGAGCCATAGAGCAGGGAGCCAGGCGGCGGGTGCGCTGTGACTTCTCCGGTAGGAGAACGAGCGAACAACACCAGCGCCGCAAGTGGGACAAGCCACCCCACGGCCACGATCCGCAGTCGGACAAGCTGGCCGCTTGCCCCTCCGGGCCGCAGCCCCCTCGGGAGCGTCATGCTGAGTATTGCTGTCTTATGACGGGCCAAAGAAATAAGCGTGGCGCTCCCGAAACTTTTATCGAGGAGGAAACCAACATGAAGTATGATCCTGAACTGGCGGCCCTGCTTGCCCAGCCGTGAAGCAACAATGCCTGCCGGGGCTATGTCATCTACGCTATGGAAAACTGTGGGTTTTCTCCCACGGACATCCAGCGTGTGGTGGCAGAGCTCTATGAGGTCTTTGACATCCGTGGGCTGGAGGAGGCCCAGCAGCACTTTGAGAACAGCCCCTACTGACCTTGGGACAAGTTGTCCCAAAGTGGAGCAAGGCAAGAGGGTGGCACCTTCGTCGGTGCCGCCCTCTTTCGTTTCCCCACGGGACACGGGGAACTTTGTAGGTTGTTGTTTTTCGTTCCGTTGAGGAGGTAACGCTATGCCGAGAAACTCTACCACGCTAAAGGTGGACGGGTACGAGATTTCTGCCACCTTTACCGAAACCCGAAACACGGCCATTTCCGGCCATCTGAAACAAATCCTGCTGGCGTCGTTTTCCAACAGCTCCCCCAAGTCCGGCTCCGGCGACATCCTTGTGATGCCCCCCGAGCAGAGGTATAATAAGGATGGTGGTAGACACCATGTACCTTGAAAACTACATAGATTGCGTATTGATCCGTATCTTCATATTGGCCCATTGACAATATGAAAGGACGGGTCAACCATGAAAAATCGAGTTTGCACATTATACCGTGTTTCCACCGACAAGCAGGTGGACCACAACGATAAAAACCAGGCCGACATTCCCATGCAG
>JAHZDE010000026.1 GCA_019422525.1 Clostridiales bacterium
TGAGATCGCCACACACGAGAACTTCCAGCGGCTGATGACGGATATTGAGATTTTCGTTGACCGGATCGCCGATATGCGGATTGCCCAAATGAATCTGGTGCTGGAAGCTACCCGGCAGGAAGTGATCCGCAGTCATGCGCCGGGAGAAAATGACCTTTATGTCCGCACGCTGGAGCTGGGACAGGTGAAGGAGAGCGATTTTTTCAGCCACACGATCCATGATGATCTGGACAGTATCGTCCAGGATATTCGTCAGGCCCATATTACCGACCGCACCACCGCTGATCCGCAGCCATCTTTCACAGAGGTCAAAGAAAAATTTGACCGTGCCATGCAGCTGGGTAGCAATGAGGAACGGGTAATCCACGAATTCTGCGACCAAATGCAGATTCCCTTCGACAAAATTGCATCAGAGGATTTCTCGGCGTTTATGCGGATACTTAGCCTGTCTAAACTGCTGAAAAATCCCAACAATATGAGGGGAAAAGCCCGATCGCAGGCGCACGGCGGAATGACAAAGAAGAAAAAGCGCAGATAGCAGAAAAGACCGTTGCCCTCTTGTGGGTAACGGTCTTTTTGGCAATATAATGCTGTTTACTGCAAACAGTTAGCTAATATCGTTTATTGGGAAGAGCTGGTTTCTTCTTTTGCTTTAGCTTCAATCAATTGAATGAATTTATCTCTTGCTGATTCCCAAACATTAGGTGTAATTGGTGTCAACGCAAACATCTTTTCAATCTGTTCTTTGAAAGAATTCAATCGCATTTTATCGTTGGCTCTAAACCATACCGGCTGCTTGTCCAACAACCCTTTAATTTTTCCACTATCGAAGTTTGGCATCAGAATTTCCTGATACTTTTTCTTCATAGCCCAAATAGCCCCAGCTTCATTGAGGCAAGCGGGACTTTCAAAATATCTGTCCGTGTACCAAAGAACATAAAACACATGTTTATCTGTGTTAATCATGTCCCGAATTGTATCCAGATTTCTCTCCCCATTTTGGATATACCCTTCCGGGTGAGAGGTGCAGAAAATCACACTGTCAGGTAATTCTGTTGTTGGGCGTGGTATGCCAATGGCATGAAGGAGATCCACAAAGGCATCGACTTGATCTTTATCAGCTTCACGATGACTGATAAAGATTTTTTCATAGTCATCTTTGAATAGCGTATGCTTAATTTCTACCAACGCATTTTTGATTGCCAATACTTCGCTTTTGTTGACCGTATATACACTGCTGTTAAAGAAGAATGTACATAAAATTGCATAAGGGGCATAGCTTTTATCGTTAATTTTATTTTGTTTGCAAAAGGAGTCCACTTTAAACTTATATGACAAATAGAGATCGTTGTTAGGGCGAATATCCCCACGCTCCTGAATGTAGAACAGCATCTGGTCGCACAGAGCAATCAACTCATTGATTTCTTTTAGCTTTGGATTCATCAGGGTATCTCTCTTTCTTTATTCCATCGGTTTAATCATAGACTCGATGAAGGCAATTTCTTCTTTCGACAAGGCATACTTCTCATACAACTCGGTATCTGTCCAAGGTTTGGAAAAGTCCTGCATCGGAACAAAACGGTACGTTTTGCTCGGTGCATGCTGAGAAATCTTTATTGACAAAACAAGGGATCGGAAAAATTTGCTTTTCAGGTAAACAATGAAATTTTTAGCTTCTTCTTCACTGTTAAAAGAAGCATACAAATATGATTGTGAACAAATGGAATTAGCGCCACCGAACTCTGGAATACCCAGTATTTGGTGCGGAAAAGTTTCTCCGGCCCCATATGCTTCAGGAATAAACACTTTTATTGCGTCAATATCTCCGCTATTTTTAGTGATTTTCGTTCTGTCAACATATCCTATTTTTCTTTCAGAGCTTTCTATATAAAACAGCCTCGTATTATGCTCATCGCTTTTCTCATCGTACAAGTCGATAGGATTTTTCTTACTGCCTTTTGGATTGGTTGGAATTCCAAACGGTGTATCACCGGAAATAATCTCGCTAACGGTTCTGGGGTTGTGCGCCATTACCTTCTTCACAATATTAGCAAGCATCGGCTCACGAATCAAAACATCAAAATCATTAAGATTTCGCATAATTGTTGTAGGTGTCCCATTTTTTACGAGCGTATACTCACACTCACCAGAATACCCTTCTTGGGACAAGAAATAGCAAAGGCCACCCTTGATTTCCACAGAAGGGAATATATCATGAGAATCAGAAAAGACAAACATTTTGCTGATTCCTCCATCAGCAAGCATGTCATGTCGGAATTCAGCTAAAAGATTCTCCCGTCCACCAGAAAACCACCTTGAAGGAATGATCAAAGAAGTATAGTCAGCCTGTAGCTTCTGTGCAGACGAAACAAAATATTGATAAATTGGTGCATCATTTGTACCGCCAGAACCACCGGAAAGCTGATACGGCGGATTACCTACTACGGCATCAAATTTCATAGCGTTCACCCCTTCCTTCTTCCAATAGCTGGGCTTCAGAACCCGGTCAACAAACTGCCGGGGCTTATTCTTCATCATATTGATCAGGTCATCAAAATAATGGGCGTTCACCGGAATATCCCGATATCCAGCCAGTGTGCGCCGGGTGATCTGCTTGGCCATAGGCGTTTTGCAAATCACAAACACATTTTCCTGCACGGCTGCATCCCAAAGCTGCTGCAATTTAGCATCATCCAGTTCTTCTTCGGAACAGGCAGCGCACCGGCTGCGGAAAATGCTGTAGGTCACATACAAGGGATACAAACCGGTTTTGGAGTTGATCTCCAGCACACGGGCACCAGCGTTTGCAAAGGTATCCGCTGTCACTTTGCCACGATCCACAAAGCGGGGTTCATCTACCATCTGCTCGTGCGCTTCGTCGTAGAAGTCATAGCCGCCCAGGCAATCGCTCATGTGCATATTCACTACCCGCCATGGGGTCAGAACGGTTTCTTTGTCCGGGTTTTTGAAGCAGGCAAACAGCTGTGCAATTTTCTTGACCCGCTCCGTGGGGGAAAGCTCATCGGCGCTGAGAACCGTGGTGCGAATCCGGCGACCGGCGGCTACAAAGATTTCCGGATCATAGTATTTGATAAAACTTTTGAACATCTCTTTGGTGACACCGGAAGGCATAAATTCCTCCCAGGAGGAATCGTCCACGATGTCCACCAGCTTTTCCATGGTGATATCTTCGTCAATGGGAATGTCCGCACCATAAATCAGCAGCGGCATACGGATGGAAATACCTCGCAGAATGGAAATCGCATTATTTTTGAGCTTCTGCTTTTCCTTCATCTCCTGCAAACGCTTTTCTTCATCCGGTGTGCGCTCCCGCTTGGGCTTTTTCTCAATCCGCCCCAGTTCTTCGTATTCTTCATCCGTAAAGCCCTGGGCGTTGATGTCGATCTCCTTGGCCTTGGGAGCCGCTTTGGATGTGCCGACAATCTTCTTTAGGTTATTGAACTTCTCGATATCAAGTTCTTCCAGGCGCAGTAACTCATCGTTATATAGATTGGTGTCATCAAAACCGTTCTGTACGGCCCGTTCCGCATAGGCCCGCTTCAGCTGCTGGAGCAGGCGATTGGTGTCATAGGCTTTCATCACCGTGCCATCCACCGCAATCACCGGACAATAGTTCAAAAACTCTCCCATGATTCGACGGTCAGATTCATTCGCCTTGCCCGCTTTGGTGGATAGGGCCGCAGATTCCGCTACCATTTTCAAGGTGCGGTCGGGGGCAAAGTCAAACACATAACAGCAGCGTTTAATTTTGCCGTCCTTGTTGCAGGGCGACTGTACCCGGAAGATGGTTTGCAGATAGTTAGCGGCAGAAGTGGAGAACGATCCGGCCAGCATAAACACAGCCGTCCACTCCGGCACTGTGACGCCGGTGGTCAGCTTGCCGCAGGAAAGGGTGATGGTGTAGCCGTCGTTTCCGGCGCCGTTGATAGCCTGCCGCACCTTCTGGAGCGCATCTTCAGAGCGTTCCTCTTCATCGCCGTCACCCGCCACATTGACAATATCAAATGCACCGCAGCCAAAGACCGGATGCTTCTTCATCAGCTTGCTCAGGGCCTTAGCCTCTCTGACGCCGGGAACCATCCAGAGGGCATGGCGGAACAGGTTGCGGTATTCCTCATTGGCATAAGGATAGTGGCTGTCCGGGTCGTCTTTTGTAATCAGGTTCAAAAAGCTCCAAACATCGCTTTCATGGACAAAATCGCCCACATGTGCAGTAGCGGGCATAGCCTTATGGTCGTGCTTAATGTCCCCAGTCCAGACACGGAAAAACTCCCGGAAATTGAACGCCTTGTCCTCCAGCTCCACATAGCTTTTATCGGTGAGGATTTTACCCAAGTCGTAGGTGTAGATTTTCAGCTCCGGCAGCTCGTCGTAGGGGTTGGAATCGCCAAAGTGCAGCTCGTCCCATTCCGCTTTGCACTGCTGCTCCATCACATAGTCCCAGGTATAGATGTTGTCGTCAAATTCTTTGAGGATATTGAACGGCGTACCGGACAGGGCAAGGAACTTGGTATCGTAGCCATTTCCTTCCTTGACCAGATTTTTGATGACTTCATCGCCCAGGGCGGTGGTGGTTCCTTCATGTGCCTCATCTACAATGACCAGATCCCAGTCCAGTGAGAACACTGCATCGTTCTTATCGAATTTGCCTCCAACGGTGGAAGAACCACGCAGATCCTGAATGGATGCAAAATAGACGAATTTTTTGCCGCTGTTCAGCAGATCTTCGATGGCAGCCCCGTGGCCCTTGGAGCCGTAGGTGTAGTCATCAGTATCATAAAAAATCTTCTGAAAATCCTCATACCAGCCGTCGTCTACCACAGGGCGGTGAGTAACAATAATGGTCTTGGCAAAGCCAGACTTCTTAACCACCTGAAGGGCAGAAAGGGTTTTGCCGAAACGCATCTTTGCGTTCCAGAGCATTCGGCTTCCAGTTTTGAACTGCTTCAGCGTTTTCTCGATGGCTTCTTCCTGCTCCGGGCGGAACACGATGGGAGTAAACCCTGTACCTGCCCCCATGCCGGACAGGTTAGGCTGGCACTTCTTCACAGCTTCGATAGCCTTCTGGACGGTGGCCAGATCCACCTCGAACCATTCTCTGCTGGTAGAGTTTTTCAGCTTTTTCTTGGGAATGCCGGAGTTCTCCAGCACCCGGTGTACATCATGGTCCCGGAAAGCTTTCAACACCTGCTGTCCATCCTTGCCTCTAACAAGACGGACAGCCAACTCGGTATGTAGCAGCTGGGCAGAAATACCCGCTGTGTTCGTGTACTGCTTAATCCGGCTCAGCGCCGCCTGATTCAGCGCCTTACAGTTGGGGAACAGGGCATCAATGGAAGCGTCTGACTGAATCGTGGTATCACCAATTTTCAAAAGCCCTTTATGAGCCTCGTCATTGATGGCAAAAACATAAATCAATTTGTACTCAAAAGCAGTTCCAAATACGGTTTCCATTATCGTTCCCCCTTCACCAAAGAGTAGTATTCCACGATCACTTTGGATCGCCAATCTTTGATTTTGCACCGTGACTGTGCAGGCTTTTGCACAATCAGTGTTTCTGTTTCTATAAAGTCAAACAGAGAAAGTTGGTTCATCTCTTCCTGAATATCGCAGAGCGGAGGCCCGTAGGTGAGTCCATCCATCTGCCACAGATTCCATGAAATAATGGTGGCAACCTTTTTCAGCTCATCGAGCGTAGGAGTACGCTTCAGTGCATATCGCATATAATCAATAAAAGTATACAGCAGATTTTCTCGTGCAAGCAATAAGTTGTCACCTTGGAACTCAAAACCGTACACACTTTCATACGCTCGATATGCCCATTTCAGCCATTCGCTTTCATCGGAGGCATTTTCGGTCACAACACGCAGTTTGCGATCCAGTAAGCCGATCCGGGAGAAAAGTTCAATGGGATCGCCAGTTACTGTATCATAGCGACTTACCAGATAAGGGGCCTCACCGCAGGAAACCTCAATTCTCCGTGCATCCACATAATGCTTCCAAGTGTGCTGCTTATCCTCAGAAAACACGACCCGTTCCGTTGCCGTCCAGGTGCTGTCTTGCGGGATGTTAAAAACATTAGGCCGACCAAACCAATGCTCGTCCACCAAGTTATTTTGAGCATTGCAGATCCAGGAAGGGGTAAACACTTCCGCTTTATCTCTGGTGCGGCTGTTTTTTTGCTCATGTGCCTTTGCTACACGAGGTTGAATCAGCTTAGAATGAACGCCAGTAATCAGGCTTGCGTAGATTTGCTCTGTCGCTGCATAAAGCTCCCCATGGGAGATATAGTCACTGGTTGCCCAGATAATGTTCTCATTTGTCGTCCTGTCTTTTAGAAGGATATCAAGCAGTTCACGGCTGTATTGAGCAATATCTTCTTCGATCACATCCAGTTTTTCTTCAAATTGCATGATACGCCTCCTCTCTCTCATTATGGCAACTCATTGTTGGGACTCCGGGATAAACTCAAGAATATCATCTACACCGCAGTCCAGAGCAATACAGATTTTCTCAATGGTCTGCATGGCAATATATTCATCCCGCTTCAGACGGGTAATAATGTTCAAACTGATTCCTGCTTGTTTAGCCAACTGATTATTGGTCATTTTCCGGTCGATCATCATCTTAAATAGCTTATTATACTGAACTGCCATAAGCATCCTCCGGTCTTTTACTGGCTTATAGGTGTCTATTAAGTATATCACGAACTCGTGATAATCTCAACGAAACTTTGATTAACAAGATAGAGCCGTCCCCCTATGTTAAAAGAACGGCTCCTTGATTTTCTTATTGGTTTACACATCAAGCTGTTTTCAATAATTGTCCTTGTCGTTTTCCAAAAGCGCATAGACTTCTTTCATCAGCATTAACCCCAAAGAAAATCCGTACTGAAAGTGTGCTTCCAACTCCATACAGTGAACATCAATCACATGCGTGTGAAACTGGTTGACCAGCTCCATCTGCTCTTTAGAGAGCTTTTCCTCTAACTCGATAAGCAGCTCTCCGGTGTGCCTATGTAGCTTGCGGTATTCTTTTTCATGAGGAACTACCTGTTCTGCGGGATAGATATTACCACAATATAAGTCATCTAACACCATCTCACAGCACCTCCTTTGCATCGTAGATTAGTTCGTGACGGACAATTTCCTCCGCACGGTTTCGGATGCTGTTCATAGCTCCAACCCACGCCAGCTGGTCATGGGCTTTCAATTCCTCCGTAATCCCCTCGGTTTTTTTCATCTGGGCAATGATACAATTCAGCCGGTTTTGTGCCTGCTCGTTCAGATCAGCCAAGTATGTCCAGAGTTTGCCGGTCAAGAGCAGATCATTATACCGGACTGAATGGCACTGCTCCAGATAGGCTTTGTGCATACGACCCCAAATCCCAATGGGGCGGTTTTCCTCCGGCAGCTGTAAGTCGGGGATATAATAGTCACCGACAAGCGTATAGCCGATGCCGTTTTGACAGATTTTCCTCGGTAAGTGTTCCATAAGCGACCTCCTGTATTCGATTTTTCTCCGAATCCAGCTGATCGTGTCCCTGTTCATGTCAAATTCAAGGCAGCTGAACTCTTCATCAACAAGTATGGCATATCACGTCCGAGCTTCTGGTAGTTGAGCGAATGGGACTGCTCCCGGCCGCGACTCTCACCCGTGTTGTATGTGTCGATGGTTTCGCGGCCGAGGCTCTGGCTGAGCTCCTTCAAGGTGGACGGCTCTTTGCCGCCGAGGAACAAATATGAATCGCAGTTGGCCGTAATAGTTTCAGCGTTGTCCTTGTACAGCGCCTTGAGCTGCGATTGAGCTTGCAGAACAAGGCACGCCGAGATCTCTCGGCTTCGGATGGTCGCCATGAGCTTCTCCAAATTCGGTATCTGTCCAATGTTCGCGCACTCATCTATGAGGCAGCGCACGTGGACAGGCAATCTGCCGCCGTACACATCGTCGGCTTTCTCGCAGAGCAGGTTGAAAAGCTGGCTGTATACCATAGATATTAAGAAGTTGAACGTGCTGTCGGTGTCGGACATGATGAGGAACAGCGCAGTTTTCTTGTCCCCGAGCGTGTCCAGCGACAGCTCATCGTAGGACGTGACCTCTCTAAGCTCAGCGATGTCAAAGGGAGACAGACGCGCACCGCAGCTCACGAGTATGCTTTTGGCGGTTTTGCCCGCGGCAAGTTTGAATTTGGAATATTGACGAGTTGCGAAGTGGCCTGGCTTGCGGCGCTCCAAGTCCTCCATCAGCAGGTCAACTCGGTTTTTGAACTCCTCATCGTCCTCGCGTACCTCCATGCTGTTGAGCATCTCCAGCATCGTGCCGAAGTTCTGCTCGGCTGGCGGGGCTTCATAATGTATGTAGCCAATCAGGGCGGTGTACAAGAGCTTCTCGGCGTTCACCCAGAACTCGTCGCCGGACTTGCCCTGCCCTGTGGTGTTGGTGATGAGGCAAGTGACCAGCTTCAAAATGTCTTTTTCCGAATGGATGTACGCGAACGGATTATATCTCATGGACTTCTTAAAGTTGATGGTATTCAGCACCCGAATCTCGTACCCGGCACGCTCCAGGAGCAGCCCTGTCTCCAGAACCAACTGTCCCTTGGGGTCGGTCACGACGTATGAACTGTGAAGCTGCATGATGTTGGGCTTGATGAAAAACCTCGTCTTGCCGCTGCCCGAGCCGCCTACAATGAGCACGTTTTTGTTTCGCGCGGTCTTGGGGTCTTTTGGGCGGCTGTTCATCGTAAGGCGCTCAGTCTGCGTGAGGATGATGTTGTTCTTGAACACCGGGTCAATGTACGGCCGTATATCTTCGGCTGTGCCCCAACGGGCTGCCCCGTACTCGTACCCGTGGCGGTATTTCTTCGCGTTCTTGCCCTTCATGTACACGGCAAATCGCAGCAGCAGACCGCACACTATACCGACGCAGAGGTCAAGCGCGTTCATGCTCGGCAGCGGATTGCCGAACGCGGCGGGGATGGCCCCGAACAGGCTCAATATCTTCTCCGAAGCGTCGGCCCCATCAGCCATGCGCCAGGCTTCACCGAGGTTGGTACAAACAAGGCCAAGCACGACATACGGCAGATTCGTGAGCACGAGTTTCTTCACGTTCATCGTTCAAGCTCCTTGCGGCGCTCCTTTTGCGCGCCCACGACCGGTACAATATCCCGCAGCTTTTGCAGCAGCGACGGGCGCTCGCTTTTGCGCTCTTTGGCGCTCGAGAACTCCTTGAGCGCTGCCATGATGGCGTCGGCATCTCGCCCTTTAAAGAACACGAGGAAGCGCGGGGCATCTGCCGAGGTATCCCGCCTCACAGCGTAGTCTACGCCGTACTTGCGCGCGATGCGCTCAAACTGGCGCAGATTGGCGTCGTCAATTTCCATCGTGTTCACACCCTGCCCCTGCTGCGTGAGCTGTTTGACGCTCTGCTTGCCCTTGGGATGCACGTTGACCTTTTTAGCCTTCTGGTTGCGGCAAAAGGCCACGAACTTGGAGACGGCATTCTTAAGCACCCGCCCCGAGAACTTCGTGCCGTTAATGACCAGTGTCAGTGTCCGCTGCTCAACCTCCTCCTGCATTTTGCCACCTCCATGTCAGCGCTCCTGAGTTGGCTGCTTGTGCGTACTCTCGCGCGGCTTATCCTGCACAGCGACGAGGTTGCCACCAACGGTGAGGAACTTCTCCGGCCAGCGGAATTTTTCAAGGTACTTGGCCTGCAAGTCTTTTGGCAGGGAGCAGAAGTTATCCTCACCGAGTCCGCAGATAAAAAACGACCCGGCAATCGCGTCGTAGATTCTGCCGTCCTCGCCGCGCAGCGCGCGGTTAAGCGGCATCTGCATAATTTTGCCCTCGTCGTTGCAGACGAGGGCGACGGGGTCGTCAAAAGGGTAAGTGGCTTCAATATAGCCGCCGACTGCGGCCTGCAAGGACTTGAGGTCGTTGCCGATCTCGGCAATCCGCGCCTCCTTGCCTGGCTCAACAAGCAGCACTTCCATCAGGCTTCCTCCACCACGAACACCACCGTAAGCACCTGTTCGTTTATGCCGACAGAGGTCGCGGAGACGTTCGCGTCGTAGTCCAGCGGCAGCGTGCTGCCCGCGTCTATCTTCCAGTCGCCGGTGAGGGCGAGAGATTCGCTGTCGCCCTCGGCAGCCGATGCTGCGCCGCCGATGGCGAAGCCTATGAGCTTGCTGTCCACCTTGGCAGCGGCCATGTTGTACTCGAACGGCACAAGCGTCCAGCCGTTCTCGGTGCGCAGGCTTATACCGGTCACGCGCACATCGCAAGTGGAGTTGTTGGCAATAGCCGCGTCAGTGCTGGACGTGACCACGCCGTCCTCCGTGACGGCAAGAGGCAGACCAGCAGGAACCGTGACGGAGAACACCTTTGTGAGCGTCCAGTGAGCATAGAGGGTGTGCGCGGTCTTGTCGCTGACCTCAGTGCCGGCCTCGACCAGCTCGCCGCCGTCTTTCTCGGTGTACCAGCCGTCGAAGGTGTAGCCCTCTCGTATGGGTTCGGGCAGCTCACCGTAAGTGTCACCGAAGATAACGGTAACGCTGCCGTCCTCAAGCACGCCTCCGCAGGCGTCGAGGGTTACATCGACGTAGACGATCAGCTCCTTGGAGCAGCTGTCGCACTTGCCGTCGCTGTTCGTGTCGGCGTGGTCAGCGTATTCGTAAGTGGAATACCCACAGGTAGAACACGTTTTCGTGCGCCTATGCTGCGTGTCGGAGCTGTTCGTCCAGCTGCCGTAAGAAAAGCTGTGGTTAGCATAGTCATAGCTGCTGTATCCGCAGTCGCGGCAAGTTTTGGTTCTCCTGTGCTGAGTGCCGTTGTAGTTCTGCCAACTTCCATAAGAAAAGGAATGACTTTCATACGTTGCAGAACCGACGTTGCTGTCACAGGTGGAGCAATAATCCACGACCCTGTGCTGACTGGAGGTGTATTGCTCGTATTCCTCGCGCGTATCGTGCCAGTCATACTCGTACTCGCCCTCGCCGCAGTCGCGGCAGTAGGCGTAGCGGCGGTGCTCGCTGCGGTTGTAATGCTCCCAGTCGTCATATACGGTTACACCGTGGCTGACACCCATGTCTACCAGGTCGCCACAGTCCTCGCAATACTCGTACCAGTAGCAGCCGTCCCATTCGCGGTACGTCCAGTCGTGGTAACAGACGTCCTCATAGCCGCAGTAGATGCACTCCCCGTTGCGGAAGGTGTGTTCTTCCATGAGCACAACACCGGCAGTTATTCCACAGCCGGTACAATAGACGCTGTACAGATGGTTCTCGCTGTCCTCCGGCCTGTAGTTTGTATATGCGTAAGTGCAGTGTCCAGTACAAGTGCAGTAAGATACGCCGCAGTCGAACGAATCCGCAAAAGCGCTCGGCACTAACGTGAACGCGAGCACGAGGACAAGCAGCAGAGATACTAAACGTTTTTTCATGTGTTTTCTTCCTCCTAATTAGACGATGGAGATAGTGAACACGACGTTGAGCGCGTTCACATTCTCGCTGTTGGGCGCGTCTGCGCTTATCTTGGCGAAGTATTCAAGCGCCATGTCGCTCTGCGGCTGAATCACCGGGAAGCCCGTGCTGTTGATGGCGAGCTTACCCGCGCCGGTGGTGGCGCAGCCGTTTATCTTGAGCGCCACGCGGTGCGCACCACTGAAGCTGTTGTAGTCGCCTACCTTGTACGCGCCGTCCGTGACCTCAACGCCGGTCACGCGAACCGCGCCGTTGGTGGAGTTGTTCGTGATCTTCGCGTTGTCCGCGGTCACAACCGTGCCGTTGATGACGTGAATCGGCAGCGACGCGGGGACGGTTACGTTCACCGCGCGGTACTCATTGTCCACCGTGAGCGTGACCGGCACCGTCGCCGTGGTGCTCGTGTCAGCGAGCGCGCCGAGCGAGAGGCAGAGCGCGAGGGCGAGCGCCAGCGCGCCTATGCGTTTAGCTTTCAAGTTTTAACCTCCCTCCAAAGAGTTTGGGGCGGCTTGCGCCGCCCCAGTCGGGTATTGATCACTCGGTCACGTCATCCCATTCAATCACAAACACGACGTTTGCAACGTTGGCGTTCTCCACGACGTTGCTCAGCGGGGTAACAATCGCGCTGTACGCGACGCTCACGCTGTTGTGGGTGCTGTCGCCAACACCGGTCATGTAGCAGCCCTCGATGGGCGCGGAGATAAGGCTCTGAGTTGCCTCGTTACTGGCAGTGGCGACCTGCGCACCGCCGCCGATGCTCATCGCAAAGCCGAGCTTGTTGGAGTCAACCTTCTCGTCGGCAAGGCTGGACTTGTCCCCGAAAGCCGTCAGGTTCCAGCCCTCGGCAGCGCTGATGCTCACGCTGCGGACGCGGACCGCGCCGTAAGAGTTGTTGGTTATCTTGCAGTCGCTGGCAGTCACGACGGTGCCGTCATCGCTCATAGCCATGGGCAGTGCGGTCGGCACGGTGACGCTCATGCGGGTAGGCGTAGTCTCGCCGCCGCCTTCACCGCCGCCGATGCCCTCGTTGGTGGTCGTGAGGTTGACGGGAGAAGTGGCACTGCCACCGCTGGGCGTGATGTCATCGGCACACGCGCCGACAGCAAGGGTGAACACCATGCAGAGCGCGAGCAGCATGGTCACGGGTTTGCGAATAATCTTGGTCATGTAAAATACCTCCAAAATTTTTAGATTCCGTCACTCAAGGACGGTAAGTTCAATTACGACACCCGCCGAGCCGAGCTTGTCGCCGGTATCGGGGTCAAGGTTAAAGAACATAGCGGTGCACTCGTATGTACCCGCGTCGAGGTCAACATCGAGCTTGTCCGACTCAATCTTCGAGCTGACCGGCACGGCCTTGGACGTGTAAATTACATCGCCGTTGTCGTTGCGGGTTATCTCGACGGACAGCGGATAGCGGTTTATGTCCTCGTTTACAATCATGAGGGAGCCGGCGCTTTCGCCGTCCGAGAACACAGGCGAGGTGTTCATCGAGATGTTGATCATGCCATCCGCGACTTTCTCGTTGAGCGAGTCGCGGATGGCGTCGAGGTCAGCCTCGTCCCAGCCGCCAGCAGTGGCCGACGGGTCAAACTCGATGCCGCCCGGGTCGTCCGTGGGCGTGCCGCAACTCCGCAGAAGCAGCAGGATGATGATTGCAAGCACAACGACAACCGCCGCGCCGATGCCTATCTTCTTGTACGTCTCTTTCTTCGTGTTTTTGTTTTTCATTTTCGAACCTCCAAAAGTTTTGTCCAGGGTATGTGCTGCTTGCTAGGGTGGAACCACCAAGTGCCGAAGTTTGAGCCTTACGTCGCATCACCTCCTA
>JAHZDE010000027.1:0-7063 GCA_019422525.1 Clostridiales bacterium
CTGGTTCTTGAGTTCTTCGTCTTAATATCATGTTATCGGGCATTTGATAAAAATAACGTCCAATCATGAACCATGAATACTGCAAGGTATTGAGTCTGTGCAAAATTGCCTTTTTGGTGTTACCGTTCATTAATATCACTCCTTTGTGATCCTATTATATCAGGAGTGTTATTAAATGTCAATAACTTTATCCGATTCGTGTCACCACTGTGAAAGCGTTTGTACTGTCAGTTGGCGTGATTGTTAAAACTCCATCAGCATAGGTTACTTGCACTGTTGAAAGTTCAAAAACCGTTTTCACATCTCCGAAACGGTTCACGTGGTAGATTCCAAAACCGCTCCCTCTTGCAATTGTAAAAGTCGCTCCGGGCGGGGTTGCTTCAGTGTCGTCTTGTATCTGAATTTTGATAGCGTCCTGGGTGCTACTTTCAAAAATTCGCCCACCGTCTTGAAAAGTGTAGTATGCGGGTCTGATATCTCCGGCGAATGAAATAGCGGAAATATTTTTAGGGAAAAAATTACCGTTAATGTGCTTACCTTGTGCAGATGTGCCATCAGTGATCTTGATACACACGCCGCCGGACGCCTTGAAAATGTTGTCCATAATAGATGCTGCACATCCTGTACCGATGTTTATACCAACATTCCCGAATGCAATTATGTTGTTTTTGTAAATGTCCTTTTTGGAATTTTGACAGGCGATTGCAACGCTCGCGCCAGTGTTATCAATCGTGTTCCCATCAACAATCGCTCTGGTATTGTATGTTTCTACGGCGTTCGTTTGCCCACCGCCCGGGGTTGTAAAACTGTTGTTGCAAATGTAGTGAATGTTATCATAGCCGTTTGACAATACATCAATCTGGCCACCGCCCGTTGGGCTTGTCTGCTTATGATTGCCGGTAAAAATATTGTTTGTGTAGGTGCCGCACAAGGCGCTGGAAAAAATACCGTTAAGGTAAAAATTTTTGATATTGCAATTTTCCACTGTCAACGATGTATTGTTGTTTTCCCGGTCGCAATGCACCCCGAAAGCGGAAACGTTGGAACCCTCAATCACGCACATGTTAATCTCTGCGTTTTTGCAGGAAACACCAATTCCAATATGTGATGCTCTGTTCACTGTTACATCGGCGTTTTTGATCGAACAGGATCCCGTTTTCAAATAAATTACGGAAATATTTTCGGAACTTTCGCTTTCATCGGTAAAAGTTCCTCCAACAATGTGCGAATTGTTCAGAACAAACATTTCATAATCGCCATGATTTGCAAGAACCGCTTCGGGACTTTCGCAGATAATTGTACAATTATCAATTGCAATTTTATCCGCAATATAATATGTTCCGTTTGGGATGTATACAATTCCGGAAACGCTTTCGAGCAGCTTAAAAATAGCCGTATCATCCGTGATGCCGTCACCCTTTGCGCCCATAAAACGCACATTGTAAACTTGATCTTTGATTTTCTCAATGGATTCTTCCAGAGTGTTGTCCGCCTGCTCTCTCGCCTCCTGCTCCTGCTGGATGGCCTGTTCTCTCGCCTCCTGCTCCTGCTGGATGGCCTGTTCTCTCGCCTCTTGCTCCCGCTGCAAGGCCGCAAGCGTTTCTGTCAGGAATATTTGCATAGAATACACACGGCAGTTACTGCCGACAACATAGCTGTTACCGGCGATCATGGGAGACGTAACTTCCAACAGCTGACCATTCACCCACACAAGGTCGTTGACAGCTCTTGAAGCGCTTGCCGTGGTTTCGTGCCCCTCGTCTGGGATCGTGATCGCCTCTTTAACGCTTTCCCACAAGGCAGAGAAATTACCGATATTTGTCCAATATTCCTTTCTATCCAGGGACACGCCAGCAGGAACCGGCTGCACAGAAAGATAAGCGTTGCCGTCCTTGTCAAGCACTACCGTGTTTTTTTCATATTGGCTTGTGATGTCCCACAAAATAGGGTTTGCATACTTGATTGCATTGATGCTGATAAAATCCCGCACATCAGACGTGAGTTTTTCCAGCTCCTGAACAATCCAATCTAAATTCAGGTCATGAAAATTTGTGTAAGGGAAATGCTCAAAAACACCCATATTTAACCTCCTTAATAAATCAAAAGGCAGAAACGCTGCTTAAAATCCTCCACGATGTAATCCACAATGTTGAATTTCACAACATTTCTTTCTGCCTCGATCATCTGTTGTGTAGTGGTCACTCCAATATTGCCAAAAGCCCTTCCGGTTCTGGTGTTGTTCCTGCTGCTGTTTTCGTCCGTGTCGTCTGTAATGTCCGTTGTCTGCTTTGCTGTTCCGCTGCTGGTGTTTTCCGTGCCAAGTGTCGTTGTCTGCAATTCTTTAGGTGTGTAAGTCGCTTCGTTGAAAGCGGATACATCACTTTTAACTGTGTCCTCTCCACTGTTTTGCACTGTTCCGCTGCTTTCCCCGTTGCTTTCCTGGCTCTGTGTTCTGCTCTCGTTACGGTTTTCGGTTTCTTCTTCCGTCCATTCTTCCGTGCGGTCGTAGTTGTGAATAGGGTTATATTCCAAGTTTGTTGTCGCATAGAGCTTTTCCCACACGGGGAGCTGCTTCGCGCTCCAAACACCGATAGCGGTTTTCATAAATGTGCCGGACGGATACAGTAATTCTAGCTCCGCCAGCTCCATGAGAATGTTATCCCTTACACTTTCCAGCGAAACACCGTCCGGAAGTTTAAGCAGGTCAAACACATCTGGGCTATACTGGTACAATCCCAAAATGGAAAGTGTAGCTCTCACTGATCCGCACCACCTTTCAGAATTTCGGGCTTCACGCGCCAGTCAACGTAAATATCGATGCCGAACATGTTTCTTGTCTGCTCAGCCACGGCTTGCAGCTCTTCCAGCCAAAGCGCACACTTGCTAACCGTTTCCAGGTTGTTGCTGTTCACTTCGTCCGTCAAAAGGCGTTCTTTTTTGTCCGTGTTTGCGTTTGGGATGCCGATGTCGTTGTCGAACATCTGCTCAAACTTGCGCATGTCTGTCAGAATGTCAGAAACAATGTAGTTCTGCCCCACATTTTGGTCAAACGCTTGCCACGCTGGAGAGCCATCATCTTTTAACAACGCCTTATCCATCACAACGGCAGGTTCGCCGCTTGCCACACGGTCAAACAGCTTTTTAAAAGTTTCCGCGCCCTGCTTGTTTGCCGCTGTGAATACATAGGATAACTTACTGTTTAGGAGATTAACACCTGCCGTCTCTGCGGATAGAGACATCATGTCGGCATAGTAGGAAACAAGGTCATAAATGCCGCCATAATCCGGCTGTAATTTGAACAATGTGCATTGTTTCCCAATTCGCAGCTCCTTAAATCCGCGCAAAATGGGGTTTGTGATAACCGCTGTTGTTGGCCTGTAAAACACGTCATATCCTTGCAAACTGCATCCCTGCGGAATGACTCCAAAACGATCCGTGTTGATTACTGCTACAAAGCCCCAGCAGTAAAGGCAGTAAAGAAAATAGTCCCTGCTCCACGTCTCCGGCATTGTCCATTTGAAAACGGAAAAAGCCTTTTGCAGCAGATAGCGCCGAAAGAAGTTTGACAGACCTGTGTTGGAAACATGCACCGTTGACGGAGTAAAAGCGCTTGTCTGCTGGTTTACATAATTGTAGAAGAATGGAGCGCCAGAACCTGGAAAATTCATCCGTAAAACCTCCTTTTGTTGAATTTGAAAAGCATCCAAACTGGTATGGACGGAACACCGCCTAGAAACTCATACCAATATTCAGCTTGTGTCGACCTGTTTGGCTGGTTTAAATCGGCAGGCCGTTCGTAGTTGTAAAGAAACGCCTGGGCGAGAACTCCAACAGGGTCTGTACTTTGTGAAAACTCCTCAAATGTCATAGGGTATTTTTCCGTTGGATACCATTGTACCCCGTTTACAAGTTCCCACACAATGCGCTCACACTCTTTTGGCCCGTTGTCCTCCCACCCGTCACCGGCCCATTGACTATATTTAGTGTATGGTGTCCATTGTACTAAACCGTATCCACCAACAAACGGGTCGAGGTTTTCCCAAATACCCGGATTTATGCTGCTCTCTGTCTGCATGTTTCCAAGCATTGCGGAAACAGCATTTAATGTCCATCCCCGCGACTTGAAATAGCTCCACAGCAAAACAGCGTTGTTTTGCATTTCTTCCAGTGTGAGCCAAAAGTTTCCGCTGACCCAACTACTCATAGAAGAACCCGCTTTCCATGTACTCTTTCACACGTTGGTTTTCAGGAGCTGTCGCAGGCAAGGAAACATCAGCATGTAAACACATGATATAGCCGGGTATTGTGTCAAGCCGCTTTGCCTTGCATAACGGTCTACCAAGATCGGCATTGTCCTCGTCAACTACGGAGTGGAAACGAGCGCTGATTGACGGCGCTTTTGTAAATGGTACAATGCTACCGTTGCTGCCGCTGGTAGAAAAATCCGGCATACTTGCGCGGATCGTATTACCAATACCGCTTGCTGCTCCCGTGATAGCACCGGCGACATTGCCACTCATAACGTTGCCAACAACTCCTGAAACAGTGTTCACAGCATTTATGGCTGTTCCCAGGTAATCACGTGCAATCTGCGCAAGCTGGATTGGAATACCGAAAGTTGCCGTAGAGCGAAAAAGTACATAGTCGTTTGTCAAAGACTTTACCATCATTTCCGCTTGGCCGGTAACGTAGTCCACTTCCCACTCCATGCTGATCTGTGATAGGCTTTTGAGCGCTGCCGTGTCAAGCGGGATGGTGCCCCACACGCGAGAGTCCAGCACATAGGAAGAATACGGCGCGAGATTGAGATAGCCTCCACGGCTTGCAGCTTGTGGGTGCTTTGGAACATCAATGGTTAACAGAGACGGAATGTGTCCTTGTGTTGTGAGCGTTTTAGCGGAAACAGGCGCATCCCACCAACCAAACGGCACACTACTAACAGGTGCTCCGCCGTTGATTGTATCAGGAAACCAGATGCAGCTTGCAATGTACTGGAATGGGTTAAAAAGCGCCTTTGTCAAATCAGGCCCTATTTCTGTAATGTCCCCCAACCAGTCAACGTCTCCCATTAGATACTCACAAAGCGCATCAAATTGCGCCTGTGTAAACACGTAATAGGAGACAGCGCCAACCGTGTTTGTGGCTTTATTGATGATCCCGACAACATAAGAACCGCTTGAAAAATTGGATCCTGGCCAAAAAGCGGCATCAGCTTCGGAATAGATGGTTGTTACAACACCATTCCCCGTGTAGTAATCATCCATGATATTTCCGTCATGCTCCGCGCTGGATCGTAACACATACTGTGTAGAGGGTCCAATATTTAGCTTGTACGTTGCCAGTACATCAACATTTAGAGACGCGAGCCACACGCCTCCTGAAAACGTCCAATCATTGACAAAATAAAACCTGTAAAAATTGGGGATATATGCATAGTTGAGTTGAGACGGGTTTTCACTCATGGGCAAAGAGATTTCCAAAACCGGGTTGATGATCCCGCAATCGTCTTTCAAACGGAACGGAAAAATCTTTGCCGGGTTTGAAATGTCCGGGCGCGCCGTGCTGTTTTCCCTTTTATTGAACGTGTAAAACGACACATTGAACGCCATAAATTCACCACCTATCAATTGGGCGGGGAATATTCCCCGCCCATTGTTTCACGTGAAACATCAGTCCAGCAACAGAACAACGCCGTTCTCGGTGAAATCGTTCCAGTAACGGTCAGTGAAATGCCAAAAGATGTTGGAATATCCGCCCTTAACGTTGAACGGTGTCGGCGCACTCCACTGATTGACCACGGTATAACCAGCGGCTTCCTCGTCAAACATAACGCCGAAAATGCCTTTCTGATTGACCGGCGCGCCGTCAGTTTTCAACGTGCCGTCCGTCTGGAGATAAACCGGCTGCACGTTGATCTCATCCGGCTTATCGATACTCTGCCAGAAGTTTACCGTCTCATTGTCTGCCATCCGCAGGAAATTGTCGTGGTACACATCCGCGAGAACCATTGTTTCGGTCTGATACCGGGCGGGCGCGTAAAGATACACTTTCTGCTTGTCTACCGGCGTGTGGCGGGAAATCTCCTTGCCCGTAACGTTGATGTGGAATTTCTGTGTGCGCTCCGTCATCAGCGAGGAAAGAGAAGCAACACGGGAATAAACCCACTGCATAAAGGGTTTGAAGTTTGCGGGCTGGTAAACCGTCTCATCGGTGAGAGGCGTTTCCAATCCAGTGATTGTGTTGTACTCCGTCAGCAAGTGAATAACACTTGCCGTGTCTCCGCTGATCTTGCCGCCGATGTAGTTTGCCAGAGTGGCCCGTGCCAGATTTTCATGGGCCTGCTCGACCATGTCGCTCGCATTTGTCATAATCATTGATACAAATCGCGCGAACTCGTCAGGGTTGGAAAAAGCACAGTCAAGCTGATCTTTGAAAATCGTCATGGACTTCTCGAACACGTTTGCACCGTAGAAATTGGTCTGCAAAATGGTTGGCTTGTTGACCTTGTACATGTCCACGCTGTTGTCGTCCGTCAGCTCGAAACGGGAGTCGTTCTCCCAATCCTTATCCGCAATATTGAGCTTGCGCACGATGTTGCCGAACTGTTGGTTGCTGACCATCAGTCCGCCGAATTTGCGAGTATAGGGACGTATGGAAAAAATGGTGCGAGAAAGCACCTGGGAAATTGCCTGTAAAACGGGGTCGTAGCCGGTTTTAAGCGCCGTCTGAGCCACGGAAACAAATTCCGCTGTGTTGGTCACCTGCTGCGTCTGTTGCCCCGTTGCCTGCTTCACAATGCTGTTCAGCACAATGGAAAGCTGGTTGAAAGTCAAGTCGTTGACAGCCATTGTAACACCTCCTTATTTCTTGTCAATCTTGGGCGGGTTGATGATGCTGGCCAGTACATCATCCGCCGTTTCGGGTTTCGGCTGCTGCGCGGAGAGGATGCCGTTTGCCTGGATCGCCTGGGTGAGCTGTGCGAGCTGCTGTGCGAAAGGATCGCCCAAGGGCTGCATCTGCTGAACAGGCTGCATCTGCTGAACAGGCTGCATCTGCTGAACAG
>JAHZDE010000027.1:7163-13248 GCA_019422525.1 Clostridiales bacterium
GAACAGGCTGCATCTGCTGAACAGGCTGCATCTGCTGAACAGGCTGCATCTGCTGGACAGGCTGCATCTGCTGGACAGGCTGCATCTGCTGGACAGGCTGCATCTGTGCAAGCGCGGAAATCTGCTGCGCCGTAAAACCGGCGCGCGCCAGGGTCAAAATGTCGTTCTGTGTCATGTTGTTTCCTCCTTAATGCTTCCTCGTGTGAAGTTGTACATCTTTAATATCGCACTCGGCAATCTCCGCCGCTTCCTCTCTGCTGTTTGCAAAAATAATCTTCTCAACAGTCTTTTTGCCAACAATGTGCTTTTTACAAATAAATTTTTGCATACATCCTCCTTAACCGTTCCACCGTGCGCGAGAAGTGCGCACGTCCACATGTACAAAGCTGCTGTAAATGCCGATGCCGCCGGTATTCGGCATGATCGTTTCTACATAGTCGGCAATCGTTGCAGGGGAGACACCGCTGATATAAATATCAGCCGCTGTTCCGTATTTATGCTGCGAGTAGTCTGCGCCGCCCACCTTTTTGTTATAAGCGTCGTTGCGGTATGCGCTGGTAATGATAACCGGCTTGCAAAAGTGATCCCGGATTTTCTGCAAAACCGTGACAAGGCCTGGACTGATGAAAACCGTATCGCTGCCGTCCTTACACGCAAACTCTGAAACCTTGAAATTTGCGGACAGCTTCACAGCGCCGTTTTTTGCCCTGCTCCATGCATGTACCTGATCCCCGTTCATTCATCCGCCACCCCCAATCTTTCGAGGATGCGGGTCATCACCTGCGTGTTGTTGTTGATCGCTTCCGCGAACTTTTCCGCCTCCTGCCTATGCTGCTCACGCTCCTGGTTCTGCATCCAGAACATTGCAGCAACACAAGCAATCGGGAAACCTACACCATTGATGAACTCCGTAACCATAGATACGTCCATTTCTTCCCCTTTCTGCCCGGTTATAATATTGGCGGGGACATCGTGCGCCGCACAAGCGCATGAGCCGCCTTCCGGGCGTGTGCTTGCTCTGTCCCCGCCTACTCTCATTATACGATTTTTTTATTAGTTGTCAACAAAAATATCTGTTCAAAAGTACCTCGCACAGATATTCTTCAAATACAATATTGTTCTTCATGTACTCTTGCCAAAGCCAACCGAAAGCGCGGCGGAATCTGTTTTTGTCCGTGTCGCCGCTGCCGTACTCAATGCAGCTCCCGGCCTTGTGTGTACTTACATAATACTCCCCACGGGATTTGTGCTTGTAAACGGTGATCTCGCCGACCGTCACAACAGGTCGATACTCCCCAAGCGGCTGCGTTTTGATTCTGCCAATATCCTCATTAGCAAAATCGTTTTCGAGCGACATTCTGGAAAACTCGCTGCCTTTTGACAGCTTATAAAGTGCCGTGTTGCGCTTCTGTGCGCTGATAGGGGATTTGTCCAGGATGAAAAGTCCCACACCACGCTCCTTGTCAATGCTGATCTCCTGGCCTTTTCTCCGCATTTGCTCCGCCTTGCGAACAAGTCCCAGCTCTAAGAAAATTGGGTTAGCAAGGTCGTTTGCATTTGCCAAACAAAGCACCTGCAAAGGCTGCTGCCCTTTTAGCTCCCTGTTTCGGTTGATGGTCTCATAGGCATTTAAAAACGCTGCGCCCTCATTTTTAATAGGGCGTTCATGCTTTTCTGGTATAAACTCATCATAAATCAGCAAGCGCACGTCTGAAGCATCAAAACCGCGCATATTGGAAATAGTAGATAATGCGCAAGTGTAACCAATCGGGGAGCCAACACATTGCCGCCCACCATCCTCTGTTTCCTCCGTCTCATAAAAGCCTGCATTATATTTTGATAGTGTGGCGCTGCCAATAGCCCACCCATGATCTTCATTTAAGCTTTTGAAGGGGGAAAATTCCGGCTTGTTTATCATATCTGCCTGGGACTGTGTACGGCGCATGTAGATAAATTTTATGCCGTCCTCTTTCACCGTTTCCAGACTTGTATATGTTTTCCCCGTTGCACGTCCACCAACGATAAAGTTGAAAGGCAAACCCAGCGCCATAATTGCGCGTATATCAATGTATCCACTTTTCTGATAAATGTTCATACTTCCTCCGTTATTTCACGTGAAACAATGGGCGGGAGACGTTGCCGCCTCCCGCCCGCTGTCCTTATTCCACAAACGCACAGGTGAAGAACTCGCGCCCGGCCTTGCTCTTGCCGGTAATGACTTCCAGGGAAAAGACCATTCCAGCCATGCCCGCGCTTTCCAGCAGCGAAAGAATGTCCTTGAAGTCGTTCTTAAATGTGTCGCTGTTGGTAGCGAACACTTCGCCCTCGGGAGACATCATGGAAAGGATTTCCTTGGTGTCTCCGCTCTTCTTGTCGATGTCCTCATAGAAGCACCACTTTGCAACATCGAACCGCTGCCCGGCGCAATCCTTGATACGCTGAATCTTGGGGGACATGGTGAGCTGGTACTGCTCCATGATGCTGAGATCTCCGCTTTTCTTGGTAATGTTCATTTGTTTTGCTTCCTTTCATGTTTTGTTATACGGTTGCCCGTATGTTGATATTATCATTTAATGGCGCTGTTGTCAATACAAAAGCTCTCCCTCATAATCCCTTTTTAAAAAACCCAGCCATCCATGTTCAATGTGATAGCCGTTACATTCTTCTAAAAATGGACAATCGTTGCAATACATTTGACTGCATAAAAAAAATCCGCCATATCCTCAACACTCATGTCTTTAAATTTTTCATAATTTGTCATACTAAACCTCCTCATTAAAACCTCTGAAATCGAGTTGTGACACATTCAAAAGGCGCTCATACTCTGCTGTGATACCTAGTGTATAAGTACTGTTCTTAATCATAATATTGGACGTAATCGGAATTGTTTTTCCGTCAACTGGGTATTCGCCAATCTGGGGATGATCGTTGTAAATAGACTCGGTTCCGCCAGCATCCCGGAAAATGAAGCCCGGCTTGAAAGCGGATATGCCGCCCGCCTTTTCCAGCTCCGGCCCTCCTGCCGCTTTGTTAACTCCGGCTATGGTGACTTTCAAAGGCTTTCCGGGCGCTTCTCGGTAACAATATTTTTTAGCGCCCAGCGTGGAAAATTCCGCATAACATCCCTCATACTCATATACGCCCATATAATGCTCCACCCCCTGCGGGTCTGTTGCATGGGCACCGCTTTTCATACTGTCCTTTTCACGCTCACGGTTATACGCTGTCCAGTCAATGTCTCCCAGATACTTCACGCTGTCAGTATCACAATAGACAAAGTTTTCACCGGCAAGGCGTATTCCCTCTTCCAGCCGATACCGCGCCCAGGCTGTTACCCACACGCCCCACTGATAGCACAAGAAAGCCTTACGGTTATTCTCCGCGAGGATGTCCTCCGGATTGTCCTGGTGCTCCACAAAACCGCCATCCGGGTCTTCCTCTATAAAATCAATTGACTGTTTCACCGGATCTTGTGCCATCATGCCGTAAATGGAATTTAGCTTGTTCTTGCTTTTCATGTAGTAGATTTCTTCGCCGGGGACGTTTTTCAAGGTTGTTTTTGCAACATAGTATTCAATCGTGGTTTTCACAAGCGGTTCGGGCAATTTACCATAACGGGCATGTGCAACATCAAATGGTGTCAAATCGTCAAAAACATATTCTTCCAGAATTATTTTCAAGTCAATATCTGTTATGGTTGTTTCCAGGTAATCCGCCGACAATATGCGTCCGTTGTCATATATGCCACCCACTGTTTTTCTGCACTTGTCACGGGATAAATATGGGCAACCCCAAGTGGATTTAGCAAGTCGAATATTGGTGATTGACACGCGCATTAAAACCGCTCGTTTCCGCACATTCACCAGCTTTACAAGATCCTCAAACTCCATAGGCCCCGCATGGTAAAACTCTGAAATCGGGAAAAGACAATTGCATTGCACATCTGGATAGCTGCTCGACCTGTCCGCGCTTTTTACATCATGCAGCACCATTCCGGCATAGTAGCGATTTGCGTGTGTGTTTCCTCCACGAAACGCTTCACGGCACATCTGGTATATCTGGAAATCTGGTAATTGGTTCTTGACAAAGCCAAACGACACACCGCGCATTGCCTTTTTAGCATCCCGGCGCACATAGCCGGTTGACGTGAGAGGGATTGTGTAAAGAGTGTCCCCGTCATGCTTCATTTCAATGCTGAGTGCTTCCACAAGGCCCAGAACATCATTTACCGTATAGGCTAATTCCTGACCCGTTAATGGTGTCCATGGATAGCGCTTTTTGCTGTAATCAAAATCCGTTCCGGACAGTTTGACATGCTCCGCGCCCATCTTGCGCGTATACTCTGCAAGGCTCATGTTACTATGGATATAGCTGCATCTAAATTCTAGGCGCTTTTCCTCCATGGTGCATTTCAGTACCCGGCGGGACTTGATCGCAAAAACTTCTTCCGGCTCAAAATGGTATATGCCGCGCAGAAATTGGAATTCATAAGACAAGTTATGCACATAGACCACCAGGGAAACACCCTCAGAAATAAGCGCGCATAAACACTCTTTGAAATGGTTAAACTCTTCCCATGTCCGCCCAATAACAGTGCATACAGTTCCAAATTGCCATTGCCAGATGTACATGATAGATTGTTCAACATCTTCAAGTGCCGTTGTCTCAATGTCAAACGCCGTCACAATATCAAGGTATTTCACCCGGCTTTTAGTCCCGGGATTGCCTTTTCGCCGTTTCTGTATTTTGATTTTTTTGAACCACTCGAACGGAAATTGATCTGGTGAGACAATTTGCGACATATTAACGACCTTTCAATATTGCCTTTTTATAATCCTCTGCACTGTGCGGCTTTTTGCTGCTAATACGCTTCATGTTTTGGAGGGCTTCCAAGTTGTTGCCCTCGAGCCAAAACTCAAAATCGCGTTTGAGCTGATCCGGCGGTATCTGCTTCTTTTTTGCTTCATGATAGAGATCAGCAACTCTCGCTGAGTCGTACAAGCGGTTCCTGTCCCACGTCCGCCAATCCTCCATAAACTCTGCGAACTGTTTGAAGTTTTTACGATTTACAAAAGTATAGCCGTGCTCATGTAAAGACTGTATGCTTTGCCGTCTCTGTGCTTGCAAACCTGAAACACTTCCGGTTCTCGCTGTCACAAACCGGGACACGTCCGATAAAAGCGCCACAAGCTCTGTTTTATTCTTAATCTCCTTGACTGGCTTGTAGCGCCCAACGTTCATGCGATACTGTTGTGTATCCACCCATTCCGTACCCACAAATCGTTCTAGGCGTTTTCTAGCAATGGACCGCAAACGGGAGTATTCAGAAATCATTTGTTTTTCCGTCATGTATTTGCTCATCATTGCGACACTGGGAACATACGCCTCCACGGGGTATCGGAGAGAGCTGCCGGTTGACGAGCCGCCTTTATACCGTGCCATTCTTCCGGGCCTCCTTTACCTGTTCATTCATGGAGAGCGCCCAGGAAATAAAGCTGCTACGGGTCAGGCCCGTTTCCTTTGCCGCACGATCTACTAGGGCGAGGACTTCCGGTGGAATGCTGATAGAGATTGTTTTAACCTTGCGCATGGGTTGCACCTCCTTTATAAGTCCGCTCAAAACGATTGCACAACATGGCATAAAAAACATAATCGGCGCGCCGGTTGTCCTCTGCCGCATAGGCGCGGAGACGACGCAAAAGAGTGAGCATTTTTTTCTGTTGTCTAGTCATAATAACACCTCCGTGTATACCATAACAAAAAAGATGTGAAATGTCAATATTGTTATTGACATTTAATAACACTCCTGATATAATAGGATCATCAAGAAAGGAGTGTTGTTGATGGATTCTGTAAACATCTGTTTAAAAACAAGCGATGCCTATACCGTAATAAACGCCTTGAACAAATGCGCAACGCAACTTTTTAACAAACTTGTGGAACAAGAACCTGGCAATCTTAAAAACAACATGTTTGACGAGTATTGTAGAATATGTGAACTGTCCAACTTCATACAAGAACAAATCTAAGACAACTTCCCCGGGCGTGTCAAGCGCCTGGGGAAGTTTTGTTATGTAAACCATGA
>JAHZDE010000028.1 GCA_019422525.1 Clostridiales bacterium
TGCCGCCTGTTCCTCCTGCTGGCGGCGTTGTTCCTCGGCTTCCATTGGGGTAACGATATGGGCGGGGACTTCAAACGCGCCGATGAAGTTCAGATAAATGTCTATCCGCTGGCGGCGGCTGTTCCCGCGCCCCTCGCCCTCATGGACAACCACTTTCTCGATAAACACGTTGAGCATGGGCGTTGTCAATTCGGAAAAGTCGGTATAGCGGCTCACAAGCTCGACAAACTTATCTGTTTTCAGCCTGTCGGCGTTCCAGCTCTCGATTGCTTCCTGCCATTGTGCGATAGCGGCTTCCAGCCCGGTCTGTTCCTCGTCGTATTCGGCAAGCAGACGGGTAAAGTGCTTATCGGGTATCTTGCCTGTGGCGTTGCCCTCGTATAGCTTCTTTACAAGGCCGTCCAGCTCCTTACACCGCCGCTGTGCCTTGCTCACTTTCTGCCGGTACTCCTTGACGGCGTTCTCTTGGTGCTGGTCGGATGCTTCCCGCACACGCTCGATAAACTCCGCTTCATTGTGCCGCACATACCAGCTCACGCGCTGGATTGCAGCAAGAATGGCGGCTTCCATTTTTGCGGTGGGGATATAGTGCATGGTGCAGTCGCGGGTAAGCTGGCGGTAGCTGGAACACACAAAAGCGTCGTCCAGATACTTGCCTTGCACAAGGCTGCTGCGGTGGGTCAGCTTCGCGCCGCAGTCGGCGCAGTAGAGAAGCCCGGTCAGGCGGTTTGGGGTGTTCTGCCGCTTGGGGGCGCGGCGTTTTGTCCCCATAAGCCGCTGGACGGTGTTCCATGTTTCCTCGTCCACAATGGCGGGTATCTCCCCGTCAAAAATATACTGTTCCTCCGGCGAGGTCTTGCGGGTGCTTTGGGTCTTGTAGTTCTCGCAGACGGTTTTCCCTAAAACCTTGCGCCCTGTGTACTCCGGGCGTTTGAGGATATAGCTGATAGTTGTTGTTGACCATGCGTAGGGGTCTGTGTACTTCGCCGACCGGACGGGTGCGCCTATCCGCTTCCAATGCTCGGACGGGATAGGGATTTTCTCGGTGCGGAGCGCCCTTGCTATGCTGGCGATACTCTCCCCGGCAACGACGCTGTGGAAGATACGGCGCACAACGGCGGCGGCTTCCTCGTCGATTACCCATTCGCCCTTGTTCTCCTTGGACGCAAGGTAGCCATAGCTGACGCTGCCGGAGCAGCGCAAGCCCTTTTCCATTCTCGACTTGAAAACGGTCTTGATTTTCCGGCTGGTGTCGGCAACATACCACTCGTTTATCACATCTCGGAAAATTGACATTATATCAAAGCCGTTGGCGGTATCAAGGTTGTCATTCGCCGCAATAAAGCGTACATGGTACTCGTCAAAGGTGCGCTTCAAAAGCCCCACTTCAACAACATCACGGCCAATCCTACTTTGGTCTTTGATAATGACCGTAGCCACATTTCCCGCCCGGATTTCTTCCAGCATAGCGTCCAGCCCCGGACGTTTGAAAGTCGTTCCCCGCACTCCGTCATCGGTGAAGTGCCGGATATTTGTAAAGCCGTTCTTTTGCGCGTAGTCCTCCAAAATGCGCTTTTGGAAAGAGATTTGTCAAGGGTGTTTTCTCAACTAAAACACCCTTGTTTTTTATAAATAACTATGATGTATAAAACGTTGCACTAAATTATAATATGGTCTTAAGTGCATTTACCAACACATCAATATGCTCTTTCTGCAAAATCAACGGAGGCAACAGACGAATTACATGTGAACCCGAGGGAATTACGATAATCCCCGCTTCTTGCAAAGCATTTATGAAGTGTGCAGCAGGCACAGACAGTTCAATGCCTTTCATAAGGCCCAATCCACGTACCTCTTTGATTACAACTTTTTGGGCAGCCAATTCAGATAACGCCTTATCCAGATAGAGCGTCATCGCCCTGACGTTTGCTAATATGTCATACTGTTGGTAAAGCTGGAATACAGCAGTAACGGCTGCTGCTGCCAGAGGATTGGAACCGTAAGTTGTACCATGATCTCCTGCACGCAATACACCGGTCGCTGCCCCTCTGGTTCCAATTGCACCTACCGGAACTCCACATCCCAAAGCCTTTGCCGAAACAACAATATCGGGAACAATATCATACAATTGATACGCAAACATATTTCCGCTTCTACCCATGCCACATTGAATTTCATCCGAAACCATCAAAATTTCGTTCTCATCACAGAGCTTTCGAACTCCTTTGATGAAGTAATCAGTGGCAGGATAAATTCCGCCCTCTCCTTGTACTGTTTCCATGAAAATTGCACAGGTATTGTCAGTTATCAAACGTTTGACGCTTTCCAGATCATTGAAGTCAGCAAATTTAACATGGGCAAGCATAGGAGCAAAAGGTTCCTGGTAGGCTGCTTTTCCCGTTACCGATAATGCTCCCATAGATCTACCATGAAAGGATTTCTTCATGGCAATAATCTCTCCATTATGGTTATTATGCTTCAAAAAATGATATTTCTTAGCAATTTTAATTGCACCTTCAATGGCTTCCGTTCCAGAGTTAGTGAAAAACACCTGCTCCATATCTGATGCCTGATTAAACAGCTTTGCAGCTTCAATTGCCGGAACATTATAAAAAAGATTAGATGTGTGCAGCAGCTTTTCCATCTGTTCTTGCAGTGCGCGTGTGTAATTCGGATCGTGATATCCCAGGGCACACACACCGATTCCAGACCCGAAATCCAGATACCGGTTTCCCTCTGTATCATAAAGGTACATACCTTCTCCATGATCCAAGACAATAGGATAACGGTTATATACAGGAACAAACTGCTGATTTGCTTGTTCAATATAAGGATTCATTTCAGTCCTTTTCCTCCACCACTTCAATTTTAAACACATTGATCACATCCACATCTGGACAACAGAATACAATGGAGCCATCCGGTTGGCTGGGAAGTTTTCCTCCGTACCGCAGAATGTCAATGTAAGGGAAAGCCACATGCATGGCCATTGGACAGAGATTGCCTCTTTCGGTATCAAAGTCAAAGGTGTCTCCAATTTGATGACCACGATGACACCCCATATGACCTTTTTGATCAATTAAACTGATTTTAATTTTAGGCTTTTTCATCATTGATTTACTCCAAAAATTGTTCAATGGGAATTCCCTTGTATTTATCAGTATCATGCACATTGGCATAAATAATTTTTTCGAGTTGTCTCATTGCGATTTCTACGCTCTCTAAAAGCAGTCCTGATTTTAAATAATGCCCTACTACAATTGCCATAAAAATATCCCCTGTGCCTGGAAAACGCACCGGTATTTCATCATAAGGGAGCAAGACACACGAATTTTTCGGAGAGTTTTTTACAACAGTAAACATTCTTCTGTTAATGTTTGCGCTTGTAATCACAACCGATTTAGCACCAAGCATATGTAGTCGATTTGCGATTACTTCAATTTCCGCCTCAGAATAGGTGTGTTTAACTGTGTATCCGGATAAAAAACACGCCTCCGTAATATTGGGGACAATCACATCTGCAATAGAACACAACCGTTTCATATAAGTGACTGCTTGATCTGTCACACCATTGTATCGTTTTCCGTCATCCCCCATAATAGGGTCAACAAAAATCGAAGTACCTGATTTTTGTTGTTCTTTGCAATATTCATATATGAGACATGATTGTTTTTCTGACACAATAAATCCAGTACAGATTGCGTCGAAAGAAAACATGAGTTTCTTCCATACCAGAAGCGTATTTTCCATATATTCTGTTGTGTCCAAAATATCAAACTGCCCATAATCCAGAGTGTTGGAAACGAGTGCAGTCAGCAAATTGAAAGTTTCAAATTTCAAGTGAGATAAAACAGGAATCATGACAGATAAGGCGACCTTTCCATACCCCGCCATATCATTGACCAGTAAAATTCGAGTTTGCTTTTTATCTTCCATAGCCATACTCCCTCAGTAACTCAAATAACAAAGTCTGCACAGCATTTTTCCTGACTCTGTTTGAAAAATCTTCTGTAATGTGGTTTCTATTGTGTTCTTTCCCAGATTATCTTCATAAAAATTCACTAAAAAATCCGCTTCCACAAGAATTTGATAGTCAATCCCGTCTATATTTGTGTAAGTGTGATGATGGCCAACCAAATAGCAGATGCGTTCAATATCTGTTTCTTCAAACTTAAGCTTTTTTAACATTTTTCGAGCATATGCAGGACCTTCCTGCTCTTGCAATTTTCCATTACACCTTCCGTATTTTTCTTCTGACGGACGGATTCCGATATCGTGTACCAGTGCTGCACATTCGGCTAAAAACTGGGTGTGTTCATCCAGCTGTTCCATATGGCCAATCATCTGTGCAAAGCGATGCACCTTTATCAAATGGTGAATACGCTGGGGATCGTTTTGATTGAAAGCAATCATTTCTTGCGTTAAAAGATCGATTATTTTTTCCAGATTCATAAAGTCCTCCTATTTCACTTCCTCTTTTAAACAAAGTGCCAACAACTCTTTCCCTCCATCAGTTTGGAAAAGCCCTTTGATATATTCTGCTTTTTTTCGATCTGGGCGAGTTTCGTAACAGTTTACAATGAGATCTGCTTCTATCAGAAGCTGTAAAAGTTTGTTTTTGATATCATCGTAATCATGATGGCAGATAACTAAGTCGATAATTCTTGGAATATACGAGGGAATGTAATTTGCTTCTTTTAAAAAACGAGTGACAAGAAGCGGAACCGCCTGCTTCTGATTATCTTGACTGGCATCCCCGTTATAATGTTCTTTACAATACTTGATTGCAATATCATGTAAAATCGCGGCTGCTTGTAGTATCTGCTGTTCTTCGACGGGAAGCTTCTCTTGCTCTCCCAATAATTTAGCCAATGCGTAAACCTTAAGGATGTGCTGTGTACGCCTGCTATGCCCTTCCTCATAGCACATTGCGTTATACAAGAGATGAGTTTCATCGTTTATCACGTTGACAATCATCCTTTCATGAAAAGATTGTAATATCTCTTTATAGAATATAACATTACAAACGAGTCTTGCGTTGCGCTTGCAACATATAATTCAAAATGCTATACTTTAAATTAGGAAAGGAGGGACAGCATGAGGCTTGATATTGAACAACTAACCTTACTTCCAATTTTCAAAGGCATTCGTGAGGAAGATCTTCCGGCAATGTTGACCTGCCTGGGAAGTTTTCAGAAAAAATATCAGAAAGATGAAGTTATTTTTTTGGAAAGCAATGAAGTCAGAAATGTTGGTATTATATTGTCTGGAACTGTGCATATGGTCAAGGTGGACTCCGAAGGCTATCAAACACTTCTTGTTGTAATGAAAAAGAATGAACTATTTGGGGAATCATTTTCCTGCGGAAGTCATTTAGATGCACAGGTCAGCTTTTTGGCCGCTGCACCCTGTGAAATTTTGTTTTTGCCCTTTCACAAAGTCATCCATTCCTGTAAGATGAGCTGTACCTTCCATCATCGGCTGATTGAGAACATGGTCCAATTGATTGGAGATAAAAATGTCCAGTTGATGCACAAAATTGAAGTGATTTCCCAAAAGACACTTCGAGAAAAAATATTAGCATACTTACGACAACAGGCTATGGAGCAGAGCAGCAAACAATTTACAATTCCTTTGGGACGGCTCGAATTGGCTGAATACCTGTGTGCGGATCGTAGTGCAGTGACCAGAGAATTGTCCTATATGCAGCGAGATGGTTTAATTATTTATGATAAGAACACATTTCAGCTGTTATAATTAAAAAGCACAGATCTTTATGCTGTAAATAGGAAAAACCTGTTTGAGAAAATATTGGGGGTTACTCATGTTTTAAAATTCCATAAGGTCCCAACTAGCTCATTGGCACAATCCAATTAAAAAAGAATCCATGTTGCGCACGCAACATGGATTCTTTTTTGTTTATGTTACACTTCGTATAGTTATTATGAATTCATATGAGCATAAGGAGGAAAATATATGGGCTTTCATGTTACCAATATGCAGCTGAGTGCATTATTTCAGACATGGCAAACCAATTATGACATCTATGCTCCCCGTAATTTTTCCGGCGGTGGGCGCTTTTCAGACACAGACTGTATCCGATACGGAAAAATCGACTGTGTGGATGAGATCGTATTCGATAAGAAGTCGGAGTATTCCTTCAAGGAGATTCTGACCCCCATTTCCCAGACACTGTTTTTCTTTACGGAAGGCGAAACCAAAGAAGCAGATGCGCCCAAGAAAGGGGCGGTTATTTTCCTGCGCAGCTGTGATCTCCATGCGCTCAAGCGGCTGGACGATATGTACCTGCACAACGGCCCTGCTGATTACTACTACCAGCGCCTGCGGGAGAACATCAAAATCGTGCTGATGGGTTGTGCTCACTCCTTTGGAAACTGCTTCTGTGTCAGTATGGGCACCAATGTAAGCACCAACTACAACATGAGCATTGATTGCCAACCAGACGGCACCTACCTGGTGGACTGCAAGGATGAGGCATGGGCACAGCAGCTGGAGGCTGCGGAGACGCCTCGGTTGGAGGTTATTCCGAGCCATGTGGAAGAAAACAATGTCACTGTGCAGATTCCGGAACATCTGACCGCAGAGGTAGCCAAAAGCACCATGTGGAACGAGTATGACAGCCGCTGCATCAACTGTGGACGCTGTAATTTTGTTTGTCCCACCTGCACCTGCTTCACCATGCAGGATCTCTTTTACAGCGAGAATGGCAAGGTAGGAGAACGCCGCCGTGTCTGGGCCTCCTGCATGGTGGACGGCTTTACCGATGTGGCTGGCGGCGGCAGCTACCGAAAGAAGAACGGCGAGCGGATGCGGTTCAAAGTGCTGCACAAGGTGCTGGACTACAAGCAGCGCAATGGCTATCACATGTGTGTAGGCTGCGGCCGGTGTGATGACATCTGCCCTGAGTACATTTCGTTCTCGGGCTGCATCAATAAATTGGACAATGCTATGGCGGAGGTGACCGAGCAATGATGAAAAATGATTATATCCCGTTTCCTTCTAAGATTTTGGAGGTCATCCGGCACACGGAGATTGAGTATACCTTCCGTATGGAATTTCAGGGGGAAGTCAAGCCGGGACAATTTTTTGAGGTATCCATCCCCAAGTACGGAGAGGCACCCATCTCGGTCAGCGGCATTGGGGAAAACTTTGTAGATCTAACCATCCGCCGGGTGGGCAAGGTTACCAATGAAGTGTTTGAGCGCTATGTGGGTGATACGCTTCTGCTGCGCGGCCCTTATGGAAATGGGTTTGATGTATCCGATTATATGGGCAAGGACATTATTGTCATGGCTGGCGGCACCGGTCTGTCTCCGGTTTGTGGCGTAGTCAGTTACTTTTCCGAGCATCCTGAACAAAGAGGTCATATGACCTTGATTGCAGGTTTCAAAACGCCCCATGATATTCTCTTCCGTGATGATCTGAATCGCTGGGGAAAGAACATGGATGTCATCCTTACCGTTGACTGTGCAGAAGAAGATGCGGCCTGCCATGTAGGTCTGGTCACCCAGTACATCCCGCAGATTAAGCTGGGCGATGTGCAGAATACCGTGGCCGTTGTGGTCGGTCCTCCTGCCATGATGCGCTTTTCTGTGCAGGGACTACTGGGCATTGGCCTGCCGGAGGAAAACATCTGGATCTCTCAGGAGCGGAAGATGTGCTGTGGCTTGGGTAAATGCGGCCACTGTAAGATTGGCGATACATATGTCTGCCTGGACGGGCCGGTGTTCAATTATACCAAAGGAAAATTCCTGGTGGATTGAGGAGGGGTACCATGGATATCAACACAAAAGCATTAAAAAAGAACGCATTCCGTGTAACCAAGGAGCGTGGTATGACCGCCTCCCGAATCCGTGTTCCAGGTGGACATCTGGATGCCAAATATCTCGGAGAGATCCAGAAAATTGCGGAGATCTACGGCAACGGTACGGTTCACATCACCTCCCGTCAGGGCTTTGAAATCCCCGGTATTCCCTTTGAAAAAATGCCGGAGGTCAATGCTGCTCTTCAGAGCCTGATCGACGGGCTGGATATCAATCAGGATGAGGTGGGTCACGGCTATCCCGCCTCTGGAACTCGAAATATCACAGCCTGCGTGGGCAACCGTGTCTGCCCCTACGCTTGTTATGATACCACAGCCTTTGCGCAGCGCATTGAGAAAGCGGTGTTCCCAAATGACCTGCATTTTAAGATCGCTCTGACCGGCTGCCCTAACGACTGCGCAAAGGTGCGGATGCATGACTTTGGCATTATGGGTATGACAGTGCCTCAGTTTGAGCCAGACCGCTGTGTCAGTTGCGGAGCTTGTGTGAAAGCCTGCAAAAAGAAGTCCGTAGAAGCTCTGACACCGGTGAACTTCCGTCCCCAGCGAGACGCACGGCGCTGCATCGGCTGCGGTGAGTGTGTGCTGGCCTGTCCCAATGCCGCATGGACCCGCAGCGATAAAAAGTATTATCGGCTCACACTGCTGGGCAGAACCGGTAAGAAGAATCCCCGCCTGGGTGAAGATTTCATCAAATGGGTGGACGAGGATAGCATTATTAAGATCATTCTCAACACCTATGACTATGTGAAGGAGTACATTGATCCCAACGCTCCCGGTGGCAAAGAACACATAGGCTATATCGTAGACCGAACCGGCTTTGAGGAATTCAAGCGGTGGGCCTTGCGGGATGTCACCCTGCCGGATATCGCAGAAGTTATGACACCCATGTACTGGAAGGGTGTGAAGTATTGATATGCGCCGGAAAGATAGAGAAATTATGGGCGAAGAAATCGAAATGATTCTCCAAAAGGGAGAATACGGAATTCTGTCCACGGTTGGCCAGGATGGAAAGCCGTATGCAGTTCCACTCAGTTATGCCTGGAAGGACGGGCTGATCCATCTGCACTGTGCTGCAAATGTGGGAAAGAAACTCGAAAATATATCCTACTGCTCGGATGTTTGTTTTGTGGTCGTTGGTGATACCACAGTGCAGCCCGAAAAGTTTGGTACTTTGTATGAGAGCGTCATTCTGACCGGTCAAATGATGCCGTCAAAAGATAAGCAGGCCAGCCTGATTGCATTGCTTGAAAAGTACAGCAAAGAATTTCTGGAAAAAGGGATGCAGTACATCCAGGCAGCATGGGACAAGACCGGCGTATATATTATTTACCCCGAACAAATAACCGGAAAAGCGAAACGAACCGCAATGCACAGTAAAGTATAATTTTTTGTGTTCGATGAAAAGAAATTTACAATGCCATAATATCGCTTACAGGTTGAATTACCGTTCCTGCTCTTTGTGCTTTCTCTTATAATGGGTCTGCTGCCCCTTCTGTGCCTGCCGCACCAATCTCCGTACAGCCTGCTGCTCCATTTCTTCATGCAGCATCCGAGAAACCGCCTTTTTGCTGTCAAACATCAAAAGCGGGCTGTACTTCTCGCCGTAAACCTCCTGCGCTCGGTTCTCCGCCTCCTGCTCCTTGCTGGGGCGGATGGCCTGCCTTGCTTCATACAGCTGCACCGGGTCAACGTCCTGAGCCTGCTCCCGAAGCCCGGCATACTCGTCCAGGGCAGCGTCCAGCTCAGCAGAATATTTCTGTTCCTGTTCTTCCAGCCGTTTCAGGCTCTGCTCCATGGCGGCGATGTCTTTGGGAAATTTATCGGCGGCATCTTCCTCGGAATATGCCAGCGACGCCAGAAGCAGATTTTTCTCCGAACGCAGTTCCTCCAAATCCTCTGTCAGTGCCGCAATCTTAGCCGCCAGTTCCCGGTGCCGAAATACATGAACCGCAGAGAGCGCCTCTTTCTCGGAAAGCAGACTGCGGCGCTCCTTCGTCTTATCCCGAATGTCCTTTGCAAGCTGATTGTACTGTGCGAGAGCAGGGCGCAGCGTATTCAGCGAAGTGTTCAGACGCTCCTTGCCTTTGCGGAGATACCTCAGCTGATAGCAGAACAGCAGCAGATTTTTACGCAGATTCTCCATGGCAGCGGCAAGTGCCGGGATGGTATTTTTAACTGCCTGGGCCAGCTTTTTGACCTGTCCCCTCAGCTCCCGGAGCAGGGCATTGTCGGTCTTGATCTGCCGGTTCAGCTCGCACCGGTCAGAGATGATACCCTTTTTTTCCATGGCTCTGGCAACCACACCCTCATGGACCGTGGGCCGCTCCAGCAGACCACGCTCGGCATGGCTGCGGTGGTCGATGCGTTCCTCATGTCCGGTGCGCTCCAGATGGCGGTTTGCCACATCTGCCCATGCAGCCCGCCACAGAACAAGTTGCTCATCGCTGTTCCAGCGTTCCGTGATGGGATTTTGTCTGCCATATTTGGTACTTTTGGGATACTTGGATACCCGTTCATAATCCTGGGCCTGCGCTGCGGACGGGGCCATATACACCTTCTTTTTGCCTACCTTGTACTGGTACTGTTTCTCCCAGCCGTCGGCCTGCGCCTGTTTGAACTCGGCGGCGGTAAAGCCCCGTTCCTCGCCATCTTTGACACAGAGATATTCTTTCTCGGTCTTGTACTGCCATTTTCCCTTTTCATCCAGCGGGCGCACCGTCAGCAGGATGTGGGCATGGGGATTGTGTCCGGGAGGATATGGGTCATGGATGGCAGCATCAGCGCACATTCCGTCTGCAACAAACTGCTCCTTAATGAAATCTTGCAGGAGCTGGATTTGTTCCTCCCGGCTCAACTCTATGGGCAGCGCCGCCACAAATTCACGGGCGAGGCGGCTGTCCTTTGCGGTTTCGGTTTCCTCCACGGCGTTCCACAGGGTTTCCCGATCCTGCCACTCTGCGGGGGCGGTGGCTGGCAGAAAAACCTGCCGCCATCCAAGTCCCTGTTTGCGGGTGTAGTCGTGCTGCACTCCGTCATACTCGTTGAGCATCCGGGAACAGCTCAGATAGGCCGCAGCAGCCACGGCGGAGCGTCCGGCTCCACGGCTGACCATCTTGGCCTCCAAATGATAAATCGCCATAAATCACCTTGTCCTTTCTGAAAGGGGTGCCCTGTATCTGTGTCAAGCTGCCGGTGGCAGGTTGACGCAGGCAGGCGGCGGGATGGGGTGGCAATATACCACCCCATGAACAGGGGATTCCAAAACGAAAACCCCTGCGCCGACTGCATGGGCAAGGCTGGCAGTTTGGCAGAAATGCAGCCTTGTCCAACGGCTCCCGCAGGAGCCGCAATCCCCCTCGGAGAGCGCACGTGCCCGACCAACGGGAGAGCTACCACCGCCTGCTTTAGCAGGTGGTGAGTAAATGCGCCCCTTCGGGATAAAAAAGAGGAAGGCCCCCGGTTTCCCGGAGACCTCCCAACCGTTTTCAATCGTGCCTCGCCAGCTTGCGCCGCAGGTATTCTTCCAGATTTTCAAGCCCTACCGCCTGTACTTCCGGCAGCACTTTTTCCAGTACAGCGCCCTCCTGAATGAGCCGCCTTGTCCGGGCTTTTCGCTCCTTCACCCGGTCCCGTGCCTGGGCTTCCTCCAAGCGGTGCTTTGCCTGCAACAGTTTCTTTTCTTCACTTGTCATGGGATTACCTCCGTTTCTGCCAGATCAGGTCATAGCCCAGCACATCGGCCAGCTCCACAACCTCCTTATAGCGGATAGATTCCCGCTGGAGTTTGGCCGACAGGTTGGAAACGCTGTCCGACCAGTCGTATTCCTCATGGAGCCGGTCAACTACCTCCTGCATGGTGTATCCGGCCCGGACGATCTGTGCCTTAATCTCGTTGCGTACCGTCATCATCAAAAATCCTCCTAAATTTACTTGATAAAAAAGCG
>JAHZDE010000029.1 GCA_019422525.1 Clostridiales bacterium
GCGAGCTTATCAGAAGAAGTTCTCCTATGCTGCCGACCTGTCGTGGCATACGGTCGTGGAATCCATCCGCAGTCTATATAGATTAGCGCGGGCTGAATAATATGGGAAACAGTAATAAGGTCTGCCCGAACTGCGGCAGAAAGATGAAGCAGCAGTTCATAGGCTTGCAGCATTGCAAATGCGGCATGAGCTGGAAAAAGGACGAAGGCTTTTTCGAACGCACCCCTGATATGATCTTTGCTCTGGAACGACGAACCATTGGAGGAAAGGTAAAACAGGTTCCGATTATCCGCTATCAATCCGATAAATGAAGAATAAAACGGTCTGCTTCGGCAGGCCGTTTTGCTTTTCAAGGAGGTGAACACCCATGGCAACCACGCGCCTGATGCCCCTGCACACCGGCAAAGGCCGCACGGTGGGACAGGCCATCAGCGACATCATCGACTACACCGAAAATCCGCAAAAGACGGACGGCGGCAGGCTGATTACGAGCTGGCAATGCGACAGCAGGATCGCCGACGCCGAGTTTCTTTTCACCAAGAATCAGTACATTCAAAAGACCGGCAGAGTGCGCGGCGAGGATGATGTGATTGCCTACCATCTGCGGCAATCCTTTGTTCCCGGAGAGATCACACCGGAGGACGCGAACCGTTTGGGCTGTGAGCTGGCCAAGCGCTTCACCAAGGGCAATCACGCCTATATCGTCTGCACCCATATCGACAAAGCTCACATTCACAATCATGTGATTTGGAACTCCACCGCACTCAGCCAGACCCGGAAATTCCGAAACTTTTGGGGCAGCAGCCGCGCCGTGCGGCGGCTCAACGATACCATCTGCATCGAGAACGGCTACTCCATCGTGGAGAATCCAAAGCGCCACGGCAAGAGCTACAACAAGTGGCTGGGCGACAAAAAGAAGCCCTCCCACCGGGAGCGAATCTGCGCGGCCATTGACGATGCGCTGACACAAAAGCCCGATAGCTTTGAAACGCTGCTGGAGCTGCTGCGGCAGGCCGGGTATGAGGTCAAGGGCAAAAAAGTCCCATCCCTGTTAGGCGGCGAACAGAAAAAGTCCATTCGCATGGATACCCTCGGTGACGGCTATACTCCCGCAGATCTCCGCGCGGTGATTGCAGGTGAAAAGGCGCATACGCCGCGAAAGAACGCCGCCGCGCCGGTCAAACCGGAAAAGCGCAGCGGGAATCTGCTGGTGGACATTCAGGCAAAATTACGCGCTGGCAAGGGTGCCGGTTATGCGCGTTGGGCGACGTTGTTCAATTTGAAGCAGATGGCACAGACGGTGGCCTATCTGCAAGACCATGAGCTTTTAGATTACGCCGTTCTCTCAGAGAAAGCGGCGGCAGCGTCTGCTCACTTCAACGAGCTTTCCGCAAGGATTAAGGCTGCGGAAACACGCATGGCCGAGATTGCCGTGCTGCGGGAACATATCGTGGGTTATGCCAAGACCCGCGATACCTACGTTGCCTATCGCAAGGCCGGGTACTCCAAGAAATTTCTTGCAGAGCATGAAAGTGAGATCACGATCCACAAGGCCGCAAAGAACTATTTTGATGGGCTTGGCCTCAAGAAGCTGCCCACCATCAAGGCGCTGAATACCGAGTACGCCGAGCTGCTGGCGGAGAAAAAAGCGGCCTATGCCGACTACCGCAAAGCCCGTGAGGAAATGAAAGAGCTGCTGACGGCCAAGGCCAATATCGACCGTATTCTGGAGTTGGATAAGGAGCAGGAGGAAGCGAATGAACGACGGGAAAAAGAGGCGGAGCAGCGCTGAGCTGCCCGCCCACAAGCGATTTGAAAAATCGCGCAGCCGATGGATTTATCCATCGTTCCAGAACACATATTTTGTGTTCTGCGGGGATTGGGGCAGCGCCCCAACAAGCATGAAACAGGCGGGTTCCGTGTAAACGGAATCCGCTTGTTTTCGCAAAGTGGGTACCGCTTTGCATTGCTTGCCGCTTTCTTGCCCCCGTTCGTAACCCCTCTGAAGCCGTGGTTTTCGATGCCGCATATAGCGTAACGCTTCGCCTCGCACGCGGCCGGTTGACCGTGTCTGCGTCTGCGCCTCGTCGTACCCGAACTGCGCGACATGGCACTCTGCCCCTGCGGGAACGTCCCTGATTTTTTCTGTAGCAGCTTGCATTCGTGCTGAAAATTGACTTTCAGGCGTAAATCGTGTAAACTATATTAGTACATTAGTCACTGCTAACCGAAAAAAGGAGGGCATCCAATGACAAGCGAATACATGAACAACCTCTATCGGGATCTGCTCTCCAATTCACCGCAGACCGTAACGATCCCGATTCCTTCTGATATGGGAACCGGACAAATTGCGCAGGTGGTGACAAAACAGGGTGCCGTTGTTTCAGACTGGAAGATGAATTATTTTTCTGACATGAATGTGCGCGGGGTTAACAGCGAGGACTATATTCAAATGCTGTTCTGCCTGAACGACGGCGTGTCGTGGAATATTGCAGGCAGCAGAGAGGGCGCTTGTCTTGCAAAGGGAGAATCCTGCATTTACCGTGGACACGGGAAAATGGAGTCTCTCTGTTATGCGCAAAACAGCGACTTCTATTTTAAGAACATCAAAATTCCCGTTCCATATTTCAAACGTTTATTACAGGACTACTTCGAGGATGGCGAGATTACCGTCTATGAAAAGAAACTGCTGACCGGAATTTCAAAGGTGAGCATAACGCCCTATATGGAGCATATTTTCGCAGAGTTACAAGACTTTACACATTATCGGGGTGGGCTTGGGTATCTGTTTCTGGAAAGCAAAATCCACGAATTGCTGTCAGTATATTTGAGCGAAGTGTTGGAGCTGCGAATCCTCTCGCCGGAATACTGCTGCATATCAAAAAGTGAACGTGATTGCATCATCGAGGCAAAGAGAATCATTGACAGCGAGCTTGCCTTTGCGCCAAGCTGTGAAGGACTGGCAAGGCAGGTTCAAATCAGCGTCTCTAAATTATCAAGGGGATTCTCCATGATGTACGGCATTTCGGTTCATGCGTATGTTATTGAGCAGCGGTTAGAGCGAGCCGCAGGATTGTTATTGGAGAGCAATATGAACATTGGGCAGATAGCGGTTCTTGTGGGTTATACAAAGCCCAGCAACTTTTCTGCTGCATTTAAGAAAAAGTATGGAGTTATGCCAAAAGATTATCGAGAGGCCAGCCGAATCAAATAGGTGCTTTGCATACCCAAAATAAATACCGATTTTGGGTAGAATGAAATTGCTTTTGGGTTGGATATTGGGCATGAAATTGCTAAAATGCGTGGTGTGGTTAGAACACTCTAACCACACCACATTTTCATTTTCTCAGAGGAGGATACTGGTATGAGTTCCCAGAAAAAAAGTTCCCGGCTTGAGGGAAAAGATTTAATTACTATCGGCATCTACACCGTCATCTATGTCGTGATTGTTATGCTGGTGGCGATGCTTGGCTTTATCCCCATTTTTATTCCGCTGATGGCGGTACTGTGCCCTTTGATTGGCGGCATCCCCTATATGCTGTATGTTACAAAGGCTAAAAAATTCGGGATGACTGCAATCATGGGTTTCCTGATTGGCCTAATCATGGTGTTCTTCGGCAACGGCTATCTTACTATGGTAACTGGTCTCGTTGGCGGCCTGTTGGCCGACGTGATCCTGAAAAAGGCGGACTACAAAAGTGCAAAGAGTACAGTTCTTTCCTGCGGCGTGTTCAGCATCTGGGTGTTTGGCAACTTTGCTCCCATTTTCCTGAACCGTGAAAGCTATATGGTAATGTTGACTGAAGGATACGGCGCTGAATATGCAGCTACCCTTAATACATATATGCCTATGTGGATTGCGCCTATTCTGCTGGTTGCCTGCTTTGTGTTTGGCCTTGTCGGAGGTGTGATTGGGAAAGCTATTTGCAAAAAGCACTTCCAGCGTGCCGGTATTGCATAATGGCGCGGGAAATTCTGCTCAGCAAAAAAACAGAACAAGGGTTACGGCTCGATCCGCGTACAAAACTGTTGCTCATCTTCATCATAAGCATTTTTGTCATGGGTGGAACAGGCGGAGAAGCTATGGGGCTGATCCGCCTTGTTCTTTGTACGGTTCCGGCTATATTGCTGCTTACCTCGAAACAATGTGCAAAAGCTGTGGGCTATATTGCTGTGTTTTCTGCTTTTTATGCTGTTCAAATTTATGTTTTGCCGCACCTTACGGGAATATTGAATTTCCTCGTTCTGTTTACAACAGGATTCTTCTGCCGAATCCTTCCCAGTGTTGCGATTGCTGCCTATGCAGTGAAAACAACAACGGTCAGTGAATTGATTTCCGGCATGGAAAGAATCCATATGCCTAAAGAAGTGACGATCCCCTTAACGGTCATGTTCCGCTTCTTTCCAACTGTCTTTCAGGAGTCAGAAGCAATCAGTGACGCTATGAAAATGCGTGGGATTAAACTTGGAGGGAAAAAATCTTCAAAAATATTGGAGTATAAGCTGATCCCGATGATTACCTGCTCCGTGAAAATCGGTGAGGAACTTTCCGCTGCGGCAATTACCCGTGGCCTCGGCGCTCCTGTCAAACGCACAAACATTTGCCAGCTTAAATTCAATTTTGCCGATGTGGTGCTGATCTTGTTTTGTTGCTTTGTAGTGTTTTGGGCGATTGCTTCCCCGATAATTTCCGCAGGAGGGATTTTGCCATGATAGATTTTCAAAATGTTTCTTTTTCTTATGGTGAAGAATCCAGCGGCGGAGGGATTAGAAATGTCAATCTCACCATAAACACAGGGGAATTTGTTTTACTCACGGGAGAATCCGGCTGTGGGAAAACAACGATTACCCGTTTGGTAAACGGGCTGGTGCCTCATTATTACGAGGGCAATTTAGAGGGCGATGTCCTTCTGGACGGAAAAAGCGTATCAGATACGCCGCTTTATGACTTGGCTGCTATGGTGGGATCTGTATTCCAGAATCCCAAAAGTCAGTTTTTCAACGTGGATACGGATAGTGAATTAGCCTTTGCCTGTGAAAATTTAGGCTATCCTCAGGAGGATATCCTGAAAAGGATTGACCGGACAGTTTCCGATTATCATATTGAAGATTTGATGGGGCGAAGCGTGTTTGCTCTGTCCGGGGGCGAAAAGCAAAAAATAGCTTGTGCTTCATCAAGTGTATTGCTGCCGGGAATTATGGTCCTGGACGAACCATCTTCTAATTTGGATATGGCTGCTATTGATGACCTGCGGCAGGTCCTGAGCCTCTGGAAAAAGCAGGGCAAAACAATTCTGATCGCAGAACACCGCCTTTACTACCTTCACGATCTTGCAGATCGTGTGCTGTATGTAAAAGATGGGGAGATTGAACGGGAATACACGCCTGCTGAATTTGACAGCTTATCGGATGGCACTCGAAAAGAAATGGGACTGCGGCCGTTTTCTCTCTCGAAGTTGAAGCCTGCGAATCAGTATCAGGCGCATACAGCTAAACAGATGGAATTTCAAAATTTCTGCTTTGCGTATAAAAAGCGGGAACCGGAAAGCCTCCATATTCCGAGTGCAGAACTGCCTGTTGGAGAAACGATTGCCATTATCGGTCTGAATGGCGCTGGAAAATCTACTCTGGCCCGCTGTATTTGCGGACTGGAAAAGAAGTGTGGCCTTTTGCAGGTTGACGGGAAAACCCTTGATTGGAAAGCCCGGCTCAAACATTGCTACATGGTAATGCAGGATACCAGCCATCAGCTATTTACCGAAAGCGTGACGGATGAAGTGCTTCTGAGCATTGACAACGAGGATGAAACTGTTGTGGATAAAATCCTTAAACAGTTTGATCTGCTGGAATATAAAGACAGGCACCCGCTTTCTCTTTCCGGCGGGCAAAAACAGCGGGTAGCGATCGCGTCTGCCATTGTGAGTAACCGGGAGATCATTGTGTTTGACGAACCAACCAGCGGGCTTGATCTCAAACATATGCGGGAAGTTGCGCGGAGTTTGAAGTCACTCGCGGATCAGGGCAAAACGCTTCTTGTTATTACGCATGATCCGGAGTTGGTGATGGCGGGATGTTCGTATGTAGTCCATATGGAAAAAGGGCAAATAAAAGAAAGCTATCCATTGGACGAATCCGGCAGTAAAAAGGTTTTGGATTTTTTCCGAATCCGCCAGTGAATTTTAGAAATTATGAATGTCAGGGCCGCCTTGACTGGACAGAAAGATAATGATAAGAGGCCGCTTTACTTTGGCGGCCTCTTGTTTTTGAAGCACAGACAGTACGGCTCAATATAAGGAGGGCTTATGTTCAAAAAAATCTTTGAGTACGCAGGGCCATATAAGAAAAATATGTATGTGGCCACGGTCGTTGTACTGGTCAGCGTTCTTATGGGCGTCCTGCCTTTTGTGCTGGCTTATCAGGTGATCGCGCCGCTGGTCATGGGTGAATCTATTGAAGCATCCTTTATCATTTTGCGCGTGGTTCTTGTCTTGGTGTGTCTGGTGCTGCAAGCCCTTTTCTATGGCTGGGGGCTGAATCTTTCTCACAAAGCCGCTTACGACACGCTGCTCCGTCTGCGGACGGCACTTCAAAAACGGTTTGAAAAGCTGCCCCTTGGTGTCATTCAGGATAAAGGCACCGGCACAGTCAAAAAGCTGTTCGTGGATGATGTAGACAGTCTGGAAGTTTTGCTGGCTCACTCCATGCCGGAGGGAATTGCAAACCTGATGATCCCTATTGCGGTTTATGTGGCAATGTTCTTTGTGGATTGGAAACTGGCGCTTCTGTCGCTGGCATCCATTCCGATCAGTCTGATTGCCATGATGACGATGTATTCCGTTGGCATGAAGAAAATGGGGCCTTACTACATGGCCGGACAAAAGATGAACAATACCATTATTGAGTACATTAACGGTATGGAAGTTGTCAAGGTATTCAATAAGGACGCAGATTCCTACGAGCGGTTCCGCAAAGATGTATCAGATTATCGGGACTATACTCTGGCGTGGTACAAGGCGGCGTGGCCGTGGATGGCAATTTACAGCAGTCTGCTTCCATGCACCATTATTCTGACTTTGCCTGTTGGCGCATGGTTCGTTCTCTCTGGCTGGTCTACTCTGCCTAATTTGATCTTGGTACTGTGTCTTTCTTTAAGTATTGGTATGCCGCTGCTGAAATCTCTCGGTTTCCTGCCTACCATGCCCCAGCTTAACTATAAAATTTCTGCATTGGAGCAGGTGTTGGATGCGCCGGAGCTCCAGCAGACAGAAGGTGCGTTCCACGGGAAAGATGACACCATTACTTATGACCATGTTTCTTTCGCTTATCAGACCACACAGCCCGGCCCGGATGGAAAGCCTGTTGTAATTGAGGATGAAGTTCTCCATGACATTTCCTTTACGGCAAAAGCTGGACAGAAAACAGCCCTTGTTGGTGAATCTGGCTCCGGCAAGAGTACATTAGCGAAACTGCTGATTCACTATTATGACCCACAGAAAGGCAGTATTTCTATCGGTGGGCAGAAACTATGCGATATGAGTCTTGAAGCACTCAACAGCCGTATCTCCTATGTGGCACAGGATCAATACCTGTTCAATACCTCTCTGCTCGAAAACATTCGGCTTGGTCGGCTGAACGCAACGGATGAAGAAGTGGTGGAGGCCGCAAAGAAAGCTCAGTGTATAGAGTTCCTTGAGAAACTTCCGCAGGGTATTCATTCGATGGCTGGTGATGCAGGAAAAATGCTCTCCGGCGGTCAGCGCCAGCGTATTTCTCTGGCAAGGGCAATCTTAAAGGATGCTCCTATTGTGGTGCTTGACGAGGCAACTGCCTATGCCGATCCTGAAAACGAAGAAAAGATGGAGGCCGCCATTGCAGAGCTTGTAAAAGGTAAGACCCTTGTGGTTATTGCACACAAATTACCAGCCATTATGAACGCAGATCAGATTTGTGTTATGGATCACGGAAAACTGGTTGCAACGGGCAGACATCAAGAGCTGATCCAGTCCTGCCCTGAATATCAAAAGTTGTGGAAAGCGGCACAAGACAGCGCCGAGTGGAAAGTACACACTGCAAAGGAGGGGAAATAAATGTTTGCTTTGTTTTCAAGAATATTGAAACTTTCCGGCCGTTATAAGAGCCGTATTCAGGGCGCATTTGTTTGTGCGTTTCTGGAATCCATTCTGTCCAAAATGCCGATTTTTCTGGCCTTTGTGGTTTTGAGTGGATTTGCAAACAAGACCATTACCGGGCAGACTTGCCTTTATGTGGGACTTGGCCTTGCCGCTATTGTGCTGGTTCAGATGCTCGTCCATTATCTTAGTGACAGCCTGCAAAGTGCAGCGGGATATTTGATGTTCGCTGACAAGCGTATCGAATTGGGCGGCCATCTGCGGAAACTTCCGATGGGATATTTCACTTCCGGCAATATTGGCAAGATCAGTTCTGTCCTCAGTACCGACATGGTGTTCATTGAAGAAGTCGCTATGAGTACGCTGGGAAACATGATGAGCTATCTGCTGTCCTCGCTGGTTTTGCTGGCGTTCATGTTTTATCTGAATTGGCAGCTTGGCTTGATCGCTGCGATAGTTACTATTTTGGCATGGCTGGTATCTAAGGGAATGAACAAAGTTTCCCTACGAGAAGCAGCAGGCCGTCAGGAGCAGAGTGAACGGCTGACCGATGCGGTGCTGTCTTTTGTGGAGGGCATTGGTGTTATTAAGAGCTATAACCTGCTTGGAGAAAAATCCGAAGAACTGTCCGACAATTTCAAGCGTTCCAGAAATACATCGCTTGACTTTGAACGAAAAATGACCCCGTGGACAATGGGGCTGAATATCCTTTACGGTATTGGTATTGCGGCAATTTTCGGCCTGTCTATTGTGTTGGAACAGAGCGGTGCGCTTTCTTTGGCTTATGTGTTGAGTGTTCTGCTATTTGTATTTGATCTTTTTGGCCCGTTGAAGGCTCTCTATGGAGAAGCATCCAGACTAACCGTTATGAACGCTGCCCTTGATCGTATTGAAGCGGTATTGGATGAACCGGAACTTTCCGACAACGGCAAGCAGCATATTCCGGCTCAGGCACAGCCGGGACAGCCGGAAGTCCTGTTCAACGATGTTACATTTGCTTATCAGGATAAAGAGGTTCTGCATCATATCAGTTTTGCCATGAAGAAAAATTCTATGACAGCGCTGGTTGGACCGTCCGGTAGCGGTAAGTCCACCATTGCAAACTTGCTGGCGCGACTTTGGGATGTAAAATCCGGCAATGTGACGATAAGGGGCGTGGATATTCGCAATGTACCTCTGTCGGAATTGATGGATCAGATCAGCATGGTATTCCAGCGCGTGTATCTGTTTCAGGACACCATTTACAACAATATCATCATGGGAAAGCCGGATGCCACGGAAGAAGAAGTCTATGAGGCTGCCAGAAAAGCCCGCTGCTATGATTTCATTATGGCTTTGCCCGACGGATTCCAAACGGTGGTTGGTGAGGGCGGTGCAACACTTTCCGGCGGCGAAAAACAGCGTATTTCGATTGCCCGCTGTATTCTGAAAGACGCGCCTATTGTCATTTTGGATGAAGCTACCGCAAGTGTAGATACGGACAATGAAAGCTATATTCAGGAGGCTATTTCCGAATTGGTGAAGGGAAAGACCCTGCTTGTAATCGCTCACCGCCTAAATACCATCTGTCAGGCTGATCAGATTTTGGTGATTGCCGATGGACGGATCAGTGAACAAGGAACCCATGACGAGCTTATAGCAAAAGCCGGGATTTATCAGGATTTTGTAAATATCCGTAAAAAATCCTCCAGCTGGAGCCTTGCATAAAGGAGACAATAGTGAAGATTCATGCGTCCGGAGAGGATTATCTGGAGGCTGTGCTGGTTCTTCAAAAGAATCACGGTGCTGTCCGCTCTATTGATGTTGCACGGCGTGTTGGAGTTTCAAAAGCCAGCGTAAGCTATGCGGTGTCGGCTTTGCGTGAAGGGGGCTTTTTAACGGTAGATAGTGATTACGTTTTGCATTTGACCGAAACAGGCCGGAATGTTGCCGAAAAAATTTATGAGCGGCATCAGTTCTTTACAGAGCAATTTATCGCAGCTGGCGTTGACCCTGAAATTGCAGAGCGAGATGCTTGCCGGATTGAACACGCCATCAGTCAGGACACCTTTGAAAAGATCCGGGATGCACACAAACAGGAAAAATAGGATACTAATGCCCGTCGTTCCAACTGTGCGGACAAGAGCAGCCAGTGGGGAAAATATAAGCCCACTGGCTGCTCCACATGAAAGACAATCATCGGCCCTTTTGTTTTCCCCTGTACATCACTTCAGCTTATCTGCGCTCATGCACAGGTCTATGTACCGTTGCGACTCTTCTTCACTCTTTCCTGCAAAGTAATCAAGAACGCACTTGGCAACGGTCTGCGGCGCTCTATCGTGGAACACGATTCCATCCAGACTGATGTCCATTTCTTCTGAGATCAGCGCAACCGTTTCAAATTTCGGATTGCTCTTGCACTTTTCAATCTCAATGACAGTTCGGGTACACATATTAAGCCGTTCCGCTAATTCGCGCTGCGTGATCTTTTTCTGCTCCCGCTTTTCGCGAAGCTTTTGGGCGAACAGGTCAAGGAAGTTCATTGTAAATCACCTCTACTACATTGTAGAGTGAGCCTCAATTCACTTAAATACACATGAAGCTCACATTGAATGAGCCGTAAATCACATTCAGCGAGTTGGAGGTAATTTTATGATGTCACGGATGAACAGGAGATACTGCTAAGGCCGCTCGCGGTCATGTAAAAAAGCATAAGCACCGATTAGCCGTCCACTTCAAAAAGCACGCGGCTATCCCCCAGACGAGCTGCACTCACGAAAGCGAGTTGCAGCTCTCTTTTTATGCGGTTTGGTTCATCCGTGATTTAGCCCCTCCCGGTACAGTATTCGTTACTCATGTTTTCACTCGCACGCAAGGCGCTCGTTCAGGTCATCATGCCTGTTCGAGCGCCTTTTTACGTTTTCCTGTCGGCTGTCGTTCTCCGCCGGTGTTGGTCTGGTTCACCACCCACCCAACACCGAAACGGAGGAGATATTATGTTTAACAGAAAGAGCAGCTATGCGCTGAACAAGAAAGACCCCAACGCTATCGTTTACATGGATGCCAACGAAGCCATCATCCGCCTGACCCGCGAGGACTTTGCCAGCGAGGAAGAATTTCTGAAATGGAAGTCCCTGTCGGATGCAGACTATCATGCTTCCGAGAAAGAGGATCATGTCTACGCCAATCATACCCTTGCACTGGACGAGCTTTCCGAGGAAGCAGCATCTATTCCCGCTGCGGATATCTGCATGGAGCAGGCGCATGACCGGGTGGCGGAAATCCGCCGTATCACCCAAAAGGTTACGCAAATCAGGAAGCACCTGACGGACACTCAGTTCCGCAGGATGTGGATGTATTTCGTGGATGGAATGACGATTGACGAGATTGGAAAAGTCGAAGGCGTGTCGCATCAGGCTATTTCTCTCAACATTACAGCAGCAATCAGAAAAATCAAAAAATATTTCTGAGGTTTTTCAAAAACACCTTGCAAAAGTGGCCCAAAATCGGCGATAGGTGAAGGGACATTCTCCACGAAGCCTTTCGTTGAACGTTGAAAACTGAATAGACCATGATGCAGGCACAAAACCCGCGTGATAGCGG
>JAHZDE010000003.1:0-282344 GCA_019422525.1 Clostridiales bacterium
TCCACTTGCAGGTTTTTTTGTTGCCCATATTCTTATAGGATGAATACTCTTTATCGCTGCACGAGTCGTAAATCCTCATGGCGTCAATGCAGACTGCTTCTTTAAATCCCTGTTTGTCAGGGGTGGGGCAAAAATCATCAGCCATACCAAATTCCTCCTTTTAGGGCGATATCGCCCGGATTCATTTCTATAATATGAAAGCAAAAACCCCCGGTGCCTGTTCGGCTTGTACATGATATCGCACGAAAACAGCCGCTTCTCGACAAAATGGAGAGAAATCACAGAATCGCCCCAGGAAACCGGTCAGCGGGAGAAAAGTTTTGAAAAAGCCGGAAAAATCGGGAAATATCCCTTGCAATCAGGGTTCGGAATGTGCTATAATGTTTCGGCATGAGAATGTGCCGCTCATGCCGGGAGTTTCCCGAAAATTTTATGGCAACAACACACGCCGCACGGCTTGACAGGCGATGGTGCTTTCCGAATAAGGAAGGTTTTCCGTCTGAAAGGACTGCGGCGGAGGAAAAACCAAGGAGGATTTTTCAAATGGCAGTCGTATCTATGAAACAGCTTTTGGAGGCCGGCGTTCACTTCGGCCACCAGACCAGAAGATGGAACCCCAAGATGGCTCAGTACATCTTCACCGAGCGTAACGGTATCTACATTATCGACCTGCAGAAGACCGTGAAGAAGCTGGAAGAAGCTTATAACTTTGTGCGCGATTTGTCCACCGAGGGCAAGTCTGTGCTGTTCGTGGGCACCAAGAAGCAGGCTCAGGAATCCGTAAAGGACGAGGCTGTTCGCGCTGGCGCTTTCTATGTAAACGCTCGTTGGCTGGGCGGTATGCTCACCAACTTCCGCACCATCCGCCGCAGAATCGACCGTCTGCGTCAGCTGCGCACCATGGAAGAGGACGGCACCTTTGATCTGCTGCCCAAGAAGGAAGTTGTCAAGCTGAACCTGGAAATCGAGAAACTGGAAAAGTTCCTGGGCGGCATTAAGGAAATGAAGCAGCTCCCCGGCGCTCTGTTCATCGTTGACCCCCGCAAGGAGAGAATCGCTGTTTCCGAGGCTCAGAAGCTGGGTATTCCGATTGTGGCTATCGTTGACACCAACTGCGATCCCGACGAAATCGATTATGTGATCCCCGGCAACGACGACGCTATCCGCGCTGTCAAGCTGATCTCCGCTACCATGGCAAACGCTATCATCGAAGGCCGCGAGGGCCGTATGGGCGCTGCTGCCGCTGAGGAGAAGGAGAACGAGGCTGAAGAGGCCGCTGAATAATCAGAAGTCTGATTGGACCGATGCCCGCCTGTACCAAGTTCAGACGGGCATTTTTCAGATAAAATCTTTGGGAGTTTCCGCTCCCTGCTGAATGAATTGGAGGAATTACAAATGGCTTTTACCGCAAAAGACGTTGCAGCTCTCCGCGAGAAGACCGGCTGCGGCATGATGGACTGCAAAAAGGCACTGACCGCTTCTAACGGCGATATGGATGCCGCTCTCGACTTCCTGCGTGAAAAGGGCCTGGCTGCTGCTGTTAAGAAGGCTGACCGCATCGCTGCTGAGGGTGTTGCTTTCGCTACTGTGAATGCTGACGCTACTGTTGGTGTTGTGATTGAAGTAAATGCTGAGACCGACTTCGTTGCTAAGAACGCCGAGTTCCAGAACTTTGTAAAGATCTGCGCTGAGACCGTAATGGCTCAGAATCCTGCTGATGTGGAAGCTCTGCTGGCCTGCAAGGCTGAGGGTTCCGAGCTGACCGTGGACGCTCTGCTGAAAGAGAAGATCCTGGTTATCGGCGAGAACATTAAGATTCGCCGCTTTGCCCGCTTTGAGGGCCATGTTGCCGCTTATATCCATGCAGGCGGCCGTATCGGCGTGCTGGTAAACTTTGACACCGACGTTGCCAGTAAGGATGGCTTTGCTGAGTATGCAAAGGACATCGCTATGCAGGTTGCCGCTGCTAACCCCAGCTACCTGAACGAGGCTTCCGTGCCCGCAGAAGTGCTGGACCACGAGAAAGAGATCCTGCTGGCTCAGATCGCCAACGATCCCAAGAACGCCAACAAGCCCGACGCTATCAAGGAGAAGATGGTGGTAGGCCGTATCGGCAAGTTCTACAAGGAGAACTGCCTGGTGGATCAGGAGTATGTGAAGGAGCCCGATCTGACCGTTTCCAAGTATACCGAGAAGACTGCCAAAGAGCTGGGCGGTTCTATCGCTATCACCGGTTTTGTCCGCTTTGAGAAGGGCGAGGGCCTGGAGAAGCGCAACGACAACTTCGCTGAAGAAATTGCCAACATGGTAAAATAATTTTCTGCACCAGCAGAACTTGGGCCTGTCCCCGTTTTTGGGGGCAGGCCTTTTTTGGTTCCTTTTGCCGAAATGCCGTTCCTTTTTTTTGGAAACCGTGGTATAATGAACTATCTGCCCGAAAAAGACGGAATCTCCCCTCTTTTCGGCTTTTGAAATCCATGTTTAACGGAGGTACGTTATGAAAATCAGTGAACTCTTGCAGAACGGAAACATTACCTTTTCCTGTGAAATCTTCCCCCCCAAGCCCGGCGCGGATATTTCGCGAATGTGGGAAGTGGTGCAGGGGATTGCGGAGTTGTCCCCTGATTTTATCAGCGTTACCTACGGCGCTGGTGGCAGCACCTCCAAGCGCACGGTAGAAATCGCCTCTGCCATTCAGCAGCAGCACGGTATTCCAGCATTGGCACATCTGACCTGTGTCTCTTCTTCCCGAGAGGACATCCACCACCAACTGGAGCTGATGAAGGAAAACGGGCTGGAAAATATTCTGGCACTTCGGGGAGATATTCCCAAGGATAGCACTACCCCTCCCCTCACCCACTATCAATATGCCTGTGAGCTGATTGAGGACATTAAGTCCCAAGGGGATTTCTGCATTGGCGCCGCCTGCTATCCCGAGGGCCATGTGGAATGTGAGCGTCGGGAGGACGACATCGACTACTTAAAACACAAGGTAGAATGTGGGTGCGACTTTTTGACCACCCAGATGTTCTTTGACAATAATGTACTGTATAACTTTATGTACCGCATTCTGGCCAAGGGCATCCAGGTGCCGGTGATTGCGGGCATTATGCCGGTTATCAACAGCCGGCAGATTAAGCGCTCCTGTGAGCTTTCCGGCACCCAGCTGCCCCAGCGGTTCCGCCGGATTGCAGAAAAGTTCTCCGATGATCCGCTGGCCATGAAGCAGGCAGGCATTGCTTATGCCACCGAGCAGATTATCGACCTGCTCGCCAACGGTGTGGAGCACATTCATCTGTACACCATGAACAAGCCGGAAATTGCCGCGGCGATTATGAACAACCTTTCCCACATTCTTCGGTAAGGGGGAATCGGGTTGCAGATTGACGAGAAAGAAGTTTTGCGCTATCTGGCTTGTAAAGGGAAGCCGGAGGAGCGTTTACAACAAGAAATTGATACATGCAGCCGGGAATTGCTTTCTGCTGCCACGCCGAAATGCTGTTTTTTGCGGGTCCCCGTGATACACGGCGAAAACGGACAGCTAACGATTGACGGTACGCCCCTTTGCAGCAAGGATTTGCAGGGGCATCTGCGGGAATGTAAGGAAGCTTTTTTGTTTGCTGCCACATTAGGGGCACAGGTGGACAACCTGATGCGCCGCTATTCCCTAACTGCCATGAGCCGGGCAGTCATCTTGCAAGCCTGTGCCGCCGCCGCCATCGAGAGCTTCTGTGATGAACAGGAAGAAGGACTGCGGAAAAGCGTGGAGGGTGAAAAGTTGTTTCTTCGTCCGCGGTACAGTCCCGGTTACGGAGATTTCCCCATTCAGTGGCAGCATACCCTGCTCACCATGCTGGACGCCCCAAAACGGATTGGTCTGACGGCGACACAGTCCTGTATGCTGGCCCCCACCAAATCGGTAACGGCCATTATTGGCCTGACCCATGACGAAACCGATTGCCACATCCGCAAATGCATGGGGTGCAAATCGAAAAACTGCCCCTTCCGAAGGGAAGAGTAGTCCCCGCAGCCAATTTTGAATATAGATATAGAAAGGACTTGTCCTATGAATCCCATATTTTCCCAGCTGGGCGCCCGCCCCGTTTTCTTCGACGGCGCTATGGGCACCATTTTACAGCAAAACGGCCTCAAGGCGGGAGAGCTTCCCGAAACCTGGAACCTTTCCCACCCTGAGCTGATTACGTCTATTCATGCGGACTATCTCGCCGCCGGCTGTCAGATTGTAAAATCCAACACCTTCGGCGCGAACCGCTTTAAATTTCCCGGCGAAGAACTGGAAACCATCATCACCGCCGGTATTTCTCACGCCAAAAAAGCGGTTTCCCAATGCGGCCACCCGGCGCTGGTAGCTATGGACATTGGCCCCACCGGAAAACTCATGAAACCCATGGGCGATTTGGACTTTGAGGAAGCCGTGTCTGCCTTTGGCGAAGCCGCCGCCATGGGCGAAAAAGCCGGAGCCGATTTGATTCTCATTGAAACCATGAGCGACACCATGGAAGTCAAAGCTGCCGTTTTGGGCGCGAAAGAGTACACTTCCCTGCCGGTTTTCGTCACCATGATTTTTGATGAGAGCGGGAAACTCCTCACCGGCGGCGACATTCCCGCAGCGGTGGCTCTGCTGGAAGGGTTACAGGTGGACGCTCTGGGCTTTAACTGTGGCCTTGGCCCCAAGCAGATGCTCTCTTTACTGCCCACCTTGGCGGAGTGCACCTCCCTGCCTATTATCGTCAACCCCAACGCCGGGCTTCCCCGCCGGGAAAACGGTCAGACGGTATTTGACGTACACCCGGAAGAATTCTCGGAGTTGATGGAAGAAATCGTAAAAGGCGGCGCATGGATTATCGGCGGCTGCTGCGGCACCACACCGGAACACCTGCGAAAAACGGTGGAGCGCTGTCGGGAACTTCTCCCCGTTTCGCTGACGGAGAAAAAGCGCACGGTGATTTCTTCTTACGCACAGGCGGTGGTGTTCGGCAAAAAGCCCATTATTATTGGTGAGCGCATTAACCCCACCGGCAAAAAGCGCTTTAAACAGGCATTGCGGGAGCACGACATGGAGTATATCCTGCGGGAAGGCGTGAATCAGCAGCAGAGCGGCGCCCATGTGCTGGATGTAAATGTAGGCTTGCCGGAAATCGACGAAAAAGCCATGATGTGCGAGACGGTTTCCCAGCTGCAGGGGGTTTCCGATTTACCGCTTCAGATTGACACCTCCAGCCCGGAAGTGATGGAAGCCGCCCTGCGGATTTATAACGGAAAAGCCCTTGTCAACTCGGTGAACGGGAAAAAGGAGAGTATGGAGGCCATTTTCCCGCTGGTGAAGAAGTACGGCGGCGCAGTCATTGCCCTGACCCTGGACGAAAGCGGGATTCCCGAAACCGCCCGGGGCCGGTTCGAGATTGCCAAAAAGATTGTAGACACCGCCGCTTCCTATGGCATCCCCAAGCACGACATTATCGTCGACCCGCTGGCTATGACCATCAGCACCGGCTCGGAAGCTGCCGCCGTGACACTTCAGACCCTGCGCCTGCTTCGGGACGAGCTGGGCGTGAAAACCTCTTTGGGGGTTTCCAATGTATCCTTTGGCCTTCCCCAGCGCGAAAACATCAATGCGGCTTTCTTCACCATGGCTTTGCAAAACGGCCTGAGCGCTGCTATTATCAACCCCAACTCGGAAGCCATGCTCCGGGCTTATGATGCGTTCTGTGCCCTGTCCGGCGCTGACCCTCAGTGTGCGGCCTATATTGAAAAGTACGCCCAGGCAGCCAAGGCCACCACCGCCTCCCCTGTCCCGGCAAAGACAGAGGTTTCCCTGTCCCAGTCCATTATCCGGGGGTTAAGGGAAAGCGCCTATGATGCGGCCAAAGCTGAACTGACCCATCGGGAGCCGCTGGCTGTCATCAACGAGGACATGGTACCTGCACTGGATGTAGTGGGACAGGGCTTTGAAAAGGGGACCCTGTTCCTGCCCCAGCTTTTGATGAGTGCAGAAGCCGCCAAAGCTGCTTTTGATGCTGTGCGGGAAGTGCTGGAAAGCGCCGGTTCCAGCCCAGAGAAAAAGGGGAAAATCGTGCTGGCCACCGTACAGGGGGACATCCACGATATCGGTAAAAACATTGTGAAGGTGCTGCTGGAAAACTACAGCTACGAGGTGATCGATTTGGGCAAGGACGTGCCCATTGAGACAGTGGTGAAGGCAGTGGTGGAAAACCATGTGGTGCTGGCCGGACTGAGTGCTTTGATGACCACCACCGTGGAAAACATGGCCAAGACCATTGAAGCCCTGCATCGAGACGCCCCCTGGTGTAAGATTATGGTAGGCGGCGCAGTGCTCACTCCGGAATACGCCGAAATGATTCACGCAGATTATTATTCCAAAGACGCTATGGCCTCTGTGCGGTATGCAGAGGAGATTTTTGGAGGGAACGGGCAATGAAACTGAAAGATGGCCGGGAACTAACCCTTCGGAAAGCCGAAAAAGGCGACGCTGCTAACATTCTCGCCTACCTGAACCAAATCGGCGGGGAAAGCGACAACCTGCTGTTTGGAAAAGACGGGATGCAAATGCCGGTGGAAGCGGAAGAAGCTTATATTGAATCGGTGAACGCCAGCGAAACTTCGGTGATGCTGGTGGGCTTGGTGGAAAATGAAATCGCCTGTGTGGGCAGTATTTCCGCCTCTTCCCGGGAACGAATTGCCCATCTTGGGGAAGCTGCCGTCTCTGTTGCCAAGAAATACTGGCGGCTGGGCATTGGGGAAGCGCTGATGAAAGAGCTGATGGCATTTGCCCGGCAAACCGGCCGGCTGAAAACCATTTATCTCGGCGTTCGGGATGGCAATGATGGCGCGATTGCCTTGTATCACAAGCTGGGATTTTTGGAATATGGGAGGTTCCCCGGATTTTTCCAAATCAACGGACAGTTTCAGGATGAAATCCTCATGTACAAAGAGCTGTAAAAAAACAAACCCGCAGAGAGACAAATCATCTGTTTCTCTGCGGGTTTTTGATTTCTGAAAAATTACATGGCCTTGCGGAACAAATCAATAATATCCTGCTTAGTGCCCTTGCGGGGATTAGAGAAAGCATTTCCGTCCTTGAGGGCGTTGGTTGCCATCAGGTCGAAGTCCTCTTCCTTCACACCCATCTGAGCCAGTCCGCTGGGAATTCCAACATCCTCAGCCAGTTCGCGCATTGCGTCGACGGCAACATGGGCAGCTTCCATCACAGACAGGCCTTCCACATTCTTGCCCATGAAAATCGCAATATCACGGAACTTTTCGGGATTGGAAATCAGGTTGTACTCCTCTACCGTAGGCAGCAGCATGGCGTTAGCAACACCGTGGGCCATATCGTACTGGCCGCCCAGCTGGTGAGCCATGGCATGAACATAGCCCAGGTTGCCGTTGTTGAATGCCAGTCCGGCCAGATAAGAAGCATAAGCCATATTTTCACGGGCTTTTACATTCGCGCCGTTGGCCACAGCCTGGCGCAGGTTGTTGGCAATCAGCTTAATGGACTGGATGGCAGCGGCGTCGGTTACAGGGTTTGCATCTACGGAAACGTAAGCCTCAATAGCATGGGTCAGCGCATCCATACCGGTAGCAGCCGTCAGCCCTCTGGGAACGGTGAGCATCATCAGCGGGTCGTTGAAGGAGACCAGCGGCACATTGCGCCAGCTGACAATCACGAACTTCAGCTTGGTAGCGCGGTCGGTGAGCACACAGTGACGGGTCACCTCACTGGCAGTACCGGCAGTGGTGTTCACGGCGATTACCGGAGGCAGGGGATTCTCCAGGGTTTCGATGCCTGCATATTCGCCCAAGGGCTTGTCGTGGGTAGCCGCAATGCCGATTCCCTTGCCGCAGTCATGGGAGGAGCCGCCGCCAATGGTGATGATGGAATCACAGCCGTTTTCCTGATACATCTTCAGGCCATCATAGCAGTTTTCAATCTTCGGGTTGGGCTCTACCCCAGTAAATACAACGCTTTCAATGCCGGCTTCCTTCAGTACCGCAAGGCTCTGTTCCACAGGACCGTCTTCCACCTTGGCGAGGAACTCATCGGTGACAATCAGGGGCTTTTTCATGTTCAGAAGCTGGCATCTGTGGCCCAGTTCCTTCACACAGCCAGGCCCCATAAAGTTCACGGACGGATTGAGAAAATCATAGTATCTCATATTTACACCTCCAAAATAATCAAAAACGAGCAAATGCGCACAAATGAGCACGCCATATGTTTATAGTATCGTGAAATCACCAAATTGTCAAGAGATTTTGCATTTTTTTACGACATTATTTTGTTCTCCCTCTCCCTCTTGATGGTACTGTCAACCTGTGGTATGATAAATAGAATCCATTACAGTGGAAAGGAACTCGTCATGTTTGAAGAAGAACGCCAAATTCGCATTATGAATGAAATCACCGAACGCCGCTCCATGTCTGTGGCCGAATTAGCCAGCCTCCTACATGTGTCCAACTCTACCATACGCCGGGATTTGAGCAGAATGGAAGCAAATGGTCTTGTAAAACGCACCCATGGTGGTGCAATGATTGTGGAGGATATGGACAATAGCCTTAGCTATACAATTCGCAGCTCTCACAATGGCGAGCTGAAAGCACAAATTGCCCGCTGTGCCGCAGAACACATTCGGGACGGAGAAACCATCCTGTTGACTTCCAGTTCTATTACCTCCCTGATCCCCAGGTTTCTCACAGCCAAGAACATCACGGTTATCACAAACTCGCTGCGAATTGCAGAAGAGCTTCAGGAACGGAATTCCTGCGTATTGATTCTGCTGGGCGGTATGTATCTGAAAAATGCCCAGACCATTGAAGGCCCCACCACGGTAACCCAATTGCAGACTATGAAATATGACAAAGCCTTTATCGGTGTCAATGGTGTAGACCTGTCCTTTGGCCTGAGTACTGCCAGCGAGTTGGAGGCAGCCACCAAAATTGCAGCCATCAAGCAGGCAAAAGAGAGCTATTGCCTTTGCGAGCACACCAAATTTGGAAGAACCGCTTTATATAAACTCTGCTCACTGGATGCAATCCATTGCATGATTACCGATGATAAGCTGGATGAGGCAATATTACAGGACTATCAAGCGATGACGCAAATTCTGATTGCACCATAAGCGCTTTTTAGAACCTCTGATACCGCTCTTATCTAAAATCAATAAAAAGGTTTGCTGTTTGTAAATCACAATCGGCAAACCTTTTCATTTTCCTTTCGTATGGTGATTGTAGTTGCTCAGACAGACGAAACTCTATCGCGTTAGCCACCCATTTTTAGTTTGGCCTCTCTGTATAAAAATCCCGATTCAGAAGATTCCGAGTAATCCTGCCCACCTCACCTTTATAAAAGCCACATTCCATATATCCGAAAATAAATAAAAAAGCAAAACTCTATTTCAAATTATCAAAATAGAGTTTTGCCCATTTTTTATTTAATCTTGTTTCTTATTTGCCGAAATATCTCTTCAGCAGGCCAGCGAAAGCCTTGCCATGACGAGCTTCGTCGCGAGCCATCTCATGAACGGTGTCGTGGATAGCATCCAAGTTAGCTGCCTTAGCGCGCTTTGCCAGATCAAACTTGCCAGCGGTTGCGCCATTCTCAGCTTCTACGCGCATTTCCAGATTCTTCTTGGTGCTGTCGGTCACAACTTCACCCAGCAGCTCGGCAAACTTAGCTGCATGCTCTGCCTCTTCCCAAGCGGCCTTTTCCCAGTACAGGCCGATTTCCGGATAGCCCTCTCTGTGAGCGACTCTTGCCATGGCCAGATACATACCAACCTCGGTGCACTCGCCCTGGAAGTTAGCGCGCAGGTCTTCCATGATGTCCTCGCTGGAACCCTGTGCAACACCTACTACATGCTCAGCTGCCCAGCTCATCTCACCGGACTGCTCCACAAACTTCTCACGAGGAGCTTTGCACTGGGGGCAGAACTCGGGAGCTTCGGTGCCTTCAAAAACATAACCGCAAACAGAACATACGAACTTTTTCATCTTGAATTACCTCCGTAAAATCTTTTTATTATCTTTCGGACTCCAAAGGGAATTATGCTCCCTTTTCATCCGGCTTCAGGCTGTTTTCCAAACATTCCCGGCAGACGCCACGAAAAATCAACTCGTGGGACTCTACCTGTACTCCATATTTTGATGACAACATTTGATGGGTCTCGGACGGCAAATACCATTCTTCCAAATCGATCACTCTGCCGCACTGGGTACACACAAAATGATTATGGGGGTGTGTATTTCCATCAAACCGTTCCTGGCCGTTAACGACTCCGATACTTATGACTTTACCCTCTTCTTTAAACCGGGCAAGATTTCGATATACGGTTCCCAAACTTAAATCAGGATACTGTGGTTTGACTGCCTGATACACCCATTCAGCTGTAGGATGGCTTTTGGTATTACAGATTGCTTCCAAAATTGCCTGCCGCTTTCGACTGAAATTTTCCCGTTTCATTGCCGCCCCCTTTCTTCGCTGACTCAAAACAAAAATAATAATCATTCTTGAGTTCGTTATTATTGTACCAGACCATTTCCCTTTTGTCAAGGGCAAAATAAAAATCTTTCTTATTTTTTTATTTTAGGTTCCTCAAACCGGTTCTTCAGCTTTCCCAATGCCTTTTTTTCAATTCGCGATACATAGCTGCACGCCTATTGTAAACGACTGGCCCGAAAGGATACACCCATTCTTTTTCATAGAGAATTGGCATATCCTATGAAATCGCTTCCGGCTTGTGGAAACGGAACTTTATGATAATTTGTTTACTCTCGGTCAGCTCCACCCGCTCGATAAGGCTCACCAATAATGCCCGGCTGGCCAGCCCTGAGTCCAGAAACTGTTTCACCAGCGCTTTGGCTTTTTCTTCGGTGTTCACTGGCTGCTTGGCCTGTTCATGCAGGGTTTTCACCCGCTCCTCCAGAACCGAACGATCTATCTTGACCTTTTGATACATGCGCTGAAAGTCCTCTTCCGAAAGCAGACCGCTCAGCCGATCCAGATACATCTGATCCAGATTGGCGGTTAGCCCGGAAATTTGGGTTTGCAGAACTTGTCTCTCTGATTCCCCGTCGTTTGCCTTATCAGTATTTTTCAACGCTTCCTGCGCAATCGGCTGGAATCGATCAGATTTCAGATATGCCTGGCAAACCTGGCGTACTTTCGAAAGCACAGCTTCATTCACCGTTTCTTCTTTGATAGAATGGCAGGTACAGGTGCCTGCTTTGGTAAACCGCTGATAGGTGCGGCAGACAAAAAACAGTCTATCTTCACCAGCTGCATTTTTGCGGTTGAGCACCGCCATGGGGTATCCGCACTCATGACAGAAAATCAGCCCTTTCAGTAAAAAATCATAGGTCCGGCAACGGGTATGTCTGCGACTGTTCACCAGCATTTGCACCTTTTGAAAAGTTTCCTGCTCAACAATTGGCTCGTGGGTACCTTCCACCACCACCCAGTTTTCCGGCGCCTGTCGCAAGCATTTTTTGGACTTATAGCTGATTTTTACCATGCGCCCCTGGACCATGTTGCCGATGTAGGTTTCGTTTTTCAGCATTTCAGAAATCCGCTCACTGCTCCACAGACCGGTATAAGGGCCGGGCTTGGCAACTGCCAGATTGGCATAAGCAGCCGGGGATGGAATGCCTTCTTCATTGAGGGCGGCTGCGATTTTACGGCAGCTTATACCGGAAAGAGCCATCGTAAAAATTCGCTGTACAATGGGAGCCGCTTCCTTGTCTATGACAATTTTATTTTTTTCCGTTGGATGCATCTTGTAGCCGTACACAGGTTTTCCGCCGATAAACTGCCCTTTCCGCTGTTTGTCCCTTTTGACCGACTTGATTTTCTTGGAAATGTCCTTTGCATACATGTCGTTCATAATAGCGCGGAAGGGCGTAATCTCGTTAGCGGTTGAGTCCACACCGGTGTCGATGCCGTCCAGCAGGGAGATATACCGCACCCGGTGTTCCGGAAAATAGCGCTCCATATAGTGACCAGTCATGATGTAGTCACGACCCAAACGGGAAAGGTCTTTGGTGATAACCATGTTGACTTTCTTCGCTTCAATATCCGCAATCATTCTCTGAAAACTGGGACGTTCAAAGTTGGTGCCGCTCCATCCATCATCTACATAGACATCGTAGACAGATAGCCCATGCTGCTGCACGAACTCTCGGAGAAGGGATTCCTGATTGGTAACGCTTTGGGAGGGCCCTGCATTTTCATCTTCTTTTGATAAACGGATGTATAATGCCACCTGGTACTCCATGGGATTGCTTATTTCCAAGTACATAGCTTCCTCCTTGAAAAAAGCGGCCATTCATCCCTTATATTGTACAACAGGCTGCTCCGCTTCAGCAAGAATACGGATGAGATAAAGCCGAAAAGATTCTTCCAAAATTTCCGGAAGGCTCTTTTCGGCTTTTGTGCCTGCATAGATACAATGTACAATCGGCAAGTCTTTCTTTTTCATACACTCTCCTCCTTTGTTCATCGTATGTATGAAAGCCGTTTATCTTGCCTGTCCCGATACAAAAGTAACGATAATAATAGATGTACGATATTACTTGCACATTCTGCTTTCATAGAGTAAAATATCATCATAAAAATTGGAAACATACAGTGGTGTATAGGCAGTAAAATAACATATAGGGAGATCATAAGCATGAGAGAGCAAGCGCGTATTCGTAAATTTTGCAATCAATTAGCGGATTTATGGGAGTCCAAAAGCCCGGATATGCGATTTGGGCAGATGGTGGTATGCCTAAACAAAGCCTTGGGTATGCCGAGGCATGATATATTTTATCTGGAAGAAAACGAAATGCTGGATGTCATCCGCAAATTTTTTAGCGATGACTACGACAATGGCCGAAAAACACGCATAAAGAGTGATGCATTACATGTGCGCTGGCAGAAATTGACGGAAAGTCTGCGTGACGGGGAGGATACCTTCGAGCTTTCTTCCTTTAGGAAACTGCTGGCAGAGACATGGCAATACTTCATGGATACGGTGGATGATTTCGGAATCGACAATAAAGACCTCCCCTTAATTGGCTGTATGTATATTTTTGCAAATCATAGCGAATCCCCACGGGGAATAATACCGTGGGAGTATGAAGCCTGCATTAAAATCGTGGAGGCTCTGCTGTGCGCTTTGCAGGCCCCCCTTCTCCCCCAAGGGTATAAAGGGAATTTCTATGATGGATATATCGTTGTGGAAGAATATCATAGTCGTGTACATTCTCTCCATATCAGCGAGCTTGAATCTTATCTCCAAAAACTTTCCCACGAATGTTATGAGAATCACTACATGGAAAACTATCATGAAGACGGTACACCATGTTAACCTTATTGTGATAAAAAAAGAGCTGACTAATGTTGATTCACAGTCAGCTCTTTTTTTATTATCACAACAGTTATCTCAAATACCGCTGAAGATCACTATGTAATTGCACGCTGGAATGGTTTATTTTTTATCGCGAAAACAAAGCGAAAAAGGAGTCAAAGCTTTTACAAGCCTCCAAAAGCCCGAGACGCCCCAAAGACACAAACAAGGCAGCAGCTTCGGCCTGGCAATTGATGCTTTTTTCCGGGTTAAATTCGATATCCGTAAACCCATTAAACTGCATCAGCTCCTGTGTATATTGCGGGTTTTCCAAAAGGGCATTGATATACAGCCAATTATAAAATATCGTCCTGGGCATCAGCGGCATAGTGTTCCCCTCAAAAAAGAAACTGCGAAGCACCCCGCTGGACTTCAGACGCTGATCCCGCTTGGCGTCTCTGGGGGTAGCCGCGTATAAATCGGTGAAAGGGCCGCCTTCAGAAAAAACCTTCCCTGCCTGGAACACACACTCCACCGGTACTTTTTGCCCCAGGGACGGGACTTCTTTTTTCAGATGAAAGGCGCTTAATTGGATTCCCAGCTCCTGCATGGACTTGGATGATATTTCCAGCACCTTGTCATCGGGAAACCGTTTGTGGAAGGCTTCGTGAAGAGCAGCAATATTCTTTTGTTTCTGCGAAACTGCAAAACCTCCGTTCCACGTGAATTCCCCCATAAATTTTGTGACATAGGGAGCTTTGGAAACAGGGACAAAAACCGGTCTTACTGCCATATTCATTCCTCCTCATATGCAATCGCAATAATCTCTCCATTCGCACATGCTTCCAAACACTCTTCGCGCAGAGCCAAATACCTGCCGAAATCGCCTTTTTGAGGTTCAAGGCTTACCGCAAAAACTCCAGAGAAAAGGCCGGTAATTTTCAACCGCCTCTCTTTTTCATATTCTCTCGAACTGAACCCAACTGTATCGTACCTCAGATGTACCTGTAGTGGAAACCTTCACAGCAGTGCTGCTGAAAACAGAACCACAGGCTCGTACACTTGTCACCCCATTTTCCCAGTATAATAGGAATAATCAATTAACCCTAATTGTGCCAATTTTGCTTCTATGGAGCCCCTAGTTCTTTTATGCGCCTGTGCAATTTCAGATATTTTCATTCCTGAATGATATTCTTCTGCTACTGCATTTTTTTCGGCGTCTGTCCAAGGTTTTCCTGCATTTTCCGGCTGCGCCTTTTTGACTTTGTTATTCGTAGGGCCCATAGTATTGATATAGTCAAGAACTGCATGTAAAGCGCGGACAACTTCTACCTGGTTGCAGCTGTCCTCCTTTGGCAGCACTTCTCCAGTTAGCGGATTGATACCATCAGCCAAGATGGTTATGATTTCTTTGGCACGAACAATATCCATAATTATTTTTCTCCCTCCTCAAATAATAAACTCCTGCAATCCGTGGTAATCATCAGCAGTATACCCGATCATGTATGGTTATCGTGTTAATTTATTTTTACCGCCTATAAATGTTGTTTATAATGATAACATATTTTGGCAAAAGATACAAGAAAATAATATATTCACACAATTTTCAATTAAAAAAGCAAAACACTAAATGCTATCCAAAAAGAATGATTTCCTAATAATTATCTACTGAGAAGAACCAGCAGGCTATTGTGTATAGATTGCGAAAGTCATTTCCTTATAGTACAATAAAATCGATATTGAAAGAAGGTGAATCCAAATGTACACCTTTCCTGTACATAACAAAACCGTATCCGTTTTTTCAAGCGCCAAGCCGGGAACTCCTGTGATTTATCTCAACACCTTCTCCAACGAGGGACAGCAGGTTTTTCAAACAGCACAGGATGCCGGATGCCCTCCGTTTACACTGGTTGCCGTCAGCGATTTGAATTGGAACCACGATATGACACCTTGGGACAGCCCGTCTGTATTCAAAAACGCTCCGCCTTGTACAGGGGGAGGCAATGACTATATACGGCTCCTGATAGAAGAAATCATGCCAGAGGCAGAGAAAAAAATAGCAACAGAGCCCCAATGGAGAGGAATTGCCGGATACTCTCTGGCGGGGCTGTTCGCCGTTTATTCCATTTATCAAACAGATATATTTTCCCGGGTGGCCAGCGTATCCGGCTCCCTCTGGTTTCCGGGAATGAAAGAGTATGTCTTTTCCCATGAACCCAAACGCCGGCCGGACTGCATGTATTTTTCTTTGGGGGACAAGGAGAGCAAAACCCGCAATCCGGTTTTAAAAACTGTCCGACAAAACACGGAAGAGATTGAGGGATTCTATCAGAGCCAGAGGATTGACACAATATTTAAGTTAAACCCAGGAAATCACTATAACCATGCTGTGGAACGTACCGTTGCCGGAATTAGCTGGCTTTTGAGCAGGGACGCCGCAAAGAAAGCACTGGAACAGTGTTAGCTTTGGTGCGAAAGAGTTATCATTCAAGGACTTCCGCAACAAAAGCACCTCATGAGATATCTTGTCCCCTCGAGAATCCTTTTGCAAAATCAACAACTCTGTCAAATCAGCTCTTTTTCATTTATTGTTATATTATAAAAATTTCGCTTTTATAATGATGTTTTCCAAATCATCACGCCACGCACAAAGTCCGGAAAGCCTGTATTTTCAAGGCTTTCCGGACTTCGTTTACAATAGCCGCGCTCTGATACATAGCTGCGGCTGATTCCCAACTTTCCCGCTACCTCCCGCTGTGGAAGCGGACGGCCTCCGGTTAACCCATACCGAAGCACCACAATGAGTTTTTCTCTGGGGCTCAGGACTTCTGCCACATATCGGTGCAATTCCTCCGCTTTTATTTTTCCGTCCAAAACCTCTGCTATATTGTCTTCTGACGCCATGGTATCCATAAGTGTCAGCGGATTCCCGTCTTTATCGGTTTCGATTGGTTCGTTCATCGAAATGTCTTGTGCATTCTTTTTTCCACTTCGGAAGTACATGAGGATTTCATTTTCTATACACCGGGAAGCATAGCTGGAAAGGCGGATGTTTTTTTCCGAATCAAAGGTATCCACGGCTTTAATCAGCCCAATGGTACCAATCGAAATCAAATCATCCTGGTCATAATTCCCGGCATAATATTTTTTGATAATGTGGGCAACCAGACGAAGATTTCTTTCAATCAGTAAGGCGCGGGCCGCTGCATCCCCATTTTTCATTCGGGACAGGCAATCTGCCTCTTCTTTTGCCGTCAGGGGTTTGGGAAATGACCCGGCTCCGGTTACATGCAGAATTGAAAAAAACAGATTCGAAAGCAGCTCCAATAGCATCGAAAACATGACCATTCCTTCTTTCACAGGTGATTTTTTTCCGATGCTACCACTATATGAAATCGGACAGGACGATTACCACCCTTACGAAGGGTCATTTCTTTTGAAACCGGTCTATCCAGGACTTTTTAAAGGAGACGCCAAAAAACTTTTTTGCTTCCTCCAAGTTCATGACCACCCAGTCACGAGACTTGTGGGCTTCCAGCGTTTCAGGAAGTTCCTTTAAAATACGGTCTGCTTCATAAGTGGCTCCTGCATTATATCGCAGCTCATTGGCCCGCTCCGAAATTTCAAATGCAGAGCGGCTGGTCTGCCATGCATTGCAAATAGTTTCCATTGCATATCTTCCGGTTACCTTTTCGCTGAAATAATCCTCCAATGTCAAGGTTCGGATATAATCCGGCAATTCTCCTTCTCCATACTCCGTAAACATATCCCTCAAGATTTGAGAAGACTCCGCGAGAATGTCCGGTGCATTTTCAGATTCATCGTCTTTCATTTCTTCCAGCAAGCCGGATACTTTCTCCAGCATCCGCCGTAAATACTCCCGATAAAAGGCAGTCCCAATCTCACGCTGTACCGTGCGCACAACGCTGCTGCGCATAACTTCCGTATTGGTGAGCCCTGCCTGTACCCGGCAAATTACTGTGCGGCGAATCACCTCGGGAGCAACTGCTTTTACATCCTCGTTGGCGCTGATCACCACTGCCGGGTAATGCAGCAGGCCATCCACTACCCCAAAGTCATCGTTTTTAATGGTTTCAATGGCGTGCTGGGTAAACCGTGTATTGGTCAAGTCATCCACAATAATGGGGGCGCCTTTTACTGTCCTTTTCAAATTCTCAATGCTGGAGCGGGTAAAATCGGGCGCAGAAAGTTTTGTCTTCTGCCCTATCATCATTTTGAGCAGTGTTTCCAAAAAGCTGGTTTTTCCCGCTTTACTCTGACCATAAACAAGACCAAACACCGGATAGGGAAGCAAATTTTGATTGTACCGCACAGCCATATCCCGCATACAGGCCATAAAGGGACTGCAGAAAAACCAGTTGGCAAATTCATAATATCGCCGCTGCATACCTGTAATGTCTCCGTGAAATTTCTCGTACCCATCCATATATTTGAGAAAAAGAGCTGTATCCCTGACTACTTCTTCCCGGGATGGTGACAAATCCAGTTCGGTTCCGTTGAGACGCACCATGGATTCATCGGGAAATATCTCCAGCTGTGGATACTCACTTTGCAGTTCCTTTTCCTTGGTTTTACTGGATACTACCTGCCGCCGGATGGTTTTGATTTTCTCTGAGGAAAGCATCCATTTTCCCTTTTTGTCCGGCTTGGGTACCGAAGGGGTAAATTTTGCTGCCAGATTCTTTACGTCCAATACAAATCGGACTTCCTCTTTTGCTTCTTCAATGGGTTGTATAACCAGAGCTTTCCTGGTGCGAATGGTTCCGGCAATGGGCAGCTCTTCGAGATTTTCCCCATCATCGGCACAAAGGAGCGCTTCTTTTGTAATCTGGTCTGTGCTCTCCTCCCGCAGCTGACAGTAACAATCCCAATACCAATCATAGGCTTTCTCCCCATCCAGATAGCAGATGTTTTCCCGCTGATGGCCGCCAAATCCGGAGAATGACATGTTTGCCGAACCCATGATGACTCTTTTTCGCCCGTCTTTGGCAGAAAGCAAATAGATTTTTTCATGGGACAGCACACTTCGTGCTACATAAAAGCGCAGTGTCCCTTTCTCAATTCGCGACACCAAATCCAATTTTATTTTTCCGGCAGTTTCCCGTATCCGCTCGACCATCTTGCACTGATACGCCATGACTTCCTGTAAGGAATAAGAGATTACCTCATCACAGCCAAACACAATTTCCGCTTGCTCAAATAAATCCAGTAACCGATACACAAACCCAATCCCTGAAGAATATGTAATGGCGTGGAGCGTGTCAAAACCAGAAAATAATGCTTGCCAAGAAAGGGATTCCGAACCGGAAAACTCCATTTTCACCACATCCAGCTTTGGGGTATTGTGCAGGTCAAGCTGCTGCTGCGCCCCTTCATCCATACCAAACAAGGACAGATTTTCCATACTGTCTTTCATCCCTTTCGTAACGAATTATCGACTGGCGCATGCGCTTTTTGTCACATATATTATAATATAGACAAAATGTAAAATCAATATACGCAATTAAAAACCTATCTGTTGACGAATTTCTTCTATTTCATTATAATATCTCTATTCGATACATTTAGGAGGTACTTATGGAGTATCTGATTCTGGGGCTTCTTATACTTTCCCCCATGACCGGGTATGAACTCCAGCAGTTCATCAAACAAAATCTGTCTCTTATCTGTTCCCACAGCGCAGGCAGCGTGCAAACTGCCTTAACCAAGCTGAAACGAGAAGGCTGTATTACCGCTGTGGAAAGTATCCAAGGTAAACGACGAAAAAAAACTTTTTCCATCACGGAACAAGGCCGCTCTGATTTTTCCACATGGATTGCCAAACCGATGCAGGCGAACAAGGTAAAAAACATGGAACTGTCGCGCCTGTTCTTTTTGGGACTGGCAAAACCTCAAGAACGTATGGACGCCATTCGAGATTATATCCGTCAAATGGAGGAGACGGAGGCTGTTCTGCTGGCCATTCGAGAACGGTTTCAGAAAATCCAGAAGGAAACCCCTATACCGTCAGGACAAAATTGGGAGGAAATTTTACGATTTCAAGGGTATACCATCGACTATGGTATTGCCGCTGCACAGTTTGAGAAGGACTGGTACAGCCAGTTGCTTTGTGAATTGGAGGAAACATCATGAAAATTCTCGTATTAAATGCCAGCCCCAAAGGGCAAAACTCGACTACCGTCCATACGGCGCTGTATTTGCAGGCGCTGCATCCGGAACATGAATTTATCTTTTTACCGGTGGGACAGCGCATAAAAAGCTATGAAAAAGATTTTTTACCCGTGCGGGAAGAACTGGAAAAAGCAGAGTTAATTTTGTTCAGCTATCCGGTATACACTTTCATTGCCCCCTATCAACTCCACCGGTTTTTCGAGCTGTTAAAGGCTGACGGCGTGGACCTGAAGGGAAAATTCGCTTCTCAGATTACGACTTCCAAACATTTCTACGATGTAACGGCCCATCGGTATGTGGAAGAAAACTGCTATGATTTGGGCATGAAAGTGGTAAGGGGCCTATCGGCTGACATGGAAGATTTACTCAGTGAGCAAGGCCAAAAAGAGGCCCGGATGTTTTTTGAACAGCTGATATATTCCTGTGAGCACGGCATCTTTGTGACCCCGCCCGCCAAAGCCCCGGCACGGGAAAAAACTTTGTATCAGCCCACCTTGCCTGTATCCCCCAAAAAGAAGGCGAAAGATGTTGTCATCGTGACTAACTGCGCAGCCGAGGACAAAAACCTTGCCAATATGATTTCCGATTTCCGGGCCGCCTTGCCCTATGAAACCCGGGTGGTAAATCTGCGGGAATTTCCCTTTGCCGGCGGATGCCTGGGCTGTTTTGGCTGTGCCATTACGGGAAAATGTGTTTATCGGGATGGCTTCGACGAATTTTTACGGAAAACCATCCAAACTGCCGACGGTTTTGTGTATGCCTTCACTATTTCTGATCACTATACCCATTCCAGCTTTAAATGCTTTGATGACCGGCAATTCTGCAACGGACATCGCACTGTGACCCACGGTACCCCTATCGCCTATCTTATCAGCGGCGATTATCAGTATGAAAGCAATCTCCGAATGATTGTGGAAGGAAGAGCCGAAGTAGGCGGCAACTATTTTTGCGGTGTTGCAACTGATGAACATGATACCGCAGCCGAAATTCAGTCGCTGGCAGACAGCCTTACGTTTGCCATGGAGAAAAAGCTCACTCGGCCAGCCAACTTTTACGGCGTGGGCGGCATGAAAATTTTCCGGGACCTGATTTACGTCATGCAGGGACTGATGAAAGCCGACCATAAATTTTACAAGGCTCACGGCATTTATGACTTCCCGCAAAAGCAGAAAAAACGGATTTGGCAAATGCGTCTGGTGGGTTCCCTTATGGCGATCCCCTCTGTGCAAAAAAAGGCCAAGGGCAAAATGACAGAGGCTATGATTGCTCCCTATCAAAAAGTCATCGAGCAGGTAAAAAAATCCTGATGCTCCATAACCAAACTTTGAATAAGAGAGGATTTTTCTGGGTTGTTCCAACATAAAAACATTACCATAACAAAGGAATATCAAAAAAGCCTTTTCTCCCTTCATATATCGGTCATGCTGTTTGGGCTTTCTTCCGTTGTGGGGCAATGGGTGGATGCACCGGCGGTTATCATTGCCGGCGGGCGGGTAGTCTGTTCTGCGGCAGTGCTTCTGCTGCTTTCGCTGGTAAGGAAATCCCCTCTGAAACTTCATAACAAAAGGGACTATTTGCTTGCCATTTTCGCGGGAATCATCTTGGCCATCCACTGGACCACTTTTTTTCAATCTATTCAAAGTGCTTCCGTGGCTATTGGAACGATTACGTTCTCTGCCTTCCCCCTGTTTCTCACATTTCTGGAGCCTGTGCTCTTTCACGAAAAGCTCCGGATGCAAAGCGTGGTAAGTGCCTTGGTCTTACTGGCTGGCGTAATCATTACCGTCCCGGAATTTTCCATGGAAAATCAAACGACTGTAGGCGTTTTGTGGGGAATGGTGTCGGCTCTGGCCTATGCGATTATGTCACTGGTAAACCGCCATCTTTCGCGGAAATACGCGGCACAAACCATTTGCCTCTATGAACAGGGGACAGCGGCTGTCGTCTTATTGCCGGCACTGCTTTGGATGGAAATTTCCTGGAACGCACAGACTATTGGAGGGATTGCTGTCATTGGAGTTGTGTGTACTGCTTTTGCCCATTCGCTATATGTGGCAGCACAAAAAAAGGTCCGAGCACAGACAGCCGGGATTATTTCCGGTATGGAAACCGTGTATGGTATCTTATATGCCCTGTTATTTTTGGGAGAGGTTCCCAGCATAAGGGAAATCATCGGCGGCATCGTGATTCTTGGGGTCGCACTATTTTCTACTCTCCGGTCACAGGAAGGAAAACAATGAATTTTCTGGTTTGTCCACTCTGCTGTTCCTATCAAATCAAATGATAAAAGGAGGAAAAAAACTGATGACACAGGAAGATTTTCAAGCAGCTGCTGCCTATTGGGAGGAAAAAGACGCTCATAGTTTGAAAATGGAGCCGGCTTCTCTGAAAAAAGCCATAGAGGAATACATTTTGTCCAACAACACGTGTGCTCTGGCTACCGGTGTGGGAACGTATATCCGCTGCACCCCCATTGAGTACAGCTATCACGACGGCTGTTTTTGGATGTTTACCGAGGGCGGTAAAAAGTTTGTAGGGCTGGAGCAAAATTCCAATGTCTGCCTGGCCATTTTTGACCGGTATGAGGGGTTTGGAGCACTTCACGGGATGCAGGTGATGGGAAAAGCCCAACTGGTGGAACCCTTTAGCGAGCAGTATTGTGCCCATGCAGACTTCAAAAAAATTCCGCTGTCAGCGCTGCAAAAATTGCAAAGCCCCATGTACCTGCTTTGTGTCCGCCCCGAACGCATTGACTATCTTTGTTCTGACTTCAAAAAGCAGGGGTTTTCATCTCGTCAGACACTGGTATTGGCATGACGCTTTTTAGACTTACTCTCCCCGGCGCTGTCGGATTATAAAATACACCATACAACAAAAAACGATAAAATCTGCCCCAAGGCAGGGAAAATAGAGATTTTCAGGCAGCTTTGCCAGCACCGGATGGCTCATCACGCAAAGAGTCGTAAAAACCGCAAACAGGAATATACTAACCATTATATACAGCGGATTCCGATTCTCGACAGGTTCCAGCGCATCTTCCCAAGTTTTCCGTCGTTCCAGCTGTTGGAGCAGATATTCCTCCTCTTCATACCCTTTTACAAGCAGATAGGTGCGCTTGACCACGTGACGGTTTGGATGTCGAATTTGACAGCGGACGGCGTAGTGGGAACCGTTTTCTTTTATCCGCTCCACTTTCAAAATTTCGTCCGCTCCAGCAGGCAGAAAAGGCTCTTCTGCCATTTTTTTCAGAAACCTTTGTGTTTCCAGCGTTCCAGTGGTATACCCCCAGATTCCCCCGTGCCTGTAGTCAGATAAGCGGCGGGCATCCATTATATATAGCCGGTCGTTTTCCGTTAAAAAGAACGCTGTAGCATCCTGTACCGAGCGCCGTCCGACCATCGCTGCTAAATATACCGCCAGCAGCGTAACCCCAAGGCAAAGTATGATGGAAAAAAGTTCCCGAGGCCAACTCATATAAAATGACACCAACGTCCCGCCGCAAATGAGCAGAAGCATCAATACCACAATTCCAACAATACTTCCCAGCGTGCGTCGGGCATAGTGGCACTTTTGGCTTGTATTTGGAGACATCCAAACTTTTTTAAGATCCATTCGTACTCCCCGCCTTTTAAAAAATTCACAAATTTCTCATTTTATAATTTTAGTATATTTCACCCATAGCCGAAAAACAATGTTATATTCAACAAAAAAGCCTTTTGACGGGTAGTCCCATACAAAAGGCTTTTTTTCTTTATAAGTGTTTATTTCAGGCTGGCTCCGTCGTGAAAAGCGTTGCCTACCTTTTCGCCCAACTTCCGATAGGCATTATGAATGGGGTCAAAAATAATAGGCTGCAGCTTGTCCGGGTCAATTTTCCCCTCTGCGTCCAACACCGACTCGTCAGCGCTTACATTGACGATTTCTCCCACCAGACGGCATGTCTCCGGGTCGTAGCTAATCAGGCGGCACTCTACCGCCATGGGCAGTTCCTGAATCAGAGGCGCATCGACAAATTCTGAGGGGCAGATATGAAATCCCGCTTTTTCCAGCTTATTTGCCACTGTATTGCCGGACGCAATGCCCACATAGTCACAGGCGACCATCTGTGATGCAGTAGCCATACTGACAGTAAATGCTTTTCTGGATAGAATATTGGCCGTTGTTTTATGTCCGGCACTGATACACATGGACAATTGCGTATCATCGCTAATGCCGCCCCACGCTGCATTCATAGCATCGGGGGTTCCATCCTCGCCGTAGGTAGCAATGATGAAAACCGGCTGTGGATAGGTCCAAGGCTTTGCTCCAAAATTCTTGCGCATAACGATTACCTCCTATTTATGATTATGAGTGATTCGTGCATTTCAAGCATGGAACCAAACAAAAGTGCAACACTTATTTTTTCTTGTCTTTAAGCTTCTTCCACCATCATATCCAAAATTTCGCAATCTGTCAAACGCATTCCCCGATTAGCCAGCCGGCCCACATTGGCAATCGTTTTCTCCACACCCTTGGTTACAATTCCGTCTCCTGCATAGAATTGCAGTCCCTGACGGTACAGCTGATACCCGAAAATTCCGTTATTTACCGCCGTCGCAATTTTAGCCGCACACGAAGGCTTTGCGCCATCGCACACCATCCCGGACAAAACCGCCAGCGCGTTCACAATGGTGTGGGAAATTTCTTCATATCCGCCGCCGTCCAAAAAGGCAATACCGCAGGCTGCCCCTACTCCGGCGCTGGTAGCACCACAAAAGGCTGACAGACGCCCAATTCCCGTTTTTTGATGGATCGTAATTAAATTGGAAACCAACAGCGCCCGGTACAGCTTCTCTTTGTCAGCCCCTGTCTCCCGGGCATAGACAATCACCGGCATCGAAGCCGTCAGCCCTTGGTTGCCACTGCCGGAAACAATGGCTACCGGCAATTCACACCCGCTCATTCTGGCATCGCTTCCCGCAGCTGCCGCTGCCGCCGCTCGAGTAAACACGTCCGCTGTTTCCGTTTTCAGCATAGTTCTTCCCACCTGAGCACCCCAGGGATGGTTCAGGCCTTCTTCCGAAATAGCCGTGTTACACCGAATTTGACGCTCAATCAGCTCCCGCACATCTTCCAAATCGACACTCGCCGCAAAATCCAGAATCCCTTCCACACTCATTTGGGAGCGGTCTGTCTGAGAATTTTCTTCTTTTCCCTGTGCACAGCGAACTTTTGGAACTTCTACTGCCATATCGTTGTGTTCTGCTATGGTCAGATTGGTGTGGTATTCCTGAATCACTGTGCGGGATGTTTCTGCCGGCGTTTTGAGACGAATTTCTATGTAAAAAATCCCGGCCTCCGGTGCCGCCGGAACCACCCGAAAGCGGCACTGGTACAGCAGCTTCTGCAGGGAAGGCTTTTGTGTTTCACTGACATGGGAGAGTACCTGCAGCCCGGCTTTTTCGTCCCCCACAGAAATCCCGGCGGCAGCCGCTGTTTCCAGCCCTTTCAGGCCGCCGGTGTTGGGGACGATGACGCTTTTTACATTTTTGATAATATTTCCGCTGATATGAAGCTCACAATCCGTAATAGCAGCGGGATTTTTTAAAAGGCTTCTGGCCACGGCTGCTGCATATGCTACAGCAATCGGCTCGGTACACCCCATAGCCAGCAGCATTTCTTCCCGAAGAATCGACAGATACATTGAATACTGTTTTGCTGTTTTTTCCATAAAGAGCCCTTCTTTTTTCATTTTTCCTGTGTTTGACAAAGCTTGATTGTTAGTATACCAGAATTGCCAAAGAATCTCAACGCTCACCGCTTATCAAAAAAATTCATAGGCAAGTTTTTGTCACAGGCTCCTAAATTGGAAAAATGGCTCTAATAAAGAACCAGATTATTTTTTTGTGCAAAATTTCCCAATCGCTTCCGCAGTACCGGCAGCCGTGTAAGAAACTCCGTGGGCTTTGCCATCTCCCAATATTCCTCCAGCGTTTTTTTGCTGTCAAATTCTTTGGCTTCCAATACCGGCAGCCCAAAATATTCCGTTAATTCCCTTGTCCTGGAATCCGACACCACAAACAGCGCCCGCAGACCGTTCTGCATAGCAATCACATTTCCATGGAACCGCATCCCTATGGAAAAATCATAGTTTTGCAGAAAAGCATCCCACTGTGCCGTATTGAAAAATAGATGCCGTTGCTTCTCCAGCCATGGCACAAAGCGGGAACAGTCTTCATTTTTCAGCTCCGTTACGGGCTGGCGGGTTTGCTCGATAAAAGGAAGGTTTTTTTCACAGAAGTATTTTAACAGCTCTATCTCCCAAGCTCTGCACCGGCCCCAGAATGTTTTAAAATTGCACACCGTTTTCGGCTCCCCTTCCCTTTCCGTAAAACGGTATTCCTCCCGGTAGAACACCGAAGGGCAGCCAATAACTTCGATATTACGGATTCCTCTGTCCGAGAGTATTTGGGCGGTATAATTTCCCCGCACACCGATAACACACCTTTCTTCCAACCGTTTGAGCAGCCGGACGGTATCGGGATGCATTTGAAAGTCCGCGTCATAACTATTGCACTGAAGCCCTACCGAAATGGGAATCAGCGGCCTGTCCCCAATGGCGTTTAAAATCTTTTCTGTGTTGGGATACACCTGATTCTGAGGTATCCAAATCAAATCCGTCGTCAAAAAGGCGTCATATTGGGAAAGCTTTTCTTCATTGGCCGACAGTCCCCACGCAGGCCGCAGAAAATCCGGGCGGAACAATTTTTGGATTCCCCGGAAAAACGCCAGATTCCCGGTATTGGCCCCTACCCGGGCAAAACAGGTTTCCAGCGGCTGGCCGGCCGTATCCATGGCTTCCGAAAAAATCGCTGTTTTTTGGTATTTTCCCATTTTATCTTTCCGTCCTTTCTTGCTTGCCCGAAAAATATTTTTTCACTCTTTCCCAAAATACACGCCGGTCTGCAATCAGCCAGAAAAGCCCCTTGGATACCAGGCTTTTTTGATTGATACCCATTTTCATATAAAACCACTGGCATAGGTTTTCATCCCGCTGCCTCTCCCCTTCGGTTTTGGGTGCTTTTTCATATACAATTTTTTCCACACTGGGCAGATGGTTTCGATCCGCCGTCCGGTAGAAGGGAAGCAGCTTGTGATAGTGAATGTCGTTTTTCCACTGCTCGCTTACAACAAAGGAATCCCCAGCCCACATATCATCTTCAAAAACACAGCAGTCAAAAAGCCGGGCGTCCACATCGGTAAGGGTATGAAGAAAGTATTCATAAGGATACGATACATCCATAGGGCGCATGGCCATTTCCGGAAAGTATTCCCCGAAAACCGCGCAGAAATCCGCCACAAAAGAAAGGGCAGAACGCTGGATTTCCTCTAAAAGCCAAGAAGCTGCATAGTTCTTCTCCATCGGCTCAAAACAAGGCGCAGCTGTTCCCGAAAGAATACGATACCCAATACAGGAAGGGCCGTATTCCGAAAACAGCAGCTCCCGGGCTACGCCGGTAATGGACGGCGTATAAGGATAAAAGGTGTGTATCCGGAATCCCCACCGCTGCTGACGCTGCTGGCAGGCATCATCGTTTTCGTGGATATAGTATCCGTCTATCGGTTCCCCCATCAGCTGTGTCAGTAGTTCCTGCGTCCGTCCACTGTAGCCAATGTCATAAACCGCCGCCTTTCCATGGAGTAATGACGCTGCATATTTCGCTACGGCCTTCCGGTATTGCTCCGCTGTTTTGGGGTCATAGTGTTTTCCTGCCAACAAACGCACAAACCGGCAAAACTGGTGGGTATCCCCAAATGGAAAGTCCATGGAGATTCCCTGTTCTTCATACCAGCCGGCATCAAAATCGCGAAGGATAGGAGAAATCATACTGGCAAACTGTCTGGGCGTACAGGCGTTTACGTTAAGGTTTTGTCCCAATGCATATAAATCCTCCACAGAACGCACTTCCGCGGCCATGGCAGCCTTGCGGGAAGTATAAAGATAAGCAGGTGCAGGCCCGCCCGGATAAAATGGGCGCAGATACTCATAGGCCAACATGGGCAGATACCCGTCCCGCGCAATAAATGCCAGGGTATCATAGCCTTTTTCCCGGCTGTCCTCTGCCAGCCATTTGACCACCGATAGCAGGTGCATCCCTACCGCATAGTATCCCAGAAAACGGGGGTCCCCGTTCATCTCCGACCACTCATGAAAACTGACAAAAGGCATGTCATACAGCTTCCGGGCCGCCATCGCCAGCGCCGTGCGAGTACCAAGGTAATCGAGGGCTTTTTCCCAGTTTATCATACTGCCGGAAGGCTCCGTATAAGGGCAGCAGGAGTGGGTGGTTTTAATATCGGAAATATTATATTGCAGGCAGTCAATGGGCGATGGATAAAAAGCTGCATTTATCTTACGGCTCCGCGCTTTTTCAATATCCGAATTCCAGTTATCCCCAATGTGGAAAATTCCGCTGGGAGACAGGCCTGTTTGTTCCTCCAAAAGGGAAAAGAGTGTTCCTGTCCGTTTGGTTTTCCCTTCTTCGCAGGAAATGAACAGAAAATCCCAGGTATCATACCCGCACTTTTTCAAGATAGCGGTAATGGTCTCCCGGCTCAGATACATATCCGTAGTAAAAGCAATCTTTTTCCCGCAAACTTTTGCAATCTGATACAGGTTTTGGACGCTCCGCCGCGGGGTACAGAAGGTAATTTCCAACTGGATTTCCATATTCATCAGCCTATCCACTGTCCCCTGTGAGAGCGCAGTGTACTGCTGAAAATACTGGTATATTTCCGGAAGGGTGATTTCTTCCCGGGAGGCACCCGAAGTATACAGTTTTTCCCGTCGAAGCTCCGCCTCGGCCAGTACCCGCAAGCTTGAAAATCGACGACTTTCCTCCGGTACCATATGATAAAATTCCTCATCCATCAGCCGGAATAAATCCGTCGGCTGATAAAAGGGGCGCAGGACTGCCGTATCGAATATATCAAAGCTGACACAGCCGATTTCCGGTGCGGTGATGGCCTGCACCAGCTGAAGATACCGGCTGTCGAAGGGGGTGGTGATACGGTAAAACCAGTCCGCATTGGCTACCGGCTCCTGGATTTTGTTTTCCTCCTGCTCCAATTCTCCGCATAAAAGGGAAATCAGCTCTTTCTGCTCCCTTTCGCCCAGCCCGGAACGGCGGATGTTCTGATACCAAAAAAAGGCGTACAGCCTGCGCCACTTGTAAAACTTTTCTTCCGCCTTTTCACTGTCTTTCAGCGATTGTAAAAAGTTGTGGATAAACCGAAAAGCCGTCCCTAAATCCAGCAGGTTCCGGCGGTATTTTTCCATGTTCCCTTTGAGGCTGGTAGATGCGCCGCTATGCTGAAAGTAAAAATAGCATCCATATTCCACCGACGCCAGCTTGCGGACATAATGAAACAGAACGGATGAAAATACAAAATCCTCCGTCATAATCAGATGTCTTGTCTGTTCCTGCAAAACCGGCAGCGCCTGCTGCCACAGCTTTTGGGTATACAGCTTGTTCCACACCGTGTGCCAGGCAAAACATCTTCCCTCTTGCTCCCAATACCCCTCCCAGGGAGTCATACCCTCCGGCAGGGAAAAGTCATAGCTGTGATACGTATTGTGAATGTACCGATACCCTTTTTCATCCTCCTGCACCAGCTTCCCCACGACCATATCCGCCCCGGTCTCCTCAGCCCGGTGTAAAAGCTCCCGAAAATAGTCCCGGGAAACATAGTCGTCACTGTCCACAAAGCCAATATACTTTCCTCTGGCTCTCTCCACGCCTGTCAGTCTGGCGTGGAACAGTCCACGATTTTCTTCATGGCGAAACCGGTGTATCCGTTTATCCTTCCGGGCAAGTTCGTCTACAATAGCCGGGGATCGGTCGGTGGAGCCGTCGTCTACTACCAAAATTTCCAGCTCCTGCAGGGTTTGTGCCTGGATGCTTTCCAGACAGCGGCGGATATACTTTTCCGTGTTATACAGCGGAACGATAATTGACAGCTTCACTTCTTTCATCGTATCATCCTCCATGGTCATCGTTTTGATTTGGCTTGTGTCATCGCCCGGCGGCGGGGCGCATATAGCCCTTTGATTCCGTATTTTTTGGGGTTCAGCACATCGGAAACCAGCGTATCCCCAATGTGGACCAGTACTTCTGGGCTGCTAAGTCGCGCCTTTACCAGTGAGAACAAATCCCCCTGCCATTTGGAAAGCCTGTGTTCCCCCGAAACAAACAGATAGTCTGGCTCCGAATATCCGCATCCCTCCATCAGCTCCTGCAAAAAGCTGCCGGGCAGATACATGTCCGTTGTTACCGCCAGCGTTTTCCCTTTCTTGCAAAGCTCCCGCCACACCCCAAGGAAAAAGGGGTCCGCAAAACAGCACTCCCGCTCCGCCTGCATCTCGGCCTTCATGGCAGCCTGTGGCGTAAGGCGGGAAGGCAGGGGTAAATGGCGATAGATTTCTTCTAAGGTCACTTCCCGGCAGCCGGTTTTTAAAAATGCTTCTTCCCGGGCAAGATGCTCTGCCCGGATTCGCATGGGGCGGAATTCCCCATACCCAAGCCGTTTTCCTACCAGTGTAAAGACCTCCCTGGGCCTTTGTACCCGGCGCAAAAGAAGGGTATCAAACAAATCAAAGGAGACAACGGGATACCTCTCCAGACGGTGCAAAAGAGTTTTGGGCGACTCCATGCGGGAAATCCCCGGATATAGCCTTTCCAGCACTTTTATAGCGGCCTGACGGCTTTTTTCTCTCACCGGTTTTTCATCTCCTCCCGTGTTTTTTTCTGAATAAACCGCCGGTAGGATACCGTAAAAATAATCGCCAGTATTCCCACCATGCTCCCTTCTGCCAGCAAAATCCATCCGCTGTTTTGGCTGCTTTCCCGGGGCGTTACCACCACCGTGCACCGGGCAGTAAATTCCCCGCCGACAGTGGAGGCCGTAATCACAGCCGTGCCGCCGTCCACACCGGTTATCGTGCCGCTGGGCTGTACCCGCACCACCCTATTATCCGAGGAAGCATAGGTTAGCTGGGGAAGCGCCGTCCCTTCGGGAATGGCATAGGGCGTTAGCTGTACGCTCTCCTCTGGCTCCAGCATTAAAGAGGTTTCCGTCAGGGCAAGGCCGGTCATCCCATAGGGAAGGGCATTGGCAGAAAGGGTGAGGCACAGCGCTGCACACAAAAACAGCGTCATCTTTTTAAAGGCTCTGACCGAAAGCATCCTCATGTTTTTCCCCATCCTTTCCCAAATAACAGTCCAGCACCGGCTTCATCACGGCGCTGATTCGATAGGCCGAAATATCCCGCTTTTTCCACCGGCTTTTGGGAGAAAGAAGCCATTCCTCCATAGATTTTACCGGTTCAGAAAAATCATTTAGGGAAAACAAAAGTCCGTTTTCCCCATGCCGCACCAGCTCCCGATGGCCTTTGATTTTGGAAGCAATCACCGGAAGCCCGGCATCCAGAGCTTCCAGCACACAGAAGGGCAGCCCCTCCGACTTGCTGGCCGTGAGCAGCACATCAAAGGCGGGAAGCAGACGGCGGATGTCCTTTCGGTGCCCCAAAAAGACAATTTGCCCCGCAGCTTTTCCCTTCCCAGCAAGCTGGCGGCACTTTTCTAAAAGTACACCCTCCCCGGCAAAATATAGCCGGGTATTTGGAAACCTTTCCCCCACCTTTTCAAACGCCAAAATCAGCCGCTCCTGGTTTTTCCGAGGAGAAAACTCCCCAACTGCCAAAAAGCACACGGCATTTTCATCAATGTCCAATTCTCGGCGAAGCACCTCCCGGCTCTTCGGCGGGGAAGAAAGCGGGCAAAGCCCCATGCTGCTGATGCGGACGATTTTCCGGCAAAGGGAATATTTTCGGGCAATGGCTTCATCCTCGTCGTTCATAACCAGCAGGCAGGCGATGCGCCCGGAAAAAAGGGACTCACAAAAAAGATACAGCCGGCTTTTAAGGGAGGAGTCATCCCGGAAAAGGTAGCCGTGGCACACCTGCACCAGCCTTGCCTGCCTGTCGCCGGAGAACACCACCGCCAGCCGGGTGAGGAAGGAGGCAAGGCTTGCATGGCTCACAATCAGGCGGAATTTTTCCCGCCGGATAAATTTCGTAAGCTTCCAAAGGCTCCCAAGGTTTTTTAGGGATATTAGCCGTTTTTCAAATGGAAGCGAAAGATGCTCCCCCCACATCGTCCCCTCCCCCTGGCTGGCTGTGAATACCTGCCAGCCGTTTTCCAAAAACCACTGGAGCCATGGCGTGTGAAACCCGGTGAGATGGGAGGAGCGGGAGGCGCACATGAGCAGCTTTTTTTCCCTGTCAGCTTTTTTCATATTCCCTGCACACCTCCTGTGCACTCCCAATCATTTTGACACACCCTTTTTCCAGCCACAAAGCCTGCCTGCACACCTGCTGCACCTGGGCGGCAGAATGGGAGACAAACAAAATGGCCGTGCCCTGTTCCCGGATGGCCTGCATTTTTTCCTGGCATTTTTTTCGAAACCGGGCGTCCCCCACCGCCAGCACCTCGTCGGCAATGAGCAAATCTGCATTGGAAAGGGTGGCAATGGCAAAGCCCAGCCGGGACAGCATCCCCGAGGAATAGCTGGCCACCGGTACGTCTACAAACTGCCACAGCTCCGCAAAATCCACAATTTCGTCAAACCGGCTTTCCATATATTTCCGGGTGTGGCCGTGCATGGCTCCGGCAAGGAAAATGTTTTCCCTCGCTGTCAGGGTCCTGTCAAACCCGCCGTTAATTTCAATCAGCGGCGCAATGCTCCCTGCAACCCGGATTTTCCCTTGGGTGGGCCGCATAATTCCGGCAACCAGCTTGAGGAGGGTGGACTTTCCCGAGCCGTTTTGCCCGATAAGTCCCATAGAATCCCCCCGCTCCAGCTGAAAGGAGACGTGCCGCAGCGCCCAGAATTCCTCAAAGGAAAGCCGCTTGCGCACTGCGCTGAGCAAATATTCCTTTATGCGGGTTTCCCTGCCCCGGCTGAGCCGGAACATCATGGACACATCCTCTACGCAAACCAGCGGCTCCACTTTTTCCCTCCTTTCACACTTATAAATGCAGATACAGCGACTCCCGATATTTTCGGAAAACATGGATGCCTGTCAGCAGGGTGAGCAGGCTGTAGCAAGTGGCAATCAGCAGGGTCCGCTCCGGGGGCATGGTGCGGTATAACACCAAATCCCGCATAATGGCCGTAAAATGGCTGAGGGGGTTTAAATCCCACAAAAATCGAAACTGCCGGGGGATAATGGACATGGGATAAAACATGGGGGTAAAATACATCCACACGGTAGTGAGAATTCCATATAAATAGGCCATGTCCCGGAAAAACACCCCCACCACGCTGAGAATCAAAGAAAGCCCCGTGGTAAAAACCAGCGTATACAAAAGCGGCGCAGGCAGCAAAAAAAGATAGGGGCTAAAGGGCACGCCCGACACTGCCGCCACCAGCAGCAGCGGGATGAGGGAAAGCAGCAGTGTGAGGCCATTCACCCCCACAGCCGCCAGACAGAACATATAGGACGGCACACGGATTTTCCGCAAAAGGCCGCTGTTTGCCGCCATACAGCTGAGGGACTGGGTGGTGGCGGTGGAATTAAAATTGAGAAGGATGTAGGCGCACATATAGTACACCGGATAATGCTCGATGGAGCGCCGGAACAGGGTGGAAAAAATAATCGTCATCACCAGCATCATCAAAAGCGGGTTTAAAAGCGTCCACAAAACCCCCAGCACCGATTTATAATATTTCTTTTTTACGTCCCGTTTCAGCAGCTCCCACAAAAAGCTGAGATACTGCATCCACTCTTCCCATCCCGCCTTCATCGTTTTCCCTCCCATCGGCGGCCATAATGCCAATCCTTGAGTTTTTCCAGCACCCTTTGGGGCAAAAGCCCCACGGCAAGGGGCTTGCACACATAGGGAAGCCCGCCGGGCAGCAGCCCCAGTTTTTGAAACGAAAGGTATTTTACCGCCGCTTCCTCCACCCGATGGCGGTATTTCCGCCTTTTGACTGCTGCCGCGTCCTCCCGATAGGCATAAAGGGCTTCCTGAATATTGTACCCCCGGCTTCCTGCTGCATACATCCGGCTGAGAAGCTCAAAGTCCTCGCACCGGCGGGTAAGCTTCCCTCCCCGATATCCCCCGGCCCGGAGCACCGCCTCTTTCCGAAAGGCACAGGCTCCATGAAGGAAGGGCAGACAGAAAAGGAAATCCCTTTTTTGCGGAAATTCTGGATATGCCATGCCCCCCCATGGGCCGGTTTCGTCAAACAGGATGGTGTTGCTCCCTATAATGTCATATTCCGGGAACTTTTCAAAACATGCAAGCAGCTTTTCCACCCTGCCCGGAAGGGAAATGTCATCCGCGTCCTGCCGGATGACAATGGGCGCTGCGGCTGCTTGCAGGCATCGGTTCAGGGACTCTGCCAGCCCGCGGTTGGTTTCGTTTCGAAGATACCGGATTCTTTTGTCCTCTTTGGAAAGCTGCACAAGGCTTTTGCGGATGCTTTCGTGGGAGCCATCGTCCAGCAAAATCAGCTCCATGTCCTTTTGAAGTTCGGACAAGATGGAATCTGCCGCCTTTTCCGTCTGCTTTGGGCAGCCGTTATACACGCTCATGATGACCGAAGCCCGCATCCTATTTCCCCTGCCTTTTTTGATACAGCTGCCGCAGCAGCTCCCAGCCATACAGGTTCAGCCGATACCATCCCTGCCATTTTACCGGTGACAGCGCCAAACAGCCTTCCGGCCAGAATAGGGGCTTTGGCTTTTTGCCCTTTTTCAGCCGGCGGAAAACCGTGTATTCCCGCAGCACACGCCTGCTCACCGGAACGGCCAGCGGGGACAGATACCCTTCCCCCACATCGTCGCAAAACAGCACCCCGGCAAACGCCAGAGCCTGGGAAACCGACGGGTTTTTGCACAGCTTCCCCATCATGCGGCGGGCACAAGCAAGCAGCTCTTCTTCCGGGCAGCACAGGCCCTGCATTTCCCGGCAGAACGCAAGCACAATGTCCCGCCGGCGAAAAATCGCCTGCCGGGAGCCGCGGCTTTGTGCCAGAACAGGCTCCCACCGTCCGTTTTTTTCCTCATAGCCCAAGGTCATGCCGTGGGGCGCAGCGCACATGGCCTCCACCACGTTGTTGCACAGGGACGCTTTCCTGCCAGCCGAAGACTCCGGGGCAAAATACCAGCTTTGATATTCCCCGTCCGCCACCGATACCGGCGGGACATACAGGCCAAAATAAAGGCCCGAAATCTCCCCTTTCCAGCCCCCGCTCTCCAAAAGGATTCGCAGGGTGCGCTGCATGGAGCCTGTCCAGCCGGTATCCACCAGCACGATTTTTTCCCCGTCCAAAAGCCCCTCCTGCTCAAAATATCCCATGGCCGGTTTAAAGGCTTCCTCGGAAACAGACAGAACCGCCTTAGAAAAAGCATCGTTTTGGGACAGCCTTTTTTGCATTTCAAAAAGCTCTTCCCGCAAAAGGGGTTTGTCAAGCTCCTCTTTTTCAAGCCCCCATTCCCCGAAGCGGCCAGCGTCCAGCCCCATCCGGCTCAAAATCCCCCGCAGGGTGGTGTGTAGGGAAGGCTGGAACAGCTGTTCCCAGTCCCTTGTGAGATGAAAGCAAGCCTTCCGCAATGCAAGCCGGGAAACATACAGATAGCGGCAATCTGTGTCCCAGCCCTCCTGCCGGCACAGTTCCTCACAAATTTGGCGTAGAACCCAGCCGTCCCTTGCCAAAAAATATAGCCGCTTCCAGCCACGTTTTTGGGCAGTTCCCAAAACCCACCGGCAAAAGCCATACAAAACAGGCGCGGTAACCCGGGCAGCCGTTTCTTCTGCCGCCCCCTGCCCGCCGCACCGGCACAGCGCCCTTTCCCCGGCCTCACAGAGAAGCCTGTGTGTTTTTCTCCACAGTACCATCGGCTCCATAAAAAGACCTCCTTTATCCGGCAAATATCCATTGATAGGGGAACACCCCGTGTACGTTTTCCAGCATCCCGAAAATGTGATACATCATAGTCAGCCCCACGATTCCCAAAAGCACCAGCACCGCCTGCTTTTGATAGTGTGGCTGCAAAAGCCCCTGATTCATGCCGGCTTTTGTCCCGCGCAAAAACAAGGGTTTAACGCCGGATGTCCGCACCCCTTCGACGAAACAGGGCAGCGCAATCACCGCATAGGCCCAGCTGTAATAGGAAAGCCTTTCCAAAATGGCATGGCGGGTCATCATCACCATGCAGAATGCCGAAAAAAACAGCATCCCCGTGAGATAGTCCCCTTCCTTCCCCACTGCCTGCAAAAGCTGGCCCCGGAAAAACAGCGCCGCACCGGCCAATAAAACCGGCAGAACACCATAGAGCGGGGACATTCCCTGCAAAAAAACCGAATTGGCATATTCTTCATGGAACACCATGGTGAGAAGGTTCAAAATGCCTTCGGAAGAAATATAGAAAAACAGCAGCCCATAGCCATACAGCAGGCACAGCCCCGCGCCGGGGGTGAACCTGACAAGAAAATAGAGGGGGATGAGGATGAGCGTCGTTGTGTGGAACAGGGAAGCGGCTATTACAATTGCGAGAAACTTCCAGAATTTCCGCTCTTTGAGAAACGGCCACGCAAACAGCGAAATGGAAATGGCAAGGGCCTGCCGGAGGAAATTCATGTTCAGATAGAAAAAATAGAGGTTTTGAAACAGGATGATTGACAGCCACACGTTTTTCGAATAGCGGAAAATAAAATATGCCCAAGCAAAAAGGCACAGGGCCGAAATGATGCCGTGATATACCAGAATGTTGTTGGTAAACAGTCCGATAATCTTGGTGAATACTACAAATCCCACTTCCCAGTCCAAATAGGAAAGGCTGGAAAAACCCTCCATATCCATCAGCAAAAAGCCCTTGGAATACATAAAATAATCAAAACCAATTTGGCTGCGGAAACAGCTGAGCAGGAACATCTGCCCAAAGCAAACCGCGGTGAACAGGGCTTTTTTCTGTCTGTCCGCCTGCCCGTTCCACAGGCCTTTTTTGAGAAATACCGCGCCCCACACGCACACCAGCACTTCATGAATCAGATAGGCCGCCATGTTTTCCCGCCCCTTTCTCTCTGGCTTTTTTGGCTCGCAGCCGGAAGGCTGTTTGAAACAAGATGTAAACGTCCAGCCAAAAGCTCCAGTTTTCAATGTAATCCATGTCATACTCCACCCGCTCCCGAATGGACGTGTCGCCGCCTCGAAGACCGTGAATCTGCGCCCAACCGGTCATCCCAGGCCGGACATAGTGCTTGAGCATATAGGAAGGGATGTATTCCAAAAACTCCTCCACAAAGCTGGGAATTTCCGGCCGGGGCCCTACCAGACTCATGTCGCCTTTTAAAACGTTTACAAGCTGGGGAAGCTCGTCCAGGCTGTAGCGCCGCAAAAATTCCCCTACCCGGGTACACCGCTCATCCCCTTCCGACGCCATTTTCCGCACCGACTGGGTTTCTGTCCGCATGGAACGAAACTTGTACATAACAAAGGGCTTCCTGTCCATGCCCACCCGCACCTGCCGGAAAATTACCGGCCCCGGAGACGACACCTTTACGGCAATAGCCACCCCCAGCATCACAGGACTGAATACCAGCAGCGCCACAAAAGCCGCCGCCACATCAAGGCACCTTTTTAAAAAGGAATGGAAGGGGCTATCCAGAGGAATTTTTCTCATTCCCAAAACCGGCATGTCGTCAAAACTGGTCAGATATACCCGCGAGGGCAGCAGTGAAAACAGGTTCGGGATTATGGTGAATTTAATGCCATATTTTTCCAAGACTTCCATTCCTTTTGCTGCCGCATCCCCCTCTTCTTCCCGCAGCATGACAAAGGCTTCATCTACCGGCGTTTTTCGGAGAAACTCTTCCAGACCGGATACCTCCCCCAAAAAAGGCAGCTCGCTTTCTTCCTGTCGGGTTTTTGCCAGATACCCCAGAATTTCATAACCGAAGCCCGGAGAACGGCGAACCCGTTGCACAAAATCGGGCACACAGTCGTTATAGCCCACCAATATGATATATTTCCGGTTATACCCCTTTCTGCGCAGCTCGGAAAGCACCCGGTACATTCCCCAACGAAACAGGAGAAGCAAGGCTGTATTGACAAAAAAGAAAAGCGTAATGGCGATTTGTACATGGGCAAATAGGGAAAGCTGATAAAATACTGCTGCCATTACCCCATAAGCAGCCAGATTTGCCCGGGCAATTTCGGTCGCCTGTATCCAGAAAGGGACGCTTCGATGGGAGCGGTAAAGATGAAACAGCTGGTAGATGCCTATGTGGAGAAGTGCAATCAAAATATAAGCGCTTGCCGATAAATAAGACGGCAAAAAGGGCACATGAGAGGAAAAAAGGACGGTTTCCAAACAGGAAGAAATCAAAAACGCAATGAGTACCAGCAGAAAATCCACTGTACGCTGAACCGCATTGATGATTTTTAGATGTTTCCGAATCATAGCCTGCCTTCCTTCCAAACCCAGCTTCTCCTGATAGCATGTGTTGTTTATGGAAGCTTATACCTATCAGAAAAAGCCTTCTTTCTCTAAAAATATAGGCGCCCCCTTTTTGCAAGAGGACGCCCCATATTTCTCTATCGCCTATAATGCCTTATAGTGGTTATCCCCATTAGCGGACATTGGCCTTTTTCGCCTTGATGCTGGCAGCCAACACGGCCAAGGCAGCAACAGACATTACGGCAATCACCACAAGGGTCGTGGAGGAATCGCCGGTCTGAGGCGTGCCGGATGCTGCTTCGCTCTGGAAAGCGGCGGCATAATAGGAGAAGTGGTTGGTCTCAAAAGTCAGGTATCCGCCGGACAGAGAAGCCTTCATATCGGTTACGCTGTTATTATCTGCAAAGTACAGCACGGCGTTCTGCTTGCCGGAAGCCGGTACCGTTACGGTCACATGGCCGTTCAGCCCGGAAATGGAATCCCCGTTCTGGTCCTTCAGGGAAATGTCCAGCACTTTGACATCGCTGTAGCCCATATTCGCGGCATTTTCCAATGCTTTTTGTACCTTGGCATTCTCTACACCGGTAACTTCCATGGAAACTTTCGTCACACCTGCGGGAAGAACCCCTGCCGGAATTTCAACCTTTACGCCGGTTGCCATGGTGCTGCCGTCTGCGCCCTGTCCCTGGGCTACCAGTTCAACCTTCTGGCCAGCAACCACGTCTTTTACATCACTCTTGCCATAATCGGAATATCCGGCTGTGACAGCCATTGCCGAAAGACCCATTACAGCGGCCATGGAAAGAGCAACAGCGGCAGAAATCATCTTCTTGCATAACTTTTTCATGTTTTGTACACTCCTTGTCAGTCTTGTACTCTGGTTTTGACCGGGAAGCCCCGGTCCCGAGCTCCTTTATGATTATATAATATTTTCTCTTACAGTCAATGGAATATGCTGGAATATAATTTTGTTATGCTTTATTTTAAATCAAAAATTCATATATATCTATAATTGATGATTCTCATCTTGACAAAAACACGTCATAGTATACAGGATACAAGGCTATTTTTCCATGATTTCCCATGGATTTTAAAGAACAAGCAGCTCATCCCATGAAAAAGCACTTTGTACTATTAAATCAAAATTTTTTCTGTTTATATGGACAATATTCTTTTTTGAAACGCTTATTTTCCCATAAATAACATCACCGTTAAAGCAGCTGCTGCCATGGATACCATGTCTCCGGTTAGGGCTGCCGGAATGGTCCAGCGGGTCTTTTTGATTCCCACCGCTCCATAATAAACCGCTACCGCATAAAAAGTCGTTTCCGTACTCCCCATCAGAACGGATATTACACGTCCCGGAAAGCTATCCGGCGAAATGGTCTGGAACAGGGAGGCCGCCAGCGCCGTACTCCCGCTGCCGGAAAACGGACGCAATAATGCCAGCGGTACCGCCTCTGCCGGAAACCCACACCACTCTGCCAGCGGCCGAACCAGCGAGGAAATCAAATCCAGCGCACCGGACGCTTGGAGCATCGTTACCCCCATCATCAGCCCCACCAGCGTGGGCAAAATGGATATACTGGAGCGCAGCCCTTCCTTTGCTCCTTTTAGAAACGCTTCAAAAACCGGGACCTCCCGGATAATGCCAAATAGCACAATCACCGCTACCGCTCCCGGCAGAATCCATCCCCCCAGCTTATCCACCGCGTCTCCCCCTTTCCAGCAGCCAGCTCATGAACAGCGCCGCCATTAGAGCAAGAAGAGAAGTTACCCATACAGCCGGGGTTATATCAAAAGGCGATGCACTTCCATATTGTGCACGGAGCGTGGCAATATAAGTAGGAATCAACTGGATGGAAGCAGTATTCAGCACCACAAATCGAATCATCGCCCGGCTGGGCTGCTGTTCCTGGGAACATTCCCGGGAAAGCGCTTTCATGGCGGCAATCCCCAAAGGCGTGGCCGCATTTCCAAGGCCCAGCAGATTTGCCGTTATGTTCAGGCTGATTGCCTGCATAGCTTCTCCTTCATGCCGGCAGCCCGGGAATAATTTTCCAATAACCGGCGACATCACCCGGGCCAGCAGTGCCGTGATACCGCCCGCTTCTGCAATTTGCAAAAGGCCCGTCCAGGCACACATCATCCCCGCCATGGAAAGGGTCAGCTCCACGGCTTTCCCCGATCCCTCCAGCACCGCTTGGGACAACGCTTCCATTCGTCCCGTAACTGCCGCGCAGAAAAAGCTGATAAGTATCATTCCCGCCCATATTTTGTTCAGCATATTCCCACCCTCTTTCCTTCCATTATCCATATGCGCCCTTTGTGATTGCCATTCTTTTTGCATCGAAATCGACCTTGAAACATGAATTTTCCTTATTATAAAAATATGTACAGTTCCTTAACTTTTGAAAGGCTGCCTTGCGTCTATTGACATAATTGGTAAAAAAAGGTATCCTGAATACATATTCGACAAACTTCTTCTGTTAACTGGAGAATCAGAAAAGGGGAATAAACTATGAAAGCTACCGGAATTGTACGCTCTATCGACAATATGGGCCGGCTGGTTTTGCCGATTGAGCTTCGTAAAATGATGAAGCTGGGAGAAAAGGACGCTGTGGAAATCTTTACAGAAGGGAATACCATTGTCCTGCGGAAATATGCGCCAAGCTGTACTTTTTGCCAAAGCACAGAGAATCTTACCTCTTTTAAGGGGCAAAATGTCTGTGCAAAGTGTATTGCTAAGCTGGCGGTACTGGCGGAGGAATAAACTCTCTGCCAAAAAGATATGGTCTGTTGCTGAAAGGTTGTGTGTGTTATGAATTCTGAACTTCGTTTTGGTCATCATATAGATGCTTATCAGGAAGATATGCTCCGGGATTTGGGGAATTTAGTCGCGATCCCCTCGGTCTGCGGAAAAGCTGAGGGAAATTTTCCTTATGGAAAACCCAGTGCGGACGCTCTGCACTTTATATTGTCATTGGCAGAAAAAATGGGATTTTCCACCTATAATGCGGATAACTACGCCGGTCACGCGGAATATGGCGAGGGAGATGAGCTGGCAGCCGTTGTGGCTCATGTAGATGTGGTTCCCGTAGGAGACGGCTGGGACAGCGATCCCTTTGTGCTGACCCGGAAAGGAGATCTTCTCTTCGGCAGAGGAACGGCTGACGATAAAGGGGGAGCGATTGCCGCTTTGTATGGCCTGAAGGCTTTGAAGGATGCCGGTGTTCTGGGAAAACGCCGTCTTCGCGTGATTTTCGGCGCCGGAGAAGAAGTGGGCATGGAGGATCTGCCCCATTATTTTTCCAAGCAGCCGCTGCCCAACATGGCCTTTACCCCTGATTCCGACTATGGCATCTGTAACCGGGAAAAGGGAATCCTGCGGGTGACTCTGCGAGGGCCTTCCTCCCCGCTGATGGATAGCTTTGAGGGCGGCAGTGTGGTAAACGCCGTGCCTGACAAAGCTCATGGTATCCTGCATTGCTCCCTGAAACAGGCTCGGGCCTTGTCGGAATCTCAGGTTCCCGGAAAATTTACGTTTGAGGTTTCGGAAAATGGGCTGGAGCTGTTCTCCAAAGGTACCGCAGTCCATGCCATGCAGCCCCACAAGGGATTTAACGCCATCAGCCATGCCATTATTCTGCTGGCTTCTGTTTTTCCCAAAGAAGAGCTGGGAAATCTGTTGAGCTTTATCAATGATTTTGTTGCCTGTGAAACCGATGGCGCCTCTCTGGGAATCAGCTGTCAGGATGAGCCTTCGGGCGCCCTGACCTGTAACCTGGGGCTCCTTCATATTGACGAGCATCGCAGCAGCGCGAGCTTTGACATCCGCTACCCGGTTACGGCTGACGGCGAAAAAATCATCCGTACCTTCCGGGAAAAAGCCGAAAAAGCCGGCCTGGTATTTCTCATTGACGAACACGTTCCGCCGCTGTACCTGCCGGAGGACAGCGAGCTGATTCATCTTTTGCAGGATTCCTACACGGCTGTAACCGGTAAACCCTGCGAGTTGTATGCAACCGGCGGTGGTACCTATGCCCGGGCAATTCCCGGAAGCTGTGTAGCTTTTGGCCCCATTTTCCCCGATGAGCCGGACAGAGGCCTGCATAATGCCAACGAACACATTGATATAAATCGTTATATGGAACATGCCCGGATTTGTCTGGAAGCTATGTATCGGATGATAACGGGCGAATAAGAGTCCCGGTATATTGAGAAAAGGAGCTTGCGATATGGAGCCTTTGTGGATGGAAATTGTCCGGGAAAAAGCAAAACGAAAAAACAAGGTACTGTTTACCCGCGATAGCCCCTGTTTGCAGGAGCTCCTTCGGCTCATTCGCCGGCAAACCCATGCAGTGGTTGTATTCTGGGCCTTTGCCTGTATGGAGAAGCCTCTGGCACGGCTGGAAGAACTTTTGCCTTGTGAAAGCCGCCCTCGTACTGCCGTGCTTTTTAGCCGTGAATGGGCTGCCGGTCAGATAAAAATGCCGGAGGCCAAAAGAGCCATTCTCGAAGCCCACCAAGCGGCCAAGGAGACCCAAAATCCTGTTGCCGCAGCGTTATGCCACGCAATTGGACAGGGATGTGCTTCGGTGCATGTGGAAACCCACGGCATCGGGCTGCCCATGTATGAATTAACGGCGCTGGTATTGGAATATGGTCTTGATAACTGCCGGGCGCCGGTAGAAACACGAATTCGGGAATATGAGCAGACCCTTCTCCGACTGGAAACACAAAAAATAACAGAACCTCTGGCGCCCTTTCTGCAGGCGGTGCGTCCCAATCGGGAGCAGCTTTTGTATGAAAAACATCCCTATGGTCAGAGGTTGTAGGAATATTTCTTCCTCCCGCCTCATATTCTTGAGGCGGGATTTCTTTTGAAAGGATGTGTTGTGATTGACTCGTTCTGTTCCGTTTTTTATAAGTTCCCACAGCTCCCAGGGGTTTGTTTCCTTTTATCATTCCTGCTTTGATGGGCTGGATAAGAAAATGATCTTATCGGGATGGCCTCAAAAGGATGCACAGCAGGCTTTGCATGAAGTACTGGCGCTGGCAGAATCCCGAAAGGAACCAGTGTGGAAGATTCTCTTCTCTTTGGATGGCAGTTTGGAAGGGCTGATATTACCTAACCGGTCGGCAGGAGTGCTGATTTCCCGGCCATGGGACTCTCTGGTGTGGAGCGGAACCGCTTTACAGGAATCGTACCGCCCGGTAGAGCAAGCACTGCAAGAGGCTCACAGCCATTTTGCCGCTGCACTTCCCATTCATGACCAATGGGAGAAAATTTATCAGGAGCACATTCATTTTGATGCGCTGAACACCTTGGCAAATGAAACCATCTCCCAGTTATTCCAGGATCGTCAGGGTCATGAAGCCGGAAAAAATCAACTGCGTTTTTTGGGCGCCGCGACAAAGGACGGAAGCATTGACTGCATCCCAGAAATTACCGCCGGACTCTCCCGCCGTATTTTTATCAAAGGCCGTCCGGGAACGGGAAAATCCACCTTTTTGAAAAAAGTACGGGCAGCTGCCAACCAGGCCGGATGGGATACGGAAGAATATCGATGCGCCTTTGACCCGAACAGCGCTGACATGGTGGTCATTGAGGGCTTGGGGCTGTGCCTGTTCGACAGCACCGCTCCTCATGAACATTTCCCCAGCCTGCCGGGAGATGAAATTCTGGATTTCTTCAAGGCTGCGGTTGACCCGGATACGGACCAGCTGTGTGAAAAGGAACTTTCTGACATTCAAAAAGCTTATCGGGCCGAAATTCAGCTTGCTACCAAGGCTTTGCGAACGGCTGCTGAACATTGGGACGCTTTGGAAAAAGGCAGAGAGGGAATAAACGATACGGTGGTCTGTGAACAGTGCCAAAAGCTGAAGGAGGCACTCTGGGGAGACTCCTTGTAATCTATCTACAATTGTCTGACTAATAAAACGCCGGAAGGATTCTAAGAGGTGAATCTCTCCGGCGTTTTTAATAATTATGACAAAATATATTGTTTATATTGTGAATTATTTTTATAATATATATATTTTTAAAAAATCTCTTGCATTTTTCTGAGGGTGTGGTATAATAGATAAGCACCTTACCGGTGAAACAAAATATCGCGGAGTGGAGCAGTCCGGTAGCTCGTCGGGCTCATAACCCGAAGGTCGTTGGTTCAAATCCAGCCTCCGCAACCAAGTAATGTGCCTGATTTTACTGTCAGGCACATTTTTCTTAGTATTTATGCGGGTTTGCGGGCTTTTTTCCGTTTCAAAAAAGGATTGGTGTCCCATTACTGTCATCCCCGTTTTCAGAGGTATCTGCAAAGCTAAGCGGAGTTTCCGCCTGATTTTTCAGGCTGGGAACTCCGCTTTTTTGTGTTTACCACTCTTTTTCCCGTTGTCGGAAGTGTAGAAGTTTCCGACAGTTATATAGATAGATTGACAAAAGCCCCGAATGAGCCAATTTCAAGCTCTTAAGATACAATAGGGCGTGCGCCCTTTTTAAAACCACTTGGCTGGATAAACAGAATAGGTATCCGCCTCAGCTGACAACGGATACCTATTCTGTTTATAGTGATTCAGTTTGTTTGTGATTTCCTACACCAGACGAAAAATACAGATAAAACTGTCTATAAAGTGTTCCTTTGAAACAAAACTTTCCCAGCAAGTAAGTGCAGAAGGCACTATTCCTTGTGAACAGGCTTCATCGTGGGGAATAAGAGAACCTCACGAATCGTATCGGAATTCGTGAGCATCATGACACAGCGATCAATGCCAATACCCAAGCCGCCCGTTGGAGGCATGCCGTACTCCAGGGCGGTGAGAAAGTCCTCGTCCATCATTCCAGCCTCATCATCTCCCTTGCTGCGCAATTCCACCTGTTTGAGAAAGCGCTGGCGTTGGTCAATAGGGTCGTTGAGCTCAGAGAAGGCATTTCCCATCTCGCTGTGGCAGATGAATAGCTCAAACCGCTCAGTAAGGCGGGGGTCCTTGGAGGAACGCTTGGCTAAAGGGGATACATCCACAGGGTGCATAGTGATGAAGGTGGGCTGGATAAGCTTCTCCTCCACTTTCTGGTCAAAGCATTCATACAGCGCATTTCCCCAGGTTTTGTCGGCGGTCTCCGGCAGTTCCACGCCGATGGACTTGGCCGCAACTACGGCCTCCTCGTCGGAGGTGATGTCCATAAAGTCGATACCGCAGTATTGCTTGACCGCCTCGTGCATGGTAAGACGTGTCCAGCCGGGGGTCAGGTCAATTTTCTCACCTTGCCAGTCCACCTGGTAGGTACCCAAGATCTTCTGCGAGGCAGAGGACAGCAGTTCCTCAAAGAGGTCCATCATGTCGTTAAAATCGGCATAGGCCTGATAAAGTTCGATAGTGGTAAACTCCGGGTTGTGTTTGGGATCCATACCCTCATTGCGGAAAATACGCCCAATTTCATACACCCGATCCATGCCGCCTACGATGAGCCGCTTCAGAGGCAGTTCAGTGGCAATGCGCATGAACATATCGATGTCCAAAGTGTTATGATGGGTGATGAAGGGACGAGCGGTAGCCCCGCCGGAGATGGTGTTAAGTACTGGAGTCTCCACCTCTATATAGCCCCGAGCATCCATAAAATTGCGCACATGCTTGATGAACTGAGAACGGATAATAAAGTTTCGCTTCACCTCGGGGTTGACAATCAAATCCACATAGCGCTGGCGATAACGCAGCTCGGTATTGGTAAGCCCGTGAAACTTCTCAGGCAGAGGCAACAGAGCCTTGCTCAGCAGAGTCACCTTCTGCACCCGCACAGACATCTCTCCTCGCTGGGTGCGGAATACCTCGCCTTGCACGCCTACGATATCGCCGATATCGTACTTCTTAAAGCGGTTATACTCCTCCTCATCCAACTCATCCTTCCTGGCGTAGAGCTGGATGCGGCCGGACTTGTCCTGCAAATCGCAGAAGGACACTTTGCCCATGCCACGCTTGGACATAAGGCGGCCGGCAAGAGCCACCTCTTTACCTTCCAGGGCGTCAAAGTTTTTCTTAATATTAGCAGACTCATTGTTTACCTCAAAGCGGGTGATCTGAAAGGGATCACGGCCCTCTTTCTGAAGTTTGACCAACTTCTCCCGGCGAATCAGTCTCTCCTCAGAAAGCTCCTGTATAATTTCCTGATTGTTTCTTTCATTTATTAGTTCATCCATATATACTCTCCTTTGCCGTTTATATCCCGAGTTATTTTGCTTTGCCTGTGTGGAGGTCATAAGAGGAATCTCCAGGCGGTTTTTTCTTGAATAAAGAATACCGTGACGTGAGTAATTCTCTACTTTAAGACTGTTTCCCCTCCGATTCCTGACATAGCTCCAGAGCCAGAGCCAGCTGATCCGGGCAAGAGGTTCCCTTATCTAGACATTGAATTCCTTTCAGCTGTGCAATCGCATCCTCCACATGCATCCCCACTAATAGGCGGCTGAGAGCTTGGGTAAAGCCGGGGCAACCCAATACAAATTCTACCTTTTGGATCACTCCATTATCTACTTCTAATTTAATTTCCTTAGCGCAGGTACCGTTGGTCTGATAAATCATATTTTTATCTCCTTTATCTGGTAATAGTCAGAAGTTTGATATATAATATTATAATAGACCTTCCCATAATGGGAAAGTCAAGTACTAACCAAGGAGGAACCACAGATGCAGGGCTATCTTTCCATTGGCGACTTTGCCAGACTCCGCAATGTAAACCCAAAATCGCTACGATACTATGAACGAATTGGCGCACTGATTCCTGCCTATATTGAGGAGGAAACGGGCTATCGGTACTATGCTTTGGAACAACTGGTGGAGATGGATATGATTTTAATGTGCCTGGAGCTGAACATCCCCCTACGGGATGCGGAACAATACCGGCAGCCAGACCAGACATTGGATATTCGGCATCTGCTTCAGGATGGACAACAAAAGGCCATGGAGAAGCTTACCCACCTTCGTAATACCATGCAGCAAATGGAGGAAGCACTGCGCCGGATCGATGAAAATCAACGCTATCAGGAACAGGAGGGCCTCTATCGACGGCATCTGCGCCAGCGGCTCATTTTGCGGTCACCATTTACTTTTTCTGGCGGAGAGCTGAAGTTCAAACAGAGTTCAACTGAAATTTTTCTCCTTGGGCAATCCCTGGGCCTGCTGCCTGCCTTTACTTTTCCCATTGGCCTGATTGCCAGACGACAGGGAGGCCGCATTGATACCGACATTTTTCTGGAGGTTCTCCAGAAAAAAGATGGTATTACCAATCTGGAAATGCTTCCCGAAGGGGACTATCTCTGTCAGCAAAAACCCGCACAGGCGCTGGAGCATGTTGATACACTGATTTCGGAATACTTTGTGCAGCATCCCAAGGCGAACCAGGTAATCATCACCAATCTAACTTCTGCCTACTTTGATCTAAAAGGACCATTACTGGAGCTACAGGAACAAATTTAACCCAAGAGGGCACTGGGAGTCTTTCTCCTGGCGCCCTCTTTTCTTTGGAAGAATTCCCTTGACTTTCCCATTATGGGAAGGTTTATAATTGTGTACCGCGGGGATTTCCCGCCGAATCGAAATAAAAATGGAGGAAGTGAACCCATGCAGACGGAAGCAAATCGCCTGGGGTATGAGCCGGTTGGAAAGCTGCTTGGAACCTTTGCTGTTCCAAGCATCATTTCCATGGTGGTCAGTACCCTGTATAATATTGTCGATCAGATTTTTATTGGCCGTGGCGTAGGCTATCTGGGAAATGGCGCAACCAATGTAATTTTACCTCTGACTGTCATTGCCCTGGCCCTTGGCCTGATGATTGGAGATGGCACCACCGCCTACTTCAGCCTGTGCCTGGGACAGGAGGATCGTCAAAGAGCCGCTCAAGGCGTAGGCAATGCCATAACGCTGACGGTGGCGGCCAGCATTGTGTTAACCGTATTGTCTCTGATCTTTCTAAAACCTCTTTGCGTCCTGTTCGGCGCCACCGACGCTACCATGTCCTATGCTCTGGAGTATGGATTCATCATTGTATTAGGCTTTCCCTTTTACATGTTCAGCATGGGGTTTAACTCCATTATACGTGCTGACGGAAGTCCGGTTTACGCCATGCTGTCCACACTAAGCGGAGCGATTTTAAATACAATCCTGGATCCGGTCTTTATTTTTGTTTTCCACATGGGGGTAACAGGAGCTGCCATCGCAACGGTTCTGGGACAGGTTGTCTCCTGTATCATGACATTGCTTTACCTGAGAAAATTCCGGTGCATCACCCTGACGCCTGACTGTCTGCTCCCCCGCTGGAAGCTGTGTGGGAGAGTATGCAGCCTTGGAATTTCCAGTTTCTTTCTTCAGCTGGCGGCTACCATTGTGATTACCGTGATGAACAATGTGCTTGTCAAATACGGTGCCGCCTCCAAGTACGGCGCTGAAATTCCCATGACCACTCTGGGCATCACCATGAAGGTCAATCAGATTATTACCGGCATTGTCATTGGGATTTCTGTGGGATCTCAGCCCATCATCGGGTATAATTATGGTGCTGGGAAGACAGCCCGAGCCCAAAAAACTTACTTGTTAGCCACTGTCTGTTCCACCATTGTGATGGGCTTAGGTACCCTGCTGTTTCAATTGTTCCCCGACAGTATTGTCAGCATTTTTGGCTCGGAGTCCGATCTGTACCGTGAATTTGCGGTCAAGAGTCTGAAGATTTTCCTGCTGCTGATCCTCTTAAACGGATTTCAACTATGCACGGGTACCTTTTTCCAGGCAATCGGAAAGCCGGTTCAGGCTACTTTGATCTCCCTGTCCCGGCAAGTACTCTTTTTGTTGCCGGCTCTGCTCATTCTTCCTCACTTTTTAGGTGTAGAAGGTGCGCTATGGGCCGGACCCGTAGGCGATGCCTGCGCCTTTGTGCTGGCACTGATCTTTGGCTTGGTGGAATGGCGAAAAACAAACCGTAGTACCCAGGCAACAACCTAAATTTTTCTATGGAGGATTTTTATTATGGCACACATATTGGATCCCATTACCATCCGGAATCTGACCCTGGTCAATCGTCTGGTGATGCCTCCCATGGCCACCGCAAAGGCGGATGAGAACGGCTATGTAACCGATGCGATATGCGACTACTATCAAGAACGAGCAAAATACAGCAAAATTGGTCTGATTATCACCGAACACAGCTATATTCACCCTCAGGGGAAGGCTCATCCTGGTCAGACCTCCATCGCATCCGACGATGCACTCCCTTCCCTTCAGCGTCTGACCGACTGTATCCATCAGGAGGATGTCAAAGTTTTTGCTCAGCTCAGTCACGCAGGATCAGCGGCGCTGTCCAAAATCACCGGACAACCCCCTGTAGGTCCCAGCCCGATCTACCACCCCAAGCAGCAGGAAGAATTGCCTGCGGAGATGACTCTCCAGCAGATCAGGCAGGTTACCGAATGGTTTGCTCAGGCAGCTCTTCGAGCAAAACAGGCAGGTTTTGACGGAGTAGAGCTGCACTCGGCTCACGGTTATCTCCTCAATCAATTTTTCTCCCCGCTGGCCAACCACAGAACGGATGAGTATGGCCCCCAGTCGGTGGAAAACCGCATCCGATTCCATCGGGAAGTCATCCAGGCGGTACGGCAGGCAGTAGGCGAGGATTTTCCCATTGCCCTGCGGCTGGGTGGCTGTGACTATGCGGTGGGAGGAAGTACCGTTGAAGACTGTGTGGAGGCCTGTCGGCTGCTGGAACATAGCGGCGTGGATTTGCTCCATCTCACCGGCGGCATGAACGGTTTTATCCGCCCTGGTCACGCAGAACCTGGTTATTTCCGGGATCTGTCTGTTCCTGTGAAGCAGGCGGTTCACCTCCCCGTTCTTTTGACAGGAGGAGTTACCACTCCTGTCCAGGCTGAGACCCTTCTGGAAGAAGGCTGTGCCGACCTCATCGGCGTAGGCCGGGCAATCTTCAAAAATGCCCACTGGGCAGACTGAGTTTTATGTTCTTTCCCCCTTTGGGGAACACGCAAAGCGTTTGGCTGCCGTAAATGGCTGCTGAACGCTTTTTGCATACAACAATCCCCATACTCTTCTCTCTGTAAGAAGACGATTTCTCCATTTTGGAGAAGCCAGAATTTGTAAGGCGGAAAAAATCTCACCATAGGACGGTATATGCGCAATTCCCCCTGCGAAGCGGCACTCCACCTCTCTTATAAACAGATGATGGATTTCCTTAGGAGTCAGGATATTTCTGTTGATATCTTTGGTAAATTCGGCAGATTAATCATTATAATATGGTAAAATAACTTTGATAAAGGAGTAAATAATAATGTTTTCGGAAGGTCTACTACCACAGGAATTTGCCGATTTATGTGGTGTCAGTAAGGATACACTGTTATATTACGATAAAATAGGATTATTTCATCCAGCGTATATTGCAGAAAACGGATACAGGTTATATTGTTTAGACCAGGTACATACTTTCGATTTACTATTGATGTTACGTGATTCTCATGTTCCACTGAAGCAGATAAAAAACTATTTGCAAGATCGAAACCCAGAAAAAATGCTGGATTTGCTAAACGAGCAATTAACATTTCTAAACAGAGAACTATATAGGCTTCAAGAATTGTGTCAGCGATTGGATTTTACCTCGTTGCAAGTTGAGCGTGGAATGAAATCGTGCCAAAGAGAACCTGAGATTCAACAACTTGAAGAAAAACTATATATTGCAGTTCCAGTCAGAACAGAAACTTTAAATGACAGAAAACGTAGAATGACGGCCGTTCGTGATTTTTTGCGAATTTGCCAAACGGAAGAGTTGCAGGGAGATTATTTACGGTGTGCGATGATTTCAAAAGAAAGATTAAAAGCTGGATGTTATGATAAAGAGTTTTTCGGTATTCATATAACAGCTCCTGTTAAAAAAGAATTGCCAAATATATCTACAATAAAGAGACCAAGTGGATACTATGCCGTTTTAAGACATTATGGGGGCTATAAGACACTTCCAGAATCGTATGATAAATTAATATCGTATATAGAAAAAGAGGGATGGACGATTTGTGGATATGCATATGAAACAGAATTAATAGGATACATTTGCGTGCAGGACGACTTAGATTATGTTATAGAAATTGCTATAGAGGTGAATCGCTAATTTTTGCGATTCACTTTTTTAATGCTTGACTATGGAGCAACTCCATACTTTATACTCTAATCATGGCGTATCTGAAACAGAGAAATCAACGAATTTTTCGCAGGCAGCAGTCGAATTCAGGAGAAAAATAAAGAAACTGTGTTGGATCCCGAGTGTTTTTAACGCTGTAGTCGGTGTTGACTGTAGAAAAAGACTAAAATTTTGACTTTCAGATACCCCCTAATATAAAAGGAGGTGCTGTTAATGAATCGAAATGCCCTGCTACGATTGACCGTTGGATCAAAGTGTCTGAAAGGGGTAACGGAAGTTAGTATTCTTTATCCAGTAGGGATAAAAGAGAAGCGTGACTTTGGCAATATAACAGAAGTAAGTTTGCACAAGAAAAATGAAAAGCTACAGGTATTATATTTGCTTCATGGAAATGAAGGCAATTATTCTTCTTGGATTCGAAACACTCGTCTTGCTTTATTTGCACAGAAGTATCCTGGTTTACTCATTGTAATGCCCACGATCAAAGAATTTCAGAGTTTTCGAGTGAACGAACCAGATGTTTCGGATTATTATGGATATATCTCTCAGGAGTTGCCAAATTACATACAAAAGATATTTCCTGTATCTGAGGTACGGGAAGACACTTTTATTGCTGGTATATTTATGGGAGGATACTTATCATATCGCATTGCTATGTTAAATCCTGAAAAGTATGGGTATGTGGGCAGTATTTCCAGTCCGTTGGATATTGTACAGGAGATGGATGAGCGGTATGCAGGTTCAAATTGCATGTATTCTGCCAAAGAACTTCGAAGTGATCCTTTCAGAGACATCCGTACGATTGTAGAAGACAATCTGAAGAAGGATATAGATATGCCTAAAACCTTCCAGGCATGTGGAACAGACGATATTATGTACAATAACAATTATAATATGAAAAATTTCCTGGCTCAGCGTCTTCCCGCTCATACATATTTTGAGGAAATGGGTGCTCACGATTGGTATTTGGGAGATCTGTTCGCAGAAAAACTTTTGGATTGGCTGCCTTTGAGAAAAAAGGAGGTGTGAAAGTATGGCAAGAATACAGATGGATTACCCTGCTTACGGGCTTTCAACAATGGATATCATTATTCCACAAGATGGTGATGGAAACAGCAAATATTCGGATAGTGATACATTTCGATCCAAAAAATTTCCGGTGCTGTGGTTGCTTCATGGGGGATTTGGGTGTAGCAGTGATTGGCTACGATATACAGAAATAGAGCGTGTGGCAGAGCAGAATAAACTATTTGTAGTTTGTATCTCAGCCGGGAATAGTGCTTTTGCGGACATGGAGGAGGGAAATCATTATTCCACTCTGCTGAACGGATATATTTGGGATCTAATCCACGAGATGTTTCCATTGGCATCTGATAAAAGAGAAGATAACTATATTTGTGGATTTTCTATGGGCGGTTATGGCGCGCTTCGCAATGGATTGGCAAACCCAGATAAATATAGCGTTATCGGTAGTTTTGCCGGTTCTGTGAGTATGGTACAGCAATATGTTAATGGAGGCTGGTGCCCTGGTTATGCCGGGCGAGTTTTTGGAAATAACTTAATCGGATCAACAAATGATACTTGGTACATGGCAAAGAAACTCATGGATGAAGGGAAAGCACCCAAAATTTATCTTTGCTGTGGAACAAGAGATGATAATCATTATGCCTGTAATATAGAATATCGTGACTATTTGAAAGAACTTGGATACGAATTGATATGGAATGAGGAAGATTGTGGTCATGAATGGAAGTTCTGCAACCATCAATTAGAAAAGTTTGTTCAATTCCTCCCGTATAAAACTGAAACGGAAAGGGGATTTGTTTTGTGAGTATCAGTAACCGTAATATCTATAAACCAGAGATTAGCGTAAACTTTGAAGCCCAAATGCCGATTGGCGCTGAGCCTGAGCTCATTGAAGTGAGCGAAAATCTGTATGAAGACCGCATGACCATCTGGTATGAGTATGTACCTTCCAGTTATCAGGAAGGTGTTGCAGTACCTTTGGTGCTACAAATGCATGGAGGCAGCGGCGATGGACTGAGGGATGCATTGGAAACAGATTGGCACAGAATTGCTGAAGAAAAGGGATTTATCGTAGTATACCCCAACTCACATCGTTATGGTCGCTGGGAATGCGACGAGGCAGATATAGAAACGATTCGAAGGCTGATTGTACGTATTTGCGAGAGATATACCATAGACACCTCTCGAATTTATATGCAGGGAATGTCTAATGGAGATATGATTACAACAGCCTTTGTATTGGAACATCCGGAACTATTGGCTGCTGCAGGCTTTATTGCAGGGCCCTTGCCAAAGGAAATGCTTCCTCATCTTCCGAAAGGACCACTGCCTTGCATTCAGATTCGTGGAGAAAAGGATGTGCGATTTGGGCAAAAAATGGAATTTGAAAAATCGGATGTTTATCGACCTAAATCTGAGATGAACGATTATAATCGACGTATGTGGATGACCGCAAATCACGTTATGGAAACGCCGGAAATGTATCTTCATGGGAAAGATAACTTCTTTGTATATCAGGGTGATCCATGTGATTTAATCTATTGGGAAGTTAAAGATATGGGACATCGCTACCCCTCTGTTGTTGCCAGTGTATTCTGGGATTATTTTTATTCCGGGTGGGCTAAGGTTGACGGAAAAAGCGTTCGGTTGACTCCTAACAGGAAATTCCAAAAGGAATCGCTGCAGTTTGCCGTTGCTGTTGGAGGAAAAGGTATCTATAAGCATGGAAAAGTTATCCCGTTTGCTGCTGGAAGCAATCCGGAATGCCTATTGGTTCATCCAGGAAGACAAGAAGACCCTTATTACGATGTAGGGGAAATGCTACTTACATCAGCTATATATGCTCCGATCGAGGCACTGGCAATAGGATTTGATTGTCAATATGAAGTGGCAGTAAACGGCAAGACTGCAGTCTTGCGAGACACCGAAGGAAAGGAATACTGCTTTTTGAAAAATTCATCTTCGGTTTTTGTTAATGGTGAAATGCACTCCTTAAAAAAACCATGTTTTCATCGTTATGGGCTTTTCTTTATTCCGATTGCGGAGGCAGCATCAGAACTTTTTGGGTGCTTCACTTCGGAGAATGATGGCGTTGTTGTTATTTCGAGATGTCCAGTGGAACTCAGCAAAGGAGCTGCCCGGATTTTGGCGCACCAGTTAAATGCCCCAGCTCAATATCCAGAGCCGGAAATACATTCGTATTTTGCCGGAAAGGATGAAGAAAAATATGAAAAGTAATTTAAAGGAATATTTAGGCGATAAAAATTTTTATTCTACCATCTTAAAAATTGCAATTCCCGTATCCGCCCAACAGCTTATTACAGTGGGAATCAATTTAATGGATACCATTATGCTCAGCAGCATGGGGGATGCCCAGCTTTCTGCTTCCTCCCAGGCCAGTCAGTTCATCAATCTTTTTCAAATCTTTTGTATGGGGATCGGCATGGGCGCATCGGTATTGACCGCACGTTTCTGGGGAATGCAGGATAAAAACAGCCTGCGAAAAGCAGTTACCATCATGATGCGTATTGTGTTGGCCTTTGCCTCTGTGTTTTTCATAGCCACCCTTCTTTTTCCGGAAATGATTATGCGGATCTATACCACCAATTCGGAGACAGCTGCCTATGGTGTTTCCTATTTACAGTGGATTCTGCCCACCTATTATTGCATGGGGCTTTCTTTGACCTGTACGATCATCCTGCGCAGTGTTGGGCAGGTAAAAATTCCGCTGATCAGTTCGATAATCGCCTTTTTTATCAACGTATTTTTCAACTGGGTTTTTATCTTTGGAAATTTAGGAGCTCCCCGCATGGAGATAGCCGGCGCTGCCTTGGGCACGCTGATTGCAAGAGTTTTTGAGTTGCTGTTTATATGCGGATTTTTCTTTTGGAAAGATGCACGAATCGCCTATCGGATCCGCCACCTGCTTCTCCCCTGCCGGGATCTCGCCTCGGAATACCTGCGCATTAGTATTCCGGTATTGATCAGCGATGGATTGTTGGCGTTCGGAAACAATTCTGTGGCCATGATTATGGGAAGAATCGGAGATACCTTTGTAGCGGCCAATTCCGTAACGATGGTAGTGCAACAGCTAAGCTCTGTGTTGACACAGGGAATCTCCAATGCAAGCGGTATTATTACCGGCCACACCATGGGGCGTGGAGAGTATGATAAAGCGCAAAAACAGGGATATTCCTTTTTATTTTTAGGCGGTTTAGTCGGCTGTTTTGCTGCAATTGTAATTTTGCTTATAAGAGCTCCGATTATAGACTATTATCAAGTTTCACAGCAGGCAAAGGAAATAAGCTGGTCGTTGATGGATTCAATCAGCTTTATCGTTATTTTCCAGGCAATGAACTCAATTTTAACAAAAGGTGTGCTGCGTGCCGGAGGGGATACAAAATTCCTTATGGCAGGAGATATTCTGTTTTTATGGGTAGCTTCAATCCCGCTCGGAGCACTGGCAGGATTAGTTTGGCATTGGTCACCGTTTTGGATATACTGCATGCTGAAAATTGATCAGATACTTAAATGTATATGGTGTTTCTTTAGATTAAAGAGTAAGAAATGGATGAAAAAAATATCTCCGGTATCGACGACCGAAGAGGTAAAGGAGGCTTAAAAATGGCATTTTACAAAATGGATTTTTATTCAAAAACACTTCAAAAAGATACAGATGTGTTAGTTTCTGCTCCTGATAAAACGAACAGGGAAAGCAACGTGGTCTACCTGCTCCATGGAGGCGGCGGTGGTGGAGGAACCGATAACAAATCATGGCTGAATCAGAAAGATCGCCTGCAAAAATGGGCAGAAGAATATCAGACCTTTTTTATCATGCCCAGCGCACCGGACAGCTTTTTTGCTAACACGTGCAAAGGAATTCGTTATCAGGACTATATGCTTGATGAATTGATAGTTCAAATACCAGAACTTTTCAGAGTGTCAAAAGATCGTTTACGGACAGCAGTAGCAGGAATGTCAATGGGTGGAACATCAGCTTTTCGCCTTGGGATGGCCGCTCCGAAACGATTTGGTGCAATTGGCTGCCTGAGCTCCGGAAACCTGTGGATGAATTCTCTTTCAAATCAAGTACATGCCTATAAGGATGAGTAAAACCATGAACATTGGCATCGACCATGGCTATTATGCAATCAAAACCCGGCATTTTTCTTTCCCAGCCGGTATTGCAGAGTATTCCCATGAACCCTACACTTTGCAAAACACACTGGAATTCGGTGGGAAGTTTTATGTCTGCGGAACCGGCAGGCAGCCGATTCTGCGCAACAAAATGGAAAACGACAATTACTACCTGCTTACCCTTGCAGCTATCGCCAAGGAAATCAAACAGCGAGGTGGAAAAACAGAGTGTTCGGTGCGCATTGCCGCCGGGCTGCCACTGGCTGGATTTGGCTGGGAGAAAAAGCCCTTCCGGGAATATCTTATGCGTTCTTCCCAGCTGGCAGACGGCCTCCGTCCGGTGTGCTTTCAGTTTGAAGGAATCGCCTATAAAATCACCATTGAGGATGTGAAACTGTTCCCACAGGGCTATTCCGCCATTGCGCTGCATCCGGAACTCATCCAGAATGAGCCTTCTGTTCTTCTCATGGACGTCGGCGGCTGGACTGTTGATCTGATGCGGCTGGATAATGGTGTTCCCAATGCGGCTACCTGCCGAAGTCTGGAACTCGGTATGATCCGCTGCATTGATGAAACAAAAGAACAGGTCCGCCGGGATACCGGGCTGTCTGTGACCGATGCTCAGGTGGAGCGTGTTCTGGCAGGAAAGTCCTGCAGTATGGATGAGGATGCCCGAAACATTATCCAGAAACAAGGGCGGCTTTACACAGAGCGCCTTCTTTCGGCAGCCATGGAATCGGGGTTTGACCTGAAAGCCATCCCGGTGGTGATGCTGGGCGGCGGCGCATCGGTAGTCAAGGGCAACGTGAGCGAACAGGACAGCCTGTGTCGGGTTTTTGCCCTGATAGACGACAAGGTAAACGCTGAAGGGTTCGAGAGGATTTTGGAGCAGTTTTCGGGCGGTGTGGGCAAGGCATGAGCAGGCCCCTATTTATGTTCCGCCCCAACCTCCAGAATCAAGAACATCGCAGAGCATAGGAAATCCTGCAGGCTGTGCCGGAAGGTCAGAAAAACGCCTTTCTGGTACAGGTGATTCTGGAAAATGCCCAGCGAGAAGAACTGGAAACAATTCTGCGCCGGGTACTGCGGGAAGAACTCAAAGCTGTGCCTTCCCAGCCCATACCACAGCAGGAAGAAGCCATTCCGAAGGAGATGATGGGCTTCCTTGGTTCTCTGCTGGAAGAAGAATAACCCCCGCATAGCCTTTATTGGTTGTGACGTTTGTTGAGCCTGCTTTGACTGAAAGGTTGTTGGTCTTGGTAATAGCTTTATCCGGCGGGTTGCAGTATGCTTGTGTTGCCCGAAAGGGAAAGAACGAAAAAAGGAGCGATAGGCGTGGAAACAAAGGGCGTAACCTGCAAAATCCCGCTGGATCTGCATAACCAAATCAGCGAGGAAATCAGGGAAACAGAAAGCACGATGAGCAAATTCATCGAAATGATCATCCGGGAACATTATGAGAAAGGGGCCAACAGAATTATGGAAAAAGGAAGAACATTAGCATTTCAGGTGAGCGAGGAATTGTTCCAGAGGGTAAAAGAATACCTTGAAAACTACGAGAAAGCCTATCATCGCCGCCTCACCCAAAAGGAATTCGTGATTGGACTGATCGAACAGGCGCTGGAAGAAGCGGAAGAAGAATTTGAAGCCGCCAGAGCAGCTGAACACGAGGAACAGGCTGAAAACGGCTGGGAAGCCGCAGAAACCGCTGAAAGCGATGAGGACGAGGAAGTACCCGATGACGAGGAATCAGAGGACTGGGACGAAGAAAATGGCGAAACCGAGGGACTCAGTGCTGATGAAGAAACAACCGGGAACAGCTGGGAACCTGCAGAAAACACCGAAACCGATGAGGGCGAGGACGATGAGGATACTACGCCGGAAAGCTGGAATCGGGATGAGGAAGAAGAAAGCGAGCCGGATGACGATACCATAGAATCCGGCGAAACCAATGAAAATGAAGATGAAACCTACGCATAAGACAGCCAGCAGCAGCCCGCAGAAAACTGCGGGCTGTTTTCATATATATTTCATTTCATCATGGGAAAGGGGCAATGTCCGTTGATTGTATATTAGTCTTTGCGATTATTACAAAGGAGCGTGATATGAAAACGACAAAACAAAAAATATAGATCATGGAGTATCGGGAGGTGAATGCCATCGATTGATCTGAAAGACCAATGCTTCGGCTGTGAAATTGAGATGACGGGACTCACCCGCCAGCAGGCAGCAGAAGCTGTGGCTTCCCTGTTTGGAACCAACGCTGTCCATTCCCGTTCTTCCCGTACCTACGATCCGTGGGAAGTGACCGATAACGAGGGGAAAACATGGCGGTTTGTTTACGACTCCAGTATCCATGGTTCTCATCGAACCGGGCGGCAGCAGGTTCCAATCGGTGATGGTGACTACAAGGTGGAGATGAATTCCCCAAAATTGGAGTACAGTGAAATGGGAAAACTGCAGGAAGTAGTCCGTACCCTGCGCCATGCAGGAGCTGTTGTCAATGGAAGCTGCGGTATGCACGTTCATGTAGACGCTTCCAAACATACTCCCAAGAGCCTCAAAAATGCCCTTTCCATTATGTATTCCAAAGAGGATATCCTGTTAATGTAAACGAGAGCCGGGTGGAACGCTGGTGCCAGAAGGTTCGGGGACCGATGCTGGAGAAAATCCGCAAACTTCCAAGCAATACTACCATGGATCATGATACGGGCCACCAATCCACTCATTTTTTCACGATTACGCTCCTTCCTTAACAAAAGCGAGAATTATTCCATTCCAATCTGATTCTGTTCCAGCCACGCAGCAACATCATCCGGCATGGAACTGCCACCTGAATAGTTGATGGCGAGCCCCTCTGCCATCACAGCATCCGGAGCCAGTTTAGCAATGGCAGTCTGACTCTGGCCCAGGCCACCGCCACCATGGCTGCAGAAGGGCAGAATGGTCTTTCCGGAAAAATCGTATTCCTCCAGGAAGGAAGCGATTGGCATGGGGATGGATGCCCACCAGTTGGGATATCCCAGGATGATGGTATCATACTGTTCCATATTTTCCACATGGGTGGAAAGCTCCGGACGGGCCCCTTCATTCTGATCCTGCTGTGCCTGATCCAACACCGTGTTGTAGTCCGAAGAGTATGGCTCTACCAACTGAATTTCAAAGAGATCAGCACCCGTCTGCCGCTGGATTTCTTCTGCAATTCCTTGTGTATTCCCGCTCCAGGAGAAGTAGGCAATCAGAATGCTCCCACCGTCTCCGCCGGTCAGGGTAGCCGCAGAACCTACAACATTTCCGGTACCGGCTACGGCATTGCATACTAACCGCAATCCCAGATTGTAGTTGCCGTTTTCTTGAGGCAGCGCTGCACGATAAGCACTGCGCAGATTTTTGGCAAAGTCATTCCAGCCGCCGCCGCGATATACCCGACGGGTTCCGGTTTCTACGCCTGTGGGGTCTGTCTGGGGTTCGGTATTGTAATCACCGTAATAGTCCCAGACCCATTCGCCCACATTGCCGTGCATATTGTACAGTCCCCATGCGTTGGGGGAGAAGCTGTTCACCTCTACGGTGGTCTGCCGATATACTCCCGGCTTTGTCTCCAGATTTCCCTGATTGAAGTAGTTATCCTCGATCATGTAGGGATAATCGCCCCAATAGTTAGCCTCCTCCGCGCTGATAGAAGTCTGGGTATTAAAGGGCGTTTCGGTTCCTGCCCGGCAGGCATATTCCCACTCGGCTTCTGTGGGAAGGCGATACCCGTCTGCGCTGCGGTCCCAACTGACGCTGGTTCCGTCAATGGTGTAGACCGGTGTGCGGCCTTCCTGCTCGCTGCGAGCGTTGCAATACGCCACCGCATCCAGCCAGCTGATATTCTCTACCGGCAGGTTTTCGCCGCTGAAATTACTGGGGTTTTCGCCCATAACAGCTTCATATTCCTGCTGGGTTACCTCATAGGGGCTGATGTAAAAGTCGCTGACGGTTACCTCGTGCTGGATTTCGTCTGCACTCCGCCATGCTTCTTCGTCCGGGCTTCCCATCTGAAAACTGCCGCCAGTGATTAACACAAACCCCTCCGGGGCCTCAACAGGCTGCGGCTGAGAGGAACTGACACTTTCAGACTGAGGCGGCTGCTCCGGCGGTTGTGAGGACGACGACTGCTCAGAAGATCCACACGCCGCAAGGGAAAATGTCAAAACGCCAGCCAGCAAAAGACACAACCATTTTTTCATTCTGTTCACCTCCGGTTTTTAGAAAATCCCAAGTTCAGAGATCCATGTTTCAATCTCAGCCTGTCCATTGGCTACATCTCCCATGGGGATATGAAGCCCGTTTTCCATAACTACTGCTTCCGGCTCCAACTCCTGAATAGAGGAAATCGTCCCGGAGAATCCGCTGCCTGCGCTTGCAGCAAACGGGATAATGGTTTTTCCAGAAAGGTCGTATTCTTCCAAAAAGCTATACATCGCCATAGGCATGTCATACCACCAGTTCGGGTATCCCAAGAAAATAACATCGTAATCCGCCATGTTTTCCACCTGCGTGGAGAGTTCCGGTCTTGCAGCAGCGCTTTTTTCTTCGCCGCCCAGATCAATCAGCTCGTCATAATTGACAGGATAGCTGTCTGTTGTCTGGATGGAAAACAAATCACCACCCACTGTATTCTGAATCATCTGTGCCATGGTCTCTACGTTACCCTGTGCATGACCATCCACCACCGTGATACTTGCCGAGGCGATAGCATCCACGTCAGCACTCTCAAAAGAGTCACCCAGGGAGCCATACGGCCCACCGCCTTGAATAATCTCATCCAGTGTAGCGTCAGTATTGTCCAGGCGAGTAAAGTAGGCGATCAGGATGTTTTGATCAGTTCCGGTGCTTTCCGGCGGCGCTACACTGCTGTTCTCGCTTGTCTGTGAATTTTGTTCATTGGATTCCTGAGACAGACTCTGTGAGCTGCCCGGTTCACTTTGCCCTGAACATGCCGCCAGAAGCAACATGAGCAGAGCAGCTATGGATAATGAAATTGCTCTTCGCATACTATCCTCTTAACTTTCTAACACCACACACTGGTTTGCACGGGAAGCAAATACCCGTTCAAATTGCGAGCGGCTATATTCGATAAGGCCAGAAATCGGGTCAGCTATGGTTACAGTATCTACCGTATATCCAATAAGCACAGCTCCATGATCGTTTGTGCTCCAATCCACATAATCGCCGTTTTCTGTATACCATCCCTCCGGTGTTCTTCGATCTTCCATTCCAATGGTGACCCACACCATAACAGGTGTATCCCGGCTTACCAGTTCATATAGTTTCTCGGCAGAAGCACCGCTTTTATCAATGGCTTGAAAAGAACTGTTCTGGTCCTGCAAGTACCCATTGGAAGCTGTTAAAATTGCCTCTGCCCCACAAATATATCCAGCTTCTGAAAATGGATCGCCAACAAAAAATTCTCTCAAATCGCTGCCATAAAGGCGTCCATCTTTTCCATAATGCAAATTTGAAGATACAGTCGGCAGGTACTGTGAAGCCATAACTTCTTTGGAGACCGGATATCCATAGTAGTGAAGAACCATAGTCATTGCAGTAATCTCGCACCCTGTGGGGAGTTCAGGCATTTGATAAATAAGCGGAAAATCCTTTATTAGGTGTTCTTTCGGCAATAATATTCCTTCAGGCGCTTCTGATCCGAATTCTGCTGAAACATTGCTCTCTACTTTTTCTGCTAAGGGTTGAGGCGTTGCGTAAGCCACCTGTCGTGTTTCGCAAGTGTTCTTCAACTCATGTTCTTCGACAGACGTTTTAGTCGGACTGTCCATTTCGGATATTGCCAGAGAAGTACAGGCAGAAAGGAAACATGCTCCAAAGACAATTGCCACCAGTATCCGCAAACGCCTATTCATCAATGTTCACCAGCTCATAGGTACGGCTCCCCAGACCAATGGCCTGAGCGTGTTCCAGTGTATGTAAGCCGTTGCGAGACTCCATCCGCTGGATAAGCGATGCGCCATCTTCTGCTTCGTAAACCAGATCCACACAAGCCTGATCCAGTGCAACAGGGTCGTAGGACGCCAAAATTCCGATGTCGTGCATATCTGGTTCCGCAGGGCTGCCATCGCAGTCACAGTCCACGGAAAGGCGGTTCATGACATTGATGTAAAGAATATTGCCATCCAGTGCTTCCACGACGGATTTTCCTGCTTCCGCCATGGATTCCAGGAAGGCGTCCTGATCGCCACCCCACATACTTCCCCCGGTGCCGCCGGAATGGATATGGGCTTTTCCTTCGGAAGAAGCAATGCCAATGGAAATGTTCTTAATGGCTCCACCGAACCCGGCCATGGAATGACCCTTAAAGTGGGAGAGAACCACGAAATAATCATAGTTGGCGAAATTAGCTCCCACATAGTTTTCAGTCAAATTGGTTCCGCCGGTCACCGGAAGGGTCATGGAGCCATTTTCGTCCATGATGTCTACATCGGCAATGGCGGTATAACCGTGATCTTCCGCCACTTGATAATGCATGGCTGTGTTGGAGCGGGAGCCACCATAGGCGGTGTTACACTCCACAATGGTGGGATTTTCAAAGGATTGTACCAGATCCCCAATCAGATCCGTGCGAAGATAATTGCTGCCCGGCTCACCCGTGGAGAGCTTCACCGCAATATTTCCCTGGGGATTGGCTTCAAGCGCTTCGTAGATAGCAATCAAGCCCTCTGAACTGATGTCTGTCGTCATGTAAACCACCGGATCACCGTCAGAGGTTGATTCCTCACTTTCTGCCTCAGAGGACGACGAAGGCTCGCTCATCTCCGGCTGATTTTCTTCGCCTTGCTGCGGAGAACTGGACGGAGCCTGCGAATCAGATACTATTTCAGACTGCTCAGGCGAGTTTCCCGATCCACAGCCTGCCAACACTCCTGTCAGAAAAACCAAGGACATACAAATGCTGAGAATTTTCTTCATCTTTTTCGCGTCTCCTTATTCCTTTTTCGACTGTTGCCTAGGTTCCTGAGCAGCCGTCCAATATAATGGGTCAGGAAAATACAAGTTCCCATCATAGCGAGATAGTCAAGATAAAACAGCAACTTGGATTCTCCGAAATCAAGAAATACGAACTGTGTTTGTACCAGCATGTAGGTCAGCAGATTTCGTCTCAAAAAGGCCGTTACACCATATACAGCGATTACCGCACTGACAAGAAACAGCACGACACTACGGACACGGGAAGATTCTTTGATTCGGAACACCTTCCTTGCAAGGCCGGTGAAAATCCCCCAATGGATGCCCAAATGCAACGCCATTACCACAAAGCCCCAGTAGGAAGAAGCCATGTGCAGCAGTCGTGCCAGTGAAATCCCGCCATGAATATTCAGAAATACAAACACATAATTGGAAAGCATGATTCCGCTGATCATCAGACAGATCATCGCCGCAAATACGGTAAGATCCAAAATCAGCTGAAAGATGCGAAAGGGTGTCTGCCTTCCACGGAACAGGGTTTTGTACCAATTCCAGTTAAGTATGTGATGAGCAATAAAGAGGACGAACATCCCTGCGCCTGCCCATTCATGGGCCACATCACCCCAGAACTGGTACCCCATCAGAAAAAGCAGTGCCAGCGTCATCAGCGCGTCGATGACAATTTTGAGTCGTGCTTTTGCTTTCACAGGGGTTTCCTCCTTCCTTCAATTACCCGTTCAGGCCCAGGCTATCCAGCCATGTGGTCACACGGTTTTCTACATCTCCCAGCTCACCTTCTGTAAGGTCCAGACCTTCCAGAATCGTCGCACCGGCGGCACTTTCTTCAATACCTGTCAGGCTTCTGCCAAAGCCACCACTGGCACTGGTGTTAAAGGGGATCAATGTCTTTCCCGTAAAATCATAGGACTCCAGGAAGGTATAGACGGCCATGGGGGCATCGCTCCACCAGTTGGGATAACCCACGAAGATCGTATCATAGCTATCCCAGTTTTCCACCTGGGCATTCAGTTCTGGACGGGCGTCCTCTCCCTGTTCCTGCTGGGCGACATCCAAAAGCGTATTGTAATCGTCGGTATAAGGCGTTACGGTAGCAATCTCAAAGAGATCGGCACCGGTTTCCTGGGCGATGATCTCAGCCATTTGCTGCGTGTTGCCAGACCAGGAGAAGTAGGCCACCAGCGTTTTTCCCGCTTCTGTGGATTCCTCCGGCTGGGAAGAAGGAGCGTCAGATGCAGGCACTTCCGAGGAATCGGGAGTTTCGGAAGGGGTGGAAGAGGGTTCCGAAGAAGAGACAGGCGGTTCGGAGCTGGTGTCTCCGCCGGAAGACGGATTTCCGCCGCACGCGGCAAGAGAAAACACCATGGTCATTGCTACCAGAACAGAGAATAGTTTTTTCATAAGGGTCATTCCTTTCGTTTGGTTTATTTTTAAGAGCCAACGTCATGCGTCAGCCTCTTGTTTCCTTTCCGTCAGAGGCGGATTCCACTTTTTGATCTTACAGGGATTTCCACAGGCGATGGCGTTATCCGGGATGGATTCTGTCACCACACTTCCGGCACCTATGACAACATTATTGCCAATGGAGACCCCAGGAAGAATCACGGTGCCGCCTCCGATCCAGGTGTAGCTTCCGATTGTGACCGGCGACGTCCAGGTTTTTACCGCCATGGTTCCGTCCGGTTCTTCCCAGAATCGCTCTGCTCCATTGAGGGGATGCTGGGAAGTGTATACCTTGACGTCCGGACCTAAAAGAGTATTGCTGCCAATGGATATGGGGCCCGCATCCAGAAGTGTGCAATTCATATTGATAAAGCTGTTGTCACCAACGGTAATGTTATAGCCGTAATCCACGGAGAAGGGTTGATTGACACGCACATTCTTGCCAACAGATCCCAGAAAGAGCCGCAGAATCATGTCCTTGGCCTGTGCATCCGTTGCAGGCAAGCTGTTATAGGTTTTCGCCCAGTCCTTTCCTCGGTTGTACTGACTGCGGATTTCCGGGTCGCGGGCATCATAAATTTCGCCGCTTTGTTTCTTTTCCATTTCAGTCATTGCAAATTCTCCTTTTGTATTTCCTTTCTATTACCAGTATAGCTGCCTTTCTTCTTTATGTAAAATACTTATAATTCATTATTAATCATGTGATTTTCGTATGGTTATGTTTGATAAAAAAAGTGCAGGTCCATTTCGTAGAAAAAGACCTGCACTTTCCCTATTGGCCGCCGTGGTATGCTCCCATGAATGTCGGTAGAATCGCTATATAGATTTTCCGGTTTGATATGCCTCGTCCATAGCTTTCGTTCCCAGCACCTCGCCTTTTTGCCAGACATGCTCTCCCCAGATGATTCCCCGCACCGGCGAGCCTAAACTGTTCAAAATGGATGAAAGATCTTCCGCTGTCCTTTTGAGGCCCTGTTTTCCATCATGCCCCGTGACGATTACATAAGACTGTTTGCCGTCAAGTTCCTGCCACTTCGGCAACAGTCGATCAATCATAGTTTTCATTTGACCACTCATGGTCAAGAAATAAGTAGGCGAGGCCAGTACCAAAACGTCTGTATTTTGTATTTTTTCCAGTATTTCACCCATATCATCTTTTTGTACGCAAAAACCGGTTTTGAAGCAGGCATAACACGCCAGACAGGGACAGATACTATTTTCACGCAAAGATATTTTTTCTACCTGATGGCCAGCCTCTTTTGCACCGCGCATAAATTCGTCACATAAAAGATCGGAATTACCCTTTGCACGGGGGCTGCCGTTGATAATCAATACATGCATCGTCTTGACCTCCTATGAAACCGAAAAGTCACTGTTTATCTCTTACTGTTCAAATCGGATGTTGTGCAACCGATAAACTTCATCCAGGCTTGTGATGTTGAGAATCAGACTGTGACCACTGTCCATTCCACGGATCTGATTCAAATCATCGTCCGAGAGGGAAAAGTCGTCAATGGCGAAGTTTTCATGGATAGGCTCTGCATGCACGGACTTTGGAATTGCCACGATCTTGTTTTGCTGAAGCCAACGCAAAATGACCTGTGCTGGTGTCTTTCCATAGGTTTGACCGATTTCTGTTAAAAGTGGATTGGTAAAGATCTGATTTTGACCTTCCGCAAAGGGAGCCCATGCCATCGGTTGAATTTGATACTGAGTCATCAGTTTCCGAAGCTTCGTCTGTTGACAGAAGGGATGCAGTTCTATCTGATTGACCATGGGTGGGATACGATGGCTGAGAATCAGATCTGTAAGCCGATCCGGCAGAAAATTGCACACACCAATGGCTTTGATACGCCCTTCCTCATAAAGTTCCTCCATGGCTCTCCAACTCCCATGGTAATCACCATAAGGCATATGAACCAAATAAAGATCCAGATAATCCGTCTGCAAATTTTCCAGAGATTTATAAAACGAGCGCTTCGTCTGTTCATATCCAGCGTCTTGAATCCAGACTTTCGACACGAGAAAGGCATCTTCTCTATGAATCCCGCTGTTACGAACAGCGTTCCCAACTGCACGCTCGTTGCCGTAACATGCAGCCGTGTCGATCAAACGATATCCTGTTTTCAATGCCTCCGCAACAGCTTGCTCACACATTGCAGCATCCGTAATCTGAAAGACACCAAACCCCAGCAATGGCATTGTTACTTGATTTCTTAATTCTATTGTTTCCATTTGCTGTCATCCTTTTCCTATTTAATCTGTACGGCACAATGGGCGAAGCGGAATCCGCTTCGCCCATTGTGCAATCATTTTGTTTCGCTGAGCAGTTTCCCACCGACACCAATATTTTTTGCTAAGTTTTCTCTATTATTTTAGACGGTTGCCCAACTGATAGGCTTCCTGGGGATAAGTGGAGTGTTTCGTCATGGAAGGCGTTCCACAGCCATACCCCAGTACCATTCCCATATCCTCCAGATTCAGATAGCGAACCAGGGTTTTATAGTGGGCCTCCAGCGCATCAAAGGTCCAGTTATCGTTATTCCATGCCACCGTCAGCAGAGCAGATTTCATGTGTTTCCCGTGTATAGAACTGTTGAAGGCGCAGAACCGATCCACCAGCGTTTTGAGCTGGGCGGACATTCCGTAATAGTACAGTGGAGTGGCAAACACCATCATGTCCGCATCCAGGATTTTGGCTCGGATGTCCTCCACATCGTCTTTCTGGGAACAGGAACCCTCATAGCCGCAGTGGATACAGCCAGTGCAGGGATGAATGTCAGCATGGGCTACATCAATGATTTCCACCGTATGGCCCGCCTCCTGAGCACCCTGGCGGAAGCATTCCGCCAGCAGATGGGAAGAGCCTTGCCGATTGGGGCTGCCCAGCAATACTACGATCTTCATTTGCTGGCCCTCCTTATTTCATCTCTTTCTCCCAGTAGCGGATCACATTCAGGGACAACCCAGCAGCCAGCTTCTCCATGGCGGCAATCTCATCCACCGTCAGTTCCAGAGCGGCAGCCTTGGCAGCATCCTTCACCTGATACACCTTGGTGACGCCGATGATGGGAAGCGTTCCCTTGGCGATGGCCCAGGCCACAGGCACCTGTGCCGGAGCCACACCGTGCTTGTCGGCAATTTCCTTGAGACAGACATTCAGCTTTTCCAACTCAGGCAGCATGGGGTTGTATACGGCGGCACGGTCAGAGCCTTCCGGGAAAGGATGCTGGGTATCGTATTTGCCGGAAAGAGCCCCTTGCTCCAGCACCATGTATGCAAAGAAGGTAATGTCATTTTTCTTGCAATAGTCCAGAATGCCGGACTCTTCGGAAGAACGGTTGAGCAGGCTGTAGTGGTTCTGGATTGCAGAGATCCGCAGTCCCTCTTTTTTCAGGATTTCAGCCGCTTCCTTGATTTCCACCAGATTATGATTGGAAAGGCCAATGCGTCCGATTTTCCCCATCTTGGCCAAGGGAATCAGTTTGCGGGTCCACTCCGGAGCGCCAACCGGATTGTGAATCCAGTAGATATCCATGTAATCCGTCCCAAGCAGGGTAGCGCTGGTGTCATACATGGTGATTACTGCGTTATCCACTGTCGGGTTGGCACACTGAGGCGTGAACTTGTCAGAGATCAGATAGCTGTCGCGGGGAACGGTGCGCAAAAACTCTCCCAGGACTTTCTCCGAGGTCCCCATACCATAGGCATAGGCAGTATCCCACAGATTCAGTCCTGTCTGCATAGCCGCATCAAACACCGGGCGCAGTTGCTGGGCGGTCAGATTGCCGCCAAAGGTTCCGTCGTTGCCCCAGGCCCATGCGCCCAAAGCGATTTTGGGCATTTTCTTCAGTTCGCTCATGTTCATATTCCTCCATTCATCGTTTCAATCAATCGTTTTTCAGCAAATCTTTACAGGTATTCAGCGCGTTGAAAAGGCGCGGAATTCCCATGTAGCCACTGGCATGAACCAGAGCACAGACAATTTCCTCCTTGGTGTTTCCAACTTTCAGGGCACCCTCCACATGGCTTTTGACCTGTACCTCAGCTCCCCCCATAGCAGCCAGCAAGACCACGGTCAGCAGTTCTCTGGTTTTCCCGTCCAGCCCGGTGCGGGTATTAAAATCGCCAAAACACAGTTCCGTCAGGAAACGAGGAACCGCCTGTGCAAACTCGCCCGGCAGCCAGGTATAGCGCTCTGCAATCTCCGTTCCGTAGACAGGGGCTTGAATCTCCAGACCCTTTGCATACCGCTCCTCGTCCGACACAAGGGTTTTCTGTTCCGGCAGAGGCAGTGCAATGTCGTTTGCGGAAAACACCTCGTTCATGGTACTGATGGCATTGAGCGTCCGGGGGAAGCCGATAAAGGGCGCGCACTGATATACCGCCTCACGGATCTCCACCGGGGTGCATCCAGCGTTCAAGCTGGCCTGCACATGGGCTTTCAGCTGGGGCAGGGCACTGATGGCAGTCAGTACGGTGACTGTCACCAATTCCCGCATCCGGTTATCCAAGCTGCCGGTATAGCACACATCGCCAAAAATATACCCTTGCAAGATCTGCATAAAACCGCCGTCTGTGCCCTCGTCATTTGCAGCTGGGCAATGGAACAGTTCCTGCATCTTTTGTTCTGTTCGTTCTTTTCTATCCATAAGATTTTGCCTTCTTTCTGGTCCGTTCGTTTATTCTGACAGGTATCTCAAATCAGTCAACCACGCTTCCACATCTGCCTGGGCACCAGTAGCGCTGCGTGCCCCGATAGAAATGCCTTCAATCACCGTTGCTTCGGATTCCATTTCCTCAATGGTGCTGATGGCGCTGGAAAATCCGCTGCCGCCAGATGTAACAAAGGGAATAATGGTTTTCCCAGAAAAATCATACTCCTCAAGGAAGCTGTAAATCGGCATCGGCATGTCATACCACCAGTTAGGGAAGCCGAGGAAAATTACATCGTAATCATCCAGGTTTTCAATGTGTGTGGAAAGCTCCGGTCTGGCATTGGCGTTGTTTTCTTCCTCGCCCTGATCCACAGTTTCATCATAACTGGCCGGGTAGGGTTCTACGGTGCGAATAGAAAAAATATCAGCACCACTTGCTTCCTGGATCATATGGGCGACAACACCGGTGTTGCCGGTGATTTCATTGTCCCAAATCTGAATGCTGGCACTGGCGGAAGCATCGACATCATCAGGAAGCGGTGCATTTTCCCCGTAGGTGAAGTAAGCCACAAGGATATTGCTACCAGCCGCTTCTCCAGACTCTTCACTGGATTGCGCTTCGAGCCCTTCACTTGAAGTGGCTTCCGAATCCTCCGTCAGCGGCTGTTCCGGTGTTTGCGTAGAAGACGGAGCCTGAGAAGTAATGGACTGATTCGATTGGCTCGAACTGTTCCCATCACTCTGCTGGGCGCAGGCAGCACATGCCGCGCACAGACAAAGGGAAAGCATGATTGCGATAATCCTTTTCATGTGTTGTTCTCCTTATGATCTATACCGATCTCAAAGGGTTGTTTATCGGTAAGATTTCTTATAAATCGATACACAGTCCTCATGGGACAATGCTGTGGGATCTGCGGCGAACAGTCCTCCCATGGTTTCCCGCGCGTTGGTGGCCAGTTTATCCAATTCATCCGGCGCAATGCCAAAATCGGACATCTTCAAATCGCCCACACCGCAGTCCTGCTGGAGCTGTACCAAAACATCTACAAAATCCTGTGCACAGGCAGCATCCTTTTTCCCCAGCGCCTTGGCCATGTCGATAAACCGGTCATCGCAAGTGTGCTGGTCTACAAAATGCTGGTAATAGGCGGCAGAAATCATAATGAGACCCGCACCATGAGGAAGCTCCTGATGATAAGCGCTCATAGCGTGTTCCATGGAATGCTCGCTGGTACAGCAGCTGACGGTCATCACCTGGCCGGCAAGGTTGTTGGCAAAGGCCATGCCTTCACGAGCTTCCAGATCGCTTCCATCCCGCACCGCATGGGCGAGGTATTTCCCCACATTTTCGATGGCGGTCAGCGCCAGCATATCCCCCATGAGGTTGTGCATCTTGGAGACATAGCACTCGGTACTGTGAAACAAGGTATCGAAGCCCTGATAGGCCGTAAACTTGGGCGGAACAGAAACCATCAGTTCCGGATCGACCACGGCCAAAACGGGAAACAGACAATCATAGCCGCCGAAACCGATTTTCTCGTTGGTTTCATCATTGGTGATAACACCCCACTGATCGGCTTCAGAGCCGGTTCCTGCGGTGGTGGTAATGCAGATGTTTGGCAACGCTTTGTTGACGAGTGCCTTTCCGCCGCCAGTTCCTCCGTTCATATAGTCCCAAATGTCCCCGTCATTGGTGACCATGGCAGCCATAGCTTTGGAAGCATCCATGACGCTGCCTCCACCCAGGGCAACAATAAAGTCACAGCCGTTCTCCCGCGCAAAAGCTGCGCCCTCCATGACTGTGGAGCGAAGGGGATTTGCCTGTACGCGGTCAAAAACCACGGCTTCCACTTCCGCTTTTTCCAGCTGTTCCAGCAGACGCTGAAGCGTGCCGGTTCTTTTCATGGACTGTCCGTTGGAGATGACAACCATTGCTTTCTTACCGGGCATCTTTTGGGTATGAAGATCATTGAGAACGCCGCATCCGAACAGGGTTCGGGTCGGCACATAAAATTGATAAGCCATTGTGTTTTCTCCTTTTTTCTAATATGTTTGCGTTGCTTCTGATGGTCAAAACTTAGCTACCCACCGTTTCAGTTCCTCTTGCGAAGTGCCTCGGCGAATAATCTGTCCATCCCGAATCACCGCGCCGGGGCAGGAAGGAGCCAGGTCTTTCGCTGTTCTCCCCAGGCCGCTGCCGCCGGATGTGGCAAAGAGGATAATGGTTTTTCCCGTGAAATCACGGCTCTCCAAAAAAGTTTGAATGACGCGGGGTGCCGTGTACCACCAGATGGGAAAGCCGAGGAAAATCCGGTCATAGGTTGTCAAATTCAAATTTCCATCCGCAAGTTCCGGGCGGGCAGAGGGATCGTTCATCTCCACGCTGCTGCGGGAACGCTTATCCTGCCAGTTCAGGTCCTTACTTGTATAGGGGACTGCGGGCTTGATTTTATACAAATCCCCGCCACAGGCCGCAGCAAGGGATTCGGCTGCTTTTGCCGTGACGCCGCTTGCTGAAAAATAGGCTACCAATGTTTTATTTTCCATATTGTTTTTCTCCTTTTAGTCTGCTGCTGTAATGGTAATGGTGCCGCTCATCTGGGCAACAAGCTCCTCACCGGAAACGATCTGCCCCAATTCAAACAGGGATGAATTTTCATTGTAATCTCCGTAGAACATAACCACATCGCCCCACGGGGCATAATAGGCCAGCGTTCCAGCACCGCACGCCGCCGTAGGTGTGTCAGAGGTGTCCAGCTCCTGGGGCGGGTAGAAAATCTTTTCGTTTGTGCTGTAATCTTCCACCTCAATGGTCAACGGCAGCTGTTCCAAAAGGGATGAGGCGGCAGAGCTGTCATTGAGGGCATAGATTACCTGATTTTCGCCCCAGGTGACCGAGAGCTGTGTCTCTGCTGTCCCCTCTTCACTTTCGGGTGAAGAAGCGCGGGTGTATCCCAATTCTGCTACCCAGCTTTGAATATCGGCCTGAGAGGAAGAAGCTTCCTCCTCATAGCAGTCAAAAATATTGTCAGAGATCGTGGCATTGGGAATCGCTTCGGAAATTATGTCTACGCTGTTGGACAAGCCGCCGGTTCCATGGGAACAGAACAGGTATACCTGCTTGCCGGAAAGGTCATTTTCCTCCAGGAAAGTAAGCAGTGCCATGGGTACGCCATACCACCAGTTGGGATAACCCAGAAAGACGGTATCGTATTGCTCCAGATTCTCAACCTGTTCCTGCAGCGCCGGTCGTGCCTGATCGCCCCGCTCCTGATTTGCCCGTGCAAGACACTCATCCCAATCACTGGGGTAAGGCTCAGTCACCCGGATAGCAAACAAATCCCCACCGGTTTCCTCCTGGACCCAACCGGCCAGCTCCTGCACATTGCCGGGAGCAATTACACTGGGGGAAGCAACTGCGTCCACATCCTCGGCCAAAATCGCATTATCAGCCCAGGAAAAATAGGCAACAAGGATATTTTCATTCCCAACATTCCCTTCCTGCTCTGACGGAGAAGACTCTTCCGGAATAGAGGCAGGTTCCTGAGACTGCGAAGACTCCGACGAAGGAGCGGTATTGCTGCTCGGCTCATTCGCGGAATTTCCACAAGCAGCCAAGGAAAGCGATAATGCAGCGGCTAATAGAATTGCAAGCATCTTCTTCATATTGGTTCCTCCTGCAATAAACAGTTTTAGTGTGAACTACCATGGTTATTTTCTGATTTTATTATAGAATCAGCTCTGTAAAATGTCTAATACTTATCATTTATCTTTATCCATACGAAAAATGCATGGTCTTTTTGCAAAAAAAGTGGCGCCAAGTCTTTACGACTTGACGCCTGAATCACCGGGTTTAACGCATCTGTGCACGCATCATATTGATTTCTTGAATAAAAAGAGATGTGGCCGGGGAAAAGAGCTGGTTTTTCTTCCATACCAACACGCTCCGTGTCGTTTTCTCCGGATAGATGGGGATAAATTTGAGATTAGGGCTGCTGTGTACGGCTAACGCTCCGTCTAAGCAGAACGCACACCCCAAGCCCTCTTCCACCAGCAATACGGCATTGGAAAGAAGCGTATAACTCAACGGGATATGAAGATCCTTTTCTTCTTTTCCAATCCAGTTGATGATGTCCTCGCGGACCTTCTCGCGAAGTGGCAGAATGAGAGGGCATTCACCAATATCTTCTGGAGTAATTACTTCATGACTGGCCAAAGGATGATCGTCCCGCAACAAAATTCCCCAGGTCTCCTTTTGTGCCAAGCGAAGATACTCATATTTATGAACATCAATGGGCTCCAATAGAAGGCCAATATCTGCAAGCCCTTTATCCAGTCGATCCTTTACATTGTCCGCCATTTCATTATACAAGTGAAATTGCACAAGGGGATATTTCTCAGAAAAATTCCGAATCAATTTGGCCATCATACGGCTGCCGATTGCCTCCGAAGCTCCGATATTGATAATCCCGTTCACAATATCGCTTTTTTCGGCAAAACGTTGTTCCAAAAGATCGGCCAATTCTACAATCTCCTCTGCGCGTTGCCGGAAAAACAGGCCGTCATCCGTAAGCGTTAGCCCTTTCTTGCCGCGTAAAACCAGAGTGGTGCCAAGTTCTTTTTCCAGATCCATCAGTTGACGGCTGAGCGTAGGCTGTGTCACATGAAGAACATCCGCAGCGCGGGTAATATTTCCTTCTGTCGCTGTTGTTAAAAAATATCGCAGTGTGCGAAGTTCCATCGCAAATCACCTCGCAGATTTATTTAACTTTAGTCTATCACATGTATTCATAATTTGCAACATTTTGCCCTTTCAATACGTTGTACGCATGTTTTCACAAGGTTTATTATATATACAACCACAAAAAAGCTACATCAAACGTAGCATAACATTGTAGGCTGCATTCCACCGCAGTAAAATAAATCATATCAAACTTTGTGACGCACAGAAAGCGGATGACTACAGGTGAACACGTTCAATATCAATGGAAAAACATCGATTTTTTTACAAATGAAGAAGCGGGAGCGCCGATCCTCTATGCCTTTTTTCCTTTAAGTGTTGAGAGAACACCTAAAAGCAACCCCACAGAGTAAATTCTTTGTGGGGTTATTCCATTTTAAGGTTGTATCCGATTTCACGGATACAACGCAAACAAATGTTACCTTTTCAATGAGCAGTGAAAACATTTCCTGTGCTAACCGCACAATCAATGTTTCTGGAATTCCCTTTCAGATGATCCAAGTTGATACCTCTATCAATTCTGGGAAGTCTGGTGGTCCTCTTCTTAATGAGTATGGTGAGGTAATTGGAGTGGTTTCCGCTAAATATTCCAGTTATGCAACAACTTCTGTAGAAGGATTGGGATTTGCCATTTCGATCAACGATGCTTTTTCTGTTGCGAAAAATCTGATGTCCAATGGAAGCGTACAAAATAAAGCATATATTGGAATGTCGGCAGCCACTGTGCCGCAAACTCATTTTTTGCAAAGCGGTTTGCCCCAAGGCGTCTATGTATACTCTGTTGATTATAAAGAAAACTGCCTTCTCTACATTCCCGATGATATGCCAAAGGCGTAAATGGGCAGCGAAAAAGAAGCCAAGTGTCTGGCAGAGCAGATCTGCCGCTTAGTGAAAGCCACTCATGGCCACACTCTGGTGCTTTTTACTTCCTACTCCCTGATGGGCGCTGTTTATAACCAGCTAAAAGAGCAGCTGTCCTTTCCGCTAATGGTGGTATGGCGGCATTCACAGGATATTATCCACCAGTTCAAGCAGACGCAGAATGCTGTGCTGTTCGCAGCGGGTTCCTGTTGGGAAGGTGTGGACTTTCCCGGCGATATGGTATCGTCGCTCATCATTGTACGAATGCCTTTTCCTGTTCCTGATCCTATCAGCGAAGCGGAACGGGAGCAGTATCCCACTCTGCAAGACTATATCCGAGAAGTCATTATCCCGGATATGCAGGTAAAACTCCGGCAAGGGTTCGGACGGGCTATCCGTACTGAAACGGATACCTGTGTGGTGAGCATTCTGGACTATCGTGCAGCCCCCGGAGAACGATATCATCGAGCTGTGCTTGAAGCCCTGCCTCCACTTCATATCACCAGAAAAATCGAAGATGTAGAAGATTTCATCCGGACCAAGAAAAGCCCGGATTATTTTATGCCGTAAAGGAGAACCGCCTATGAATCAAAAATATTTACAGGGACTTTCCAGCAATATGGAAAGTCCAAACGATGCTGTCTTTTTCGAAGCGACTCCCGAAAATATCACAGCATTTTTAATGCAGCACCAATGGGCACAAATGTCTGCCATTGGAACTGTTGATGACCGATCTTTTTTGACTGCAAAAATGGGACTTATTGACACTTGCCCTGATCAAGCATATCTATCGCAAAAACTCCTTCCCATTTATGCCAAGGTTCAGATGGGTGATATTTCTGTCCCGGAATTAAAAACTGTCCCCAAAGAAATCGCTCTTGCCGAAAAATGTCCAAAACCAGACTGGAATTATTTGCGCTGGGAAGGATACAGCGATAAGAAATATCAGGATATTCTCAGCGGAAAGGCTCTTTTGAAAATGCCTTGGATGGGAGAAAAAACATCCTTGGAACTACAAGTGCGCTCTTATTACAGCGGTGGAAATTTGGCCCTCCTGTTAGTGGATTGGAGTCAAGGCGATCCGCAACCATGGGGAGATCTGAGCGTAAATTTGGGAAAATCCATTGCAAAAGACTGTGCTTTTATCGACGTCAACAATTTGGGTAATGACATTCTTTCATGGATCGAGAAAAACGGACTGGGTTCCCCCACAGGCCGAAATGAGCAAAGCGGATTTGTAGTTTATCCGGAATATCGTTTTAATCCAGAACGCCTGAAAGAACTGGATGATAAGGGATATGCCGAGTATGAAAACCTTCTGAAACAGCAGCAACAACACATGAAAAAAGGCTGGGACAGATGAGAGCAGTTGCATTGCATTTTTACCAATAAGGAGATGGATATATATGAATGAGAAAACGGAACCAGAAAAGGAATATCCTTATATAGACCGCCCTATGTGGTTATACAGCCGAAGCAGTGATAAGAAAATATCGGCTCTCATGCAGCAGATGCACGAGTTGTTGGAGGAAGCCCAGCCCCGCAGTTACATGGTTGTAGGCACTTCACAGGATATGGGGACTGGCAGAAGCATGGCTCGAATGGGATTACAACAGATGATGCGCTCTGTGAAAGACGGTCATGTCCGTGCTGTGCTTGTTCGGGATTTAACTCGTTTAAGTCACGATCCCGCCATCTTGATTCAAATACTGGAATTTTTGCAGGATCACGATACGGTACTGATCACCACTGACAGCGATCTTCGGTATGAACTCTACCTCAAAGGGCTGGAAAACCGTTTTTTTCAAAGAGCAGCTCGAAAGAGTCTCTCTTTGCCGTGGTAAAGGGGGTATATCATGAACACTACATACAATCCCCAAGAACCTTCCGCTGTCCTCATCAACGAAATCAAGTATTATATGGCCTTCTCAGCTTTAAAAAAACTTTTTTTGAGAGGACTTATTACCAAAGAAAACTGCGAAAAAGCCAATGTTGCTATTGCCGAAAAGTACGGCGTATTGAGATACCGTATTTAGTGGTTCTTGTGATAGCTTTATCCTGTTTCTTGTGGTAGTGTTGTCCTTGCCAAAGGTGACCGACGTTACTGTCGCACTGGCACTACTGCAAGAAAGGAGGTCTTATTGTGCCGGAGATACGGGTTATTGAACCAGTGCTTTTCCAGTCTACTGTCAAACTGCGGGTATGTGCATATGCCCGTGTGAGCAGCGATTCAGAGGATCAAAAAAACTCTTTTGCATCTCAAGTCAACTACTATACAAAATACATTCAAGCACATGATGACTGGACATTTGTTGACATATATGCGGATCAGGGAATAACTGGAACAAGTGCGCTGAAGCGCGATGAGTTTCTTCGTCTTATGCGTGATTGCCGACAAGGAAAAATTGATCGAATTCTGGTCAAATCGGTTTCCAGATTTGCACGTAACGCTCAGGACTGCATTGAAGCAGTGAGAGAACTTCGCCAGTTGGGAGTTACGGTTTATTTTGAAAAAGAACATATCAATACCGCAAGTATGAGCAATGAAATGTTTCTAAGCATGATGAGCGCATTTGCGCAGGAAGAATCCATTTCCATATCCAAGAATATGCGAAAAGGCGCAGTCATGAGGATGAAGAACGGTACCTTTCGATTATCACAAATACCTTATGGATACCGTTATAACGATGAAGGGGTGTTAAGCATCTATAAAGGAGAAGCGGAGATCGTCCGTTGGATTTATCAAAGTTTCTTATCAGGCATAGGGATGCAGAAGATTGCTGCCGAACTCGAAAAACAGAAAATTCCCAAATTGCGTGGAGAACCCATTTGGAGCAAACATGGTGTTTTCTATATTTTGACAAACGAACGTTACTCCGGAGATGAATTATTCCGAAAGAGCTATCGCAGCGAAAATCTCCCTTTCAAAAAGATTGATAACCATGGGGAAAAAACACAATTTTTTGCTGAAAATACCCATGAAGCTATCGTCAGCAAAGAGATATTTGATAAGGTTCAGGAATTGCTGCAAACAAAAAAAGAAAAGCATGGAAAAAAACAGCCCGTAGACTCTTATCCTTTTACAAAGATGCTCCGCTGCTCGGAGTGCGGTTCTCACCTGTATCACAGGGTAAAACCGAAAGGCCCTGTATGGATTTGCTCTCAACATCTGCATAATAGTCAACAGTGCAGCGCCAAAGGGGTATCGGAATCTGTTGTCTGTCAGGCGTTTTTAACGTTGATCGGAAAGCTGGCGCACAATCGGAAAGTAATTCTGGAAGAATATCAATATCAGATTGAGAAGTTGAAGGATCGAGAATTTATCGCTCATTCGGGTGCGATGGAAATAAACAAACAAATAGCGGAATTATTAGAGCAGAGTCATACGCTCCACCGCCTACGGGCAAAGGAGTGTATCGACTCTGCTTTTTTTATATCCCAAACCAATGAGATCGATCAACGACTTGCAAAGCTCAGGGAGAAACTGCGTAAATACAGGGATTTGAATGATTATCGAAAGATCATTGATGATACACAAATTATTCTGGAAGCCTTACAGGATGCAGATTTCTATACTTTTCAGTCCGGAATGTTTCATAAGATTGTTCGGCAAGTTTTGGTCTCCGATGATCATTTGAGATTTCAAATGATCAATGGATTGGAATTTGATGAATCAATAGAAAGAAGATTACTATGAGTAAAAAACGCAATTTTCCATTTGGATATCGAATGGTTTACGGAAAGATTGAGGTCCATACAGAAGAAGCTCTGTTGGTACACTGGATTTTTGAAAACTATCTTGCTGGTACCCCAACTCCTTCCTTAGCACAGAGTGCAACTGCTAAAGGTCCCCCTTATCGAGAAGGGATCGAAAGATGGAACAAAAACATGATTTGCAGAATCTTGGATAACCAAAAATATCTTGGAACGCAGGAATACCCTCGGATTATTGAACCAGAGCTTTATAGAAAGGTAGCTGTTAAACGTGCCAGTATTCAAGGGGGAAAACTTAATCCGGCTTTAAAAGGTGTCCGTGAAAAATTATGCTGTGCGCATTGCGGCCAAAAGCTAATGCGGAGCACCCATCATACTCATAACAACATGGTTTGGCTCTGTCAAAACTGTGGAATAGAAACCGCCAATATTGCAGACAAAGAACTTTTGGATCAAATTCTTATGAAGCTCAACCGGGCAATTACAGATTCAGAAAGAGTCTTGTCTCCCAGAAAAAATGCGGAATGCCTGTCTATTAAATCCATACGCTTGATGAATGAAATTAACCGAAAACTTCAAGATACCCGTGTGGATTCTGAATATTTGCTGGAGTTGATAAAAGCTTGTGCCCAAGAGAAATACAAAGCCTGCAGCCCCGGTCAGGATAAGTGGGAAGATTACAAGCTCAAAAAGCTTTTTGAAGGATGTCCTCCATTAACGGAATTTGATGATCAACTATTTCAAAAAGCTGTAGAAAAGGTTCTTATCTCTCCGGAAGCGTCAGTTTCACTTGAACTTATCAATCACACCATATTATAAAGAAAGGACGGTTTTAATGAATTCGCAAACAACCAAAAAGCAGGTTAGAGAAATTCCGGCGAACCCATTCAAGCACAATCTAAAAGTCGGAAACTGCGAGTAGTTGCTTACTGCCGAGTCAGTACCGAACAGGAAGAACAAGAAAGCAGCTTTGAAAATCAGGTGGAGTACTACACGAACCTCATTAAGAGCAATCCAGAATGGGAATTTGCCGGAATTTTTGCCGACCGTGGCATCAGCGGAACCAAGGATACAATACGTCCAGAGTTCATGCGGATGATAGATCAGTGCAAGCGGCATAAAATTGACTTGATTTTTACAAAATCTCTCAGCCGATTTTCCAGAAACACATTGGACTCCATTAAATATATTCGCTTGCTAAAAAGTTTAAATGTAACTATAGAATTTGAAAAAGAAGGGTTAAACACAAGCGATGTCAGCAGTGAGATTTATCTGACATGGTTTAGTGCCTTTGCTCAAGCTGAAAGCGAATCTATCAGCCAAAACGTAACCATGGGAAAGCGGCGTGGATTTAAAGAAGGAAAATGTCCATTCCGTTACAAGCATTTTATTGGATATCGAAAAGGCGAAGATGGAGAGCCGGAAATTGAGCCGGATGGCGCAAAAGTGATTGTGCGTATCTTCCTTAGTTTTTTATGCGGGGATACCCCGGAACAAATTGCAAAAGCTTTGGAAGACGATGGGATTCTATCACCTATGGGGAAAACAACATGGTCAAAAACTACGATTCGGAATATCCTGCAAAATGAAAAATATGCAGGCGATATGCTGCTTCAAAAAACCTTTACTGTTGATTTCTTGGAAAAAAGAACTCAAAAAAACCGTGGTGAAGTGACACAATATTATGTCACTGATCACCATCCTGCTATTATCTCAAGAGATATCTTCCAAGAGGTACAATTGGAAATTGCCCGAAGAAGCAGTAAGGGCAAAGTATCATGCCGAAGAACAAAAACCAATCAAGGAAAGTACACCAGCAAATTTTCCCTCTCGGAACGCCTTGTCTGTGGAGAATGCGGTGCTATGTATCGAAGAACCATGTGGATCAAACGAGATAGTACTAAAGAAAATGTTTGGCGCTGTGTCAACCGATTGGAATTCGGAACAAGGCACTGTAAACATTCTCCAAGTCTAAAAGAGCCGGTCCTACATCATGCGATTTTAAACTGTATACAATCAGTATTCCATAACCGAGAGGAAGTTGTACAGGCAGTACAGAGTATTCAAAAGAAAATCCTACTGTTTGAAGAAACTAAAAATAACCCTATGGCTATTCGTCAGCAAATTGAGGACATTGACCACAGTATGGCAAACCTGCTTACCCTTGCATCACAGAGCGAGAAACTGGAACTTTTTGAATCCAAATTCAAAGAGATGACAGAACAAAAATCCTGCCTGACTGCAAAATTGGAGCAAGCAGAAAAAAATGCTGAAGTCAGCCAAGAAAAACAGGCACAGATTGATCGAATACTTGAAGCTGTAAACATAGATGATACGAATCTTACTGAATTCGATGATGATTTTATCCGCAGAATTGTAGAACAAGTAACCGTCCTATCGAAAGATAAGATAGAGGTACGGTTTATTGGAGGGTTTTCTAAAGTGGGAGACATTCCAAATCAATAGCTTTTAAATAGAAAAAAGTCGATCACTGATTCCTGCATAAAGCAAGATAGTGGTCGGCTTTTTTGTGTTTGAAAGAGAGCACATTATTATTTGCGAAATTTCATTTTGTTTGTTATAATAAATTTTATGGGGACTCGCATCTTTAGTTTTTAAAATAGGGCCGAAAAAAATCAGCAGATAAACTGACAGTAAAAACGGTCAACTATGACAAATGAAGTCTGAACGCAAATTGCGTTCAGACTTTTTTTATTGTTTCTTCTATTTGCGTCTTTTTCTTTCATCCCTTTGTATGAAATCCTCTGTTCTTTCCCATACTGAACTTAGATAAGGTCACATTGTATTGGGAAAGGGCGATGCTGTATGCAGTACAATAAAGTGGAAATCTGTGGGGTCAATACCTCCCGCCTGAAAGTATTGACAGAAAAAGAAAAACTGGAACTTTTGCAGCGTATGCGGGACGGCACCCCTCAGCAGGCAAAACAAGCCCGGGAAGAATTGATTAGCGGCAATCTACGTTTAGTACTCAGCGTCATTCAGCGATTTACGAACCGGGGAGAGAATCCCGACGATTTGTTTCAGGTGGGATGTATTGGCCTGATGAAAGCCATTGACCATTTCGATGTATCACAGGGGGTGCGTTTCTCCACCTATGGCGTCCCTATGATTATTGGAGAAATCCGCCGGTATCTGCGGGATAACAACACCATCCGGGTCAGCCGCTCCATGCGGGATATTGCCTACAAAGCCATGCAGGCCAAAGAGCGCCTGACAGCGGAAAAAGGCTGCGAACCAAGCGTCGAGGAAATTGCAAAGGCGATTGATGTGAAACGGGAGACCGTGGTTCTGGCGCTGGAAGCGATTGTAGAGCCGGTTTCTTTGTACGAGCCGGTTTTCTCTGATGGCGGTGATACCATTTATGTAATGGACCAGGTGGGAGATAAAAACGATGACCGCAACTGGCTGGAAGAAATTGCTTTAAAACAGGCGATGCAGGATTTAAACGCGCGGGAAAAACGGATTTTAGCTCTTCGATTTTTACAGGGAAAAACCCAGATGGAAGTCGCTTCTGCCATCGGTATCAGTCAGGCACAGGTTTCCCGGCTGGAAAAAGCTGCTCTGGAAAAAATTAAAAAAGAACTGTAAAAAAAGCGGTACTTTCCCAAAATTTCAAGGAAAGTACCGCTCGCTTTATAGATTGATATGGAGGGTTCTAAGATTACAGGTTACCGGCAGAAATCTTCCAAGTACCGTTCCAGACAGTTGTTGATAATAGCAACCGCCTCTTCCCGGTTCCGGACATCGTCGATGTCGGTTTCTTTTCCTGTCTCAAGCTGCTTATACACCGAGAAGAAATGACTCATTTCGTCAAAAATATGGCCAGGCAGTTCCCGGATATCATGATAGCTGTTGTACATCGGGTCGTTAAAGGGGATGGCAATAATTTTCTCGTCCTTTGCCCCGCCATCTTCCATAATAATCACACCAATGGGGTAACAGCGAACCAGTGACAGGGGCTGAATTTTTTCGGAGCTGAGCACCAAGACATCCAGCGGGTCTCCGTCCTGGGCATATGTACGGGGAATAAAACCGTAATTAGCCGGATAATGGGTCGAGGTATACAGCACCCGGTCCATCATCAGCAGACCTGTTTCTTTATCCAATTCGTATTTTACTTTACCGCCTTTGGTAATCTCGATAACAGCAAAGAAATCCTCAGACTTTATTCTTTTCGGAGAAATATCGTGCCAAATATTCATACAGTATCACAGCCTTTCTCATTTATTTGATGGCATTCCCCGTATACAACTTCTCCGGTTCTATGGCAACCGCATAGTCGGAAATTTATATATATTGTATCATACCGGCAAGAAAAACACAATCTCCACATATAGTTTAAAGAAACTATTTTTAGAACCAGGAGTGATGAGAATGACTTGCCGCCTTGCCGATTTAAAACGGAAAGAAGTAATCAGTATCCGAGATGGGGCCCGACTGGGATGTGTGGGAGATGTGGAATTGGATACGGAAACCGCTTCATTATCCGCCTTGATTGTGTTTGGGAGATTGCGCTGGCTGGGGATTTTGGGACGTGAAGACGACATGATTATTCGATGGGAAGATGTTCAAGTAATTGGGCAGGAGACCATTTTGGTTCGTACCAGCAGCCCTTGCCGACGTCGGCGCAGCGGTGTGCTTTCTTCTTTTTTTACGGAATAGGGATAGTCCTCCTATTGTTCATTTTTCTTAACCAATCAGATGGGACATTCGGTTTTATGAATTGTTAATTTTTCTGAATCTTGTTTTTTTCTATTAGAGAATTAAAAAAGAATTTGACAGTTCTATAATAAGAGTCATAAGGAATGGGTCTGCTGGCATTGGCGGTTGTTATATCGCCGGATACCGGGGGTTTTTTACTTGTTTTCCTATTACTGCACCCCACCCTTATAGAAAGGACGATTTTTTGTGCTGAAAAACTCCAATCCTCTCAATATCTTATTTTGGAATATTGCTTTGGCTGCTTGCTGGCATGTACTGGTTTTTATTGCTTGTGTGCGACTTCCCAGACGCTTTTTTAACAGCGAAAGGAAAAGGTACCAGCCCAGACAGTGGGAAAAAGGTGGCCGCTGGTATAAAGACCACTTGAAAATCCAGCTGTGGAAGGATAAGGTCCCGCAGTTTATTGCCAAAGACGGTTTTTCCAAGTCCCACATCACTTCCCTGTCGCTGGAATATCTGGATGAGTTTATTTTGGAAACTTGCCGGGGGGAGTGGATGCACCTGACCAACTGCCTTTGCGCTTTGGTGGTTCTCATCATCAACCCCTTCCCGATAAACTTCGTGTTTGCTTTTTTGATTTTGCTGGGGAACCTTCCCTTCGCCCTGATTCAGCGCTATAACCGTTTTCGGTTAGACACGGTTCGGCGTAAGCTTATCCGCGATATGCGGCACGCACAATCCAGAAAGGAACGGGCAACGGCTTCTTCCTGATACTGCCGGGTGCAAATGATGATGCTGCCTGCACCCTGATAATACAAGTGAAAACCCTGTAAGTGTACCGTGCTGTCGGGCTTGCAGGGTTTTCTTGTTTCTATCGTGTTTGATATATCACTTCGCCATGGTCATTATACTTCTGTGGCAGGCAAAAATTTTTATTTTAAAAATCGTTATATTAAAAGAAATTTTGCATTATTAGAAATATAGATATAACTAATATTATTTTTAATATTTTTTCTTTTTATTCAAAAAATACGCTTTTTTAAGAGTATTTTGCATGTAAATCGATATAATTTTGCGGTATACTATTGATTATAAAAGAAAATAATGGTATATTGAGTAATAAAGGAGGGGATTATCATCGCATCGCGCGGCATTATTCTAAATTTGAAAAAGGGGATTATGGAACTCCTTCTTCTTTCTCTTCTGAATAAGCGGCCTATGCACACGTTGGAAATTTTGCGGTTTATCGACGAAAAAAGTGATTCTGTTTGTGCAATTTCACATCCCTACAATATTTTCTACCGATTGTTAGAAAATGGCTATATTGTAGAGTATGAAAAAAAGGTTGCGGAGGATTCTCGTCGGCGGCAGTACTATGCGATTACGAATGAAGGAAGAATCTATTATCACCAAATCAGACAGGAGTATGAAGCTTTCATCCATGGAGCCTCTAAAGTCCTGGAATTTTCTGATGACGAAGATCCAGCAGGTACATAAATAAGCCTTTTCCTTTTATTCAGTAGGTTTTATGTTCAAAGATCGAAAAGCCACAGCACGACATGCTGTGGCTTTTCGTTTATCTGTCTTTCCCCTTGTATTTCAAAAAGGTAAATAGTATAATACTGGCGTAAGAAGAAACATTTGCAGAAAGTCCTAATTTTTATGTCATTCTTCTCAATAAAATGATTGTATTAAAAATTTTTGAAAAGGAGTCGTCTCCCAATGAATATTCTAATTGTCGGGTGTGGTCGCTTGGGCTCTCGCCTGGCAGAAACCCTTGACAGCCATGGACATGATGTGGCGGTAATTGATCGTCAGGAAGAAAACTTTAGCCGTCTCAGCACGGAATTTAGCGGAATCACCTTTTCTGGAAACCCCATCGATTTGCAGGTGCTGCGCAGCGCCGGGATTGAAAGCTGTGACGCCGTGGCGGCTGCCACCCCTGATGATAACCTGAACATTACGGTTTGCCAAATTGCCAAAAAAATCTTTGGGATTGAAAATGCAGTTGCCCGTATTTCTGACCCTGCAAGAGAGGAAATCTTCTCCACTTTGGGGCTGCGGTGCATCTGCCACACCAACTTGGCCTGTGATGCTTTGGAAGCAGCCTTAATCCAACCGTTGGACAGCAAAACCTTGACCTTTGGCACACATACCCTTTCGTTTGTGGCAATTCCGTCGGACAAACGGATGGTGGGGGTCAATTTGAATATGATTCATTCCGATCATCAACAAGTGTTCGGCTTACTCCGCCGGGATGGTTCCCTGGTGCTCTATCAGGAGCCCTGCCACACCGTTGTGGAGGAAGGGGATTCCCTGATTTATGTAAGGATAGCCGACTGATTTTTGGAAAGGATAAAAAATATGCGAAATATGCGTATCGTGATTGTGGGCGGCGGCAAAGTCGGGCATTACCTTGCAGCCAGCCTTATGGAACATCGGAACACCATTTCGGTGATCGAACGGAACCGGGAACACTGCCAAAAACTGGCAAACATGATTGACGCGGAAGTCATTTTGGGGGATGGGACGGAACCGGCTGTATTGGAGCAGGCCGGGATTCGCGAGGCAGACTGTCTGGTGGCCGTGACGGGAAGCGACGAAACCAATTTGGTGGCGGTCCAGCTGGCCAAGGAACAGTTCCAGGTGCCAAAGGCCATTGCCCGAACCAATGACCCCAGAAACCTGGAAACCATGCGGGCGCTGGGGGTGGACATTCCGGTCAGCAGTACCGGGATTATTACCCGCCTGATTGAACAGGAAATCGGCGCGGCCGAAATGCACCTGCTGGCTACCCTGAATAAAGGCAGGGCCAGTATCTGTACCATTGTGCTGCCTGAAAACTCCCATCTCCACCAGAGAAAGCTTCGCGATATTCATTTACCCACCGGCTCTCTGATTATCTCCATCGTCCGGAAAGATACCATGATGATCCCCAACGGCAATACGGTTTTACAGTCCGGCGACGAAGTGGTGGCGGTGTGTGAGGGCGCCAGTGAAATGCAGCTGTTAAAAGCTTTAAAACGTTCCTAAATGATAAAACCCATAATAAGCGAAGGTTCTTTTTTTTCAGGAGCCTTCGCTTATTTCTTTTTTTCGAAAAAATATTCAAAAAACCTGTTGACATTTACAGGAAAATACAGTATAATAACTTTCGTCGCGAAACGAACATCCTTCGTTGGGCGGTTGCCTTCCGGTAATCTGGAGGGGTGTCCGAGTGGTTTAAGGAGCTAGTCTTGAAAACTAGTGATCTCGCAAGGGACCAAGAGTTCGAATCTCTTCCCCTCCGCCACATGCGTTTAAGTGAATAGCTTTATATAGATTTACCATGGAGAAATACCCAAGTGGTGAAGGGGCTCCCCTGCTAAGGGAGTAGGTCGGGTAACCGGCGCGAGGGTTCAAATCCCTCTTTCTCCGCCAGACTGAGTCTGGAACGCATCTTGCGTCCAGACTCAGTTTTTTTATTGGTCTTATCGCTCAAGTCTGGGCGGAATCTATTTAACAGCCATCGGTAAGGAGGAATATGACTATGGAATTTACCCAAGTGATCAGAGATCGTTATTCCTGCAAAAAGTTTGACGGCCGGCCGGTTGCCCAAAAACAGCTGGACGCGATTCTGGAGGCAGGGCGTCTGGCGCCTACCGCCAAAAACCTGCAGGAGCAGAAAATCTATGTGGTGCAGAGCCAGGAAGGGCTGGCCAAAATTGACCGGATTACGCCCTGCCGCTATGGGGCTGGCACCGTGTTGGTGGTAGCATTCAACAAAGAGAACGTCTTTGTCTACCCCGGCGAAAAACGGGATTCCGGCGTGGAGGACGCCACCATTGTGGCTACCCACCTGCTGCTGGCGGCAAAGGACGCCGGTGTGGACAGCTGCTGGATCAATTTCTTCAACCCGGAGGCTGCGGCCCAAGAGCTGGGTCTGCCGGAGAACGAGGAAATCCTCATGCTTCTGGATTTGGGATATGCTGCTGACGGCGCGGCGCCGCTGCCCAACCATACACAGCGCAAGCCTCTGACAGAAACGGTGGCATATCTGTAATCCTGGAAAAGCCATTGCAAGCCCCAGTTTGGGGTAGGCTTTGCTGTTTTCCATCATACAAGGCAGGCACTACGAAAGCTCCCTTTTGTAGTGCCTGCCCTTTTTTGGTTGGTATCCCCCCTCCCCCGGCCTTTTTTCCAAAAGATAACCGCCAGTGAGGCTGGGAGCGTGCAACGAATTTTGTAACGAACGGTTGAAACGAATGTAAAGCTCCAAAAGTGCGAGGACAACTGTCCTCATCACAAAGACAGCACAGTTCCAAAACCGCGAAAAAACCCCCACTTCGTTTCAGTTGGTTTCAGGTTCGTTTCAAGTTCGTTTCAATCAGTAAATCTCCAAAAATCGCATAAGACCGGGCTTTTTTAAGGGTTCCTCCTTCTATTGAAACGAAAACAACAAAGATTTATAAAAAGAAGATAGTAGTATAAAAAGAGGGGGAAAAACAACCTTAAAAGTGTTTACCCCTTCGTTTCAATAGTTCGTTTCAAGTTCGTTTCAGTCTGGGCTGTTATGCAATATTCCTCCATTTCCCTGCCGAACCTCTGGCAGCAGACCGCCTTGCATCTGGACAACCAACTGGGACATCTTCATTGGTCGGTAAATGGTCTCCCAGTGTAATCGGATACTCAAAAATCAGCGGAATGTCCTGGGCCAGATACGGATAACAGCGGTCCCGAAAAATCAGGGTTTCATTTTTTTTGATCCTCTGCAGCCTGGATACGGACAGCAGCGGCCTGCCAAATTCATTGGTACCGGCCAGCTGGCTGATATAGTATAAAAAGGAAAGCTCCCGGCTATGCAGATAAATCAATGTCCCGCAGTTATCCATGGCCGTTTTGCTGACATGGTCCCCATACTTGTCCACCATCTGCTCATAGGACTGTATGACCAGGTGGAAACGGATATTTCGGCTTCGCGCCGCCGTAAGCATGGCCAACAAATCCGGAAGCTTGGGCATATTGCAAAACTCTTCCAAAATAAAATTCACCCGGCGCGGAAGTCCTCCTCCATATTCATCCGCTTTTTCCAGCAGCGCCTCATAGCACTGGCTGATAAACAAGGTCGCCAAAAAGTGGAAGGTGGTTTTTTCATCGGGCACCACCAGGAAGATAGCCGTTTTCTCCACCCCAATGCAGTCCATATCAATGGACGACTTGGACAGCATCCTTGTAAGGGCCGGCGAGGATTTAAACACCCTGACCAGCTGGTCAAAGGTCGATAAAATACAGGATTTGGTGTTCTCCGCCGTCAGGTTCATATATCCCGCCAAGTTCTGATAAACGGGGTTCCGGGCGGGAAGACTGTCAAAATAATTCCTCAAAGTCCCATTGGGCAGGTTTTCATACCGCCAGTATAACAGGTTCTTGACCGATAGCTCCTCCCCCAACAAGGCTATCAGTTCACAAATCCCCAGGGCCAGCTGCCCGGCGCTTTCGTTCCAATATTTATCCTTGTCGGCGGTGGAGCGGCTAAAGAACAACGTTTGCAGCAAATCATTCAGCTGGATAATGGCGTTTTCCTGCCCGTCCTTCCCCGATTCCCAGGAGCGCTTCACCCGGTCCATGGGATTCCATTGGTCCGGGGAAAGCTGAGGCTTTCTCAAATTGATAATTTTTATGGAATATCCCTGTTCTTTGAGGAAAAGATTGGATTTTATGGCAAGCTCCCCCTTGGGGTCAACGATTACCATGGACTCTTCTGCTTTTGCACAGGAATAGATAGGGGGAAGGACAAACCGCAAGGTTTTCATGGAACCGGTGTCTCCAATTATCATGGTGTGGGAGTCCCCCGATTCGGTAAACACTTTCCCTCCATCCTGAAAGACTACCGGGCCTCCCGACGATTTTGCTTCCCGGTCCTTCAGGGAAAAGGATTCCAGCCCGCTCAAGTATTCCTCTTTCCATGCCATACGCGAATCCTGATACGTCAATCCATCTGTAAACATCTCTTATTCCCTCCTGTCAGTCCTCAACCGTAAACCCGATTTTCCGAAAAGGCTTTTCCTCTTTCTTCCCAGACAGCCGCTTGATCTCCCCCTCTTCAATCACTTTCTCCCGGTTTCCATTCACCCGGCGCTCAAATACGATTTGTTTGATCAGCTGCCCAACCACCTCCAGATTTGAAATATCCGTTTCATCCCTCCCTTTTACCAACTCCAGCAAGGCGTTTTGGGCATTAGGCGACACCGTCAAGCCATTTTCACAAGCAATATTTTGAAAATGCGCTGCACAGATACTCGGGGATGGTGAATGAATGGCAAACGTCATCCAAAGCCCGGCCCTGCTCAACTCATAATACAAGTTTCCTACCCCATCTTCTCCCTTCTTTTCCAAATCAATGACGATAAACGTGATTTCCCGATGCTTACTGATATAATCGACCACTAAGCTGACCCATCGATTCCTCCCTTTTTCCTTCCATTCCCGCGCACACTCTACCAATACCAGCCCCTGATATTCACTATAGCAATCTCTTGCAATACTCACGCTGCTTTTTAAGTGGTGCAGGAATGACTTTGCCCCCTCCAAATCGTTGAAATACGGCATTACAATGGTAAATTGAGGGCGTGCCCCCTGAAAGTGAATCAATTGCCTCTTCCCAATCTCCTCTGCCAGATGCAGCGCAGCCTTTTCAAGGGCCGAATAGGAGGAACCGGACAAATAGAAATTGGGACAATCCCCCTCCTTGATTCGGGATAATTTCATTTCGATTTCATGGCTTACCTGTTGATAAGTCATCTCTTCACCCCCATCTGCAAAATTCTACATAATGATAACTGTCTGCATGGCCAATAATCGCACGTATGATTATTTTTTCTTACAACAGATGGGAAGAATTGGTTTTCTGCTATCAAGTTTTACCCTTTATTTTCATTTTGTTTTATATAAAACTTTATTTCGAAAGAGTATTGCCCTCTATTCAAAATCTAATTTATTGTTGAAAGAAGTATAAGTTAGCTGCTATCAAAAATGTACATAGATAACAGCTCACATTATGCAGAGCTAAAATGAATAGAAATATCGATATTGGTAGTTTTATTACTAAATTATATATTTCTAATACTATGAAAAACTATCGGTTACGCAAAACCTTTTATCATTTTTTCTAAATCTATTGCAATTCAGAAAGAAATGTACTATCATTTGAAATACAATCCATAAAAAAATATTAAAAAGATAATAAATATTTTGAATTATGTATAATGTATAATTTCTCTTTTCAAAACTAAATTAAGGTCAATATATGCACTTTGTTGTCAGAAAATGTGGATGAATTGGGAATCTGTTTATTTATATTTAATGGTTTATTATATAAAACAATAAAGAAAGTGGGTGCCAACTATATGAAAAAAGCGTTGTCTGTTTTACTCTCTGTATGTATGTTTTTAGCTTTAGCTGCCTGTTCCCCCCAATCCCAGTCCAACGGTACATCGGAATTCTTTGCTACTCCCGCCCCCATTGTGGTGCCGGAGCCAGTGGAACAGACCAACAAGTCCCTAAAAATCTACTACTCTGATTATGCCAGCATGCCATTGATGGACACTGCCGTGCAGTTGTATAAGAAGCAGTATCCGGATGTAGAACTGGAGGTAGAAAAAACTTACTCAGCGGATCTGGAAGACTACAATACAAAATATCAGCAAATGGCAAACCAGATTATGGCTGGGGAAGGCCCTGATTTATTTGTTATTGACCAAGGTGCCATGGATGTTGAAAAAATGGTCCGTCAGGGTGTGTTCGCCGATATGGAGCCCTTTTTTGAGGAGGATAACTTTGACTGGGAGTCTTATCAAAAAGCAGTACTGGATGGCGGCGTATGGGATGAAAAACGCCTTGTAATTCCCTGTACATATAGCATTCCTCTGGCTATTACCACACAAACTGCTTTGGATGAAACAGGGTTTTCCGTGGAGAACTGCTCGGACTTTATGAGCTTTATGGACGAAAGTAACAAGATCTTGGATAACACCGCAAATACTCGTGCTTTATTTACCTCCCCCCTTTCAGCAAACAGCTTTTATATGGATGCCGGTATTGAGTTTTTGAACTATGATAATAAGACAGTTTATCTTGAATCCGACGAAATGAAAAAAGGATTAGAGTGGTATAAGAAAATAGTTGGGGAAAGCGGTACAAATTCCGTCGTGTCATCCGAGCTATTACAGGGTGCTGAAATGATCTGGAATAAAGAGGCGCTTCTTGATATACCGATCATTCAAAGTATTTATTACATTAACGCATCATATGCCGCGCTGGACACTGCCGATGAGGCAGTGATGTTTCCCATTCGCAATATAAATGGCGGACTAACTGCCCATATAGATGATGCTGTTGCCGTTCGAAACAACAGTGAAAATTTACAAAATGCCTATCATTTTATCAAAATTTTGTTGAGTCCAGAGTGTATGTCCAGTGCCATCGGAAATTCGGCTGCAACATTCTCCGTCTTGAATCAATTCAATTATGATTACTGGAAAGATACATTAGAATGGCAGCCAAATAATTTTTACAGCTACCAGGGAGAGGCCCCTTTTGGAGAAGGAGGAAAACCATTTTCTGAGGAAGATTTTAACCAGATTATGGGATATATCGACGAAATCGACGATGCCTATTTCTCCGACCGCTCCGGTATGAGAAGCAGTATGGAGCCTTATTTTAATGGAGAACTTTCGCTGGACGAAGCCATTACACAGGCAGAAAGAGAATTGGAGCTGTACCTGACGGAATAACAGAAAGAAGGTTTGACCATGAAACTGAAAACCAGGAGAAAGTGGACAGGACTGGCCTTTATCCTTCCTTTCCTCATTGGATTTCTGGGATTTTATTTGATTCCCTTTCTATGGAGCATCCGCTATACCTTTACCATGGGGGCCGGAGGAACGATGTTTGTGGGCTGGAGTAACTATCTCGACATCTTTCAAAGTACCGCTTTTCGCTTGGCTGCCTGGAATACATTCAGATTTATGGCCATTGGCGTACCGCTGCTCATACTGGTTTCCTTTGTACTGGCTCTGTTGTTGTACAACCGGTTTCGAGGCGCTTCTTTCTTTCGTTCGGTATTCCTGTATCCCCTGGTGTTACCAGCGGCTTCGGTGGTTATTGTGGTACAGGCCTTCTTTTCCGATGGTGGACTGATGAACCAGTTCCTTGCCTGGATGGGTGTTCCCCTTGAACACTGGATTGATTCTGAATATGCCTTTCCCCTACTGGTGGGATTGTACATATGGAAGAACTGCGGATATAATCTGATTCTTTTTTTGGCAGGGCTCAGTGCGATTCCAAAAGAATACCGGGAAGCAGCAGACTGCGAAGGGGCTACTGCCTTCCAGAAGGTACGGTATATTACCCTGCCCCTGCTGATTCCCAGCTTTTTCTTTATTTTCATTATTTCTATTATCAATTCCTTTAAATCCTTCCGGGAGGCGTACCTTCTGGGCGGCACCAACCCTCATGAAAGCATCTACATGCTCCAACATTTTATGAACAATAATTTTCAGAATCTAAATTATCAGCGGCTTTCCGTGGCGGCGTTGCTGATTTTTCTGGCAATTTTTCTGCTGGCATTGGTGCTATTCTGGCTCAAAAAGAAAAATGAGTCCATCGCCTGAAAGCGGAAGGAGGTATTCTGATGAAATCAAACCACTTTTCAAAGCTTCGGATTGTATTTCTGCTGTTTTTCTCCCTGTTCGTATTGGTTCCGCTGGCTTATACCCTTATCAACTCCTTTTCTTCCGGTTCTTCTTATGGACTCTGGCCGCAAACCTGGTCCCTCAGCGGTTGGTATGAGGTATTCATCCGGCGTCCCCATTATCTTGTGAAATTTTGGAATAGTCTGCTGTTGAGTATCGCCATTGTAATTGGTCAGACTCTCATTTCCTGTCTGGCTGGCTACGGTTTTTCCAAATTCCGTTTTCCCGGAAAAGAGGCCGTATTCTTTCTGGTAATTATTCTGATGATGATGCCCTATCAGGTAACACTGGTATCCAACTTTATTGTCATCAATGCACTGGGTTTAATGGGTACTTGGGCAGCGCTGATTCTTCCGGCAATATTCTCCCCCTTCGGTGTGTTTCTGCTGCGACAGGTATTTGACACCTGTCCTGATGAAATCCTGGACGCCGCACGAATTGACGGTGCAGGAGAAATGCGGGTATTGTTCCAAATTCTGGTGCCTCGGAGCCGTTCTGGAGTGGTGTCCCTGATAATCCTGACCTTTATTGATTCATGGAACATGGTGGAGCAGCCTATTGTCTATCTGGACAACCCTTATGATTATCCACTATCTATATTTCTTTCCCAAATGTCCGGGCAGGACGTGGGAGTGCTGTGTACCTGCGGAATTCTTGCGGCAATCCCTGTGTTGCTGCTATTCTTCTACTATGATGAAGATTTGGCAGACGGTATTTCCATGTCCCAACTGCATTGAGGAGGGAAAACATGAAACGGAAAAAAATCGTGCGATGGCTTGCTCTCATAATTTTTGTGCTGCTCATTGGGTTTACGGTCGCCTCTAATCTGGTATATGAGGCGTTGCTGCCCCGAGTAAAAACCTGTGAATTCACTGCCAGTATGTCAACAGAGGGTGAAGTGGAATACTGGGTTCCGAAGGACTGTGTTTTCAGCGGTCAGAATAACGCAATCATCATGTATCGGGTTGCGGAGCGTAGCGGCCTCTTCAATATGGAATACTATGTAGAGCAAATCGATGGTTATATTTTAGAAGAGAAAGACGGCCAGATAAAAGTGAGGGCCCCAGCCATGAGTACAATGGAAATGCTGGTCTGTTACCGGGATAAGCCTCTCACCTCTGGGGAAACCGTATATTGGCTCAACCCACCCGAAGAAAAATCGTGAAAACGGATGCTTGTCTTAACTGAAAACCGCATGGCAGAACTATTTTTGAGTACCTGCCATGCGGTTTTTGTTTTACCTTAAATTTCTTTTCATTTGAAAAGCTCTCTGGTAGTAACGCCGCATTTTTATAATTACCGGTTTATTCTGGCTTCTTTGCAAGCTTGTGAAAATCGTCAATCATCGATTGCAGCGTAATCTCCTCCATTGTCCGCTTGATAGAGTCCTCGATTTTATGGTAAGGACCTTCCAGCACCTTTCGGATATTCCGAGCTATGGGGCACTTCCTCCCTTCGCAGGCATGAATTCCAATCAAGGCAGTCAACCCGTGAGGCTCCAGCGCACTGTATATTTGATACAGCGTAATTTCAGACGGCTCTTTACACAATTGTGCGCCGCCCGTTCCCCGAGGGACTGTAATCAAACCTGCTTTTTTCAGTGAGCTGATAATGTTGCGAATCACCACAGGGTTGCACCCGGTACTCTCGGCAAGAAGGCTGCTGGTTACTTTGGCAACCCCCTTTGCTTCATGAATAAAAATCAGGCAATGTACTGCAATGGAACATTTCATACTGATCTGCATACTGTTCTCCCTTTCAAAACGAAAAAATATGATTCCTTTTAGATGTAACTCTTGACATTACAATAAGTGCGTGATAAGCTGATACGAGATGTAACTTCAAACTTTATATCTTGTATTGTATCGGTCTTCCTTTCAAATTACAAGGGGAATTTTCCGAAACCCTTTGACGCAAATATTCTCACCGTTACATTTTTCACGTCAGAAAGAGGTTGTGTATGAAAGCAGTTCAAATTGAAAACTATTCCAAAAAAATCTCCACGGTACTCCGTGACATCCCCGAGCCTGCCATTGGGGACAACGAGGTTCTGGTGCAGGTGAAAGCAGCGGCCGTCAACCCACTGGAGTTGTTGATTCTTACGGGAAGCCTGCGGCTGATGCAAAGCTATTCCCTACCTTTCACCCTGGGAAATGAATGTGCCGGGGTAGTAGAAAAAATTGGGCGGAATGTGACAAAGTTTCAAAAGGGCGATCGGGTCTATGCCCGGCTCCCCATCAACAAAATTGGGGCGTTTGCTGAATATGCTGCTGTGGAAGAGAAAGCCCTAGCCAAAATGCCTGCCGGATATGAATTTACAGCTGCGGCTGCTATCCCCCTTACCGGCTTGACCGCATATCAGGGAATCGTGGAGGAGCTAAAGGCAAAACCAGGGGAATCTCTGCTGATTCCAGGGGGCTCGGGAAGCTTTGGACAAATGGCTGTGCCCATCGCAAAAGCAATGGGGCTTCGTGTGATTGTCACCGGAAACGAAAGGGCGCGGGAAAAAGTCCTTGCGCTGGGGGCTGAGCAGTATCTTGATTATCGAAGAGAAAATTACTGGGAAATGGTATCCCACATGGATTATGTAATAGACACCTTGGGGGCTGGTGAATTTGACCGCGAACTGTCTGTCCTGAAGCAAGGCGGGATGCTTGTCAGCCTGAAAACCGGGCCTAACAGGGAATTTGCTCTGAAAAACCATGTTTCCCCGTGGAAAAGGCTGCTGTTCACCATGGCCGGCGCCAAATATGATAGGGCGGCCCACAAGCAAAAAAAGGAATACCGTTTTCTGTTTGTCCGTTCTGACGGTTCACAGCTTCAAAAAATCACCCAGATCGTAGAGCAAAATCACATTGTGCCTGCTGTTGACCCTCATATATTTTCTCTGGCACAAGCTGACGATGCTCTGAGGCTGGTAGCGCAAGGGCCAACAAACGGGAAAGTACTGATTCAATTGTAATACTAATGGAGGAATCGCAGTTATGAAAGCATATGAAATCTATTTTAGCCCCACCGGAGGGACGAAAAAGGCGGCGGATATGCTGGCGTTGACAAATGAAATGACGCCGGTTGACTTGGCGGACAGCCACGGCACGTTCGGCCAGATAAGCCTGTCAGAGGAGGATATTGCGGTGATTGCCGTCCCGTCCTATGGCGGCCGAGTTCCGTCCCCTATCATAAACCGGCTGACCATGCTGAAAGGAAACGGCGCCCGGGCAATTTTAGTCTGCGTCTATGGAAACCGTGCCTATGAAGATACCCTGGCAGAATTACAGGACGCTGCCAAGCAGGCAGGGTTCCAGGTTATTGCAGCAGTTGCCGCCGTGGCGGAACACTCCATTGCCCGGCAGTTTGCAGCAGGCCGGCCGGACGCCCAGGATCGCCAGCAGCTTTTGGAATTTGCCAAACAGATTCAAGAAAAAATTTCTGCCGGCGATACCCACGAGCCAACTATCCCCGGCAATCGTCCCTACAAAAAGGCTGGCGGGGTCGGAATGATTCCCAAGCCCACGAAAGATTGTGTCAAGTGCGGCGTGTGTGCAAAAGAATGTCCCGTCCAAGCCATTGACAAGAGCAACCCCAAAATGGTAGATCGTAACGCCTGTATCTCCTGTATGCGCTGCGTTTCTGTATGCCCCCACTCTGCTCGAAAAATCAGCGCTGTGATGTTGTGGGCTGCCGGTTTGGCGCTGAAAAAAGCCTGTGCAGACCGAAAATCCTGCGAACTGTTCCTTTGATATTTTGCCAATATATATGATAACGAAAAATACATAGTAAACAAATGGGCGAGACATTCCTGCACGTTTTGCCCATTTGTTGTTCGTGTTATTTTTAACCCTGCTGCTTTCTATACTGGAAAGGAGTTATCCCTGTTTTTTGGCGAAACACCTTGGTAAAATAGCTTTGATCCTCAAAGCCACAGGTAATACCAACCTCTAACATGGGGAGCTCCGTTTCCAAAAGTAATTGTTTGGCCTTTTGGATTCTCATTTCAATAACATATTGAATCGGCGTTATTCCCACTATTTTTTTAAAACAGCGTATACATTCTCTCGAGCTGATAAAGGCACTTCCTGCAATCTGCTGTACCGATACCGGCTCGGTATAATGTGTTTGAATATACAGAAGCATTGTCCGAAGCCGATTGATGTCTGTTCTGTTCCTTTTTTCCAGAGAAGCATCCATATTCTTTCTATTCTCCAACAAAAGCAGCGCAATTTCAGAAAGCAAGGAACGCACACGGAATTCGTATCCATATTCTTCTTTTGTCAAACAGTCAAAGGCTTCTTGCGCATAATCCAACAGTTTCGCCTGCCACGCAATTTCCCTTGTCAAAAACACATTCATAAAAGCATTTTCCAGCAGCAGGTGTTTCATATATTTTTCCCAAAATACACTTTCCCCTGTGCCATACAAAAGCACTGGTAAAAAAACAATATTTGGCATTATTGCTTTCTCTCTCCCGTGCAGGGAAAAGGAGTGAAGGGCCTGGCTGCTTATAAAAATTCCATTCCCGGAAGAAAGAACATATTGTTTCTCATTGACAGAAACGGTTACACTGCCTTGCGTCACATATGCGATTTCAAACTCTTTATGCCAGTGCCAGGGATAAAAGCTTTGCCCGTCAAAATAATGGTCCATATAGCTTGCACATGGAAACAAACGGTCTCCGTGCTGTATGGTCTCCTGTAAATCCTGCGCAATATACCTATCCGCTTGGAACATGTCGTCTATCTTATATTTTTTCAAGGCAACTCCTTCTTTTCTATTTTAATTTGTCATTTTTATTATATAATATGATTCTTTTGAAATAGAATCAACCCATTGCCGATGCTATACTGTTATAGATATAAAAAGCATTCAAAGGAGAATACAAATGGCAACGGTTCTTTTGCTTATCATTTATATTGCGTTTATCGGGCTTGGAATTCCCGATTCCCTTTTCGGCGCGGCATGGCCGGCTATCAGCGAAGACCTTTCTCTTCCTGTGTCTTGGGCTAATTTTGTTACCATTATCGTCTCCGGCGGAACCATTCTTTCAAGCCTATTATCTGCCCGAATGATCAACCGGTTTGGTACCGCAGCTGTAACTGCATGCAGTACCACTATGACTGCCTGTGCACTGCTGGGTTTCTCTGTCTCGCAGAATATGTTATGGCTCTGTCTGTTTGCCATTCCTTTGGGTTTAGGCGCCGGCTCTATTGATACTGCCCTGAACAACTATGTGGCACTGCATTATCAAGCAACGCACATGAATTTTCTCCACTGTTTTTATGGGATTGGGGTTTCGCTGAGCCCTTTTCTCATGTCGCTTGCCCTTTCAGATGGCTCCTGGCAAAAGGGATATCGAACCGTATCCTGGATTCAGTTTGGAATTGCCCTGTTGACCATCATTTCTTTCCCCATATGGAAAAAAGTCCGTCATTCCTCAGGGGAGAAGGATACACCGTCTTTCAGGACTCTTTCCTTTCTTACCATGATAAAGGACTCCAAAGTGCTGATGGCCTGCTGTGTTTTTTTAGGTTCCTGTGGGCTGGAATACACTTGCGGGATTTGGGGCAGTACGTATTTGGTGAAAAGCAAAGGGGCCGCCGTCGATACAGCCGCTTTGATGATAACGTTTTACTATATCGGGATTGCTTTGGGCCGATTTCTCTCGGGAATCCTGGCAACAAAACATACCAGCCGCCACTTGATTAAAATGGGGCAAAGCGTCATACTGGTTGCGATTCTTTTACTGATTCTTCCCCTCCCATTTCAGGTTTCGGCTGCCGCTCTGTTTCTAGTCGGCATGGGAAACGGTCCCATTTTTCCCAATATGCTACATTTAACACCCGAAATCTTTGGAGAAGATATTTCTCAATCTGTTATGGGCATACAAATGGCTTTTTCTTATGTTGGAATTATGGTGGCTCCCGCCATATTTGGAATGATTGCCCAAACTATCAGCGCTTCTGTTTTTCCTTATTTTATATTGGTTTTGTATGCAATCATGGTGCTGGCAAATGTAAAAATGCGGAAAATGGAATCGAGTTTATAAAAATAAAAGGCCTCGACACATAAACCGTGTTCGGGGTCCTTTTATTTGACATCACATATTATTGGCGGTATTTTGGCCGCCTTCTTTTTACTGGCAGCATTTCCATAATCCGGCCTGCTCGAATCATCCATTCTTCTCTTTCTGTGGCTTCTCCAGTTCCAGAACCCGCTTTTCCAGCGCATGAATTTTTTCAAACAGCCGGGTAATATCGTCATCATGCAGATAAAGTAACCGAGTCAGTGCATCATTGTCCAATGGTTTTTCATTGCTATTTTCTTGATAGCTGTTTAATTTTTTCATGGCCGCCACCTCCTATTTTCCCAAGTATACCATATTCTGCCAAAGATTGCCATATATTTCCATAAATTCCCAAATTTTTTTGTTTTCTCAGAGACAACGAAATAGCGCTCTATTTCCCAATATAGTTATGAGATAATTCAAAAAAGCTATGGAACCGGTTTATTTTCCCATTTCTCTTGACAAGCTGTGGCCTTCGCGCTATCATACAGAAAGTATGATTTCATAAGATAAGCTGCCACCGGGTAGCAGAATGCTGATTGTGCATTCGTTTACACATCGTTAGGTCTTTGAAGATGTGTATAACGGGTGCTTCTTTTTATTTATACGAAGTAAAGGAGCGGTATTGCTATGAAAATCAAAGATTCATTTGCCGCATTATCCCGTTTTGAGTGGGCGTTGTGGCTGGTTTCGGCAGGGGTTATTTTGATTTCCTTTGTCCTTTCGGGTGCCGGGGACATGTTAACGGTAATTGCTTCGCTAATAGGGGTAACCGCGTTGATTTTTGTAGCCAAAGGTTTGGTGCTCGGGCAGATTTTAACGGTAGTGTTTTCTGTGTTTTATGGCATTATTTCTTTTTTCTTTTGCTACTATGGGGAAGTCATTACCTATCTTTGTATGACTGCCCCCATGGCCGTAGTAACAGCCGTTTCCTGGATACGCCATCCCTATCAGGGGACCCAGGAGGTGCAGGTTCACCGTCTGACGAAAAAACAATGGATGATCATGGCGGGTTCTTCCGTCATCACCACCATTGCTTTTTATTTTATCCTCCGGGAACTGCACAACGCGAACCTGCTGGTCAGCACTATCTCCATTACCACCAGCTTTGCCGCCTCTTTCCTCACGTTTTGCCGCAGCCCTTATTACGCCATCGGGTATGCTGCCAACGACTTGGTCCTGATTGTTCTATGGGGGCTGTCTACGTTGGAAAGTCTTTCCTACCTTCCTATGGTTCTTTGTTTTCTGATGTTCTTTGCCAACGACCTGTACGGCTTTTATAACTGGCAGCGTATGCAGAAAAGACAGAATCCCGCTGCGAGCCCAGCCTGTGTGGTTCAGGAAACCGGTACTACATAAATTTCTTAATGATAACGCACATATAAAAATGTTAAACTTGAGTATCGTAAAGGTAAAATTGCTTTTGGAATATTTGCCAGCAAATAGAGTACTATATAAAAATATAGAGATAAAAAGGAGTATGGTACCTATTTTTCGAAATTATTGACAGGTAAAAACCATCCGTTATTCATTGATAATTATATCCTTCCAGAATTAAATATAACTATTTATAAAATTTTACACGTATTTTTCTGTGTTTATAATTTATCTGCTTTCTTTACAATACCATTGTTTGCTTGTGTTATCAAACGCTAAATGTAAAAAACTCTGGACAAAAACCCTTGGGTATGTTACACTGATTTTACAAACAGGTTTTGTGCGATGAACACTATAACAAATATTTGAGGGGACTTGATGAAAAGCGCAGAATCTGATATGAAACTTTTTTCCGGCAATTTGGACAGGCTTTTGTATGACAGCAGAAACCTGTATCCGCCTGAAAAGTTCCCTATGCTTTCGGAAGTTGTGATTCATCTGTCCTCTGTTTAACGTTTGGGAACGGTAGGCGCCGATCCTATTGGCTATATAAGTGCTTGGCCATTACTAGAACGTTGAGCAGAGTTTTTTTATTTTATTGGCCTTTTAAATCGGAACAGCATAAATTGGGGCGCTGAAAATGGAATTTTATATGATTCTCGTTTAGTCGGCGCACATATTCTTGTTTTTCCGATTTTTTTGGATTCATCTATATTTTTTATTTAAAAAAAGAGTATTTACCAGAATTTTCAAATTTTCATTTTTTCTGTAGGCAGGTACTCAACATAAAGTGATTCTGTTTACAGAACCGAAGAGAGGTTTCAATATTGGAAAGTCCTGCAATTATCATTGAAAACAAAGAAGATTTACAGTTGATTTCTGCAACAGCTGTCCATATGGAATGGGAACGCATCTTTCTGAAGATTGATGTGCAAATTGAATTTTCCCCCGAGGCTGACAAAAATACACCCTTGGCCTTTTATGCTGTCAATGGACTGAACTGTGCAAAAACAGCTTATCAGGTGACCCATTTGGGAAATAACCGTTTTCGTCTGCGTCTGAATATCACTAATAATGGTGCCAATCGCTGCCTTCCCAGAGGAAATTATCGTATTGTAGTCTGCCAGGGAACCAGCCAGCTGGCTACGGTGATGGCTGCGCCTGACGTCATCCAGCATACAAATGATAATTCCCGCATTTTCCCCTATAATAATAGCAAAAGCGCCTATAATGTGTTTTTCTATGTGGCAGAAGGGGAAGATACCCTCCCGCTAATTATGTATGTTGCTTCCCTGTCCCGTTCTTCCATGGATTTCCCAACCAACAAAAAGCATCATTTGCCTAACCCCGTCCGGGCAATTCGTTCTTCCCTTTCCCGCAACCGTCGTCCTTTCCTGCGGAACGTTTATAAATTCTGGTCTTTTGTCTACCGCAACCGCACCAATACGATTTTGTTCATGTCGGAGCAGAGTGATCGCTGCGGCGGTAACCAGGTTGCTGTGTATAACCGGATGAAAGAACGGAAAATGGACCAGCAGTACACCTTGCTGACTTCTGCCAGAATGGCGGCTTCTCAGCGCCAGAGCTATCGCAGCTGGATGTCCCTTATGCGGAAAATCGCCATGAGCCAGCTGGTGATTCTTGATGACCATGCTCCTGTATTTGATTGGCTGAAACTGAACAGCCGTACCCGGATGATTCAGCTTTGGCATGCAGGCGCCGGATTTAAATCCTCTGGATACAGCCGTTGGGGCCATTTTGGCTGCCCGGCTCCCCAGAGCTGCCACCGTCAGTATCAGTATGGGATTGCCGGTTCCCGCCACATTGCTCCTTTCTTCTCTGAAGTTTGGGGAATTTTGGATGAGCAGGTACTGCCTACCGGTATGCCCAGAATGGACGAGTACTTGGATCCGGAAAACCGCCGTGTGGTAACCGAAAAACTCTATGAGAGTTATCCCATGTGCAAGGGCAAAAAGGTGATGCTGTTTGCACCTACCTATCGAGGCAAAAACCGCAAGACTGCTCACTATCCCTATTCCCTGCTGGACTTTAAACGGTTGTATGAACTGTGCGGCGACGAATGGGTCGTTCTCTTTAAAATGCATCCTTGGGTTCATGACGGTGTGCCTATTCCCGAAGAGTATCAGGACAAATTTTTGGATGTGGGAACTTATCCCAATATCAATGACTTGTTCTATATTACCGATTTGCTGATTAGCGATTATTCCTCCAATATTTTTGAGTATTCCCTCATGCGCAAACCCATGATGTTCTTTGCTTTTGATAAGGTACAATATTCCTTCTCTCGCGGTTTCCATCGGGATTACGAGGAATCTGCCCCCGGCAAAATTTGCTATACCTTTGATGAACTGATGGACGCGTTTGCCAAAAAGGATTTTGAATACGAAAAAGTCGAGGAATATGTGGAGAAGCATTTCGACTATATTGACAGCCATTCCTCTGACCGTGTGATTGACTGGCTCATTCTGGATAAGATTCCACAAGAATTCCGCGATGCCCTACAGAAAAAACAAGAGGAAGCTGACTATGTTTCCCGTTTGGTATTCTGCGATTTGGAATCTGAAGAAGAGGAAACCGAATAAATTTGTATCACTGGGGGTCTTTTGACCACCTTGGTAATATTCGTACGCTATTAACCAATTGATTTGTATGACAGAAAGGATTTTTGCTGTGAATATTGCGATTATTTTTGCTGGCGGCAGCGGCGTTCGTATGGGCGCTGGTATTCCCAAACAGTTTTTGGAAATCAATGGAAAACCGATTATTGTTCATACTCTCCAGTTGTTCCAGAACCATGACATGATTGACAAAATTTATATTTCTGTCTTGGAAAAATACATTCCCTATATGGATGATTTGTGCAAGGAATACCGTCTGAATAAGGTTTGTGGTATTGTGCCCGGCGGTGAAACCGGACAAGATTCCATTTATAACGCGCTGAAAAAAGCAGAATCGGAAAACCCAGGCGATTCCATTGTGTTGATTCATGACGGTGTACGCCCGTTTATTACCTATGAAGTGATTGCCAATAACATTGAATGTGTGGAAAAAAATGGCAACGCCATTACCTGCACCTCTTGTTACGAAACGATTCTGCTGAGCAAAACCGGCGATGTGGTGGAGAGTGTGCCTTTCCGAAAGGAAACCTATGCAGCACAGGCACCCCAGAGCTTCTATCTGAAAGATATTATTGCTGCCCATGATCAGGTTCGCAGTATGCCTACCCGTTATGATAATTTGGTAGACTCCTGCACGCTGATCCGTGTGCTGGGCCAGACTGCCCATATGGTTCCCGGTAACCGGGGTAATATCAAGGTAACCACACCTGAAGATGTGTATATGTTCCGGGCGCTGCTCACCTATAAGGAGAACGAGCAGGCCTTTGGCTTGGGTCTTACTGACCAGATTGAATCCCGGATGAACAGCATCCGCCGGAGGAGCCAGAAAAATAATCCCTGACAACTGTCCTTATATTGTGTAATGGTTCATACAAACGGGTGAAATTATATTTATGAAACAAGCAACAAATAATCATGCTACAACAAAACCCATTACCTCTCGATATAATGGCGGTTTGGATTTTTGGAAATTAGTTTTTACTTTTGTTATAGTCACATATCACGGCGGCCAAATTGGGAACGGTAAAAATATCTTTACCATCGGTGCAACTGCGGTAGAATTTTTCTTCATGCTGTCCGGTTATTTTATGGCTGTGTCCGCTGTCAAAAAACTGCCCGTAACCCCTGGTACACTGGGAAAAGAAACGGCAGGATTTATTTGGCATAAAATTAAGTCTATTTTACCTTACTACTTGTTTGGCTATATCATTAGTTTGGTAATATACATTTATACCGACCTGCGAGATGTTTCCGGCTTGGGAGAGGCTGTCAAAAAGTTAAGCTTAAGTATTCCCAACTTCTTTTTGCTGTCCACCTCTGGCTTGGAGGAGACCACTGTTTTGGGCATGACTTGGTATATTTCGGCTATGCTGCTGGCAATGTGCTTCCTGTATCCCCTTCTTCGCAAGTACAAGGATATGTATTTGCATGTAATCGCTCCTCTGTCGGCCATTTTGCTGGCAGGCTATATGTGTCAGAAATTCGGTAATTTTAAGCTGACTTATGAGCTGGACATTTTTGTGACAAAGGAAATCCTTCGGGCAGTTGTTGGCATCAATTTAGGCTGTACCATCTATGTGGTGTCTGAAAAACTCAAAAAGGTATCCTTTACCAATGTTTCCCGAGTTTTGCTGGCTGTAGTAGAGTGGGGATGCTACCTTTGGGTATTGCTGGGAATGCATTTTATGGCGGCTGACTATGTTTTTGTAGAGCTGTTCCTCTATTTCTTTGCTCTCACTATTACTACCAGTAAGCAGTCTATTTTGGGCCATGTCTTTGACCACGGCTTCATTAAGGCCACCAACCGGTTTAGTCTGGCACTGTATCTGTGTCATTCGGCCTGCCGGCGCGTTATCCGCTATCTGAATCCCGCATGGGGATATTATCAGACCATTGGGGTTTTTGTGCTTTTTGCGGTTGCAACAGCGATTGTGTGTATGATTGTGGTGGGTCTTATTCAGGCTTTTCTCAAAAAGCATGAGGTCGGAATTAAAAAAGTTTTTATCCGTGAATCGGTTTAAACGTACACGGGTCTATACGTTGGAGGAATCTCATTATGAATCTACTTCAGGCAGAAAGCCCTTTTGACACCATTTTGCAGGAGGACTTGGAAAACGTTGCCAATCATTTCCCGTTTTCATCTGAGTTATCGGGAAAAACAGTCCTGGTCACTGGTGCTACCGGTCTGATTGGTTCTCAGCTGGTCCGGGCACTGTCCTGCATGAACCGGCTGCACAATACCGGTGTAAAAGTGATTGCGTTTGTCCGAAGCCGCGAAAAGGCGGAAAAAGTCTTTGGGGAATTGCTGCAGCGGGGTGACGTGACGTTGAAAATCGGCGACATCAATCAGCCGGTTTCTATGGAAGAGCCTGTAGATTATATCATTCACGGCGCCAGCGCTACCAGTTCTCAATATTTTGTGTCTCATCCGGTGGAGACCATCTTCACGGCTATTGACGGTACCCGGAATCTGCTGGAGCTGGCTGTGGATAAAAAAGTACAGGGCTTTGTGTATCTTTCCTCGCTGGAAGTGTATGGAACGCCCGCTCCAGACGCCGGATTGATTGATGAATCCTACAGCGGTTATCTGAACTGCATGCAGGTGAGAAGCAGCTATTCTGAAGGCAAAAGAATGGTTGAGTGTTTGTGCGCTTCTTATGCTTCCGAATATGGCGTGCCGGTAAAGGTTGCCCGTCTCTCCCAAACCTTCGGGCCTGGGGTGGAATATCATGACGGACGGGTGTTTGCTGAATTCGCCCGCTGTGCCATTGAAAAACGGGATATTGTTCTGCACACGGCTGGAAATACGGTGCGCAGCTATTGCTATACCAAGGACGCGGTAAATGCCTTGCTGTATATCCTTCTTCGCGGAGAATGTGGGCAGGCTTACAATGTAACGAATATGGACACTGCGGTTTCCATTCGCGAAATGGCGCAAATGGTGTGCGATTTGTTCCCCGAATCCGGGATTCAGCTGCAATTTGATATGCCGAAGGATTTGGCTTCCTTTGGTTATAATCCGGAAATGGTCATCCGTCTGGACAGCCGCAAGCTGCAGTCTTTGGGCTGGAAAGCGGAAACCGGACTGGAAGATATGTTCCGTCGGCTGATTGAAAGCATGGCTCATACCAAGGGTTAACATCATTAAAAATAAAAGGCGATGCATCTGACTTTTAGATGCATCGCCTTTTTAGATGGTAAATTATTTCACCAAATTGTCAAGCTCCAGCTTCATGATCCTCTTCAATAGTTCCATCGGTAATCACAACCTTCCGGCGGCAATATTCGGCCACCAATGGGTCATGGGTTACAATGACCACGGTTTTCCCCTGTTCGTTTAACGACTTCATGAGCTCCATAATTTCCCGGGAAGTTTCACTGTCCAACGCACCGGTGGGCTCGTCTGCCAGAAGGATTTCCGGGTCGTTTACCAATGCGCGGGCAATGGCAGCCCGCTGTTTTTGTCCACCGGAAAGCTCCTCTACCTTGCTGTCCGCCTTTTCCGGGATTCCCACCAGTTCCAACACCTGTTTGACCCGCGCCGGAATTTCACGGTTTTTGACCTGCGGATGAAACAGAAGGGGATACGTGATATTTTCAAACACGCTTTTGTGAAGGATCAAGCCGAACTCCTGTAGGACAAAGCCAATTTTCCGGTTCCGCAGAGCGGCAAGTTCCTTTTGCGAGCATTGACCGGCTTCCTTATCCTCCAAATAATAAAACCCTTCATCCGCAGTATCAATACATCCCATAATGTGCAGCAGAGTGGATTTTCCGGAGCCGGATTTCCCCAAAATGGCTACCATTTCCCCCCTGCTGACGGTTAAATCAGCGCCACGCAGAGCGTGCACCTGGGAAGCAGTCCCCTTGTTGTAATATTTGTGAATTCCTCGCATTTCAATCAATTCCATTACAGCCACTTCCTTATCTCGTCACTGGGCGAAACTTTTCTTTGCCGGAGCATCCCGGCTCCTGTGGAAACCAAAAAGATTATAAGTAACAGCCCGGTCATTATCCAGAAACCGGAAAAAATTCGACTGTCATGTCCCAAATACAACAGCGTAACGGCTGCTCCCAGCAGGGGAATCAGCAGAATGGGGATGTTTTTGGCCAGCAGCAGCCGGACGGACTGTCCCCAGGTTGCCCCGCAAAGATACCACACAGCACAGTTTTTTCGATTATCATATACCGAAAGCAAATTATAGCTGACAAATCCAGTTACAGCGGCAATGGATATGGCCAAGAAAATCAGTATCGAAAGATTGATCGGAAAAATAATGGAACTCTTGAGCGAATCGAGCGTATTTTGGGTATCCTTCACACTGCGGTCGATTTCCTTGATTTTTTCCAGCGTTTCCTCGTAGGACTGTTCCGATGACATCTCCATAACACTTCTTCCGCCGAAAATAGGACTGATTGCCTCCAGGTATCCGTCAGCATCGTAGGTGTAAAAGCATCGGGGATTATAGTCGATGGTAAGCCCGCCGGTATAGACAATATCGTTTTTTAAAACGCCGCAGACATAAACGGTAATCCCCATGAGCCGGCTGTCATTTTCTGTACAGTAGCCGCGAAGGGCATACTCTTTTCCCACTTGAAATTTGTCCTTCATAGCATAGGGAACGACAACCCCTACTACATTGTCTCCATACGTCTCCCCTGCTTCAAACCATTTCCCTTCTGCCAGCGGAATTTTATGTAGCAGCGGGAAAAATGATTCCGGAAACCGGTTCAGGCTGTAATCCGTATTCCGGTCGGCATACTGGTGCTCCTTTGGCATGATATAAAAACCACTGTCGCCAAAGCCATAATTCGTGAGGCCGTCAACCTGCTCTAATACCTGCTGTGCCAAGATACTTTGGCCTGGGTCTCCGCCTTCTTCATTTTCATAGGAGACCAAAACCATACGGTCTACGGAAAGTATATCATACAAGTGAAGAGCATCTAAATATCGGGCTACGTCTTGCCATACTACTGAGAAAATCAGGGTGGATGCGTAAATTTCCACCAGGATCAGAAATATCATAGCCCAGCGCTCCGACAGCTGAGACAGTATGAGTTTTGTGTATTTTTTCATAACTACTGCCTCCATAAAGACCGGTCAACCGGCTGTTTTTTGAGAACTTTTTTCACCAATCCACTGATGGACAGCGTCATAATTACCAACATTCCCACCACCAAAATAGCCGCCAGGAAAGGTTCTACCGGCTTGTAAATCAACAGTTCTTCTTCCAATGGACGCAAAGCCTTGTTTAGCAGAATCCCCAGCCCTGCGGCAATAAGTGTAATCAGTGCAAAGCAGACATAAATGGAACCTGCCAACATTCCCCCGCGAATACCGCACACCTTGAAAATCATGTATTGATAGAGGTTTTTCTGCATGAGGTAGCGGAACAGATAATACAAATTCAGGCAGCAAAGCAGCACCACGGCGCCAATCACGGTAAACATGATAATCTCCTGGTTTAGATAATCGCTTTCGAACCAGCTGTAATGACTCTCAGGAACTTCGGCAAAAGTCTCATCGCCCTCGGGAAGAAACTGGGTAGCAATGGTGTGGGCAATGGCCTGCAGGGCCTCGTCCGACAGGGGCTCTTCATATTGCAAGTTAATGTTGTTCTCTCCCAGTTCAAAGCCGTTCATCGGGTCGGTACATGCCTGGGCCGCACGATATGGCACAATATTTTCAGGGATTCCCCATTTTCTCAAGGGTTCATCACTGGGCTTTACAATCCCTATCACTGTAAAAGGATAACCTGCTATGGAAATCTCATCTCCTGCGCCTGCGCCATCATACTGCTCCTGGCTGGTCTCCTGTTCCAGCACAATGACCCTTTCCCCCTGCACCAGTTCTTCTTCGGTAAACCAGCGGCCCTCTAACAGCTGGTACTGGGGGATATACCAACACCATTTTTCACAGGTTTCCGTATCCGGCAAAGCATATCCGCTAAAAACCTGTTCAGATTCTGCTCGGAGCGTCCCGTCTGGGGCAATCAGATATGGAGTTGCATCGGGATCTGTTACATAAGCAAACAGTCGCTCCAGCGTCGCCAGATTTTTGATAGGAGGGGCCAGCGGCTCATTGAGCACATCCTCCACAACGTCAAAGGAGCTGTCGCCTGTAAAATTCACGAATATGTTATAGCTGCTTTTCAGTGCTTTCCGTTCTTCTCCCCAGGCAATTGTGCCGCCTATTCTGGCACAGACGCTGAGACATACCGACATCGTAACAGCCATGGAAATTATGATAATAAGCAGGACTCTCCATTGATGGCGGAACCAATCTGTAAAACAGCCTATTGTAAAACGCAGGGCTTTCATCCTTCATCCCTCCATTTTTATAGAGTCCCTTCCACAGGAGCAGTACGCCAGGCTGCATCAACATTTTTGACTATGGGGGAAGCCCACTTTTGCAACAGACGGAAAACTCCATAACCGGCCATATTGCCGATGAAAAGCAGCGGTATCATGGTAATGTCCACCATATATACCTGAGCCCGGAATATGGCGTATAGCACAAAATAAAACAGGAATAAGCCAATGGGGGCAGCCAAGGAGGCAATCAGGGCACTTTTTAGGGGACGAAGCTTTTTTATCAGCAGCGGCATGAAAATACCGAAAGCCAAGCCATAGAGCAAAAAGATATTCCTTCCCGGATGAGCCGGCTGATTGGGCATATAAATGTGTTCCGGCATTTCGGGGCCAAAGGGTATCCACTGATAGCAGTCCCAAATTGATGGCCCGGGCATGTGGATACGCAGGCTTTCCACACCCATCGCATCCACCGGGAAGGGAAAATAGCAGTAGGTTACAATTTCGTGGGCAAAAAATACCGTTCCCAGCAGACACAGGATATACAGCGGACTACGCTTTTTGGCCAACGCTATCAACGCAAGGAGAATAAACAGGCCGCCAAACAGCAGATACGTAAAATAACTTTTAAAGTAATACATTCCGACACCTCCCTATTTAACCAACAACCCTTTACATTTCTGGAGAATATTCTTCTGTTAAATCCTCAAACAAAATCGTAAATTTCTCCGTGATTCCCTGAAACTGCTCTCCCTTTTCTGCCTGATAAAATTCTATAAACAACGGTGACTGAGAGTTGATTTCATCATTGGAAAGAGTAAAAACTTCACGAATGGTATACAATGCATTAGGCTGACTGAAATATTGATATTCGCCATTGTATATAAGCCCACTGGCGTATACAGTATTGCTGATGGAGCCAACCCGCATAAGATACAATTGTATTTTAGAAGGCGTATTGGTCCCATAGGGCATTGTTACGTGCAGCTCTCCGTCCGTTTTCACAATAATCAGGTCATCTTTCTGAGGATACATCACTGGCGTAATCCAGTTTTGGCCATTTTGAAGGACTATTTGTCCTGATACCGAATCTGTCTGATTGGCCGCTGCATTGATAACGCAAAGAATTCCTATCAACATAAAAAAGAAGAAGAAAGAAACCACTTTTTGACGAAAACCATTCCCGTCCATCGGGACCTCTCCTTTTCACATTTCTTATATATAATTATAAATATATTTCGTAAAAATGTAAATAAATTTTAGGTATTATTTCCAGCCGACCTATAACCTTGTATGTTTAAACAAATTGCACGGCAGTTGTATTGTTGAACATATCTATAAGTTTTTTATAGTATATCAAATACAATCTTATTATCGCCTATAATAGAATACTATGTTTCGTAATTATTTTATATAAACAAATCTTAACAGGTATTTGTGCTTTTTATCAGATCACATTTTTCTAATATAAAAATCTCACAACGTGCTCTTCTCATCGAAGCCTTGAATCATACAAAAAAACAAGTTTGAACCCCAATGGTGTCCAAACTTGTTTTGGCTTTCGCTATAAAACAGAAAAACCTCGAAACAACTTGTGCATCGAGGTTTTTAACTGGTGCGAGGGAGGGGACTTGAACCCCTATGAGCGCAATGCTCACTAGAACCTGAATCTAGCGCGTCTGCCAATTCCGCCACTCTCGCATATTCTCTTTTTTTCTGCTCTTGAAGAGCGCTCGTTTATTATATCATCCAAAACATCAACTGTCAAGCATTTTTTTACATTTTTTTATTTTTACTCTTCAGGGGCCTATTCCATCGCCAACTCCCCCTATATAAAAGTTTTCGCCCGCTTTGGCAATGCCGGAAAACACGGGCGAAAACGTAAAGGGAAGCCATAGCAAACCGGGCCGTGTATCTTGACCCAATTTGACTCTGCCGTTTTTTACACTACCTGGAACAGATAGAATTTCAAATAGTTCGTCTCGGGAACATTCCACAAAATCGGATGGTCGGGAGCCTGCTGCCGGGCCTCAATTTGCCGCAGAGAGACGTTGGCGTCAAAAGCCGCGCTGCGAAGCATCTCGCAGAACAGATCTTCCGTCATAAAATGAGAACAGGAACAGGTTGCTAAGTACCCGCCTCTGGGAAGCAGCTTCATCGCCCGAAGATTGATTTCCTTATACCCTCTTGCCGCCTGCCGTACCGTTTGCCGGGACTTGGTAAAGGCGGGCGGGTCCAAAATAATATAATCAAAATTTGCTCCCGGCTCGTGTTCCAACTGGGGCAGCAGGTCAAAGACATTGGCCTGCCGGAAACTCATATTCCCCTCCAGACCATTCAGACGGGCATTTTCTCGTGCCATCTCTACTGCATCAGCAGAAATATCCACGGCACATACATGCTCGGCTCCAGCCTTGGCCGCATTCAGTGCAAAGGAACCAGTATGAGTAAAGCAATCCAGTACCCGCTTTCCCGGCGCAAGCCTTGCCGCTGCCTGCCGGTTGTATTTCTGGTCCAGGAAAAATCCGGTCTTCTGTCCGTTTTCGAAGTCCACCTCATAGCGAATTCCGTTTTCGACAATTTCCGTCCGGGTACTTTCAGGCTGGGCTTCTCCCGGAAGAGCAAAAAATCCCTTTCCCTCTTCCAGACCTTCCAACCGGCGAATGGCCACGTCATTTCGCTCATAAATCCCCCGGATGTTCTGCCCGTCTTCCCGCAACATATTTACCAAAGCGGGAAACAGCATATCCTTCCGTTTTTCAATTCCCAAAGAGAGGGTCTGGGTTACCAGAATCTCTCCGAAACGATCAACTGTCAAACCGGGAAAATGGTCCGCTTCTCCAAAAATCAGCCGACAGCAGGAAACATCATCCCCCATAACGGTTTTCCGATAGTCCCAGGCATGGTGCAGCCGCCGACTGAAAAACGCCTCATCAAATTTGTCATTGGTATTGTTAGAAATCACTCGCACCCGGATTTTCGAATGGCTGTTATAAAACCCCGTTCCAAGATAGCGGCCTTTTCCAGACAGCACATCCACCAGTTCCCCATCGACAATGGGACGTCTTTCATCCATTTCGGTAATTTCAGCTTCATAAACCCAGGGATGCCCTTTACGAAGGCTGGCTTCCCCTTTTTTGGTAATGGTAACGGCCGGATAGATTCTTTCGGTCTTCAAATGCAGTTCCCCTTTTCCTTCCTTTACTTTTTTACAGCAGGTTTTCTTTCTGTGCCGTCAGCTTGCGGATATGGGAATCCAAAAGCTGGCGGAACGTATCATTACTTTTTCTGCCTCCCCGTATATCCATATAGGAAACCGGTTTATAATAAGCGGAGGCTTTTTGATTTTTCAAATAATTCAGCGCCTCATCCAATCCTCGAGTGGCCGCCAAAACATCGGCAATTTTAACCGGATACATGGCATTATAGGGCTCCAGACGGAACGCTTCGTTATAATTGCTCAAAGCTGGGCCGCTCTCTCCCAACAGCATCTGTGCCTGTGCCATATCGGCAAACAGAGATGCCCGCACCGCACTTTCCTGGCTGACTAAAATACCTTCCTGCCGCACGGTCTGCCGGGGCAAAAGTTTCCATGGCTCTCCTGACAAATAGGCAGAAGCCCATCGGATTGTTTCCCGGGCATAGGGAGCCCCAAGCCAGCTGTATATTTTAGCAAGCAAGTAACGCCGTGCCGGGTCATCCCCACTGCCACAAAGCGCTGCCGCCCGCAATAGCACTTTTTCCCGGTCAGGAGCTTGCCGTACCGTTTCCAATGCCTCTTTTTCTCTTTCTGCCTGATGAGGAATATTGCCGCCCAACGCCCAATACAGGGCTGCAGCCTTTTGAAAATTTTCTTCCGTTCTGTTCATGATACTGCACCACCCGCTTTCTGCAATTATATTCTTTTGTTGGACAGTATAGATTATAACACAAATTACTGGCCGTGCAAATTTCTTTTTCTCAGATTTGGAAAAACTGTTTTCTTTATTTTGTAAATAATCTGTTTGTTATGGAAAAATTATAGACTTTTTGCTGGAATGTTGGTATAATACAATTGTATCGGAAACCATAACACCCGAGTTTGAAAAGGAGAGAATGTAAAATGAAAAAACGAGTTTTGCCCGTACTGCTGGCAGGCCTGATGGTGCTGGGCTTTTCCGGCTGCCAAAAAGCAGACCCAACTGAAATTTTGCAAAATGCCATGACGAAAACACAGTCGCTGGAATCTGTGGAATATGATGCAGGCCTTTCCTTTGATGCAGAAATCAGCGGAATGCGCATCGGCATGGACCTTGACATGAACCTGAAAGCCATTAACGACAAAGAAAATCCGGCTCTGGCATATACGATGTCCACCTCTCTTATGGGACAAGATGTGAATGTCGATATGATTTATCAAGACGGCACTCTTTACATGGATTCCATGGGCTACAAAGTCAAATCTGCCATCGATTATGATGATTTTATCAAAGACAATGGCCAAATATTTGATTTAACAAAACTCGATTCCGAGGATGTAAAGGATCTTACTAACTTAGAAATGAAAATGGATGGAGATAATATCATTTTCTCCTTTACAGCTGATGAAAAGGAAGGCCAAGACCTGTTGGATGCGATTATGCAGGCTATGGAGATGGAATCCGGTGGTACGACAGAGCAAATTAAGCTCAAATCCCTGAGCGGAGAATACACTGTAAACAAAGACGGTTACTTAATCGGCCAAAAAATAGTAATGTCTTGTGAGATGACTCAAGATAATATCACCTCTGCTGCTGACATTACTGTGGATATGTCTCTGGTAAATCCGGGACAAACTGTTGAAATTAAGGTAGACGATCCTGATTCGTATCAGGAGGCGTCGGATAATTCCATCGACAGCGGTATTTTTGGTGACACAACAGGTGGAGATGACATTTACACTGAAAGCTTTTAATCATTTCTTATAATAAAAAGAGCGTGCCAGAAAAACGGCACGCTTTTTTTATTGAGGGTCTATCATCTTTTACCACGGCAAATCCCAAATGGATACCTCCGGATATTCCGAAAGCCCATCTAAATCAATGGTGACTTTTTTCCCCGGCTCCACCAGCTTCAGGCTGTATTGCAGCTGAGCCTCTGTTTCCTGACCATCTCGAACCACAGTACAGGGAATGGTCAGTTTCAGGGAAGACAAATAACTATTTCCATCTACTACAATTTTCCCAGAAGCCGTCTTGGTAATAATATCGGTGGGAATATTACTGCTGAAATTCTGAATTTGATTCATAACAAAGTCGGTAAGCTGCGCGACATATTTCGCGGACACCTGAAAAGAAAAATGTTTACCGTCATCTTTATCCTCTACTTCCAGCTTTTTCAGCTGGGACACAGAAAAACTGATATCCGGGTACACCCGGGTAATTCTTTCCTGCATCATGGAATATTCCATGGGTGCCTGGTACTGGGTTCCGTCATCGTCCACATAAAAGGTTCCATTTGCATACACCGAGCGGGAAGAAAACTCCTTGTTGGGAAAGCTGTTTTTTGACTGGACTTCCAGTTGGGACTCCTTTTCGGATGTGACAAATCGGGCTGTCATATCCCAGGAATAGCGGGTATTCTCCCCATCGGGCTCAATTACGAATGCCAGGTGAATCTGCTGCTCACTGCTGGAAAGGGCATTGGTTTTTTTCTGTGCCTGATTATAAATTGTACGAGGGTCAATTTCCTGACAGCTGCTCAAAAAGACAGCCAGCAACACAGCCGACAGGAGCAAAGCCACTCGTTTCCACTGTAACTTTCCGATACCCTTTCCCCCCTTTCGTTTCCGGTATATTTATTGTATTATACCAGATATTTCCCCTTCCGTCCAGTAGGGCCCCCACTTCTTGTCAGGGAGCCACTTCCTGTTCCACCCGCAGGACGGTTAGCTGGGAAGAAACCTGTAGTTTCGTCTGAGACATCTCCTCTTCCCAGTTCTGCGAATTTTTCTTCCACCAGGCAGTCTCCCGCTGCATCAGGGTTCGTCCGATTCCAAAGGGGTCTGTATGCCAGTCCTGCAATGTTTTTTCGAGCACATGCTGAATTTGCCCGGTCAACTCCTGCGAAATGGAGCCTTCTATTTTTTCGAGGAACTCATCCCGATGATCCCAATCCTCCATAGGGCTCATTGTATCCATTGCACTGATTTCCACCACTCCCTCTGTTTGGATTGAAAGGCAGGGCTGGTCATTTTGAATTTCCGGATAAACCGCACCGTTTGCTTGCCGAATGGTAAAGGTCACTTTTCCGGTTTCTGGAAATTCCGCTACTATCTGCCCGCCAGAAAGGCCTTTTGTCAGCAGCAGAAGGACCCGGCTTTCTTCGGGGGTTAACATGCCGCAGTATTGGTCTTGTCGAAACAGTGCTGTTCCTATTGCTTCCACCTCTCCCTCCTGTACGGAAAGTACGGGCATATAGGGGGAACTGCCCTCGCCTTTTAACTGGTTGACAAAATCAATGACTCTCACATTGGGAATCCAGCCATTTGCAAATCCACTTTGACTAATCCTTGTCAGGTTTTTGGCCTCTACATATTTTCCATCTTTTTGCAGCCCTAAAACATCCTCCGCTTTTCCCTCGGCCAAAAACACACTGACCGATGGCCGGGTTTCATAATACCGGATAAAGAAATCCATGATTCCTTCCACCCCCTTTTCTCCACATTCTTTTCCCAGGACAATCGTGGTGTTATGAGAATACAAAGGAATTTTCCCGCTCTTTTGTACCAGTTTATCCAATGCTTCTAAAAGAGTCCTGCCTTCTGTTTGCTGAAAGGCAATATTTCCTTCCTCTTCCGCCTGACTTGCCTGGACAGAAACCTTTACCCCCTCCTCTGTTTGGTCCACGCCGATTCCCTGAATCAACATTCGGTCATTCAGTTGGACGGCGCCGCCAAAGGTCGAAGCGGAAATCATCAGGATAAGAGCTACGATTCCGGACGTTATGGTAGCCGTCAGCCTTCTGGTATTATTTTTCATGACGCTTTTCCCTCCTTACGGCAGCCCAAACCGCCCCAATGGGTACGGCCACACCCACCACCGCCGTCATGGGCAGAATCGCCTCCAAACGAAAAATTTGCTCCTGCACTTCGGCATTTATCAAAACCAGCGGTACAATAACCGCCAGCAGAATTCCACTGACAGGGACCGAAAGTTTCCCGGCAGTTTTTCCCATTACCCGCGATATACAAATACACACCAGATACAAGTTCGATGCAACGGTCAAAAACAGTCCCAAAAGCCAAACACCCGTATAAACCGCGTCCAGACGCTGGAAAGGCCCTGATTGCGCCAGAGAGGTCATGGTATAAACGGGGAATGTTTCCATCCCTGCCAAAGGCCCCAAGGTACCGCAGACTGTCACAATCATAATGATGAAAAACAACCCGATGGAAACGTTCCAAAAAATATACCGACGCTTCAGCTTTCCGGCTGTTCGGGGCAAAAGAAGGGGAATCACACTATACTGGGTACTGCGGGAAAAGAACAGCAGGAATCCCTGTATGGCCTGTCCCGGGCCATCATACAAGAGAGGGGTAAAATTTTCTGCCCGCAATTCCTGGTTCAACGTAATCAGCAAAAAAGCCATGGCTGCCCCTATGATAATAAAGAGGAACCCTGCTGTCCGGGCGATGGTTTCCAAGCCTAAAAAGGCACCATAACAGGCAGCTACCACCACTGCCGCCGAAATTAGCCAGACAGGTACCTCCGGATTGATTTCGCTTTCCATAAACAGCTGAAAAAAGGATAAAAAATAACCGTTCATAAACAGAAAATACAGGGCATACAGCGCAGCAATGCCCTTTCCCCATTTTCCCAGCCCATATTCCGCAGCGTCCAGCACATCCATATCCGGATACCGGCGGCGCAAAACCCATGCCGGTATGATCAGGAGTAAATTAAGCACCATATAGGCCACTGCTGAAAGTGTCAAATCCAGCAAGTTTTTTCCTCCGGTAAGGCGGGCATTTACGGTGAGCATAATAATCAAGCGGGTCATGAATGTCAGCATAAACAGCTGCCCCGCGCTTATTTTTCCGTCACGACTCATGGCTTGCGCCCCCTTTTCACGCCGCTGCCCGGCATATTCTGTACCATCTCAGGCTTTTTGCCAAGAATTTTCCAGCTGGCACGGATGAGCACATCTCGCATATCCTGAAACCGGAAAGGAGCTACCGGCGCAGTAAACGGTACCCGATAGGCGCTTTCCCAACAGATATTCAGCAGCACCGCAGTAAAACACAGAATAATCCCCCACAGCCCCAAAATACCGCCTACCACAATAAATATCAGTCGGAGGATGGCAATGGGTTCATAAAGTTTTGGCACTACATAACCGGCAATGGCTGTCATCGCTACCACCAGCAAAGTCGGCCCGCCAATCAAGCCCGCATTCACCGCTGTTTCGCCGATTACCAGCGCACCCACAATGCTCACCGCGTGCGTCAGGGTTTCGGGTACCCGCAGTCCGGCCTCTCTCATGATTTCGTACATAACATGAAGCAAAATAGCCTCGGCCATTAAAGGAAACGGGGTGGATGCCTCTGCCTGGGAAATTTTGATTAGCAGGGTTTCCGGCAGCAGTTCTGGGTGAAAGGTCCCAATGGCCACAAAAATCCCGGGAAGGAACACTGCTATGAGAAATGCCAGATATTTGAGCCACCGGGTAAAGGCTGCATAGAATGGCCGGTTGGCATAATCATCAAAGCTCTGAAAATTTTCGGTAAACAGATAAGGGACCAATAGCACATTAGGGGTGCCGTCTACCAGAATGGCCACACGCCCTTCGGCTACTTTTCCGCACACGGTATCTGGTCGCTCCGAAAGCCCAATGCTGCTGAATACGCCTCCCTGTTCCAAAAAAGGAATCAAATAGCCCGCCGCCAGAACGGTGTCCAGTTCGGCGCTGCGCAGCGCTGTTTTTACCCGCTGGACAATTTCCGGCGAAGCTGCTCCCCGAAGATAGCATAAAGCCACAGCAGTCTGGCTTTTTTTGCCCACCATCAATCTCTCAAACATCAAATCCGGAGTTTTCATCCGGCGGCGAATCATGGAAATATTAATTTGCAGAGGCTCAATAAACCCTTCCCGAGAACCCCGCTGGGCTTTTTCATTGGCCGGTTCCTGGATGCTGCGAAAACTGAACCCCTGCACGCCGAAGGCAATCATAAAATCGCAGCCGTCCGCCGCCAGAACAGCAAATCCTGACATGAGTTTGTCCATGGCCTCTGCAAAGGTGGTCACCTGCATCTGGTCCGAAGTGGCCAGCGCATGGTCACGGATATACCGCATTTTGGCGTCACCATCCAGTTGAAGAATGGGCGCCTGTAGAATGGGATTTAAAATGCCCTGTGTAATCAGCTGTTTGTCAATTAGTCCCTCGATGGACAAAATTGCGGCCCGAGTTTCCCCAATTTGAAACTCACGCTGTACAAAATCGATACTGTCCTGAAATTGACTGCGAAATGTAACCAGATTTTCCAGCAATGATTGGGAAAAACCACCCTGATTTTCCGGTTCCTTTGTCATATAATTGGCACCTCCCAAACACGAAATCCATTTTCTTAGTCTGGACAGGCTTTTCCCAATTTATCCACCAACGCAAAATTTTTACAAAAAAGAAAAAAGCCCCGGATAGGGGCTTTTACTATACCAAAGGAAACCATAAATTTTATTATGAGATTTTGACTGGCAGCTTACTCATCAGAACAATCACAGCAGTGAAAATTCAATTGATTTTCCTGCGCATACCGATGGGCATATGAGCCGCTGGGAACCGACAGAAAAAGGGATTCGCAATCCTTAAACGCTTGACTTCCAATATACCCAACCGTGTCGGGAATCGACAGGGCCCGAAGGGAAAGGCAGCCGTCAAAGGCATGGTGCCCAATATTTTTCAAGCCGACCGGAAGGAAGACCCTTGTTAGGGAAAGGCAATTTTGAAAAGCATAAGGGTACAGGTTTACGACGCCCTGGGGAAGTACGGCTTCTGTCAGGGAGAGGCAGCCCTCCAGAAGGCTGGTGGGAAGCTCCGTGAGCCCCGATGGCAAAGAAACGGCGGCCAGGGCTTCGCATTCACCCAAAACGCCGTCCCCCAGTTCCGTCACACTCTCCGGAAAATAAAGCTCCGTCAGGGAGGCGCAGCCCCAAAAGGCGCGTTTCCCAATCGTTTTCACGCCATCCGGGATTGTAAGAATTTTCAAGGCAGCGCACCCCGCGAAAGCCCAGCCTCCAATCTCCGTCACTCCCGACGGAAGTGTGGCCCTCTCCAGAGCGGTACAATCCAAAAATACACCATTTGAAATCCTGGTAATGCGGCTCGGCAGGGCCATTTCCGTCAACGAGGCGCAGCCGCTGAACGCATTTCTCCCGATATATGTCACCCCATCCGGCAAACAGATGCCAGTTAGGGAACGGCACCCGGAAAAAGCATTTCCCCCCACATATGTCAAACCGACCGGCATGTTTATGCTTTTGAGGGAGCCGCAGTGCCAGAACACGCTTTCCCCAATACGGTTTAAACGCTCCGGCAGGATAACTTCCGTCAGGGCCTGACAGCCGCTGAAGGTGTTTTCCTCCAACCGCGCAACACCGGAGGGAATGGTGATTTTCTGCAGAGCTCCACAGCCCGCAAAGGCATTCTCCCCGATGACCGAAACACTCTCCGGCAAGCAAACCTCCGTCAGAGATTTGCAGTCTACAAACGCGCCGAAGCCGATCTCCTTCACCCCCTCCGGCAGTGTAAGCACCGCCAGGGACCGGCAATAGGCAAAGGTTCCCTCCTTGATATCCGTTACCTTTTCCGGAATTCCGGCAGAGGTTATGGACTTGCATCCGTAAAAGCAATCGCACCCGATTTTCTCCAGGCCCGAGGGCAGGGAAAGCCCTATTAGGGATTGACAGCCATAAAAGGCGCTCTCCTCAATAGAGGTGAGCCCTCCCGGCAAAAAAGCTTCCGTCAGGGATTTGCAGTTTTTGAATGCGTCCTTTCGGATTTTTGTCAGCCCCGAAGGGAGACGGACGCTTTTCAGACCCCTGCAGCCCGAAAAGACGCTTTCCCCCATTTCCGCCACGCTGTCCGGGAGCACGATTTCCGTCAGGGCAGTGCAGCCGCAAAAGGCTCTTTTTCCAATGACCGTCACACCTTCCGGCAACAAAACCTCCGTCAGGGACTCGCAGCCGGAAAAGGCCTCTTCCCCAATGGCCGTTACCCGGCGGCCTTCCCACAAAGCCGGGACTTGGACGCAGCAGGGTGCCGCCAGGCTGCCGGCATCACAGGAAAAGCGGGGGACTTCCGCTTCCCCGTTCCTCATTTCTCTGAAATGGAAATTTTCTAAACCGTATGCTTCCATGTTTAACTCCTCCCCTGCCGGGCAATTCAAGCTTCAATTTCCTCACAGGGACCTGGCAAGTCGGCATTGCATTATCGGATAAACATCGCGTCGCCAAAACTGAAGAACCGGTATTTTTCCTCCACAGCAATTTTATAGGCGTTCAGAATGTTCTCTCGTCCTGCCAGGGCGGAAACCAGCATCACCAATGTGCTCTCTGGCAGGTGGAAATTGGTAATCAGCCCGTCCAGCACCTTGAATTCATAGCCGGGATAAATGAAAATATTCGTCCAGCCGTCGCTCTCGCAGATTTTGCCCTCTTTGGTAGCCACAGACTCCAGTGTACGGCAGCTGGTAGTGCCCACAGCAATGACCCGACCGCCGTTTTTCTTAGTTTCCTGAATCAGTGCGGCAGTCTCTGCGGAAAGGTGATAGTGTTCGGAATGCATTTTGTGTTCGGAAATTTTCTCCACACTTACCGGTCGGAAGGTGCCAAGGCCCACATGGAGGGTCACAGCACCGATTTTCACGCCTTTGGCCTTTACCTTTTCCAACAGTTCAGGGGTAAAGTGCAGCCCAGCAGTAGGCGCGGCAGCAGAGCCGATTTCCTTGGAATAAACTGTTTGATACCGCTCTTTGTCTTTCAATTCCGTGGTAATATAATGGGGCAGAGGCATTTGTCCAATCTTGTCGAGGATCGAATAGAAATTCCCCTCATAGGTAAACCGGGCGATACGATTGCCGCCTTCGATAATATCCAGCACTTCAGCATGAAGCAGACCACCGCCAAAGCTGAACTTTGTACCGGGCTTTGCTTTTCTTCCCGGACCGCACAGCACTTCCCAAACGTCCTTTTCCCGCTGAGTTAAAAGCAAAAACTCCACCTTTGCACCGGTGCCTTCCTTCTCGCCATACAAACGGGCAGGCAGTACGCGGGAATCGTTGACAATCAGGCAATCTCCCGGCATAAGGAAATCTACAATGTCATAAAAATGGTGGTGGGAAACCTCTCCCGTTTTGCGGTCCAATACCATCAGCCGGGAGGAATCTCTGGGCTCCGCCGGCGTCTGCGCAATCAACTCCTGCGGCAAATCGTAATAAAAGTCATGGGTCTTCATTTCGGGTATCTGGTTCATAACACGCTGTCCTTTCTATGATAACGGCCTGAAAATAGTAAAGCCGTCTTTTCTCCATCTACAAATTATCAAATTGTCCCTGTATCAAAAACAAAGAAAAAATATATGAAAAAGTCTTTTTTTCGTTTGTAAAAATCATGTGGTTTCAAATTGACAAAAAGCGCCCTATCATGTATGATAAAGAGGTTGAAGATAGAGGCGCGTCTTTCAAAAGTAACCGGTCGTGAGGCTGCCAGAGCCTGTGATCGCCAGCGAAAGGGGAAGTCGCCGAAGGCGGTGGCTGGCTGTCATCTGCCTGGTTGCTTTGGAAATACCACTGCAACTGTCATCATACCTGTATGATGGAGCGCTATCGGTCTTACCCCGCATACCTGAACAGGGTAACCCCGAACAGTACTATTATATTGGATTGATGACCGGTTTTCAACCGGTTTTTTTGTTTCCAGAACCCATTTTATGTCAGGAGGATTCATCCCATGAGAAAGTATAAAGTTGGAATCATCGGCGCTACCGGTATGGTAGGCCAGCGTTTTGCCACCCTGCTGGAAAACCATCCTTGGTTTGAGGTTCATGCACTGGCAGCTTCTTCCCGCTCCGCCGGAAAAACCTATGCCGAGGCAGTTGGCAGCCGCTGGGCTATGACCACTCCCATTCCCGAGTCTATGGCTTCCATGGTGGTTATGGACGCCACGAAGGATGTGGAGAAAATCACTTCTTTGGTCGATTTTGTTTTCTGCGCCGTTGATATGAAGAAGGAAGAAATCCGCGCGCTGGAGGAAACCTATGCCAAGGCCGAGTGCCCTGTGATTTCCAACAACAGCGCCCATCGCGGCACCCCTGACGTGCCTATGATTATTCCGGAAATTAACGCGGATCATGCAGAAATTATTCACGCACAGCGCAAACGCCTGGGCACGAAGCGGGGCTTTATTGCTGTGAAATCCAACTGCTCTCTGCAGAGCTATGTCCCCGCTGTCCATCCCCTGATGGATTTGGGCGTAACGAAAGTGCTTGCCTGCACCTATCAGGCTATTTCCGGCGCAGGCAAGACTTTTGCCACCTTCCCGGAAATTGTGGATAACGTGATTCCCTTTATCGGCGGCGAAGAGGAGAAGTCCGAGCAGGAGCCCATGAAAATTTGGGGCCACATTGAGGGCGGCAAAATTGTAAACGCCACTTCTCCCTGCATCACTTCCCAGTGCCTGCGGGTACCCGTATCTGACGGCCATACCGCTGCTGTGTTTGTGTCCTTTGACAAGAAGATCTCCATGGAGGAAATCATTCATCGTTGGGAAAGCTACAGAGGCCCGGCACAGGAACTGAACCTGCCCAGTGCACCCAAGCAGTTCCTGCACTATTTCACTGAGGAAAACCGTCCCCAGGCCAAGCTGGACCGCAACCTGGAGAACGGCATGGCGGTTTCCATTGGCCGTCTGCGTCCCGACACCCAGTATGACATCAAATTTGTCTGCCTGTCCCACAACACCCTGCGCGGCGCGGCTGGCGGCGCTGTCCTGATGGCAGAGCTTCTGTGCGCAAAGGGATATCTGGACTAATACCAATTCTCTGGAGGCTACCAAAATATGAAAAAGACCATTTTTACCGGCTCCGGCGTTGCCATTGTTACCCCTATGTATGAGGACGGCAAGGTAAATTACGACGAGCTGGCACGGCTGATTGAATTTCAGATTGAACAGGGCACCGACGCCATTATTTCCTGCGGCACTACCGGTGAATCTGCAACTCTCGACCATGACGAGCACTGCAAGGTACTGGATTTTACCATTCAGCATGTCAATCATCGGGTACCGGTCATTGCCGGCACCGGCAGCAACGACACCATGTATGCGGTACAGCTGGCCCAATCCGCCGAAAAAAGCGGTGCAGACGGCTTGCTGATGGTAACCCCTTATTATAACAAAACTTCCCAGAGCGGCCTCATCCGTCACTTTACCTATGTGGCAGACCGGGTGAACACCCCTATTATCCTGTATAATGTTCCCTCCCGCACTGGCTGCAATATTTTGCCCGAAACCTATCTGGAACTTTCCAAACATCCGAATATTGTGGCCACTAAAGAAGCAAACGGTAATGTTTCTTCGACCGTTCATACCATGGCCCTGTGCGGCGATGAGCTGGCAGTTTATTCCGGTGAAGACGACCTGACCCTGCCTTTGATGGCCATGGGCGGCAAGGGCGTAATTTCTGTTTTCGCAAACGTAATGCCCAAGACCATGCATGAGCTGTGCGCTGCTGTTTTGAAGGGCGATTTGGAAACCGGACGGAAGCTGCAGTATGAAAACGCCGAACTGATGAAGGCTTTGTTTATGGATGTGAACCCCATTCCCGTCAAGGAAGCCCTGAACATGATGGGCTATGCCTGCGGTCCCTGCCGGATGCCGTTGGCTCCTCTCAGCGAAGCGGCTCATGAGAAGCTGGCAGCGGTGATGAAGAAATACGGGCTGGTAAAATAATTCTCCGTTATTCTTTGCTTTGATTTGCTTTTGCAGGTGCGGCACAGAAAGGTGTAACGATGAAAAGAATAGGGTTGGCTGTCATACTTCAGCTATTGTTTGGCTCTGTTGCTTGGTTTTGTAGTTCTCAAGCATTGCCCATATATTTCCCCTTATTTGTGGTAGGATATATCGTCATCATCTGTATCTATATGCGGGCTTTTTATAAGCTGCTGGGGGAATATAAAAAGTATGTTTCTTCCCCTCCTGTATGGCTGCTTTCTTCTAAAAAGGTGCAGCAAGTACTGCACCAATCCAAATATGATCCTGCAGTTGTAAAACGTATCAGAGAAGAAAAAGAGTGGCGCTTCGCAACTATCCTGTATTTTTGCATTGGGCTTTTACTTCTTTGTATATTTGCATTTTTGTTTTAGCAAGTAAATTTTTTCTTGCAAAGCATTTCCCTGTTTTGGACGTTTGAAAGGAGGCACACCGGCGGCAGCCCGCCGCCGGTTTTGCATATGACAAAAATATTGCTCAGTGGATGCGGCGGACATATGGGCCGCGTCATCGCATCCCTTGTTGAAAATCGTGACGACTGTGAAATCAGCGCCGGTATTGACTTGCGTCCGGCTGGAAACGAGACCTTCCCGGTTTTTGCTTCTCCGGCAGAAGTAACCGTTCCGGCGGATGTGGCGATTGATTTCTCCCATCCCTCGGTCCTCTCCCCTCTTCTGGCCTATGCAAAAGAAAAGAAGCTTCCCGTAGTACTCTGCACCACCGGCTATACCCCGGAACAGGTGGCAGAGCTGAAGGAAGCCGCTAAGGAGATTCCGGTTTTCTATTCCCGGAATATGTCTATCGGCATTAACCTGCTGATTGAACTTGCCAAGAAGGCCACGGCAGTACTGGGACGGGATTTCGATATTGAAATTGTGGAAGAACACCACAACCAGAAAATCGATGCTCCCAGCGGCACTGCCCTTATGATTGCCGATGCCATTTCCGAAACACGGGGCGGCAGCACTCAGTATACGTATGATCGCCACTCCCAGCGGAAAAAGCGCAGTTCCGACGAAATCGGGATTCATTCTATCCGCGGCGGTACTATCGTGGGTGAGCACGAAGTCATTTTTGCGGGTCAGCATGAAGTTATCCGTCTTTCTCACTCGGCACAGTCCAAAGAGGTATTTGCTGCCGGTGCGGTAAATGCTGCTCTCTATCTGCCCGGAAAGCCTGCCGGCCTGTATGATATGTCCAATCTGGTATAAATTTTAATCAATCAATAAGGAGGAGTTTCTATGAGTGCAACCATTTCCACTCTCAGTGACATTACACTGATTACGCTGGAAGGATGTCCGGCTGATATCGGTTATTTGGCTTCCTCTCTGGATTCCATCGCCAATCTGGACATCAATATTGACATGATTTCCATGGCGCCTGCCCATGGAGATTTGACCGCTTTTTCCATCACCATTTCCGATGATGATTTGGGAAAAGTACTGGCTTTTACCAAAAAGCTGCGGGAAACTACCAATATCCAGCCTATCGTCAGCAGTGGAAACTACAAGATTTCCGTTTATGACCCCTGTATGAAAAACACTCCCGGCATTGCTGCCGCCGTATTTGCCGCTGCGGCTCGGGTAAACACCGACATCCGCCTGATTTCCACCTCGGATGTGGAAATTTCCATTCTGGTTACTGCTGCGGATTATGATTCTGCTCTGAACGAACTGGAAGCTGCTTTGAAATAAGTTTATTTAAAACAAAAATCCCCTCTCCGAAAAACGGAAAGGGGATTTTCTGTTTTTAGATGAATCCGATAACAGGATTATTCCTGTCTCATCTTTGCGAAGCACTCGCTGCAGTACACGGGACGGTCCTCGCGGGGCTTAAAGGGAACTCTGGCTTCCTTACCGCAGGAAGCGCAGACAGCAGTGAACATCTCACGTTCCGGCTTAGCGGCATTCTTACGGGCATCACGGCAGGCCTTGCATCTCTGGGGCTCGTTTACAAAGCCCTTGGAAGCATAGAATTCCTGCTCGCCGGCGGTGAACACGAATTCAGCGCCACATTCTTTACAGATCAGAGTCTTGTCTTCGTACATTGTGATATACCTCACTTTGGATAATAGATATTTGCCCGTAGACGGATTCGCACCGCCGCCTTTGATAATCAACGCTCTACTTAAGCTACCGGGGCATATAAATTCCACTAAAACGATGACCGGAGTTTCCGCCTTACTCGTTGCATAGCGTTCCCTACCGATTTTACCGAAATCCCCATTTTGTGGGAGATTTCCTGATAGGAAAGGCCGGATGCATAATACAGCAGCACTTCCTGTTCCATTTTAGTCAAATTTTTCTGGACTTTACGTAGGAGGACATCCAGATTCTCACGGTCTATGAGCAGAGCTTCCGGGTCTCCTTCAAAAGCCTGCAGGGCATTTCCCCCGCTCTCCTCTTCTTCCAGAGACACAAAATTCCGCATAGGTTCATTCCGCTTTCCCTGGGCTTTTCGATATGCCGAAATAATCCGGTTCGAAATACAAGCCCGGGCATACGTGGAAAAAGATGCCGTCCCCTCCTGATGAAATGTCTTCGCGGCAAAATAGAGACCCAATAACCCTTCCTGAGAAAGATCTTCTGTCTCGGACAGCGAAGAACGATATGGAAAAGCAATTCGGTGTATGAGAGGAAGATACCGGGATGCAAGTTCAACGAAAGCTTCCCCGTTATCTTTCCGCACATTCAAAATCAATTCAGTTTCCGAAATGGTTCTCCACTTCAAACTCAATAACACCTCAAACAATAACGACTTATCAATCGTTTCTCTCATGATAACCGATTTCGAAGAAAAAGTCAACAAAAATTTAGAAATTAGCCATAATTTTTTACCTATCTCATGGAATTCCCCGGATTAGCGCCCGAAAAACCATCCATTTTGCACGGTTTGGCTTTGTTTTTGAATTTATGCACCATCATATTTCTTTATAAAAATTATGATTACGCCAACCTCTTATATAATATTTGTGTATCTATTGTTTATGACTTTTTTTGAGTACGATGGAAAAGAGGCGTTACTATGATTGCTCGGCTGTTCAGCATGGGACTATACGGGCTGGAAGCCTTTACCGTGGAAGTAGAGGCAGATATTTCCAAAGGCCTTCCCTGCTTTGACATTGTGGGGCTGCCGGATACCGCCGTGCGAGAATCTCGGGAAAGGGTTCGAGCTGCCGCCAAAAATTGCGGTTATGACTACCCTGTCACCCGGATTACCATGAATCTGGCGCCGGCTGATAAGAAAAAAGAAGGGCCCATCTATGATTTGCCTCTTCTCATCGCCCTTTTAAAAGCTACTTCACAGCTGTCCGCCGACACGGATGACAGCGTTTTTATCGGGGAACTTTCCCTGTCTGGAGAAATCCGTCCGGTGCGAGGCGTCCTTCCCATGGCCATTGCCGCAAAAGAAGCCGGATTTCGGCGTTTTTTTGTGCCGGCGGCCAATGCTCCGGAGGGGGCCGTGGTGGAAGGGTTACAGGTCTACCCGGTTTCCACCGTTCGGGAACTGACCGACCACCTGGAAGGTGCCTGCCAAATTTCTCCTTGTGTCCTCTCCCCTAACGAGATGACACCCGAACAATCCCCTTTGCTGGACTTTGCCGATGTAAAGGGACAGCTGGAAGCCAAGCGGGCTTTGGAAATCGCTGCCAGCGGCGGGCATAACGTTCTTCTCATTGGTCCGCCGGGGTCTGGTAAAAGTATGCTGGCCAAGCGTCTGCCTACCATTTTGCCGGATATGACCTTTGAGGAAATGATTGAAACCACCAAAATTCATTCCATTGCTGGTGTCCTGCCAAAAGGCGGAACGCTGGTGCGTACCCGACCCTTCCGTTCCCCACATCATACCGTTTCTCCGGCAGGCCTTTCCGGTGGCGGGAGCATTCCACGACCTGGGGAAATCTCCCTTTCTCATAACGGGGTTTTGTTTCTCGATGAGCTGCCGGAATTTTCCCGTGCTGCTATGGAAGTCCTCCGACAGCCTATTGAGGACGGACAGGTGTCCATCTCCCGGGTAAACGGTACCGTTTCGTATCCCTGCACCATGATGCTGGTAGCCGCCATGAACCCCTGTCCCTGCGGTTATTTTGGTCACCCCACCAGACCCTGTACCTGTTCTTCCGGTGCAGTCTCCCGCTATCTGGGACGGATTTCCGGGCCTCTGCTGGACCGTCTGGATATTCATGTGGAAGTTCCACCGGTGGATTTTGACGAGTTTTCTTCCGGACAAAAAGGCGAACCCTCTGCCGCTATCCGGGAGCGGGTCAACCGGGCACGGGAAATTCAAAACCGCCGGTTTGCAGGTACCGGAATTTCCTGTAACGCCCATATTCCTCCTGCGCTTCTGCATGAAGTCTGTACCATTACCCCACAGGCACTTCGCCTGCTTCGGACCGCTTTTGAGCAGCTGGACCTCTCTGCCCGGGCGTTTGACCGGGTGATGAAGGTGGCCCGTACCATTGCCGATTTGGAGGGTTGCCGGGATATTGAGCCAAAACATGCTGCCGAGGCAGTTCAGTATCGGAGCCTTGACCGCCGGTACTGGGCACGGGAATTATAAACGGTCAGTTCTGGACAATAAAACGGAGAAGTGGTATGCTGTAGGGTAGATTTTTAGGATTTAGAAAAGGGGTCATTTCATTGGTGAAGGAAAATCGTATTACAGAAGGCGTCATTTGGAAACCGCTCCTTGCCTTTTTCTTCCCTATTTTGTTGGGTACATTTTTTCAGCAGCTCTATAACACGGTAGATGCCATTATTGTGGGAAATTTTGTGAGTACGCAAGCTCTGGCAGCGGTTGGCGGCGCTACGGGTACCATTATCAACCTGTTGGTTGGATTTTTTGTAGGGCTCTCCGCTGGTGCTACGGTTATTATCTCCCAGTATTACGGCGCTCGCCGGGTACAGGAAACCATGAAAGCTGTTCATACAGCTGTTGCGATGGGCATTATTGGCGGCCTGATTTTTATGGTTTTGGGAATGGCACTATCCCCCTGGGCGCTGCGGGTCATGGGAACACCAGAGGATGTGATGGGGTATGCCATCACCTATATTGAAATCTACTTTGGCGGAATGGTTTTCAACTTGGTATACAATATGGCTTCTGGTATTCTTCGGGCTGTGGGCGATTCCCGTCGGCCCCTGTATTTTCTCATTTTCTCTACCCTTCTGAATGTGGTGCTGGATTTACTGTTCGTCCCTGTATTCCATTGGGGAGTTGCCGGTGTGGGTACCGCTACCATTGTGTCACAGGCTGTCAGCGCCATTTTGGTAATGGTAGTCCTCATGCGCTCCGACGATGTGTACCGTGTCTATTTAAAAGAAATCCGGCTGGACTTTTATATTCTCAAAAACATTATTCAAATTGGTCTGCCCGCCGGATTACAGTCGGTCATGTACAACATTTCTAATATTCTGATTCAGTCCACTATCAACACTTTTGGCACCAACACCGTGGCTGCTTGGACTGCTTACGGTAAAATTGACGGTTTCTTCTGGATGATTTTGGGCGCTTTCGGCACCTCTGTGACAACCTTTTCCGGCCAGAATTTTGGCGCTCAAAAGTACGATCGGATTCGGAAAAGTGTACGGATTTGTATTGTAATGGCTATGGGAACAGCCGTCTTTCTCAGCACTGTACTGTGTTTTTGGGGTTCCTATGTGTTTCAGCTGTTTACCAGTGACGGAACCGTCGTTCAAATCGGCATGGAGATTCTCCGCACCATCGTTCCCTTCTATTTTACCTACGTCTGCATCGAAATTCTTTCCGGCTGCATGCGCGGTACCGGAGACTCCTTGATACCCATGATTATTACCGGCTTGGGAATCTGTGTACTGCGGATTGTTTGGATTGCCGTGATGGTTCCCCAATGGCACGCCATTGAATCGGTCCTACTTAGTTATCCTATTACCTGGTCTATTACCTCCGTGCTATTTATTATTTACTATCTGCGTGGCGGATGGCTGCGAAAGCGCATTGAACGGATGGGATTTGAACCGGAAAAGCCCCGGCATAATCATCATAAAAAAGGGTAAGTTTAAAAAAATAGAAAGCTCTCAGAAATTCTCCCACAGGATTTTCTGAGAGCTTTTTTCTGTCCGTCATATTCCCTTGTCCCCGTTCATAGACATAAGGTAGAAAATCAGAAGAAGGAGACAAAGCTATGGAGTATACATTGAAACGGGCAGAATATACCGACAGTGCGGTCCTCTTCGATGGCTGCCAAGAGCAGGCACTGGATTTGGACATCAACCTGCCGGATTACTGCCCGGATATCCAGCGGATTCTCAAATGCCAAGTTACCCCCTGTATTTCCAGCCATTCCCTTAAAAATGACCGTCTGGAAACCCAGGGAACGGTTCGCATCCGGGTACTGTATCTGGATTCCCGGGAAGATACCGTGCGGTGCTGCGAATCGGAGAGCGCCTTTTCTTCCACCATCTCCCTTAGTGAGGATGCACAGGCCGGGGCCGCCCGGGTTTCTGCTCGAGTGGAATATGTCAACTGCCGGGCAGCCAGTCCCAGAAGGCTTGACATTCACGGCGCCTTTTCCGTCTGCGCACTGGTTCTGCGGCCCAATGTCCAGCAAATCTGTACAAGGGCTGAAGAACCAGAGTTAGAACAGCGAAAGGAAACCTATCCGGCCAGCGCACTGGCAGGGCTCGGGGAACAGCAGTTTACCATTACAGAAATGCTGGAAATCAATACCGGAAAGCCCCCTGCCGAATCCGTTCTGCGCAGCCGCGGCTGTTGTGTATTGCAGGACTTCCGGCCGGTTTCCGGTCGTCTGCTGGCCAAGGGATTCATCCGGGTAGAGGTTCTCTATGCATCTGCACTGGATGACGGGGCACTGGAAACGATGGAGTTTGAAATCCCGTTTAGCCAGATGGTAGACTGTGCCGGTGCAGAGGAAGACTGCCGGTGTACGCTGCGGCTGGAGGTCACAGACCTTTCCCTGCAAATCCGCAACGATGCCAGCGGAGAACCCATGCGGCTGGAAGCGGAAATCCGTCTGAGCGCCTTTTCCTGTGCTTATCGGGACGAAGAGGTCACGTTTATTACCGATGCCTATTCCACCCGCTATGAAACCGAACTGGACTATGAACAGGTACAGGTCAGCAGCCTGGACGATTTGATTCAGGAAACGCTGATACAGAAAACCGCTGTGGATGCCGGGCAAAGCCTTTCCAAAATACTGGACGTGTGGAACGAAGTGGCGTTTGTTTCCGGCGAAATTCAGGAAGGGCAGCTTCGCTTGTCCGGCAAAATGAATCTTTGCCTGCTGGCTGCGGACAGTCAGGGCGTACCCTTCTATCTCGAAAAAATGGCCGACTTTACCCTGAACCGGGCATGGAGCGGACCGGAAAACAGCCGGGTTTCCTGCTGGGTACAGGTAGAAACTATCAGCTATCGCATTACCGGAAACAGTGGAGTGGAAATCTCGGCGGAAATTACCGTTTGGGGAATCGCTTCTCACACGGCCATGTGCCGGGCCGTCTGCGGTATGCATGGGGACGAAACCCGGTGTAAAAATGACGGGCAGGGCACGGTTTCTCTGTATTACGCCAGCGAAAACGAATCTCTTTGGGATATTGCCCGCAGCCATGGTGTTTCCATCCAGTCCCTTTGTGAGGAGAACGGCCTGACTGATTCGGAAAGCAATCTTTCCGAGGGCCAAATGCTCCTTCTGGCTTCCCCCTGAATTCGGAAATTTGTCCCCCGCAGTCTTGCGATGATTATTTGCGGCTTCTGCCGGTGCGGCAGGTGGGCGCGGAAAGGCATGGTTAGAAAATGGAAGAAAGAAGCATCTACAATGATATTTCCCGGCGCACTAACGGCGATATTTATATCGGCGTAGTGGGGCCGGTGCGAACCGGGAAATCCACCTTTATCAAAAAATTTATGGACGCCGTGGTCATCCCCCACATGGAATCTGACTACCAGCGGGACCGGGCAGTGGATGAGCTTCCCCAGTCCGCTTCCGGGCGCACCATTATGACCACAGAACCCAAGTTTATCCCTGAAAAGGCCGTAACGGTTCGGGTAGACGATTCCGCCGCCTTTTCTGTTCGGATGATTGACTGTGTGGGCTATATTGTCCCCAGCGCGTTGGGGTATATTGAAAACGACCAACCCCGGATGGTCATGACTCCCTGGTATGAGGAACCGATTCCATTTAATATGGCTGCTGAAATTGGTACCAAGAAAGTGATTACGGAGCACTCCACTATCGGGCTGGTCATTACCACTGACGGAAGCATCAGCGAAATTCCCAGAGAGGAATATGAAGAGGCCGAAGAGCGGGTCATCCGGGAATTGCAGGAAATTCATAAGCCTTTTGTAGTGCTCCTCAACTGTATGGAGCCTCGCTCTCCGGAATCCGTCCAGCTATCCAAACAGCTCAGCGATAAATACGCAGTCCCAGTGCTGCCGGTCAACTGTCTGGAGCTGGAAGAATCCGACATACGCGCCATTCTCTCCCGGGTTCTCTATGAATTCCCCATGCGGGAAATCAAGCTAAATCTGCCCCGCTGGATTTCTTCTCTGGAAAAAGGCCACTGGCTGCGGGAAGCGGTTTTCACGGCCCTTCGGGAAGCTGGCAGCAAGGTTTCCCGGGTACGGGAAATCTCAAAAATGCTGGAAGAAGTGGGGCAATGCGAATACATTCAAAAGGCGGAACTCTCTTCGGTAGAGCTTGGAAGCGGCCAGGCGTGTGTCCTGCTGGAAACGCCGCCTTCGTTGTTCTATCGGATTTTGGGAGAAAAAACCGGTATCGAAATTCACGACGAAGGCGCCCTATTCCGCTCTTTGCAGGAGCTTTCCGCTATTAAAAAGGACTATGAAAAAATCCGGCAGGCGTATGAGGATGTCCAGGAAACGGGTTATGGCATTGTTATGCCCGACATTGATGAGCTGACATTGGAGGAGCCAGAGATTATCCGACAAGGCAGTAAATATGGAATCCGTCTCAAAGCGGCTGCTCCATCCATTCACATGATGAAAACCCGTATTTGCACCGAACTGACCCCTATTGTAGGCTCAGAGCAGCAATCGGAAGAGCTGGTCATGTATCTTCTCAAGGAATTTGAGGAAAGCCCGGGAAAAATCTGGGAGTCCAATATTTTTGGAAAATCCCTGCATGAGCTGGTCAATGAAGGCCTGCACAACAAGCTCTACCGAATGCCAGAGGATGCCCGTGGGAAGCTGCGGGAAACCATTGAAAGAATTATTAACGATGGCTGTAACGGCCTGATTTGCATTATTCTGTAACGGAGGGGTCGTTTTGGAATGGGAAGATACCCATGCCGCTGGACGTGACAGGTCGGCAGAGGAAAAAAAACGGCATCTGGAAGGCGTGCGTTGGGTAACGCTGGTACAAATTCTCACCTGCCTGCTGCTGTTTGCTGCGGCTGTTGTACTTCGCATGTCGGGCGGGGAATTGTATCAAACCGTACGTGACTGGTACCGTGATACCGTCAATCATTCCGTGGTGGTCACTGGGACGCTGGAAGAAGAGGTCAAGGCAGCCGGTGCACAACTGATTGCCTTTTTGGATGGCGAATGATTTCCCTGATTTTGGGAGGATGCCGGGTTGAAGTCGGATTCTGGTTTGCAGCCGGCACGGCATTCCTTCTACTGGGAGACCCGGCTGGGATTGGAATTATCGGGTATCTGGCAGCCGTGATTCATGAGAGCGGCCACTTGATGGTAATGAAAGCGTTGGGGGTACCTGCCGTCTGTGTCCGGTGCGGCTTGTTTGGGCTGGAAATTCTGGAAGAAAAGCGGTGCCGGAAAAGCTATTGGGCTGATATGCTCATTGCGCTGGCAGGACCGCTGGCAAATGGGGTGGCGTTTCTCCTTCTTCTGCCTGTTCAGTATGTCACAGCGTCTCCGTTTGCCATGGGGTTTCTCTCGGCTAACGGCATTATGGCGATTTTTCATCTGCTTCCTGTAGAACCGCTGGATGGCGGGCAGGCCTTGTATGCCGGATTTTGCCGCCGGATGCCCCCAGCCAGGGCAGAAAAAATTTGCAGGGTAATTTCATTCCTTACCCTGCTGCCATTGGGAATTTTGGGATTTAGCGTCCTGCTATACTCCCGTTACAACTTTTCGTTACTGCTTGTAAGCCTTTATTTGCTGCTTCTCATGCTCTTAAAAAAAGGAAGATATTACTAAACCAAACAGGGCTCTCCCGAAAAATCGCTTTGGGAGAGCCCTGTTTGCTATGTCCGCCGCTTTTGCAGCCCTTCTGCTTTCGATTATTCTTCTACCCGGCGGCGAATCCCAAACATGCGGCGAAGGCAGAAACCAAGAAACCCGGAACCCTTTACGACAACAATTTTCATCACAGCTCCATCCTTTCTCTATGTCAAATCAGCAGCGGCGCAGAAGGGTGATTCCCAGCGCCACAATAATCACAGCCGTGAGAAACAGCACCAGCTGTATGGGACAAAAGCAAGCAACTGCAAGCCCCAATCCAAAGGTGACGGCATGCATTCCCCGGCATCGGGCAAATCTGGCGCAGGCATCGGCACAGCGTATTTTTCCCATCTGGAATCGCCTCCCTTTCCGTACCGGTTATTCTATTGTATACAACAAGTGCCAAATGTGTGCAGGCTTTCAAACAAAAAACAGGCGCTGCCTTAAGCAGCGCCTGCCAGTTTATAGTAGATATTAGAATGGTTGGTATTAGTACATGCCGCCCATGCCGCCGTCAGCGGGCATTGCGGGAGCAGCCGGAGCAGGCTCCTTCTTGTCGGCAACCAGGCTTTCAGTGGTCAGCACCATAGCAGCCACGGAAGCAGCATTCTGCAGAGCGGAACGGGTTACCTTAGTCGGGTCAACTACGCCGAAGCCGATCATATCGCCATACTCTTCGGTAGCAGCATTGAAGCCATAGCCAATCTTATCGGAAGCCTTGATGTTAGCCACAATCACAGAACCTTCCAGACCAGCGTTAGCAGCGATCTGACGCACGGGCTCCTCCAGAGCTTTCAGCACGATCTGCACACCGGTGCGCTCGTCGCCGGAAACTTCATCCAGCAGCTTGGAAACATCGCCGATGGTGTTGATGAGGGCAACGCCGCCGCCAGCTACAATGCCTTCCTCAACAGCAGCCTTAGTAGCAGCCAGAGCATCTTCAATACGGAGCTTCTGTTCCTTCATCTCAATCTCAGTAGCAGCACCAACCTTGATAACAGCAACGCCGCCAGCCAGCTTTGCCAGACGCTCCTGCAGCTTCTCACGATCAAAATCAGAAGTAGTGGTCTCAATCTGGCTGCGGATCTGGTTCACACGAGCCTTGATAGCAGCAGGATCGCCCATACCGCCAACGATGATGGTGTTCTCTTTGTCGACCTTTACCTGACGTGCATGGCCCAGCTGCGGGATGTCTGCGTCCTTCAGTTCCAGACCCAAATCAGAAGTAATCACCTGGCCGCCGGTCAGAACAGCGATATCCTGCAGCATTTCCTTACGGCGATCGCCGAAGCCGGGAGCCTTCACAGCGACACAGTTAAAGGTACCGCGCAGCTTGTTCAGAATCAGGGTGGTCAGAGCCTCGCCCTCAACGTCCTCAGCAATGATAACCAGCTTCTTGCCAGACTGAACAATCTTTTCCAGCAAGGGCAGGATTTCCTGAATGTTAGAAATCTTCTTATCGGTAATCAGGATGTAAGCGTCATCCATAACAGCTTCCATCTTGTCGGTATCGGTAGCCATATAAGGAGTAATATAGCCGCGGTCGAACATCATGCCTTCCACAACCTCAGAATAGGTCTCGGCAGTCTTGGACTCTTCCACAGTGATAACGCCGTCAGCGGTAACCTTCTCCATTGCCTCAGCAATCAAGTTACCAATGAACTCGTTAGCGGAAGAAACGGTAGCAACACGAGCAATATCAGCCGTGCCATCCACAGTCTTAGAATGGCTGCGCAGGGATTCCACAGCAGCGTTAACAGCCTTCTGAATGCCGTTTTTCAGAACCATCGGGTTTGCACCAGAAGTTACATTCTTCATGCCTTCATGAATCAGGGCCTGTGCCAACAGGGTTGCGGTGGTGGTACCGTCACCAGCCACATCGTTGGTCTTGGTAGCAACTTCCTTTACCAGCTGTGCGCCCATATTCTCAAAGGGATCGTCCAGCTCTACTTCCTTGGCGATGGTCACACCGTCGTTGGTGATAAGGGGAGCGCCAAACTTCTTATCCAGCACCACATTGCGGCCCTTGGGTCCCAAAGTAATCTTTACAGTGTTAGCCAGCTGGTCAATACCATTTTTCAGTGCTTTTCTGGCGTCCTCGCCATAAATAATCTGCTTTGCCATAATGCAAATCCTCCAATCAAATCAAAACGCTTCCAAATAGAAAGCCGGTTTTTTATTATTCAACGACTGCCAGCACATCGGACTGACGGACAATGGTGTACTCCTGACCGTCAACCTTTACTTCGGTGCCGGAATATTTGCTGGTAATGACCTTATCGCCAACCTTCAGGAACATGGTAACTTCTTTGCCGTCCACCATACCGCCGGGGCCTACTGCGATAACCTCTGCAATCTGGGGCTTCTCCTGTGCGGAGCTTGCCAGCACGATGCCGCTCTTTGTGGTTTCTTCAGCTTCCTGCATTTTAATCAGGACACGGTCTGCCAAAGGCTTAATAGTCATTGAAAATTCCTCCTTAGAGAATCTATAGAATACTGTTTCAGGTTTAGCACTCACTATCTTTGAGTGCTAAACCTATTTTAACACCTTTAGAGGAAAAATCAAGAGCTTTTTTAGAAATTTCCTGCTTTTCATAAATTATTTACATTTGTGATTTGATTTTTCCCCAGCCTCTTTATAATTACCGGATTTTTCCTTGATTATGCCTGCAAGCTTTGTTTGAAAAATTCCCGGTGTGTAGCTTTTGTTGGAAAGCCAGAAGAAACAAAATAAAAAAATACCTCTTGACAACCAGATAAAAATATCGTATTGTATGTTTGTATTAATAATCTAATACACTAACACAATGGTACAAGAGGTGTTGTTTATGGAATCTGTATTGGAAACAAAAAATCTGACCAAACAATTCGGCGGAAAAACTGCCGTAAGCCACGTGGATATGGAAGTACACCGCGGCGATATTTACGGTTTTATCGGTAAAAATGGCGCTGGCAAAACCACCCTCATCCGTATGGCCGTAGGGCTGGCAGCCCCCACCAGCGGCTCAATCCGTCTCATGGGCAGCAGCCATCTGGAAGAACAGCGGCACAAAATTGGAACTGTCATCGAGTATCCTGCCGTATTCCCCCACATGACTGCAAGGGAAAATATGGAGGCCCAATGCCGACTGTTGGGTGTAAAAAATCCAGACCGGGAAATCAGCCGAATTCTCGAAACCGTTGGGCTGGCCGATACCGGAAAGAAAAAAGCCCGGAACTTTTCCCTTGGCATGAAGCAAAGGCTTGCCATTGCTTTGGCACTCGTTGGCAAACCGGAGTTTCTTTGTCTGGACGAACCTACCAACGGGCTTGACCCGGCAGGCATTGTGGAAGTGCGAGATTTGATTCATCGGCTGAATCGGGAGGAAAACATCACAGTATTGATTTCCAGCCACATTTTGGGAGAGCTTTCCAAACTGGCTACCCGGTACGGTATTATTCATCATGGCAGGATGTTAGAGCAGTTCACCGCCGAAGAGCTGGAAGAACGCTGCCGTTCCGGACTGGAAATTCAGGTGGACGACCGGGAATCGGCGGTTAAAATTCTTCGTGACCGTTTTTATTTGACCGATATTCGCCTCCTTGCAGACGGCGGACTGCTACTGCCCCAAACTGTGGAGGCACCAGGGAAAATCAACCGGGCATTAGTACAATCAGGGCTTCTGGTCAATTCTCTGCACGTCCGTCAGGGAGACTTGGAGCAGTATTTTATGCAGGTAACCTCCCAAGCCGAAGCGGCGTTTGGGCAGGAGAATAACTAAAAGGTGGGTACATATTTTATGAAAAATCTTCTTTCTTCCGACTTTTATAAACTGCGCCGTCTCAAGTCCTTCTGGGTCTGCCTGATTATCAACGCCGGACTGGCGCTGGCAAACATACTGCTCATCCAATATTCCAACGGTGGCGCGCCTGACGGCATGGGAGCATTGGATTACTTCCCTCGCTGCTTTAGCACCAGCACCCCTCTCTTTGCCTGTATTTCTGTTTCCATTTTTGCCGCCGGAGAATTCGGCTATGGCACCATGAAAAATATTGCTTCCCATGGTTTTCGGCGAGGCGCTATCTTTTTCTCTAAAACCCTGGTGGGATGGTTGATTTCCCTGGTGTACATAATGGGTTATTTCCTGTTTACCTTCTTCCCCGCTCTGATTTTCTGGGGATTGGGAACGGCTTCCGAGACATTCGTGACAGATGCCCTTCTCATTACATCCCTGCAAATTTTACTGACGTTTGCCTTCTCTACCATGTTTACAGCAGTAGCTTTTCTATTGCGGCAGTCCGGCGGCGCTATGGCCATCAGCATCTGCATCATGCAGTTTTCACTACTGGGGGCTTCGCTGCTCCAGTTGTTTTTGCAGGAGGTGCTTCATATCGAGAACCAACTACCTGCTTATTTGATTTCCAGCTGCATGAACGCCCTGTACAATCCCCTGACACAGGAACTGATTCAGCGGTGCCTGCTGGTGGGCTTTGGCTTCTTAATCGTGTTCCTGCTGTGTGGGCTTCTTCCTTTCCGCAAGCGGGACATTAAATAATTATATGCCGATTTTCTAGAAAGAAACGCCTGTCTTCTCTCAGCCAAAGAAGACAGGCGCTTTCATTTGTCAGATAAATTTACTGTTCTTGTACAATCACCAAGGCCTTTCCCTGATGGAGAATGACTTCCGCTCGGGAATCGACAATGCAGTTGCTGACTCCTAAAGCATCATTCAGCTGAAGGGGATAATGAATTAGAGGGTACTGCAGCCCCTTATAAGTAACCGTACATGAATTGCCTCCAAAAGGAAACACAGAAAGGGTAGCCCCTTTCAGGTCGGTAAACACCAGCCTCCCGCTGGAAATCACAAAAACCCGAGTCTTGCCGTCGGCCATCACTGCCCGGCCGCCGCGGTCTGCAATATAAGAGAGCACACACAAATTGGCAATCGAGTGGTCAAACCGCTGACCGCCCAAACCGCCCAGCAAAACAAAACTGCTGTACCCACGGCGCAATCCTTCCTTGACGCCATACAGCATGTCCGTTTCGTCCTTCTCCACCGGAAGGTGAATGGTTTCCACATTCTCCGGCGGCTCCGTCTCTGCGGAGTCAAAATCACCGACTATCAAATCCGGCTGAATCCCCATCCGCCGGGCCGTATCCAGTCCACCGTCGGCGCAAATTACATAACAATCTTCCACCCGGAAATCCTCGGGAATTTGATCCCCTTCCACCGGTGCGGAACCAATAATCATACAGATTTGTCTTTCATTTGCCATTCTTTTATGTCCTTGACCTCCTGATACATGGTTACATAGCTTTCATGGCGGGAAGGGGCAATTTTGCCCTCCTGCACGGCTTCCAGCACCGCGCATCCCTTTTCACAGGTGTGGGAGCAGGAAGTAAAACGGCACTGGCCCAGATAGGGCGCAAACTCTCGGAAACAGCCCGGCAAATCCTCCTTCCGAACCAGCTCGTACCGCTCGATATCGATAGAAGAAAATCCCGGTGTATCCGCCACATAGCCGCCGTCCTCCAGTTTTAATAGCTCCACCTGACGGGTTGTATGGCGGCCGCGCCCCAGCTTTTGACTGATTTCACCAGTCTCCAGCGAAAGCCGCGGGTCTACACAATTCAAAAGGCTCGATTTTCCAACGCCGGAATTGCCGGTAAACGCCGAAATTTTCCCTTTCAGCAAGGCGCGCACCTGCTCAACTCCTTCCCCCGTCACAGAGGAAATTGCAATACAGGGAATCCCTGCCTTCCGATAAATTTCACATAGCCACCCGGCATCCTCCAAGTCCGTTTTGGAAATCACCAGCACCGGCTCAATCCCCTTATTTTCGGCAGCCGCGATGGTTTTATCGATAATCAGGGTACTGGGCGAAGGGTCCTTTACAGACACCACAATAAAAAGCTGATCTATGTTGGCCACCGGCGGGCGAATCAGCTCGTTCCGCCGTGGCTCAATAGCTTCAATCGAACCGGTTCCATCCTCCTCACAGGAGATGGTAACCCGGTCTCCGGCACAGGGCGCCATTTTTTTCTTTCGGAAAATCCCTCTGGCCTTACATTCATATACCTTGCCATCGGCAGCCTCCACATAATAGAAGCCGCCGATGCCTTTTAACAATAATCCTTTTTGCTCCATGGATTCCTCCGGTTTTATACGCTGTGCGATAAGTCAGCCCCAGAAATTAAAGCCGTTATCTTCTGAGGAAGTTGCCTCGTCTTCACTTTCCGTACTTTCATCCGGCACATAATCATAACTCCACAACTCGGTAGGCGTGCCGGAATCGAAATCCAGCTTAAAGGCGATATAATCCTGTCCGTTCAAAGTAACACGAAGCTCCTGCGTACCGCTGGTACCTTCAAAGCTGAGCGGATACAAGTCATAACCATAACTGGGGTTAACCGTCTCTTCTTTTTGCAGTACGCCGTCCAGATACACTTTAATCAGCAAATCCGCATTAACATTCTTCGGCAGATTGATGTTGACCTCAATGGTCTTTTTGGATTGCTTTCCAGAACTGTAAATAATATCCACCTTGGTCCCACTGGCTACCTTTACGCCCGGCAGGGGATTGGTTTCGATTACCACATTTTCCGCTTTTGAACTATCATCCTGCGGCGTCACTTCGCCAACGGTCAAACCGGCTGCCAAAATCTCTGCCTTTGCTGCCTCCAGAGATTTATCAATCACCTGGGGTACGGCGATACTTTCTTCCGGTCCGCTGCTGACATATACGGTAATTTCGGTTCCAGGCTTTACTTCCGTATTTTTATCCGGATTGGTTCCCACTACATATCCTTTTGCCGTTTCATCATTGGCCACTTCAACGACCTTGGGAATCAGCTCTCGGCTGGTTAGGGCATCCTCCGCCTGCTGCCGTGTAAATCCTGCCACATCCGGTACAGATACCGGCTCTCCGGTCTGGTTAATCGTCAGGACAATTTCCTGTCCTTTTTTCACATTGATTCCCTGATTGGGCGTCTGCTTCAAGACGACACCGGCATCCTGATCAGGGTCATTTCCGTCCTGAGTGGTAAATGTAAAATCCTCATATTTAGGATTATTTAAGATTTCATCCTGATAAACCATTCCCACAAAATTGGGAACCAATACCGTTTCATCCTCCTCACTTTGGGCGCTACACTGATTAAACGCCAGAATCACTCCCAAAATAATCACCATAATCAAAAATGCTGTGCCAATGCCTGCCACTACCATTTTGGTTCGGCTGGAACTTTGTTTTTTCACCAGTTCCTCTTCATACTCATAATCATCATTATAGGAAATCGGACCGGTCGTTCCTTTCACCGTGTTGATGGCATCTACATATTTTGTGGGGGTATCATCCACAAAGTATTTATATTCAAAGCGAATACTGGGATCTCGGCGGAACTGCTCAATATCCCGCAGCATTTCAGCAGCCGACTGATACCGCTGGGAAGGCACTTTCTGCATGGCCTTCATGGTAATATCCTGCAATCCTTCGGGAATATCGGGATTGATTTCCCGCGGCAGCGTGGGATTTGCCTGCAGCTGCATAATGGCTACCGAAACCGCATTATCCGCTTCAAAGGGAAGCTGACCCGTAATCATTTCATACAGCATGACGCCCACAGAATAGATGTCGGCCTTTTCATCCGTCAGGTCGCCTCTTGCCTGTTCCGGCGCAATATAATGTACCGAGCCAATGGCCTTGTCCGTCATAGTACGGGTCTCGCTCCGGGCAAACCGGGCAATGCCAAAGTCCATGACCTTAATCGTCCCGTCCTGCAAAACCATAATATTCTGGGGCTTAATGTCCCGGTGAACAATGCCCTTTTCATGAGCATGCTGCAGAGCGCGGAGAATCTGAACCGTAAAATGAATGGCTTCCTTCCAGCGCACTTCTTTTTGCTGGTCCAGATATTCTTTCAGCGTAATTCCGTCTACATACTCCATCACGATATACTGCATCCGGTCGCCAAAGCTCACGTCATACACCTTGACGATATTGGGATGAGACAACACGGCAATGGCTTTGGACTCGTTGCGGAAGCGGCGCAGGAACTCGCTGTTCCCGGAAAATTCATCCTTCAGGATTTTAATGGCCACTGTCCTGTCGTCAATGGTATCATAGGCGCGATAGACCACTGCCATACCGCCTACGCCCAGCAGCTCGTGAATCTCATAGCGGCCATCCAGCCGCTTTCCCGTGTATTTATCCATGAAATTCCACTCCTATCCTGTGCTGTCAGTTTTCAATCAACGTGACTGTGATATTATCGCGGCCGCCTTTTTCCAAAGCCGCTTTCACCAGTGTATCTGCCAATTCTTGCCCACGGCAGGTATTGGCATACTGGAACATCTGCTCGGCATGGATATAATTGCTGAGACCGTCTGAGCAGGCCAATAGAATTTCTCCTTCCTCAAAAGGAAGTTCCGTATAATCGGTATCCACCATCTCCTGTACCCCTAAGGCACGGGTAATAATATTTTTATGGGGGTGGTTTGCCGCCTCCTCTTTGGTAATGTCCCCCCGGTTTAGCATCTCCTGCACCATGGAGTGATCCATGGTCAGCTGACGCACGCCGGAACGCGAAATCAGATAGGCCCGGCTGTCTCCGGCATGGACAATATGTGCCCGTCCCCGGGTCACAATAGCTGCCACCAAAGTAGTGCCCATTCCGGAAAGCGTCGGGTTGCTTTTGGCAGCATCATAAATCTGTGAGTTGGCCGTATAAGCTGCCGCTGTCAGCAGGTTCCGCACAGAGTCGGAAGAGATTCCCGGCTGATATTCAAAGCTAATCTGCTTTTGCATACAGGAAAGGGCAATTTCACTGGCAATATTTCCACCATTGGCCCCACCCATTCCATCGCACACCACCATCCAGGCGCCATCCGGCAAAAGTCCGCAGCCGCTGGCATCCTGATTGGTGCTTCTTGACAGGCCTATATCGGTTTGACTGACGGTTTTCATGTTTTTCCCGCCTCCTCTTCATGTTTCCCCCGCAACTGCCCACAAGAGGCCTCAATATCCGAGCCCAACGTGCGCCGAACGGTAACGGGAATTCCTTTATCCGAAAGAATCTTGCTGAACTTTTGCAGCCGGTCTTGAGAACTCTTTCGATAATTTGCCCCGGTTACATCGTTTACCGGGATTAAATTGACATGGCATAACATTCCCTTCAACCGCCGAGCCAGTTCCTGTGCGCAGGCATCGGTATCATTCACACCTTTTATCATGGCATATTCAAAAGAAATACGCCGGTGTGTGGTTTCGGCATAATACCGGCAGGCTTTCAGCAGCTGTTCCACATTCCACTTCCGGTTGACCGGCATGGTGCGAGAACGAATCTGGTCATTTGGTGCATGAAGAGAAACCGACAGGGTAACTTGCAGTTTTTTATCGGCCAAATCATAAATTTTGTCCACCAGCCCGCAGGTGGAAAGGGAAATATGCCTTGCCCCAATATTCATTCCTTCATCAGAAGAAACCAATTCCAGAAACCGCAGGACATTTTCATAGTTATCCAGCGGTTCCCCCATTCCCATCAGCACGATATTGGAAACTCTGCAGCCGGAATCCTTCTGGGCAGCCTGGATTTGTGCCAGCATTTCAGAAGGGGCAAGGTCGCGGAACCATCCGCCCTGTCCGGTCGCGCAGAAAGTACAGCCCATTTTGCATCCTGCCTGGGTAGAAATACATATCGAATAGCCGTGATGGTATTCCATCAGCACCGACTCCACATATTGTCCATCATGAAGGCGGAACAGGTACTTCACGGTATTATCATACCTTGAAACCCGTTTTTTTTCAATAATTGCTACAGATATGTAATATTTTTCTCCCAACTTATGGCGCAGCTCCAACGACAAATCAGACATTTCGTCAAAGGATTCCACTCCCCGATGGAGCCAACGGTACACCTGCAAACTCCGAAAAGCGGGAAGCCCTTCCTGGCGGAAGGCTTCTTTGATTTCTGCCAGCGTCATGGATTTGATGTCAATTTTCACGGTTCTCTCTCCTCATTACTCTCCTGCTACTTTTTGGAACACAGCGATGAAAAAGCCGTCTGTTCCACAGGCAAAGGGCGTCATAGTAAAATGGTTCTCCGGCTCCTGAATTGCCCGGCTCATACCAGACGGTATTTTGACCGCGGCCGGAACAAATTCGGGATGCTCCTTTAAAAATTCATCGGCAACTTTTCCGTTTTCTTCAGGATTTAGCGTACAGGTGGAATAAACCAGCCTGCCGCCGGGCTTGACCAGCTGGGCTGCCTGGTGCAGAATTCTTCCCTGCAAGCCGGGAAGCTCTTTCAAACTTTTGGGCTTTTTATACCGGATTTCCGGCTTCCGGCGCAGAATTCCCAGCCCTGAGCAGGGAGCATCACAGAACACCACATCTGCTGCCTCCGGGGAAAAAGAAGGCGTTTCCGCATTGCGAACAGCTGTCTGTACACAGCTTAGCCCCAGCCTTTCCGCACCGGAGCGAATCAGCCCAACTTTTCCTTTATAAAGGTCATAGGCAAAAAGTTCTCCCTGATTCTCCATCCATTCGGCCGCCGTAAAGGTTTTGCCGCCGGGAGCCGCACATACATCCACTACCCGCATTCCAGGCTGGAGCTGCCCTTGCAAACAGCACACCTGGGAAGACAAATCCTGTACATGAAACCAGCCTTCCTGATACAGCGGATGCTCTGCCACCGAGCCGGTATGCTCCAGCCGCACTGCGCCGGGAACTGATTCTACCGGTGTCACTTTCATCCCGGTTTCCGCTGCTTTATCCACAAACGCCTTTACACTGCCCCTGAGCGGGTTCACCCTTGCATACAAAAACGGCGGATGGGATAAGCTCTCCAACAGTTTCTGGCAAAAACCCTCCCCATAGGCTTCCCGCCAAAACTGAATCCAATACACCGGACATCCATATTGAATCGATAGGGATTCGTCCCCGGTTTGTGGCCAAGACAGGGTTTCCCGATGACGAAGAAAGTTGCGGAGCACTCCATTCACAAAACCGGAAGCGCTGCTTTTCCCCGCTTTCCGGCAAGCTTTTACGGCTTCATTGACGGCAGCGGAATCGGGAATTTTATCCATGTACAAAAGCTGATACACAGCCAGCCGCAAAATTTCCCGGACAGGAGCATCCAGTTTTTCCACCGGCTTTTTGGAAAACCGATTGAGTGCCCAGTCCAGCGCAATCCGTTTTTCCAGCACACCATAAAACAGCGCAGACGCCAGTGCAGCTTCTCTTGGCGGCAATTCCATCTGCCGAATGGTTTTATCAATCACAATATTCGAGTATCCTTCACTCTCTTCCACCTGCAGCAAAGCCTGTACAGCGGCAGTTCGTGCATCCTGCTTCATCAGGAACGATCCCTCCTGTTTCCTGCAATCATCAAATAGTACAATACCGACAGCAGTGCCGTAAAAGCGGCCGCCAGATAAGTGAGGGCAGCGGCGCGGAGCACTTTTTTCGCACCCTTTAACTCTTCTTCATCCAGCAAATTTCCCTGCTCCAATGCGCGGATGGCCCGGGCGCTGGCGTTGAACTCTACCGGCAGGGTCACCACCTGGAACAGCACCACCAGACAATACAGGGCAATTCCCAGATAGATGACAAAATCATACTGCACCGGCAGCAGAAAACCGATAATAATGAGGGGGGTAGCCAGATTGGCGCCAAAATTGGTGATGGGCACCAGCGCACTTCTCAGCCGAATGGGCCAATATCCGGTATGATGCTGCACGGCGTGACCAGCTTCGTGAGCGGCAACGCCCACCGCCGCAATGGTTGCCTGATTGTAAACGCCATCGGACAGGGCAATGACATTTGTACGGGGGTCAAAGTGGTCGGTAAGGTTTCCCCGGATATGCTCAAAACGGATACCCGGTACATGGTTGCCCCAGAGCACCTGTTCAGCAGCCATGGCGCCGGTAAGGCCCCGACGGTTCAGGACTTTGGAATATTTGGCATACGTAGTTTTTACCATCATCTGTGCAATAAAGGACAGGAGGATGGCGGGAAGCATAAACGCCAGATACTGAAAATTAAAGTATGCGAATGGCATAATACAACTCCTTTTTTAGTCCGGTTTCAGGTTTTAGATAGTTTTCAGAATCGATAATCATATCCATAGGGAATTACCAATGGCATTCGTACAGTTTCCACCGCGACAGAATAGCTTGTGATTCGTTGCCGCTTCCCCGCTATTTTATCCCAAAACGGTATTTTTATCCAGCGGATGCCCCAGCAAGAAGGCTTTTCCTGCCATACGTTTGCTGTTTTCCGGCTGCACTAAGGCGAGTCTGACAGCACCTGTTCCGCAATAGACAAAAAACTCGCCGTGCTCTGAAAACGCCTTGCCCGGTTCTCCGTTCTTCTCCGGGAAAACCTCGGTTTCCAGTACCTTCATGCGCTTGCCCCGGAACATGGTATGGGCAGTAGGCCACGGAGACAAGCCCCGCACCTTGTTGTGTACCTCCCATGCAGAGGTATTCCAGTCAATGGCAGACAGTTCCTTAGACAACATAGGGGCGTGAGTTGCCTCTGCTTCATTCTGTGGAATGGGCGTCAGTTCGCCTTTTTCCAGCCCGTGAATGGTCTTTACCAGCAGTCGGGCGCCCATATCTTTCAGCCGGTCAAACAGTTCGCCCGAAGTTTCATTCTCCGGGATTTCCGTCTCTTCCGTCAGCAAAATGTCGCCGGTATCCATCCCCTCAGCCATGAACATGGTGGTAACGCCCGTCACTTTGTCCCCGTTGAGCACAGCCCATTGAATCGGCGCCGCGCCTCGGTATTTTGGCAGCAAAGAGCCGTGAACATTCACACAGCCCATAGGCGGCAAATCCAAAATTTCCTTGGGCAGAATCTTGCCATAGGCCACTACGGCAATCAAATCGGGGGCCAGTTCTTTCAAAATTTCATAAGCTTCACCGGTACGCAGGCTATTGGGCTGATATACAGGCAGATTGTATTTTAGAGCCAGTTCTTTTACCGGCGGCGGGGTTAGGGTATAGCCTCTTCCCTTCGGTTTATCCGGCTGGGTAAACACTCCGCAAACTTCGTGCCCATCATCCAGCACCGCCTGCAAACAGGGAACCGCAAAATCAGGGGTTCCCATAAACACGATTCTCATGGCAAAAGCCTCCTTTTATCCCTGCAGTTCCTCGGGGGAAAGCATCCGGCTGGCACGGGAAGTGAACAGCACGCCCTCCAGATGATCCAGCTCATGGCAGAAAGCCCGGGCCAGAAGTCCCTCGCCCTCTTTTTCATACCAGTTACCGTGACGGTCCTGTGCGCGGACCTTTACCCGCATGGGACGCTCCACCAAACCGTATTTTCCCGGGTTGGACAGGCAGCCCTCGGCATCAATCTGGGTCTCTTTGCTCACCTCTATGATTTCCGGGTTAATAAGCTCAATCAGGCCCTCCCCCACATCAATAATCACCGCGCGGCGCAGAATCCCCACCTGTGGAGCAGCCAGCCCTACGCCATCCGCTTCATAAAGGGTATCCGCCATGTCATCCAGCAAAACCGCCAGCTTATGGTCAAATTTTTCTACCGGGCGGCACTTTTTATTCAGAACTTCGTCTCCAAATTTTACGATATTTCGAATTGCCATTTTGATTCACTCCTTATAAAATACTATCCGGATTACAGTCGGCAAAAGCCGTAACCCGGGAAAATTCCTTTTGTTTTGCAAACTCCAGCAGCAGCCGCGCCACCATTTCCCGAAGGCGACGGTTATTCCGGCACTTCACAATCAGCTTATACCGGTACTTATTGCTCACCTTTGCCACCGAAGCGGGAGAAGGCCGCAGTACCCGCATGGGAAGTTCCGGATATTCGCTTCCCGCCATTTGTTGCAGACGGTTTAGCATCCAATAGCTTCCGTCATGTACAGCTGTCTCCTGCTCGCCTACAAAGCCGAAAATCAGAATATCCGAAAAAGGCGGATAGAGCATAGCATGACGGAACTGGATTTCGCTTTCGTAAAATGCGTCATAATCCTGTCGGGCTGCCAGTCGGAAAGTGGGGTTTTCCGGAGTAAAAGTCTGGATAATCGCCGTGCCCGGATATTTTCCCCGGCCGGAGCGCCCCACCACCTGCGTAAGCAAGTCAAACGCCCGCTCGTTACTGCGAAAATCGTCATTGTATAGCATCTGGTCAGCGTTGAGCACACCTACCAGCGTCACATTTTCAAAGTCAAGTCCCTTGGCCACCATTTGGGTTCCCACAATTAAATCGTATTCTCCCCGGGCGAAGGCGCTCAGTTTTTTTTCATAGGCGTCTTTTGCCAGCGTACTATCCGCATCCAGCCGCAAAATGGAGGCATCCGGGAGCAGCTCCTGCAAAGTCTCCTCTGCCCGCTGAGTACCGGAACCGGAATAGCGCACCTCTTGTTGATGGCAATAGGGACATTCAGTGGTAAACGGTACAGAATACCCGCAGTAATGGCATACCAACCGATGATTGGCAGCATGATATGTCATGGAAATACTGCAATGGGGACAGGTAATCACTTCTCCACAGGCCCGACAGGAAGCAAATGTATGATACCCCCGCCGGTTGAGCAGCAAAATCGACTGTTTTCCCTCTTCCAAATTCCGCTGCAACGCATTCATGAGAGGGGTGCTGAGAATGGAAGGGTTTCCTCTTTCCAGTTCTTCATTCATATCTACTACCTGTACCTCCGGCAGCTGTGCTTCTCCATACCGGGCTGTCAAGCCGTTGAGGGTATATCTTCCTTTTTGGGCCAAGAAAAAGCTCTCTACCGACGGGGTGGCCGAAGCCAGCACACACAGCCCCTTATGCCACGCACACCGGAATTTGGCCACATCCCGGGCATGATACCGGGGAGATGATTCGGATTTGTAGGTATATTCCTGCTCTTCATCCATAATCACCAGCCCCAAATCTTCAAAGGGCGCAAACACCGCAGAACGGGTTCCCACCGCAATGCGGGCTTTACCATCCCGGATGCGTTTCCACTCGTCCATCCGCTCCCCAAGAGAAAGGCCGCTATGAAACACCGCCACTCCCTGTCCATATCGTCGCTGGAATAGAGAAATGGTTTGGGGTGTCAGGGAAATTTCCGGCACCATCACAATAACGCCCCGGCCTTGCCGGTATACTTCATCAATCAGGCGCATAAACACTTGGGTTTTTCCGCTGCCCGTAACCCCATAAAGAAGGGAAACACCCCCTTCTCCTTTTTGGTACTGCGCAAGCAGCCGCTCATAAGCCCTTTGCTGTTCATCCGTCAGACGGATTTCCCTTTCCGGTTCGGCCTGTACATGCTGACTGCTGCTTCGGTATACTTCCTGTTCAAACAGCTGAGCACCGCCTTTTTTTACCAGTGCCGTTACCACTGCCGGCGTCACACCGGTAAAATAGCAAACTTCCTTTACCGATACAGGTCCCACCTCCAGCAGCACCTGATAAACTTCTTTTTGCCGGGCACTGAGTTTGACCCCAGCGGGTAGTTCTTCCACCGCCCGAGCCATACGCACGGTGGCATCATTCATCTGACGGGAAACTTCATCGGAAAGAACCACGACTCCCTGCTTTTCCAGCTCCAAAAGAGCCGGACAATCCTCCGTCACACCGCATCTGGAAAGGAATTTTCCCAGCTCCGGCGGCTTTCGACAAGCTCGAAGTTGAGTAATCAGCTGCCACTGGGTATCCGTAAAGGCCTCTCTGTCAAAATTGGTAAATTCCGGAGAAAAAGAAATCTGCCGGTATAAACGGAAATTCATTCCCGCCGGCAAAAACAGCTTTACCGCATCAAACAGGGTACAAAAATACCGCTCTTTGAGCCAGAATGTCATTTTTATAAATTCAGCTGACAGAAGTGGCTTCTCGTCCAATACCGATTGCAACGGTTTTAACTTATCATAGGAATATTCCGCTTCTGTCTCCCGGGACAAAATCATCCCTAACCGGCTTTTTCCCCCGGCGCCAAAGGGTACCATAACCCGGCATCCCGGCAAAGCACGAGCAGCCAATTCTTGGGGAACCAGATAATCGAATGCTTTGTCGAAATGATATACGGCATTTTCCACCGCCACTTTGGCAATTTCCAAATTCCCTCACCTGTTCTTCCCTGTCGCCTCTGAAAGATAAATGAAAACCCCTGCGAAAATTCTCCGCAGGGGCCCTGCCGATACCCCAAAAGAGGCACCGTAAATCTTATTCCCCAGCTTCTTCCTCCGTATGGGATTCTTCCTGGGAAACAGTCTCCGTCTCTTCCGAAGAAGCTTCCTCCACAGCCGGAGCTGAAGCAGCAGCCTCTTCTTCCTCAGGTGCATTCGGGTCGGGTTCAATAATAATACAACGATGATTGACAAAGTCCTGTACTGCCAGCTCTACCGGCTTCGGCACCAAAATGGTTTTGGTATCCTGTGCCTCCTGAGTGATCTGGCGGGCACGTTTGGCCACAGCTACCACCAGTGAATACCGGCTGCTGTGAGGACAATCAATAATATTAGCAGAAGGCTTAAGCATCGAGCAACACCCTTTCTACAATGGAACTGACGCGGGTAAAGCGGTGCTTTTCCGCGGCAATAATGGTTTTAATTTCTTCCACGGCCTGATCCACCGTGTCGTTGACTACCACATAGTCGTAGTCCTCTGCACAGTGAACTTCCTGACGGGCGGCTTCCAAACGGGCATCCACCACATCATCTCCTTCCGTACTGCGTCCGCGCAGACGGTTTTCCAGCTCTCGCATAGACGGCGGCAAAATAAAGATACTCACACATTCCGGCATAATCTGCTTTACCTGTGCGCCGCCCTGTACGTCGATTTCCAAAATGACATCCTGGCCATCCTGCAGCCAGCTCTCCACCGGGCCCTTCGGCGTGCCATAGCAGTTGCCCACATATTCGGCATGCTCCAGCATCTCGCCGCGCTTTACCAAACCATCAAACTCGTCCCGGCTGAGGAAAAAATAATCCTCTCCGTCCACCTCGCCGGGGCGGGGGGAGCGGGTGGTGGCGGAAACCGACAGCTTCAGGCTCCGGTCATCATCCATCAGGCGCTTAATAATGGTTCCCTTTCCTGCACCGGACGGGGCAGAAAGTACCAGCAACAGTCCTTTATTCATTATCCTCCAGCTCCTCTTCCGTAATATCGTCATCCCGGTCATTCAGACGGTTGGCCACAGTCTCCGGCTGCACTGCCGAAAGAATTACGTGGTCGCTATCCGTTACAATTACCGCCCGGGTGCGGCGTCCATAAGTAGCGTCAATCAGGGTACCTTTTTCCTTGGCATCCTGAATAATCCGTTTAATCGGTGCGGATTCCGGGCTGACAATGGCCACCAGCCGGTTGGCCGAAACCATATTGCCAAAACCGATGTTAATCAGCTTCATGCATCGTTCCTCCTGTGGAGTTATTCTATATTTTGAATCTGTTCGCGGATTTTTTCAATTTCCGCTTTGATATCCACTACCAGATAGGCAATTTGGGAATCCACGGTTTTCGAGCCAATCGTGTTGGCTTCACGGTTCATTTCCTGTACCAGAAAATCGAGTTTTCTCCCAATCGGTTCCTGCGACTCCATCATTTCTTCCATTTGCTGGAAATGACTGCGCAAACGAACGGTTTCCTCTGCAACCGCTACCTTATCAGCAAAAATAGCCGTCTCTGTCAGCAGCCGCTGCTCGTCCACAGTGGTATCCCCCAGCAGTTCCTGAATTTTCTGGCGAAGCCTCTCCTGATATTCCATAACGGTTTCCGGGGAACGCTCTTCAATAGCTGCCACCAACTGGATAATCGTTTCTGCCCGGCCAAGGACATCCGCTTTCAGCCTTTCGCCTTCTGTTTCCCTCATATGCAGGAAACAATCCAAGGCCTCATCTGCCGCTTGCCGGACACTGTTCCACACAGCCTCTTCGTCTTCAGGAGCTTTGTGAACAGAAAAAATATCACTATACCGTGCCACCGTTGAAACGGAGATATCATCCCGGAGGCCATAGGTATCAGCCAGTTCCCGCAAAGCTTTTACATACCCTGCGGCCAGAGGATGGTTTACCGTTACCTGCGCCTGGGCGCTCTCAAGAGCTTCTATGGAAATATAGGCATCCACCTTACCCCGGGCAATTTTCCCCTGCAAGTAAGATTTCATCTTCTCTTCCAAAAAGGAATACCCGCGGGTAGTACGGCAGGAAAACTCAAAATAGCGGTGATTCACCGACTTAATCTCTACAGTAACTGCACGGCCATCCACAATGGTTTCGCACCGGCCATATCCCGTCATACTGCGTACCATATGCTCATCTCAATTCCGTGTATAAATTCAGACCTTTTCACAGGTCACAAAACAGCAATTCTATTTTACCATCCTCACACCCGTAATGCAACCATACAGAGCGATTTTTAAAAAACCTCACAAAATTCGGCCACAAATTCCTCACAAAATCAGTCAAGGGCTGCTGGCCGGCCCCGTTTTAGGGAATCCGGCTGGCAGCCCTTGTGTCATATAGCTGAAAAGGAATTACACAGGATGCACATTGGCAGCAACGTCAGCATGCTTGCTGTCGACGCCGTATTTTGCGTCTCTGCGCTTTTTGAAGAAGTCCACAGCCACTTTGGGGAACTGTGCATAGGAGAGAACATCTTCCTCCTGCTCCACCCACTGGGCGCACTCTTTGCGGAGGGTTTCCAGCTCGGGCTCCAGCAAATCAGCCGGACGGCAGGTAATGGGCTTCTCATCGCCGATAATCTTCTTCTGGAATTCGGGGTCAATCGGCACAGGAGTGGTGCCGTACTTACCGGCAACCAAGCCCTTGAACTCGTTGGTGCACATCTTATAGCGCTCACCGGTAATGACGTTGAACACAGCCTGGGTACCCACGATCTGAGAGGTGGGGGTAACCAGCGGAGGATAACCAGCGTCCTTACGCACACGCGGCACTTCTTCCAACACAGCGGTCAGCTGGTCGGCCTTGCCAGCCTGCTTCAGCTGGGACAACAGGTTGGAGAGCATTCCGCCAGGCACCTGATAAATAAGAGCCTTCGCATCGGTTGCCAGCATCTTCGGATCCAGCAGACCTTCCTTAATATATTTCTCACGCAAGCCCATAAAGTACTCACGGATTTCGCTGAGGGCTCTCAGATCCAAGCCGGTATCATACTCGGTACCCTTAAGGGCAGCCACCATAGACTCAGTGGGAGCATGGGAAGTGCCCAGTGCCAGCGGGGACATAGCAGTATCAATCATATCAGCGCCAGCTTCGATGCCCTTGAGCAAGCACATGGAGGCCAGGCCGGAGGTATAGTGGGTGTGAATCTGCACAGGAATCTTGACGGCAGCCTTAATAGCCTTTACCAGAGCTTCGGTCTCATAAGGAGTCAGCAGAGCAGCCATATCCTTAATGCAGATGGAGTCAGCACCGGCATTCTCGATGGTCTTAGCATAATTCACATAGTATTCGTTGGTGAACACGGGGCCGGTGGTGTAGGAAATAGCAACCTGTGCATGGGCGCCTTCCTTCTTGGCGGCCTTGATAGCAACTTCCAGGTTTTTAATGTCGTTCAGAGCATCAAAAATACGGATGATGTCGATACCATTGGCAACAGAACGCTGTACAAAGTATTCCAGCACATCATCAGCATAATGACGATAGCCCAGCATGTTCTGGCCACGGAACAGCATCTGCAGCTTGGTGTTGGGGCACATTTTACGGATGGTGCGCAGTCTCTCCCACGGGTCCTCGTTCAGGAAACGCAGGCAGGCATCAAAAGTTGCGCCGCCCCAGCACTCCAAGGAATAGAAGCCGATTTTGTCCATTTTGTCCAGAATCGGAACCATATCGCTCAGGGGCATACGGGTAGCCAGCAAAGACTGGTGTGCGTCACGCAGAACGGTTTCAGTAATCAGAATCTTCTTAGCCATAGTGCACTACCCCCTTACTGGAGGGAAACGATGGCAGCGCCGGTATCAACGCTCTCACCCTTGTTGACATGAACAGCAGCCACGGTAGCATCGTGAGGAGCCATGATTTCGTTTTCCATCTTCATAGCTTCCAGAATTGCCAGCACATCGCCCTTCTTCACGCTGTCGCCAGCCTTCACATTGATGGACAGGATGGTGCCGGGCATGGGAGCAGCGATAACTTCAGCGCCAGCGGCAGGTGCCGGGGCAGCAGCGGGAGCAGCAGCCGGGGCGGGAGCGGCAGCAGGAGCTGCGGCCGGAGCCGGAGCAGCAGGGGCAGCAGCCACGGGAGCTGCACCATTAACTTCTTCCACCTGAACGTTATAAGCAACGCCGTTTACGGTAATTTTCAGATTTTTCATAGGTAAAACTTCCTCCTGTTTCTGTTTCCAAATAGAGTAACCGGGATTACAGCTGGATGTTGGCGTGCTTCTTGGGCAGGCGGCTTACGCGCTTGCCGGCGAGCATGTCCAGAGTAGCAACGACCTTACTGCGGGTTTCAGCGGGCTCAATGATATCCTCAATCAGTCCGTCGGCAGCAGCCTTAAAGGGAGTGCACTCGGTCTTTGCATATTCGGCAATCAGCTTTTTACGGTCTTCCACCGGGTTATTGGAACCTGCCAGCTTATCATTCCAAGCGAACATAGCGCCGGTTTCGGGAGCCAGCGGGGAAACCACTGCACAGGGCCATGCCAGCGTGACATCAGCATTAGCGCCGCGGCCAGCCACTGCAATATAGACAGCACCATAAGCATTGCCAGTAACCACAGCAACCTTTGCACAGGTTGCTTCAGAATAAGCGTTGGAAAGCTTTGCAGCCTCACGAACGGAAGCAAACTTGGTAGCGTTGACGACGCTCACCACCGGGATAGCGAAAGCATCGCACATACGTACAAAACGGGCAGCCTTAGAGCAGGCATCGCCGTCAATTTCATTTTCATAGGCAACCAGGCCAACCGTTGCGCCGGAAACCTGTGCCAAACCGGTTACGGCATTGTCGCCGAAGCCCTTTTGCAGCTCAATAAAGCTTGCGTCATCCGCCACAGCGGCGATTACGTCGGCAGCAGAGGAAGAACAGGTCAGAGCAGCGCTGGTATTCTCTCCGAACATGTCGGTGATGGGTGCGCCGGAAAGGTTGTTGGAGGGCAGAGCGGTAATGAGAGCACGGACCGTTTGAATAGCCTCATCCTCGTTTTCGGCAGCCACATGGCATACGCCGGCCTTAACAGCATCCTCGGGAGAAGAGCAGCAACCGCTGGTTTCCAGGGTCAGCTCGCCTTTGTCGGACATTACCAGAACATCAGCATTAGCTGCAATCATAGCAGAAACGCCGATGCAGGGGCCCAGCACCAGAGCAATCTGGGGAACAACGCCGGAAAGGTTATTGCTGTGCAGCAGCACCTCACCGTAAGCTGCCATCATTTCTGCGCCCTCATTCAAACGTCCACCGATGGAATCATAAATGCCAATCACCGGGGCTCCGGTTTTGACAGCCATCTCGTATACCTTTTTAATCTTGGAAGCCTGCGCCTTGGACATGGCGCCGCCGCAAACATCGGGGTTCTGTGCGAACACATAAGCCGGGCATCCTTCAATTGTACCAAAACCTGCTGCGGCCTCAGCAAAGCCGTCACCGGATTTTGCATAGGCGTCAATCTCGTTAAAAGTTCCTTCATCAAACAGCCGGGCGATACGGTTGTAGGCACCGGTGTTTTTCAGTGCGTCACGAGAAGCCCGCAGCATTTCATTGCCTGCGCTCATTATTGTTCCTCCATTTCTCGCTTTAAGTATTAAGGACAAAGTGCAGGGCACAAGTCCTGAATCATTACAATACATCGATTATTATAATCCATCCACACTTGATTGACAAGTGGTAATTGTGAAAAAATTAGCAACGTCTCACGGGCCGGTATATTTAACAATTGTTGCAAGATCGGTTTCCGCGCCAGTTTTTTCGGGGGTAAAGCCCCGCAAGCGCAAAAATTCATTTAGTTCCGGCTCCATGGATTTTATTCGATATGCACCCACGGCAGCACCATAGGAAGCAGCCGAACGCATCAGAGTGTCCGCCACAAAAACGGCCTCACCGGTCAGCTTATCCAGCGCATATCCCGGCACTTCCATATGCAGCATCCGCAAAACCGAATGGCAGATATCCACTGCAACCCAGCCCAATTCTTCTTGCCCATCCTGCATCAGCAGTACCCGAGCGTTATCCTCTCCCCTTACCGAAAGGCCGTCCAGCAGGTTTTTTTCCCGCTCCCGGTCTTCCATTGGCAGAATGGTCAGCATATTTTTTTCCTCCCCCTTGTTTTCCACCGGCCCGTCTGGCGGCAGCAGCCTTTTCAGACTGTTCATTCCGGTTGCGGCGTTCCGCTTTGGCCGAAGAAGCTGTCAGACTGCGCAGTTCCTCTTTTGTCAATTCCCGATATTGTCCCGGCTGAAGCATCCCCAGCTTTACAGGGCCGATTGCCACCCGTTTCAAGCGGGCCACTTCCAGCCCCAGTTGTTCACACATATTCCGGATTTGACGGTTTCTTCCCTCATGCAGTACGATTTCCAGCACGACCCGGTCGGACTTCTGTTCCAGCACTTTGACGCCAGCCGGAGCCGTTTTTCTTCCGTCAATCACCATTCCCACCGACATTTGTGTCAACTGGTCTTCCGTAACCCCCGGGCGCACCGTAACCCGATAAACCTTCGGCACATGGCGGGAAGGATGGGTCATGGCGTTGGCAAAGGCGCCATCATTGGTCATCAGCAAAAGGCCTTCAGAGTCTCTGTCCAGCCGTCCCACCGGATACACCCGCTGAGGAACATCTCTCACCAGCTCAGCCACACATTTCCGATTCATTTCGTCCTGCATGGTGGTAATAAAGCCTCTGGGCTTGTGGAGCATCAAATACACTTTTTCCTTTACCGGCTGTACCGGCGCTCCCTCTACCGTTACGTAGTCCCGGGAAGGATCCACCTTGTCGCCAATCTGCGCAGTGCGGCCGTTTACCTGCACTTTTCCAGCGGCAATCAGCTCTTCGGCCTTCCGGCGGGAAGTGACGCCGCAGTCGGAGAGCATTTTTTGTAATCGAACTTCATTGGGCATAATCTTATTTCCTTTCCTGTTGTTCTCCAATCTTTACTTTTCTTATGTTACCCTGTAATTCCGAAAAATGCAAGCACCCTTTCCCACCATCCCAGGGTTCTTTCGGGCAAAAGAGCGCTTTCGCCTGCCAGAAGAGGAATTTCCGCCACGGTTTTCTCCTCCAGCACATACCGCACACAACCTACTTGCTCCCCCTTTTGAACAGGCGCATACAAAAATCTGGGAATCTCTACTATCCGGCGCACAGTTCCCTCCTTTGATACCGGCAGCGCAACTGTTTTAGGTTCCTCTGCCCCCTTCACGGTCAGCTCCCCGATTCCCGCCACAGGTATCCGGCAAGTATATCCGCTTTCATCAAACGTGAGAGTTGTCATGCAGGAAAAGCCATAATCCAGCAAAGCCTTGTGGTCGTTCCAGTCGTCCGGCGCGTCCAGCGTTACCACTACCAGCCGAACCCCGTCTTTTTCCGCGGAGGAAACCAGACATCTTCCCGCCTTTTTGGTAAAGCCTGTTTTTACACCGGTACAGCCTTCATACAGCTTTAGCAGTTTATTGTGGTTCTGATAGGTCACGGTTTTTTCCGGCGAAAGGAACGTAACCTTCATGGACTGGGAACCGGCTATGGCGGCAAAATCCGGATTGCTCATGGCAGCTGCCCCCAGCTTTGCCATATCCAGCGCCGTAGAATAATGGGTGTCTCCGTCCAGCCCGGAAGGGGTGTCGAAATGGGTATTGGTCATTCCCAGCTCTTTTGCCCGCAGATTCATTCTCTCCACAAACGCTTCCCGGGAACCGCTAATGGCAATGGCCGCGGAATTAGCCGCATCGTTTCCCGAAACCGTCAGCATTCCCACCGCCAAATCATGCAGGGTCAGCCGGTCTCCTTCGCGCAGTCCCATAGAGGAGCCCTCCACCAACACCATTTCCCGGGTAATTTCCACCTCCCGATTATCAATGGCTGCTTCCTCCAATGTCAGCAAAGCGGTCATAATTTTGGTAGTGCTGGCCATGGCTCGCTGTTCGGTGCCGTTTTTTTCAAAAAGCACCTCTCCGGTGTCCATGTGAATCACCGCGGCGCACCGGGCCGATACAGAAGGGGTTTCCTGCGCGGAAACCGGTACAAAAAAAGCCGGCAGGACCAGTGCCAAAGGCAAAATGGCCGATGCCAGCATTTTTTTGACCAAATATGAGGCTGTTTTCATAGAATACCACCCTTTCGGCAAGGTTCCGGCCGGGGCCGTACCTTTCAGTTTATGCCTGTGCCGGCGGTGGTATGCGCCTTTGATTTGTAAGAATGCAAAACCAAAATCTTTTAGATTCCGGATGCCTCTGTATCGGTTTCCGGGCCATCTGTTTTCTGTGCTTCTTCTACTACTTTCGAAGTTTTTTCAGCTTCTTTCTGTTTTTTGTTCTTATTCAGCAGCCCTGTCACAGCATCCATAAATCCCGGAGCCATCCCGATAATCCGGTCAACCGAGCTATTAAAGGGGTCCAACTGCAAAAGCCGCACGTTTCCATTGCTGACCGTCAGAAATGCAATAGGAGTAATGGTGACGCCGGCACCGGCACCTCCGCCAAACAGTTCCCGGTTAGGCTGCGTTTTAGAGGGCAAATCAGAACCGCCGGAAGCAAAGCCATAGCTGACCTTGGAAATCGGGATAATCACCGTTCCGTCCTCGGTAGTAATGGGGTCGCCGATTACAGTGTTCACGTCGGCCATTTCCTTAATTTTGTCCATGGTTGTCCCCATCATGCTTTCAATAGGATGTTCGCTCATAAATTCCACCAGCCTTTATTTTTTAATGTTCTTACCGTTATGGATTGATAAATATAAAAAACAGGCACGCCCGTTTTTTTCTTATTTTTCTTTGGGACTTTTGGGCTTGACAGGAAGTTGGAACTCTTTCGCTTCTTCCAACTCCCGATTAGCCCGTACCATTCGGCCAAGCAGCCGAAACAGTCCGCCAAGTGCACTGCTTATGACAAATATGGGAAGAATCCGGCCGATAAAAGAAAATCGTATGTCACTTTCTTTTCTGTCAAAATCCGGCTGTACTGTTATCCCATATTTCCGGCATTTGCAGCCCTGCAGAATGATTCCCACAGCTGGGTATACTACCCCGCAAAGCTTACCATATAAAACAGCGGTTTCAGCGGCATCTTCCCCGCCGATTGTCAGCAGCAGGTCAAACTTTTTTACCACTACATGACGCCACAGTTTTTTCAGTGTCCCTCCGGCAATTCCCACCAAATCTTTCAGCAAAGAGAGAAGCCCTGAAACACCCTGATATTTCGTAATTTCCTTGACTTTGTCTTTCAGACCGCCCTGCTTCTGCTTTTTTTCCTCAGCCTTTCCTTTCTCAGAAGGCTTTTGAGTCTTTGAACCGCCCTTTTTCTTCTTTTTTTTGCGGGGCGGTTTTTTACCGTCCTCCTCTTCTTCCTCTACTGGAAGAATTGGAATTCGAAATCCAGCAATCCGCAGCCATAAAAACACCTCATCCCGATACTCCACCCGAACTCCTACCGGCAAAAGGAGAATGAGCAGCAGCAGGCACAGCACTGCCCCTGCAATATACCATCCAATCATGGCTCTCCTCCTTTTTCCGTCTGGTTGTTCACAGTATCAGTCCTGTGGCGGCACAGCTGTTTTTTCTTCCTCCGCTTGCTGCTTTTGCGGCAGAGGCGGCAGCTCCTGTAAGGAATGGATATTCAGACACCGAAGGAAATCAGGCGTTGTTCCATACAAAAGAGGGCGTCCCGGCAGTTCCAGTCTGCCTTTTTCTTCCACCAGCCCTTTTGTAGACAAACCACTGATAACAGCGCTGCAATCCACGCCACGCACCTGTTCTACATAGGCCTTCGTTACTGGCTGATTGTAGGCAATTACCGCCAGCACTTCCATGGCCGCCTGGGAAAGCGGGGTATTCCGGCGCATTTCCAGCGTCTTTCGTACAGTTTCTCCATATTCAGAAGCGGTACACATTTGCACATAGCCGTCCAGCTTTACCAGCCGGATTCCACGCCCTTCTTGGTTATACTCCTCCATCAGGCAATCCATCAGCTCGTCCATCTGACTCTCGCTGATTTCCAGCACCTGCGCCATATGGCTGATGGAAACCGGATCCCCGCTGGCAAAAATAATCGCCTCAGCTGCTCCAAACTGCTTTTTTTCGCTGCCGGAGCGTTTATTCTTCTTTTCGTTTCCGTAAGCCATGATGTCTGCCTCCTTCTGTCAGCCGCAGCTGTGCGTTGTCCCCTTCGCCTTCCACCCGAATCCGCTTGCCTTTAATCAATTCCAACACCGCTAAAAACGCCGCGACCCGCTCACTTTTTTCCTGTTTTTCCCCAAAAAGCCGGGACCAGGATACACTGCCCCGTTTCCAAAGTTTTCGCAGGACAAACACGATTTGAGACGTAACAGAAACAATGGGGTGGGTTACGATTCCGTCAAAAGACTCAGGGGCAGGTGGCTGAAACCGCTTGCTCCTGCCAGCTGCACTAAGGTAGGCCTGAAAAATTTCCTGGGGCGTGTGATGGCGGCGGTAGGTATAATCCACCGGCAGCTCCATCGGCTTTCGTACAATACGGTCGAAAGAAAAGGTTTCGGCCAGTTTTCCCGCCATTTGCCGGCAAAGCTGATATTCCATCAACTCGCCCGCCAGCTGTGCCCGAAGCTCTTTTTCTTCCTCATGCTTTGGCAGCAGGGAAACCGTTTTAAGATAAACCAGCCGGGCGGCCATATCCAGAAACTCGCTGGCTACCTCCATGTCCAATTCCTGCATGGCACGGATATGCGCCAGATACTGCTCCAACAACTCGGAAATGGAGACATCATAGATGCTTACTTTATTTTTGGAAAGCAGGGTGAGCAAAAGGTCCAACGGGCCTTCAAACCCCTCCAGCTTATAGGTTATCTTTTCCATCAATCCATAAATTATAACAGCCCGAACAATTCAAAGGGCAGGGCAGACAGCCAAAGAATCCCGTTCAGTGCGGCATCCTGCGCCATGTTCAGAGGTCGGTCCAGCACGCCGCTGAACAACAGCAGGAACAGCACCATGACAATCACATTCTGATAGCGATAATAGGCGTTCATAGCACGGTCGGAAAGAAACGCACTGACAATCCGGGAACCATCCAGCGGCGGAATAGGCAGCAGATTAAAGACTGCCAGCGCCACATTAACGGTGATATAAGCGCTGAAAAAGGATGTCACACCAATATACACTCCTACCGGAGCACTGGGCAAAACGAAGAGATAGAGGGCAAAATAGAGGATTCCGCCCACCAGTGCCGCCAAAAAATTGGAGACAGGCCCAGCCAGCGCAGTAATGGCCATGTCCCGCTTGGGCTTTTTAAAGTTCCAGGGATTCACCGGCACCGGCTTTGCCCATCCGAAACCAAACAGCAGCAAAAACAGGGCGCCGAATGGGTCCAAGCTGGCAAGAGGATTCAAAGTCAAACGACCGGCAGCCCGAGCGGTGTGGTCGCCCAATTTTTCGGCCATCCAGCCATGGGCATATTCATGCAGGGGTAAAATACAGAAAATGACAAACAGGGTTGCCACAATTTGCATCAGGATAGATTCTCCGCTGACGGATTGGCCGGCCAGCAAAGCACGAAGAGCAGAAATCAGCATAAAATTCTCCTTTTGTTTCAGTCTTGAATTCACATGCGAAAAGTGTCTTTTTCCTGAGCTTCCAGGCAGAAGTCACTGATATAAACGGCAAATAAAAGTTTGATACTCATACTACCAACCGTCTATTATGGCTTACATTATAATACGAACCAAAATAAATTACAAGAAATCCCGGAAAATCCCCTCAATTGTTACCAATTGTTTACAAAATATGGCCCTCTCCCACAGTCTGGTTCAGATAGAAGGAATACAGCAAACACTCCTTTACCTGCATTCCCGTCATGTCGGAAACCGCCCGGGCATATAATTTGAGCTGCGTTTCATACCGTTTCCAAAGTTCTTCCGGCTCCCGAATCCGGTCGGTTTTATAATCCACCAGCACAAGCCCGCCGTTTTCTTCAAATACGCAGTCTACCACACCCTGCAGCACCACCGGCTCTTCTGCCATCTCACCGGTCAGCTCTGGCTTTACCTCTTTGGCCGGCAGCTCTGCCATAAACCGGGTTTCCCGCATGACGTTTTTCGAAGATAGAATCCGTTTTCCCAGTTTTCCAGCAAAAAACTTCGATACCCGCAAAAGCTCCACTGCATCTCCCTGCTCTTTTGTGAGAAAACCTTCCTCTACCAGACGCTCCCGCTCCTGCCCAGGATTCAGGCAGGCATCTTCATACCGGGCGAACTGCATGTAGGTGTGAAGGGCTGTGCCCCGCTCTGCCGGCGTCATTCCCTTATGGCTGAGAAACGCTGGACGAGACAGGCTGCCGGCCATCTCTTCCCCACCTGCCTGCTCTTCTGCAAAGCCGGAGGCTGACACCTTGGCCGGCACATCCGCCAGTGCGGCAAAGGGATACTGCCAGTCGAGCGCCTGCTTCAGCCGCACAAAAAGCGCTTCATCCGGCTGCGGTAGAATTCTTTCTTCTTGTACCAGCGACACCGTTGGAGCGTCCGGGCGCAGTACCCGAATATCCCATGGAGTGTAATCCGGTACTCGCAGCACCAACTCTTCCTCTGCCATAGCCCGGTCCCGAAGAATTTTTCCATCAGGATGACGCAATGCGCAGCTCAGCAGCCAATCGGAAAGGCTGGTCGCGCCCCGTACCGTATATTCCGGTAATTTTTCGTCTTTGGTCAGTCCAGCAGCCAGCTTGCCCAGGGTTTTATCTGCATCTTTAAGGGTGGCGAGCAAAATCAGCTTTTCCTTTGCCCGAGTCATGGCTACATACAGTACCCGCAATTCTTCCGACATAGTTTCCCTGTCAAGTTCCAGCCGAATGGCTTCTCTTGGAAGTGTGGAAAAACGTGCCGGGGAATCGGGAGCTTTCAGCCTTACGCCCAGCCCCAGCTCCGGGTGAAGCAGAGCATCATCCTTTTCCCGATTAAACAGCCGCCCGCAGCCGGCCACAATACATATGGGAAATTCCAGCCCCTTGGATTTGTGGATACTCATAATGCGCACCACATCTTCCCCTTCGGAACCATTGGCAGCAGGGGCTAAATCGGCTTTCTGCTTTTCCAGCCTGTCAATAAACCGGATAAACCCGGACAGCCCATTATAACCCGAACCTTCATAGCGCTTGGCATACCGGTGCAGAAGCCGCAGGTTGGCAAGCCTTCCTTCCCCGCCGGGAAGGGTCTGTACCAAATTCCGGTAGCCGGTTTCTTCATAGAGAAAATTGAGAAACTCATCAGAGGGCATAGAGGCTGCCACCGTGCGGAACCGTTCCAGCGCCTGTAAAAATGCTGCACATCGGGCATCCTTTTCGGCATGACGCACCACCGCCAGATATAAAGGCAGGCTCCGGTCTTCCAGACGGATGTCCGCCATATCGTCGGGAGTAAAGCCATAAATAGGGCTCATAAGCACTGCCAGCAAGGGGATGTCCTGCATGGGATTATCCACCACTCGCAGAAGGGACAGCATGAGCGCCACTTCTGCCGCCGCAAAGAATCCGCCTACCGAGGCAGCCCATGCAGGAACGCCGCACACGGCCATTTCCTGTGCATAAAAAGGCGCAACCTTGTTGGCACTGCGCAATAGCACACAGAAATCCCGGTACCGGGCCGGACGCTGTACTCCATTTTCCGTGACGAGAAAGCCGTTTTCCATCATTTCCCGAATAATCCCGGCAATATGTCGGCCTTCCAGCGTGGCAGCCTGCTCTTCTTCCTCGCACAAAGAGCTGTCCAGTATATCCAGCCTGGTCTCACAGCCGGACTGTGCAGGGTAAACCGCTCCAGCAGCAAGCCGTTCCGTACCAGTATATTCCACGTCGCCGATTTTGGCGGACATAATCTGCCCGAACACGAAATTGACCGAATCCGTCACCTCCTGCCGGGACCGGAAGTTTTTGTCCAGCACCACACAGGCCGGATGGTTTTTCTTTTCCCGGTCATAGGGGGCGAATTCTTCCCGATAGCGAAGGAAAATCCGAGGCATTGCCTGCCGGAAGCTGTAAATACTCTGTTTTACATCGCCCACCATAAAGCGGTTATTCCCGTTTTGTGAGAGGGCCTGGAACAATAAATCCTGCGCTTCGTTGGTATCCTGATATTCGTCCACCATAATTTCGTCAAAGCGTTTGGATAGGGCAACTGCATCCTTGGTAGGTCGAAACCCTCCTTTCGGGTCTTCTTCTGCCAGCAGGCGAATGGCCCAATGCTCCAAATCGCCAAAGTCGGCGGCCTTTTTCTCCATCTTCTTTTCGTCCAGCCGCTTGGAAAAACGCAGGACACACTCAAACAGCTTTTCTACCAGCGGAGCCATGCGGGTCAAATCCTCCCGACAGTCTTCCTGGGTGAGAACAAAGCTCCCCGCCAACTTTTTCAAAGTCTCTTTGGCCTCGTCCCGGGCAGCGGCAATGCGGATTTTCAGCAGGTCGTCCTTGTAACCTTTTGGCGCACGAAGCGTAGAAAATGAAGCATTTTGCAGGCCGGAAGACAGCTTATCCCAATCCCTGCTGGCAGCAAGGGCTTTCAGCCTTTCCGCCTGGTCTTTTTCGGCAGCCAGCACCGGCGCAAATTTGTCATACAGGATGGAATCCTCTTCCGAAAGGGCAAGGGCGCTTTTCAGCATCTGGATGCAGTAGGAAAGCACCTCTTCCCCATAGGATAGCAGCGTTTTTCCCCACACCGTTTCTTCCACCAGCTGGGCCGGGTTATAAAGAGCGGCCACCTGCCGCAGCCAGCGCTCCGGGAATGGATGACTGCGGATAAAATCGTAAAGATTCAATAGCGTGTTGCGCAGCCGAAAGTCATCTCGGCCAGGACTAAAGGCCTCGGAAAGGGCATCAAAGACCTCATCCTGTTCCTCATGATAAGCGGAAAGGACCTCATCGGCAGCTTCTCCTCGAAGAACGGTCATCTCGCTTTCCTCACAGATACGGAAATCCTGGGGAATATTCAGCTTGTAAAAATTTTCCCGGACCAGCTCGCTGCAAAAGCTGTGAACCGTGCTGATTCTGGCCTGAGGAAGCAGTAGCTGCTGCCGTTTCAGCCGCTCATTATTCGGGTCCTCCCGCAGTAATTCCGCCAGCCGTTTGGCAATACGTTCCCGCATCTCCTGCGCTGCTGCACGGGTAAATGTCACCACCAGCAAGCGGTCAATGCTGCCGGGCGTATGGGGGTCGGTAATCCGGGCAATAATCCGCTGTACCAGTACCGCCGTTTTTCCAGAGCCTGCCGCTGCCGAAACCAACAGCGTCCCCTCCCGGGCATCAATTGCGTCCTGCTGCTCCCGAGTCCATTTCCGTTCTGCCATAGCCTTGCGCCTCCTTTGAAGCTATGAAAAAAGGGCCCTTTCAGCCGGGAAGCTAAAAAAGGCCCCATTCAATTTATTTTATCAAACCCGCGGTTTTTTCCGTTAGTCTACATCCTCTGTAATGGCATCCAGACTGCCAGCTTTCAAATAGGCATTGATAAAGCCGTCCAAATCCCCATCCATTACGGCGTTAATATTGCCGGTTTCATAGCCGGTACGGTGATCTTTTACCAGCGTATAAGGCATAAACACATAGGAACGAATCTGGCTGCCCCAGGCAATTTCTTTCTGCTCACCCTTGATATCGCTGATTTTTTCCAAATGTTCACGCTCTTTAATTTCAATAAGCTTGGATTTCAACATACGCATAGCCACATCACGGTTCTGATACTGGCTGCGCTCTACCTGACAAGCCACCACAATACCCGTGGGAATATGGGTCAGACGAACAGCCGAAGAGGTTTTGTTAACCTTCTGCCCACCTGCGCCGCTGGCACGGTACACATCCATTTTAATATCTGCCGGATCAATTTCCACCTCAATGGTGTCGTCAATTTCCGGCATGACTTCCAAAGACGCAAAGGAAGTATGACGGCGGCCGGAAGCGTCAAAGGGAGAAACTCGCACCAGACGGTGCACACCGGCCTCGCTCTTCAAAAATCCATAGGCATTTTCGCCTTCCACCAGAACAGTGGCGCTTTTCAGGCCAGCTTCTTCACCATCCAAAAAGTCCAGGGTCTTAACCTGAAAGCCGTGACGCTCGCCCCAGCGGTTATACATCCGATACAGCATTTCCGCCCAGTCTTGGGCCTCGGTTCCACCTGCGCCCGCATGGAAAGTAAGAATGGCGTTTTTACTGTCATACTCACCGGTCAGCAGGGTTGTCAGGCGCATTGCTTCCAGACTTTCCTTAAATTTCTCCAGTTCCTCCTGGGCTTCCGGTAAAATAGACAAATCCTCTGCTTCATCGCCCATTTCGGCCAGTGCCATCACATCATCAAACTGCCCCTGCAAGCGATTATAGTTCTCTACCTTATTTTTCAGTGCACTGGTACGCTGAAGAACTTTTTGAGTATTCTCCAAATCATCCCAGAATCCCGGCGCCGCTGCCTGCTGCTCCAGCTTTTCAATCTCTTCTTTTGTCTTTTCAAGTCCCAGCGCATCCGCCAAATCCCGAAGCTCCGGCTCCAAATCGGTCAGCACCTGTTTCACTTCTTCAAATTGCAGCATAGTTTTCTACCTCAGTCATTATTTTTTCGGGACATCCTGCCAAGCCATTCTGCCCGCAGTATCCCTGATAGTAACATACCATTAACTGTAATATTATAGAAGATTCCTACCAAAAAGTAAATACCCGGCACAAAGAATCTGCACCGGGATTTTTAAAAGTTTCTTTCAGCAAACCTATCCCCCATTTTTTACGCATAGAATTTCAAAGGACGCCATATGGTATAAAAGCATGAAATGAAGGGATGTGGGATGCGTGTTCATGGTATTACAAAAGCGTCAGGTACTGGCAGGACTTGCAGGAATTCTCCTTGCGGCGGGGCTGCTCACCGGCGTACTGATCCGCAGCATACAGGCAGCTGCACCGGCCGCTTCCGCTGATACCAATTGGGGCCTCAGTTTTCAGAAGGAAGGCAAGACTCCGGTTGGAAATGCTTCTTCGGAGTTTCTTTCTCAATATGGAGCCTGTTATGCCGGCTCTCCCGATGAAAAGGTGATTTATCTGACTTTTGACGCGGGCTATGAAAATGGGTGTACCCCGGCAATTTTGGACGCTCTGAAAAAACATTCGGTGAAAGCGGCCTTTTTTGTTGTGGGCAATTATATCGAAACCAGCCCGGAGCTGGTGAAACGTATGGTAGACGAGGGGCATCTGGTGGGAAACCACACCTATCATCACCCGGACATGTCCGCTATTTCCGACAAAGAAGCCTTTTCCAAAGAGCTTTCCCAGCTGGAAACCCTTTATGAAGAAACCACCGGCCAGAAGATGCAGAAATATTACCGTCCGCCTCAGGGGAAATTCAGCGAAAGCAATTTGAAGCAGGCACAGGAGCTTGGCTACCGGACGGTTTTTTGGAGCCTTGCCTATGTGGACTGGTATCAGGACAAACAGCCCAGCCGGGAAGAAGCCTTTCAAAAGCTTTTAAGCCGCATCCATCCCGGCGCAGTGGTTTTGCTGCACAGCACCTCTCAGACCAACGCCGAAATTCTCGATGAGCTTTTGACCCGCTGGGAACAAATGGGCTATACCTTCGGCACCCTGCCCCAGCTATACGAAAAAATGCAAGGGAAAACCGGCTGATTAGTCCCACGGTACATCAAAATCCTGCAAAGCCCTTTCCGGCACCGGATATAAAAAGGTCTCCTCCACTTTTTGCCGCAGAATCAGTCTTCCGCCTTCATCTCCTGACAACAGCAATAAATCCCGGTGAGCACCGGGCGGAAACACACAGGGGCTTCCCATCCGTTTTCCGCAGCATACACGGCCATAGGCTTTCCCACTGACTTTGAATGCATTCAGAAACTCTATAAATTCTTTCCCGGTAAAAAACGGCTGGTCGCACACAAAAAAGCACAAAAATGCATTGGGACGGCTGGCCCGCACCCCTGCCCGGATGGAAGCCGCTACCCCCTCATCCGGGGGCGGCGCTTCGACTGGGTAAAATCCTAATTTTCGGGCGGCTTCACAGATTTCCGGGTTCCGGGTCACCACCCGCACCGGGTGCTCCTGAATAGCGGAAAGAGCTTCCAGTGCATATTGATACAAAGGTTTTCCATAAAAATCGGCAGTCAGCTTTTGGCCGCCAAAACGCCTGGAAGCGCCACCCGCTAACAGGATAATATCGATTCTCAGTGGGAACGCCTCCTTTACTTTTATTGGTTTCCTTTCATGGCAAAGAAAATATCTTCACTGCGCACTGGGAGCGTGTCAAAGAAACATCCGGTTGCGTTATACAGTGCATTCATAATGGCCGGAGCCGGGGTATTGATGACCAGCTCACCAATAGACTTTGCGCCAAAGGGTCCAGTGGGCTCATAGCTACTTTCAAATTCAATGCGGATTTTACCCACATCCAGACGGCTGGGAATTTTGTATTGCAGGAAAGAGTTGTTCTCCATCTTACCCGTGGGGCTGTAGCAAATGTCCTCATACAATGCCATGCCGATGCCCTGCACAATACCGCCTTCGGTTTGCACCCGAGCCAGATTGGTGTTGATGACTGTTCCACAATCCACCGCCCCTACATAATCCACTACTTCCACCTTACCGGTTTCCGGGTCAAGATCGATTTCCGCCATACCCACCATAAACGGCGGCGGCGAAATAGGCGAAGAATGGGACTCGCTGGCAGACAAGCACCGGTTGTGGCCTTCATAACTGGCATAACCGATTTCTTCCAGTGTGACCTGTTTATCTGTACCGGGAACAAACACTCGCTTGCCGTCAAATTCAGCGTTTTCCGGTGGAACACTCAACATGGAAGCGCCGGTTTTCAAAATCTTTTCCCGGAGCACCTGACAGGTTTTGACCACTGCCATGCCGGTGACGTAAGTGGTGGAAGAAGCATAAGAACCGGTATCATAAGGGGAGAAATCCGTATCTACACCACGGACGGCAATCCGGTCAAAATCGCAGTCCAGACAATCCGCTGCCATCTGAGAGAGGATGGTATCGCAGCCGGTTCCCATATCGGTGCAGCCCACCAGCAGGGTATAAAAACCGTCGTCGTTGAGGCGAATTTCCACACTGGCAATATCCACGCCGGAAATACCGCTGCCCTGCATGGCCATGGCTACGCCCACGCTGCGGATATGGCCGTTTGCCAGCACGCGGCGGGGGTATTTGTTATCCCAGTCCATCATCTCTTTGGCTTTTGCCATACACTTGTCCAGGGTACAGCTGTTACAGGGCTCATTATAATAAGTGGGCATCATCTGGCCCTGTGCCACCATGTTCTTTTCCCGGAGCACACAGGGGTCCATATTCAGCTTTGCCGCCAATTCGCTGACAGCGGATTCCACCGCAAAGATACCTTGGGTCGCGCCATAACCGCGATAAGCACCTCCACCCATAGTGTTGGTATATACCACTTCATTGTCAAACCGGGCCGCTTCCAAGCCGCCATAGAGGGAAAGCGCCTTGTGCCCCACCAGCCCAATGGTTGTGGGACCATGGTCGCCGTATGCCCCGGCGTTGGACAAGGCATACAAATCGATAGCGCGAATCACGCCGTCCTTACTTGCGCCTACCCGTACCTTCATCTGCATCTGGTGGCGGGGAGAACCGTTGGTCATGCTCTCCTCCCGGGTGTAGATGATGCTGGCGGCCCGGCCGGTTTTGAGGGTGACAATAGCGGGGAAAATCTCGCTGACCACACTTTGTTTCGCGCCGAAACCACCGCCGATACGAGGCTTGACCACCCGGATTCTGGATTTAGGAATCTGCAAAGCGTTGGAAAGAATACGGCGGGCATGGAAAGGCACCTGGGTGGAACTTACTACCGTCAGGCGGCCATATTCGTCAATATAGGAAAAAGTGCGGAAGGTTTCCATCATGGCCTGATTGTTGGCTTTGGTGTTAAAGGTACGCTCGACCACTACATCACAGGTTTTGAGCACCTCGTCCACATCTCCAATGTCCATCCGCTCTGTGCTGCACAGGTTCCGCTTGTTATCGGCTCCCACCGGGCACAGAGCGCGGAAATTGTCCTCGGGATGGACAAGAATGGGATTGTCCTTGGCCTTAGTAAAGTCCAGAAGCGGCTCCATAACATGATATTTCACCTTAATCAGCTGTAGAGCCTTGTCGGCTGCCTGCTCGTTTTCGGCGGCTACAATGGCCACTGGATCGCCATAGCAGCGCAGATGACGGTCGAGAATCAAGCGGTCATAAGGACTGGGCTCTGGGTAAGTCTGTCCAGCCGTGGTAAAACGGGCATCGGGCACGTCCTCCCAGGTGAGGATACAACACACGCCGGGCACTTTGAGAGCGGCGGCGGTGTTGATGGATTCAATATCCGCATTGGAATGAGGGCTGCGCAGGAGCTTGACCACCAGCGCATTCTGGGGAATCAGGTCGCCGGTATAGACGGGCTTACCAGTAACAAGGCTCATGGCGTCCTTTTTGCGGATGGGCGCATTGACAAAGCTCATGACTGCACCTCCTGCTTATGTGCCAGATAGTTTTTAATAGCCCGCAGCTGGCTCTGGTAGCCGGTGCAGCGGCACAGGTTGCCGGAAAGATATTCCTGAATTTCGGCTTCGGTGGGGTCTTTCAACTCCTGCACCATAGCCAATACGTTCATAATAAATCCCGGGCTGCAAAATCCGCACTGCTCGCCGCCCTGGTCTGCCAAAAATGCCCCGAACTCGGCAGCCTCTTCCTGCAAGCCTTCCAGGGTAGTGACGCTGTGACCGTCAGCTCTCGCCGCCAGATAGCTGCACGAAAGGATGGGCTTTCCGTCCAGATGAACGGTACACAGGCCGCAGTTGGAAGTTTCACAGCCCCGTTTGACGGAATAACAGCCTTTTTGACGCAAATAGTCAAGCAGAACCATATCGGGGGCAATCTCATCGGTATATTTTTTCCCGTTTACGGTCACGGTAATCAGCATGAAGCACCCTCCTTTAGTGAACATACGGCACGACGGCACAAAACTCCCGCCAGATGGCGGCGGTATTCCCCACTGCCCCGGAGATTAGAGCCAAATGATACTGTCTCCTGCACCTGACGGCAGATTTGAGCCAGCGCCTCGTCGGTTTCCGGGAAGGGGAATTCCAGAACGACCGCCCGCATGGGCCGTGCACCGACAACTACCCGCAGAGTGCCATTCAGCACAGAAGCGGCACAAGTGAGTACTGGAATATCGGTAGCACTTTGCCGGAAACTCTGATAGGCAGCACGGCGGCCATTTTTTAAAATATGCACCTTTGCCAGAACATCATTGTCATAAGGCATTTTCGCATACTCTTCCAGCGGAACCAGTCCCGCATGAGCCAGCTCCACCTGACAGTCCAGCGCCATCAGGAAGGTGAGAATATCGGAAAAACCAAAACGGGAAACAAGGCTCCCACCCAAAGTGGCGCAGTTGCGGAACTGCACGCCTACAATATGACGGGTCATTTCATAAAAGCCATTTCCGAAAGCCTCTTTCAGTTTCTGACTGGTTTCCAGCTGGCGCAGCGTCACCATGGCTCCCAACACAAATTCTTCCGGGGTTTCCTCGATTTTGTCCAGCCCCAGACCCGAAAGGTCGATGATGGTCTGATAGCGGCGGTGGTTCATTTTCATCCAGCATCCGCCGCCCAAAATGGCGTTGTTCCGTTTCTGATTGAGAGTATAGGCTTCTTCCAATGTAGCGGCCTTTACATATTGCTGTGCGGTAAACAAATCGTTACCTCCTTTTTCGCCCGGACAAAGGAAGCCAGGCTGTCATTTTTACAAAATATTTTCGGATATAGTCTATACTGTACAAACTTACCCATTATATTTTTAGTATACCATATTTCGACAGAACGAGTAAAGGAAAAGACAGGGAAACAGATTCCTTTCCTGATAAATTTCTGAGGAATCTTGAAAAATGAAAAAAATCCCCACAAGCAGCTCCAAATATGATACAGTAAAAGGGAATCTTCTTTCAGTTTTCCCAGGTAGTTGCCTGGTTCTGCTGAAAGTACATCTGAATTTTACGGCAATTCCTGCTATGATTGTTGATAGAAAGGTTGATTTCATGCTGCACTTGGTCTATGGCCGCGCAGGAAGCGGCAAAACTCGCTATACCCGGGAGCTATTGGCCTCCCTTTGTGAAAACGGCGCCGGGAACCTGCTTCTTCTCACGCCGGAACAGGTTTCCTTTGAAAGTGAGCGTGCCATGCTGCGGCGTCTTGGTCCCCGCCGGGCACAGGGCGTTGAGGTTTTAAGCTTTACCCGCCTTGCCAACACGGTCTTCCGCACCTTTGGCGGCCTTGCCGGAAAACGCTTGGACGATGGCGGAAGAACCATTCTCATGAGCCTTGCGCTGGAAGAAATGGGGGATACCTTGGAGCTTTTTCGTCCGCAAGCCAAAAGCGGTGAAATGATTCAGCTGCTGCTCCAATCCTCTGCTGAACTGAAAATGAGTTCCGTTTCCCCCGAAGCACTCCGGCAGGCAGCGGCCCTTTCCGGCGATGAAGCGCTGCAAAAAAAGGCCGGGGATATTTCTTCGGTGCTTTCGGCCTATGACGCACTGGTGGCAAGAAGCTATCTTGACCCCCTCGACGACCTGACACGGCTGCGGGACTGTCTTGAAAAGCGCAACTATTTTGCCGGGTATACCGTGGCGGTGGATTCCTTCAAGAGCTTCACCGTACAGGAGCTGGAGGTGCTGCGGCTTTTGCTGCGGCAGGCAAAAGATGTGTATGTTACCCTCTGCGCCGACGGCCCCGGCTCTCAGGAAAAGCAGGGAAACGGTATGTTTTCCACCGTTTGCCGCACAGCCAACCAACTTTCCCGGATGGCAAAAGAAGAAGGCGTAAAAATTGCTCCGCCGGTACATCTCTGTGAAAGCCCCCGATTTGTTTCTCCTGCCCTGCGGGAGATGGAAAGGCAGGTGTTCCGGGGAGAAAAGCCTTTGCCGGAAGAAGACAGCAGCGGAATCACACTGGTGTGTGCCCGGCATATCTATGAGGAAGCTGAGTTTGTCGCTTCTCGGATTCGGCAGCTGGTGATGGAAGAAGGCTATCGCTGGCGGGACATCACCATCATCCTGCGCCGGGAAGATACCTATCGGGGCGCGCTGGACATCGCCCTGCGCCGGTGGGAAGTACCCTGCTTTTTTGATCATCCCCGCTCGGTGGACGCGGAGCCGGTTATGCGTTTTGTGTTGGAAGCCTTTGGGGTCATCAACCGCAGCTTCCGCTCTGATGAAATTTTTTCCCTTTTAAAAACCGGACTTGCCGGGCTGGACGCAGAAGAAATTGCCCTTTTGGAAAACTACACCTTTTTGTGGAATATCAGCGGCAAAAAGTGGCTTTCTCCGTGGAAGGAAAACCCCGATGGCTTTGTGGAAACCTCTACGGAAGAGCAGGCCCAGCGGCTGGAAACCATCAACGCCCTGCGGGAGCGGGTGACAGCCCCCCTGGAGCGCTTTGCTTCCTCCCTATCGGATACCGACGGACAGGGGGCGGCCGAAGCTATTTTCCGGTTGCTCACTGATTTTCATGTCCAAGAAACACTGCCCGCCCTGTGCCGGAAGTTGGAAGAATCTGGGCAGGCAGAAACCGCCGCTCATCAGCTGCGGTTGTGGGACGTGCTGATGAATATTCTTGACCAAACTGCATTGGTGCTTTCCGGCCGTAAGCTGGAAGCAGAGCGCTATGGCCAGCTTTTGCGGCTGGTGATGCAGGCCGAAGAAATTTCCGATATTCCCCAGCAAGTGGACGAAATCACCTTGGGTACTGCCGACCGAATGCGCCCTGCCAGCCCCAAAGTGGTTTTCCTTTTGGGCGCGGTATTGGGTGAGTTTCCCCAAACCCCCGCTTCCGGCGGCGTATTCAGCGAGGAGGAAAGGAAAACGCTCATCCAGCTTGGTTTGCCTCTAAGTGATTCTTTGGAGGACAAAGCGCTGGAAGAACAGTTTGTAGCCTATCAGGCCATGACCAGCCCTTCGGAAAAATTGTTTGTCAGCTGGCCCGCTTCTTTCGGAGATGAAAGTTGTTCCCCCTCGGAAATCGTGGAGGAGCTGCAGAGTATATTTCCAAACCTGCCGGTTCTTTCAGCCGGGGCCATATCTCCGGAACAGGAGGCCAGTTCACCGGAAGCCGCTTTCTCCATGCTTGCAAGAAAATGGCCGGCACAGGATACTCTGTATGCCACCCTTCGCGCCCTGTTTGAAGACAAAGACGGATACCAAGGCCGTTTGGAAGCCTTGGAGCGCACAGCACAACAGTCCCCCATGGCCTTCCGGCAGCGGGAAAAAGCCGGAGAGCTGTTTTCGGGCCGCAGCTTTTCCGCTACGCAGATTGAGACCTACCATCTGTGCCGGTTTCAATATTTTTGCCGCTATGGAATGAACGCTAAGGAACGCCGTCCCGCAGAATTAGGTTCCATGGAATACGGCAGCCTGATGCATTTTCTGCTGGAAAGGATATTCAGCCAAAAAACCGGCAAAGAAGTGGCGGCGATGGACAGAAAAACGCTGGAAAAAGAAATCCTTGCCCTCATTGACGAATATGCCCTTGCCTGTATGGGCGGCTCGGAGAATCGCAGCGCCCGGTTCCGATTCCAGCTTCGCCGGCTGGCAGATTCCGCCTGTGTAGTCATTCGGCATATCGGGCAAGAGCTGGCCCAAAGCCGTTTTGAACCCAAATATTTTGAATTGGAGCTGAAAAACGGTACCCGCTTCCCTCCCCTGCGAATTTCTACCGAAGAGGGAAAGGTTACCATCGGGGGAAAAATCGACCGGGTGGATTTGGCAGAGATTCACGGGGAAACCTATGTACGAATTGTGGACTATAAAACCGGTGCAAAGGAGTTCAAGCTCACGGATGTCCTCTATGGCATGAATATGCAAATGCTTATCTATCTGGCAGCTCTAATCGAAAGCGGTGGGCTGAAAGGCGCAGGCATCCTGTATATGCCGGCTGTACAACCTTTGGTACCCGCCGACCGTCAGACACCTATGGATAAAATTGAAAAAGAAGCGGAAAAAAAGCTGAAAATGAACGGTTTGGTGCTGGACGATTCCGAAGTCATCACGGCGATGGAAGAAAAAGCGGCGGGAAAATATATCCCTGTGGCCCTGAAAAACGGTGAGCCTGCCAAACGGGAGTATGTTCTCTCCGAAACCCAGCTTCAGCAGGTAACAGGATATGTAAAGTCACTGGTGCGTCAGATGAAAAAAAGATTGGTTCAGGGAGATATTGCTGCTTTGCCATTACTGGTAAATCAAAGGGGTTGTCAGTGGTGTCCCTATTTTCCCGTATGTGGGAAAGAATATGCCGATACCGATGTACACAAGGTTCGGTTTTCCAAGGAGGAAGCCTTGCAGCGAATGAAGGACGAAAAAGAATGAGCCTTTCCTCAGGGCATTTCCGCTTTATTCTATTATGGAAATATATAAACTTGCCTTTCAGGTATACTGAGACATACTGTGAAAAAATAAAAAAAGAATCTGAAAAACGGAGGATTACAATATGGAGGCCCTTGTACAAACTCTTCTGGATGCATTTAAGGCAATCCCCTCAGAACTGGTGATTGCCATTATTTCCGTACTGCCGATTTTGGAGTTGCGCGGCGGGATGCTGGCAGCTACCCTTTTGGGCGTGGACATGTGGCGCGCCTTTTTTATCTGCGGTATCTGCACACTATTGCCTATTCCCTTTATCCTGCTGTTTATCAACAAGATTTTTGACTGGATGCGCAACACCCGATTTGTCAAGCTGGTAAACAAACTGGAAGAAAAGGGCGCCAAAAAAACGGCTAAAATCACCCAATATAAAACTCTGGGGCTTTTCATTTTTGTTGCCATTCCTCTGCCCGGTACCGGTGCCTGGACCGGTGCGCTGGCCGCCTCCTTATTGCGGATGCCCTTTAAATACGCTATGCTTTCCATTGCTCTGGGTACTTTAGGGGCTGATATTATTATGACCTTGGTATCCTATGGAATTTTGGGGGCCTTTTTGTGAGACAGGTAGAAGTCGCCATCATTGGCGCAGGCGCTTCCGGTCTGATGGCCGCCTTGACAGCAGCAGAAGAACAAAAAAAGCAGCACCGGCCTGTTTCGGTGCTGCTTTTGGAGTCTGCCCAAAAACCAGGGCGCAAACTTTTGGCAACGGGAAACGGACGCTGCAATCTCGTCAACGCCCGCATGGAGCCAAGCCGCTTTCATGGCGATGTCCGGGAAGCCAAAACGGTTTTGGAAAACTATTCACCGGCTGCTGTTGTACGCCGTTTTCAGTCTTTAGGGCTTTTATGTCGGGAAGAGGATGAAGGGCGAGTATATCCCAACAACGGGCAGGCCTCGGCGGTGTTGAACACTCTTCTCTATCACCTGTCTGCATTGGGTGTGGAGATTTTGTGCCAATGGCCGGTTACTTCCCTTATAAAAGAAGGAAAATGGTTCCGGATTGTCTCTTCGACTGCGGAAAAAGAATTGCTTGCAGAAAAAGTCGTGCTGTCTTCCAGCGGAAAAGCCGCTCCGCAATTAGGTTCCGACGGAAGCGGCTATACCCTTGCCCAAAAGCTGGGACACAGCCTTACTCCCTGCTTTCCGGCGCTGGTTCCGGTATGCTGCGATAAAAAACGAGTGCGCGGCTTACAGGGGATGCGCGCTCGGGGAAAGGTTTCCCTCTGGCAGGGAAAAACACGAATTGGGGAAGAATCCGGTGAAATCCAGTTTACGGAATACGGCCTTTCCGGGATTTGTGTATTCCAGCTGTCCCGGCACATGGCAAAATGGCAAGAGGAAGGCGCCTCTTCTCCGCCGATGGTGCTGGTGCTGGACCTTATGCCGGATATGCCAGAGCAGGAGCTGACAGCCCTTTTGCGATACCGTCAGCGAATTTTGCCAAGCAGCGCGGCAGCGGATGCTCTTTCGGGTATCATCAACCAAAAAGTTGGGCAACAAATTATCCGGGAATCAATAGAAAATGCCGGAAGGTTTTTAAAAGAACTCTCACCAAAAGAACTGGAAACCGTTGCCCAGCGGGTGAAACACTTCTCTTTCCCCATTACCGGCGTACAGGACTGGAGCCGGGCACAGGTAACCGCTGGCGGTATCCCACTGAAAGAGCTTATCCCGGAAACACTGGAATCGAAAAAGTGTCCGGGGCTGTATCTGTGCGGGGAAATTTTGAATCTGGATGGGGACTGCGGAGGATATAACCTGCACTGGGCTTGGGCCAGCGGAATGACCGCCGGAAAAGCGGCCGCTATAAGCCTTTTGACTCAAACCGCAAAACCGCGGAAGAGCCCTTCCCACAGCAAAATAAGGAGGAAACCACATGCTGCGAATCGCTGAAATTCCCATGCCTTTGGGGTTTACGGATAAAGACCTTCGCCGTCAGGCTGCGGCGCGGCTGAAAGTGCCGGAAAAAGCCCTCCATTCCGTTTCATTATATCGGAAATCCGTGGACGCCCGGCGAAAAAACGACGTCCATTTTATCTGTACGGCAGATGTGGAGGTGGAGGGGGAAAAACGCATTCTTTCCCGGCTGCGGGACAAAAAAATCCAGCCGGCCGTACCTTATGAATACCGCCTTCCTGCTTTTCGGCCACTTTCTCAGCGGCCGGTGGTGGTGGGATTTGGCCCTGCGGGGCTGTTCGCCGCCTTAATTCTGGCACAGGCCGGGCAGCGCCCCATTGTGCTGGAACGAGGCGCGCCGGTGGAGGAACGCAGCCGAACAGTAGAGTATTTTTGGCAAAGCGGGAATCTGGACACAGAAAGCAACGTCCAGTTTGGCGAAGGCGGTGCGGGCACCTTTTCGGACGGCAAACTGAACACCGGAACCAAAGATGTTAGAGCGCGGAAGGTTTTGGAGGAATTTGTAAAAGCCGGTGCGCCCCGGCAGATTCTCACCGATGCCAAGCCCCATATCGGGACAGACCGGCTGCCGGGAGCCGTGAAAACCATCCGCGAGACGATTCTCTCTCTGGGCGGCGAGGTGTGGTTTCACACAGTTATGACCGGTTTGAAAACGCAAAACGGCCATTTGACCGGCGTGGAATACCGCAAAGCTACCGGCGAAACTGGCCGAATCGACACTGGCGCGCTGCTTCTGGCCATTGGTCACAGTGCCCGGGATACCTTTTCCATGCTTTATCATAGTGGGCTTCCCATGCAGGCTAAAGCGTTTTCTATAGGCGCAAGAATTGAGCATCCCCAAGCCCTGATTGATAAGGCTCAATATGGCCCGGCTGCTGGGCATCCGGCACTGGGAGCCGCGGATTATAAGCTGGCCGTACATTTGCCTGAGGGTGGCATTACCGGAGGGCGGGGTGTCTACACCTTCTGTATGTGTCCCGGCGGGTTTGTGGTAGCAGCGGCCTCGGAAGAAGGCAGGCTGGTGACAAACGGCATGAGCTGCTTGGCCCGGGACGGGCAAAATGCCAACGCTGCGCTTTTGGTAGGGGTTTCTCCCGAAGACTTTGGCAGCGAGCATCCTCTGGCAGGAATTGCTTTTCAGCGAAAGCTGGAAGAAGCAGCTTTCCGGCTGGGCGGCGGCGGATATCGGGCGCCGGTGCAGCGGGTGGAGGATTTTTTAAAGAACCGTCCCAGCACTTTTTTAGGCGCTGTTTCCCCCACTTATCGCCCCGGCGTGACACCCTGCAACCTCTCGGACTGCCTGCCGGATTTTGTGTCGGAATCTATGCGGCAGGGAATTCTTCTAATGGACAAGCGCCTGCACGGGTTTGCTTTCCCCGATGCCCTGTTGACGGGAACTGAAACACGCAGCTCCTCCCCTGTGCGGATTCTTCGAGACGAGAGCTGCCAATCTCCTACACTCCGGGGCTTTTATCCCTGTGGTGAAGGGGCCGGATATGCTGGCGGGATTATTTCCGCGGCAGTAGACGGTATCCGCTGTGCAGAACAACTATTACAGCATGGCGAGTAAGTACCTTTTGGAAAGGATTGATTGGATGGAAACCATCATTCTTGCATCCGCCTCTCCCCGCCGGCGGGAATTACTGGAAATGGCGGGAATCCCTTTTATCATACAGGCTGCCGATGTAGACGAGAGCCTTCCTCAAGGTATTTCACCAGACGAAGCCGTGCAGCTACTGGCCCGGAAAAAAGCAAAGGCTATTGATACACAAGACTGTCTTGTTCTGGCTGCTGACACCGTTGTGGATTTGGATGGGATAATTTTTGGAAAGCCTCATGATGAAGAGGATGCCCGGCGAATGCTCCGCACCCTTTCGGGAAAAACCCACCAGGTACATACCGGCGTGTGCTTGCGGAAGGACGGAAAAGAAACTGTTTTTTGCGAGACTGCAAAGGTCGAGTTTTATCCGCTAACGGAGGAGGAAATCGACCGCTATGTGGCCAGCGGGGAACCGCTCGACAAAGCCGGAGCCTATGGAATTCAGGGAAAAGGCGCGTTGCTGGTTCGCAGAATTGACGGGGACTATTATACCATTGTAGGACTCCCCATTGCCCGGGTGGTGCGAGAGTTACAAAAAACAGCATGTTCTGAGTAATCATAAAAAAATGAAAAGGCCGCCTGCTTCTGAAAAACAGAAAGCAGACGGCTTTTTTGTTATCTCTTATTTCTTTTTCGGCTTAAAGCTGTCCTTCAGGGATACCGAGCGGTTGAACACCAAATGTTCCGGTGCACTATCCTTGTTATCCACGCAGAAGTAACCCTGACGCATAAACTGGAAGGAATCGCCCGGCTTGGCAGCAGCCAAAGAAGGCTCCACCTTTGCATGTTCCAGCACCTTGAGAGAATCCGGGTTCAGCACCTCAAGAAAATCTACGGCGTCCGGGTCGGGCACGGTAAACAGGTTGTCGTACAGACGGATTTCTGCATCCAGCGCATCCGCTGCATTGACCCAGTGAATGGTGCTCTTAATCTTTCTGCCGTCTGCCGGATTGCCGCCGCGGGATTCGGGGTCATATTCAGCATAGACAGTCGTAACTTTATCGTTTTCATCTTTTTCGCAGCCAGTGCAACAAACAATATAGGTAGTCTTGAGGCGCACTTCATTGCCGGGGAACAAACGGAAATAGCCCTTGATGGGTTCTTCCATAAAGTCTTCCTGCTCAATCCAAAGCTCCCGGGAGAAAGTCACGGTACGGGTTCCATCCTCAGGACGGTTGGGGTTGTTTTCTACCTCGAAAGTTTCAGTCTGACCTTCGGGATAATTGGTAATAATCAGCTTAAGAGGATGAAGAACCCCCATCACGCGCTGAGCGTTGAGGTTCAAATCTTCCCGCAGGCAGTGCTCCAAAAAGCTGTATTCAACAGTGCTGTTTACCTTAGAGACGCCATTGCGCTCGCTGAAATTGCGGATAGAGGCCGGGGTATAGCCACGGCGACGCAGGCCGCACAGGGTTGGCATACGGGGGTCATCCCAGCCGCTGACGTATCCGCCTTCCACCAGTGCACGGAGCTTGCGCTTGCTCATGACAGTATTGTTAATTCCCAAACGAGCAAACTCAATCTGGCGGGGCTTGGAGGGCAGGTCCACATTGGCAATCACCCAGTCATACAGGGGACGGTGATCCTCAAACTCCAAGGAGCACAGGGAATGCGTAATGTGCTCCAAAGCATCCTCGATAGGATGTGCAAAGTCATACATGGGGTAAATGCACCACTTGTCTCCGGTGCGGTGGTGGGACATATGGTTAATGCGATAGATGACCGGATCACGCATGTTGAAGTTACCGGAAGCCAAGTCAATTTTGGCGCGGAGGGTCATTTTGCCGTCTTCAAATTCACCGGCACGCATCCGAGCAAAAAGGTCAAGACTTTCCTCCATGGGCCGGTCACGATAAGGACTGGTGGCTGGGGTAGTCAAATCGCCGCGGTTTTCCCGCATCTGTTCGGGAGTCAGTTCGCACACATAAGCTAGGCCCTTTTTAATCAGGCTGACAGCTGCGTCATACATCTGCTCGAAATAGTCGGAAGCATAGAAGAAACGGTCATCCCAGTCATAACCCAGCCAGTGAATATCCTCTTTGATAGCGTCCACATATTCTGTGTCTTCCTTAGTGGGGTTGGTGTCATCCATACGCAGGTTGCAGATACCGTGAAAACGCTCTGCAGTGCCAAAATCGATATAAATAGCCTTGGCATGTCCGATATGCAGATAGCCGTTGGGTTCCGGTGGAAAACGGGTGTGTACCTGCATTCCTTCGCAGCGACCGCCCTCGGCCAAATCTTCTATAATAAAATCATCGATAAAATTGGAAGAAACAACTTCCTCCAACCCTTCTTTCTTTTCTTCGCTCATACTTTCAATCCTTTCCGGAATTTTATCATAAAACAAACTCATTTTACAGCTTCGCAAGTCCCAAATTCAAACGGCGCAGGGACTCTTCTCTGCCCAGAATAGCCAAAATCTCCATGGCACCGCCGGGAGTTACCTGCATACCGGCAGCGGCAATGCGCACCGGCCACAGCAGAGTACCGTTTTTCACTTCCAGCTCTTTTGCCAGCTCCATCAGGCGGTCGTGAATAGCGGTCACATTCCACTCCGGCAGAGCAGTCAGCGCTTCGATAGCAGCTTTCAGCATGACAGGTGCATTGTCAAGATTTGCCTTGCTCTTTTTGTTGATAAACAGTTCTTTATCATACTCCGGCAGTTCCTTCAAAAATCCAATCATTCCGGGAATATCGGTCAGGCGCACCACACGGGGCTGCAAAATAGAAGTAAGCACTGCCCAGTCAACTTGTGTATCCCCAAATACCTGCTGGTAATACGGCATCGCAAGAGCGGTAAACTCTTCGGGAGTTTTGGCCCGCAGGTATTCACCGTTAAACCATGCCAGCTTTTCATAGTCGAACACAGACGGCGCCTTGCTGATGCCGTCAATGGAGAAATTCTCTACCAGTTCGGCCAGAGAGAAAATCTCCCGGTTATCCTTGGGGCACCAGCCCAGCAAAGCGATATAGTTTACAATCGTTTCGGGCAGATAGCCTTCCTTCACCAGACCGGCAAAACTGGTGGAACCGTGACGTTTGGAGAGCTTACTGACAGAACCGTCCTCATTTTTACCCATAATCAGAGGCAGATGCACATAAGTGGGCAGTTCCCAGCCAAAAGCCTCGTACAGCAAGTTATATTTGGGGGTAGAAGTCAGATATTCACATCCCCGAACCACATGGGTAATGTGCATTAGATGGTCGTCAATGACGTTGGCAAAATTATATGTCGGATAGCCGTCGGACTTGAGCAAAATCTGGTCCTCCAGCTCCCTGTTTTCAATGGTAATATCCCCGAATACTGCGTCATGAAAAGTAGTAGCGCCTTCAATCGGCATTTTTTGCCGAATTACATAAGGGGTACCGGCATCCAACAGCCGCTGTACTTCCTCTTGGGGCAAATCACGGCAGTGACGGTCATAGCCGCCGATTCCATGCTCATCATGCAGAGAGTCCAGCCGCTCCTTGGTGCAGAAACAGTAGTAGGCTTTGCCTTCCCGGACCAGCTGCTCGGCATAAGGCTTGTACAAATCCTTCCGCTGGCTTTGGACATAGGGGCCGTATTCGCCGCCCAAATCAGGGCCTTCGTCGTGCTGGAGCCCTACCTGCTTCAGGGTGTCATAAATCACATCCACCGCGCCTTCCACCAGCCGTTCCTGGTCGGTATCTTCAATACGCAGGACAAACTGCCCATGCTGCGACTTGGCAATGAGATATTCAAACAGGGCAGTACGCAGATTTCCCACATGCATAAAGCCGGTGGGACTGGGTGCAAAGCGAGTGCGGACCATATTGTTTTCCATGTCGTTTCCCTCTCTTAAAAACATAAGATTCTTATATTATACCAAATCCACGGAATTTATCAATTCTTTCCCCAGGAAAACCCGAGAAACTTTAGCGCAAACGAAACAAAAACGCTCTTTTGGAGAAAAACCTGTGGATATTCTGTTAATTTTGCTTGATCCCCCGAGGAAAAAGCGGTTTTTGTTTGCCGTTGCTGCGGGAGTGTGTTATAATTCCATAGGTAAGTGGTGATATTTTTCTCTGGATTGTGACCCGTTCACCACAGCCGTCACAGGCTCTTGCCTGATTTTTAGAAAGGAGAGATGATAGTGACAAGATTTTTCGGGCGTATCTGGCAGTACATCAAGGATATGGACAAGTTCCTGTTTTTGCTGATTCTTGTCATTTCCACATACAGCCTTTTATTGCTGAAAAGTGTTTCCCGCGCATCTGATTCCAATTATTTTAAAACCCAGTTGATGGCTATTGTTCTGGGCCTAATAGGCGCCTGGATACTGACCCTCATTGATTATAACGCAATTGCCAGTTTCTGGTATTTAATTGCAGGTTTCAGTATATTTTTAATGGTTTACACGCTTCTTTTCGGAATTTCCATCCAAAATGATGACGGTGTCAATGCAAAAGCCTGGATTAGTTTGGGATTTACCACTTTTCAAAGCTCGGAACTGGTAAAAATTGCTTTTATGGTCACTTTTGCCAAACATTTGTCTGTACTGAAAGAGCGGGACCTGCTGAAAAAATTTGGCCATGTAGCTTTGCTGGGCGTTCACGCTTTAATTCCTATGGGATTGTGTGTTCTGCAGGGTGATACCGGTGCTGCAGTAATCTTTTTCTGCATGTTCCTTGCTATGTCCTTTGTTGCAGGTGTACAGCTTCGGTATTTTGCCGGGTTGTTCGGGGCAATCCTGATTGCTGCCCCTCTGGCCTGGAAATATTTTTTGGAAGAGTACCAGAAAAAACGCTTCACCGCGGTGTATAATCTGGACGACCCACTGGTAGCCCGCGGCGATGGTTATCAACAATATCAAGGCCGTCTCTCCATTGGTTCCGGCCAATTGTGGGGCCGCGGCCTGTTTGAAGGCCCACGGGTGGAAAGCAACCGGGTTACCTTCCAACAAAGTGACTTTATCTTTTCTGTAGCTGGAGAAGAGCTGGGGTTTATTGGTTGTATCCTGCTGATTGCCCTGCTGGTTCTGCTGCTGATTCGAGTGATTCACAACGCCCGTGTTGCCCGTGATCCTATTGGAACTTACATTTGTATGGGATTTTTCGGAATGATTGCTTCTCAGGCCATTTTCAATATTGGTATGTGCCTGGCCGTTCTGCCTGTCATGGGCGTAACACTCCCCTTCTTTAGTGCCGGCGGCTCTTCGGCGGCTTGCCTGTATTTTGGTTATGGATTGGTACAAAACGTTTATCTGCACCACAAAGAAGTAGATGGCTTTACCCTTCGGCGAAACCGATAGAGTATACTCTCTTTTATATCATAGAATCAAAAAGGCTTCCCTGTGCCATACAAAATGGCAAGGGAAGCCTTTTTATTTACCATATGTGTGTTACAGTTCCCGACGGCCTTCAATGGCACGAGAAAGGGTTACTTCATCAGCATATTCCAAATCCCCACCTACAGGAATTCCATAGGCGAGCCGGGTCACCCGAATCCCCATGGGCTTGAGCAGACGGGAAATATACATGGCCGTCGCCTCCCCTTCCACCGTGGGGTTGGTGGCCATAATCACTTCTTTCACCTGCGAATCCGCCACCCGGGCAAGAAGCTCTTTAATGTGCAGCTGGTCGGGGCCTACGCCGCTCAACGGTGAAATCACGCCATGAAGGACATGATAGGTTGCGTTGAACTCATTGGTCCGCTCCAGTGCAAACACATCCCGAGGGTCTTCCACCACACAAATCACCGACTTATCTCGGGTATTGCTGCGGCATACAGGGCAAAGCTCTTCATCCGTCAAATTACAGCAAATCTTGCAGTAATGGATTTTCTCATGGGCATCCAAAATGGCCTTGGAGAATTTCTCCGCCTCTTCTTTCGAGACTCCCAGAATATAATATGCCAGCCGCTGGGCTGTTTTGTGGCCGATACCCGGCAGCTTTTCAAACTGCTCTACCAGCGTTTCCAGCGGTGCTACATGATAGGCTGCCATGGAATTAGAACAGGCCCGGGACATTCAGTCCGCCGGACAGTTTCTCCATTCTATCGTTTTTCTCGGTGGAAGCAGCACGCAGCGCTTCGTTGGCCGCTGCAATAATCATGTCAGACAGCATCTCCACATCCTCCGGGTCAACCACTTCGGGCTTCATATCAACAGCCTTCAGCTCCATTTTACCGGTTACTGTAACTGTAACAGCGCCGCCGCCGGAAGTAGCCGTATACTCTTTTTCTTCCAGTTCTTTGGCCAGCTCATCCATATCCTCTTGCAATTTTTGAGCCTGGCGGGCCAGCTGCTGCAAATTGCTCACACCGCCGCCGTATCCTTGGGGTAATCTTGCTTTCATATCAATTCCTCCTACTACTTTTTTTCAGTAACGTCAATCCCCGCCTCTCTGGCTTCCTCAGCCAGCTGAGCAAGGGGATCCTGTTGTTCCGCCGTTTTTGTCTCAGTCTTCTTATATGGTCCAAGCTTATAGACCTTTCCGGTCACCTGCCGAATCGCATCCCGCATTTTATCACGCTGGGAGGATTTCCGCAAAAGCTCAAAAGCCAATTCCTGAGGGGCGTCTATCAGCACATAGCTCCCGCTGACATAGGCAGAGGAGCCATGAAATGCCGCTGCAATAGATTGAGAATACCCGCGCATCAGTTGAAGAATCTCGGGCCATTCTTCCAGCCGTTTGGCGTTGGCCTGGATTTCCTCCATGGACACCGGTTTTGCACGGGTTGCCGGTTCCGGCCCGGCTTTTTTCCCAATAGAATCCGGGGAGCGCTTCGGAACGGTTTCCTCCTGTAAAGCGGTCTCCGGCTGAGAATCCTGCTCCGGGACAATCTGGGGTGCCGATATGGGAGCTGATTCGATACTGCCCGCTCCAGACGACAGCCGTCTTTCCAGTGCTTCAATACGCCGCACCAGTGCAGGGGTACTGTCCTCCAATTCCGGCGAACACAAACGAATCATCGTCATTTCCATTTCGACCCGGCGGTTCCCGCCTCGATACATCCGCTCAAGACTTTCCTGAAACACCGTCAGACCGTGAAGAATGGTGGCAAGGGGCGTAGAAAGAGCCTGTTTAGAAAGTCTTTCCTGTTCCTCCGGCGTCATGGCCAGCAGAGCAGAGGCATCCTTCATGGTTTTTATGAGCATCATGCCCCGGAAATGGCTGGTCATTTCTTCACAAAGCCTTGCCATATCCTTGGAATCGCGATACAGCTTGTCCACAATTTCCAGTGCCGATGCCGAATCCTTTTCCAGAATCGCCTGAGTTAAATCGAAAAGATGATCCCTTCCGGCAAGACCGGCAGTCTCGTTAACAATCTGCACGGTCACTTCACGGCTGCGTCCCAAACACTGATCCAAAAGTGACAGCGCATCCCGAAGAGCGCCGTCTGCCAGCCGGGCAATGAGCAAACCAGCCTGTTCGTCCAGCGAAGCGTTTTCATGCTGCGCCACATATTGCAGCCGAGCAGCAATATCTTCGGGCGCAATGCGGTGAAAATCAAACCGCTGGCATCGGGACAAAATGGTAGCGGGCAACTTGTGGACTTCGGTGGTTGCCAATATGAACAGCACATGGGCTGGAGGCTCTTCCAACGTTTTGAGCAAGGCGTTAAAAGCTCCTACCGAAAGCATGTGAACCTCGTCGATAATGTACACCCGGTATTTGGCAGAAGCCGGCGTAAAGGCTGCTTCTTCCCGCAGTTCCCGAATATTATCCACACCGTTGTTGCTGGCGGCATCAATTTCTACAATGTCCATCACTGCGCCGCTGTCAATCCCCCGGCACATTTCACACTGGCCACAGGGGTCCCCATTTACGGGATGCAGGCAGTTTACTGCCTTGGCCAGAATTTTGGCACAAGAGGTTTTGCCGGTTCCCCGAGAACCGGTAAACAGATAGGCATGGGCAATTCTTCCTGCCATCAACTCATTCCGCAAGGTAATGGTCACCTGGGGCTGACCTGCCACATCGGCAAATACCTGGGGTCTCCATTTTCGATAAAGAACCTGATACACGCCAAACCACCTCCCGTTTTATACAAGAAAAAGAAAAGCAAGACAGCCGCCTGTTTGAAAGGCGAAGTCATACCGCTGGATATACGGACGGACGGGCTGCCTGCATCGCACAGGGCAACTCCGCTTAATGCTGCTCGGTTCCCCGCCTGACATGGTTCACGGCGCCCCGCCGTGCAGACCCATCCGCCCGCATATCCTGCGATACGCGCTCTGTCTTGCTTAACGATTCAACCGGCACTTACACCGGCCAGACTATTATATACGATTTTTGAAAAAATTACAACACCTAACCACAATTTTTTTACATTTTTTGTTTTACTCACTCAAACCGCTTCCCCATCCGGGCACAAATTGAGGGGTATCCCCCACAATTACGGTTTCAGAGAGTACCACCGAAGTTTCTTCTTCCACTCTTCCCGAAGTGCCCGGCACATAGGTAAACGCCTGGACTTTTACATGCAGAATAATCCGGTGGCAGGTCTGATTGATACCGGCTGAGGAAAAGGTGCTCTCATAGTCCACCTCCACATTTCCGTCTGCCGAAACCCGCAGAGGCAGCTGGGGACCTCTGCCGTGAAGCAGAGCGCTGCCTAAAAGGGTTCCCAATGGGATGCCGGTTTCACAGTGATTGCCGGAAAGCGCCTCCTGTACGGCTAACGCCACCTGGCTTTTCACCCGGTTCATAGCCGAAGCATCTACTGTTAAGCTTTGCACCGAACCGTCTTCCCCCTGAGAAGCGGTGAAAAGGGGTTCGCTCTCTTCCTGTGAAACCGTCTCCACCGCTTCATTGACCGCCTGAGCAATCATCTGCCGTGCTTTGTTGTATGTAACATCTTCAAATACGGAATGAATCCGCCATTCCGCCATCCCGAAAATCAGCGCTGCTGCCAAAAGGATCAGGGCAAAAATTCCCCGTTTATTCAGTCTGCGCCGGCATTTCCGCCTGAAGGGTCTTCTCATGTCCACCGCCTCCGGGACTTTTTTCCCATTCTATGCCGGTGGCAGTTTTTTGGTTCCGTCCCTTACTCTTATTCTTCAGGAAGGAACGAGCGGCCCAAAAAGTACTCTTCAATCATATCCCAGCGCTGCTGGCTATCGTATTTTCCAGACAGGAACAGCGACATGGTTTTTTCTGCCAACAAATGGCGGCGGTGAATATCTTCCACCTGATGGTTGACATACTCTCCGTCCAGCAAAGACTGCAACAAACCCGGGTCCGGTACAAACAACGGAATCATCTGGCCTCTGCCGCCAGTAATGGAATAAGACGCGATGCCCAGCAATTCCAGCAGAGAAAACAGCTTCATAATCGAAGGCTGACGGCCGTTTCGTCCGGCGGGAATATAGGCCTGATACACGCCCTGCTCATCGGGAATGGCCTGCGAAATCAAATGCATAAAATGGGTTTCCAGGGTAATATATCCCGTATTCAGCACACGATAGCTTCCGGTCTCCCCATCAGCTGCTTTTCGGAAAGAAATAAACTTCGTCTTGTCCGCACTCATGCTGCCTGGTTTTTGAGGAGCATCCGTCACAAACATATCCAGCAGCAAATCTGAAAACTCCCGGCGCATAAAGTTCCCTTTCAATTCCTCGCACAACCGTTCACAGAACTCGGCCTGAGTAAACGCTTTCTTCTCCAGCTTATAGCTGCGGAAAACCGCCGACACGCCCCGGATAATCCGGCGCATTTCCTCCACAGACTCCTCAAAGGGGTGGTAATACCGCACGGAAATAAAAGAACGGGGTACCAAAGGCTCATCGCCGCCGCACTGGAACAAATCGCCCGTAAAGAAACGGCGGCGGAACTGCACATAGGTCAGCTCCTGGAAGCAGCCTCTCCACAAAGCGCCCATATCCACCCGATAGATATTGCCGCTGTTGCGAACCACCGTATCGCTGGCAAAGAACCGGTTCCTCGAACGGATCACCAGACGGGTCTCGTCGGGCTGGAACGTGACATACTCCCCATATTTGCTCAAAAACTTCTTTTCGGCCCGCTCCGGGACATTGACATAATTTACGCCTTCCTGTGAGCTGAAGGGCATCATCCGAAGTGCCGGGAATCCATAGGTTTTTTCCAAGTCGCTGCCCAGCAGCAGGATTCCGTTTTTCACCTTGTTTTGCAGGGTATCGTCATCCCCGGGGAACAGATATGAGAATTCATCGGGGGATATAAAAATCAAATGTTTCTTTTCCCGGTACAGCGCTTCCGTCACCTTCCGCAAAAGTTCCCGCACCTGGAATTGCCGCAGCTCTGAGAGCCGATACAAAGTGGACATATACCGAATGTCGGTGGGCAGGAATGCCGTAACCGCCCGGCCCTGGATAGCAGGCTGACGGGCAGCACGTCCGATTTCCTGCACATAGTCGGCCAAGTTGCCGGTGGGGGCAAAATGGCACACCGTCTGAATGTCGGCAATATCCACACCCATACCGAAAGCCTTAGTACTGAGCATTACATCGCAGTCGTTTTTCTGGAAAGCCAGCTGGGAAAGATTCCGCTCCAGCGCCTGCATCCGGCTGTGGAACTTCCGAACCCGGCGGCGGATTCCCCCTTCCAAACGGGTATAGGTTTCATCTACCTGAGAGGTATAGGGGAAATAAAACAGCGTCTTTTCATGGTTCTGTACAAACTCCCGGGTTTGCTCAGCCGCCACCTGAATTTTAAACTTGTCCACCCCGGCAGCCGGCGCTTCCAAGGTACGAATATCAAAGGTAATGTTATCCCGGCGCACGCGGCCCAAATACAGCAGCGGCCTTTGGACACCAAGCCCTTCGATGGTTTCGTTTACCACGTCCTCGGCGCCGCCGTATACTGCCGTAGCCGTCAGGCACAACACCGGGAACCGTCTTCCTTCCCGGCTTAGGCGGCGCAGATATTCGCCCAGATACCAGTAGTCCGCACGGAAATCTTTACCCCAGGAAGTAACGGTGTGGGCTTCATCCACCACAAACAGCCCCAAGGGTCTGTCGCCGATAAAATCCGACAGGCTGGCGGAAATCAGCAGCTCAGGGGAAAGATAAATAATGGACTTTTCTCCCTGCTGAATCTGGCGCAGCCTCTCCTGGCGCTCTTCATAGGTAATATCCGAGTTGAGATAGGTGGCACAGGTAACCCCCTGCTTTTTTTCCAAATGGGAAACCTGGTCCTGCATCAAAGCTTTCAAAGGCGTTACCACAATGGTGACCGCCTGATATTCTTCGGCCAGATACAATGCAGGCAGCTGGAACAGAATGGACTTACCGGCGCCGGTGGGGGCGGTGACGAACAGGTTCCGGAATTCTTCTCCCTTCCTTGCCAGGTCACACTGGGCCGCAATTGCGGCAATCACATCGCCCTGGGAACGCTCCACCGTCTCCCGGTTTTCTTTTGGGGACCGGTAAAACTGCAGAGGGCGGAACTGGGCATCTTTACCCCAATATTTTCTCAAAAGGGGCAAAAAGCGCTCCCCTTGGTATTCCTCTTCCCGGCGTGCCGCTCCAAAGGAATAGGGTCTTCCTTTTTCTTCCAGCAGCGAGAAAAAGGCCCGCAAATGCGGCTGCTTCCAATCGTCGGGATGGTCCAACAGATAGGTTCCCCCGCCGGGGATTTTCCCTTCCTGCACATCCGCCATATGGAGCAAAAAGTCCTTTCCGGCAGCCGTTACCTCTTCCCCGCCGCAGTCCTTGCTGGGATGGGGACAAAACGCCTGCGTATCATAAAAAGGCTCCACCGGCAGCCCAGCCGGCTGATGGCCGTTTCGGAAGGACACCATCCAACATTCCGGCGCCGTCTCCTGTATATCCCCGTAAAAGGTCAGCAGCTGCCGGCTGGTTTCGTCATCGGCTTCCCCGTTTTGCAGGGCCAGGCAAAAAGCGGCGGCCTGCTCTGCCGGAAGGATACAGGGGTACTTTCCTTCAAACAGGTTGTTGTCCACAATGAAGATTCGACGATTTTCGAGGGTTTGAGACAAATTCAGCGTTAAAAACTGCTCATACAGCATCAAAGCCGGGCCAATTTTCCCGGCCAATGCCTGCATGAGCGTTTCGCCGCCGTGGGCCGTTTTTTCGGCCCGCAGGCAGCCGTTTTCGTCCAGAATTTCCTGTGCCGGAACGACGCTTTCCAGTCTTTCCAAAATTTCCCGGGTACAGTTTTTGGGGAAACCTCTGAACACCAGCAAGCTCTCTTTTCCATCACCATTGCATCTGTCAAACAATTGCTGTATTCTCGTGTTCAAATTTTCTGCCTCCTGTTGCAGCCGTACAAGCCGGCCCATATTCTTTTCTTTCTTGCCTATTTCTTCTTTTCTCTTTGTCTTTATTATAACATACCATTCAACGGTTTTTCCAATCAAAAAGTCTTCTCCCGCCCCTTTTTCCCTTTTCCACAACTTCACGCCTCTGATATAGGGAAGAAAGGGGCAGGCAGAACAAAAATCCGGGCTTTTCCCGTCCCTAATCCCCATGATACCGTTCCATTGCGCCTACCTCTTCAAAACGCCGGGAAAAACAGGGTCAAAAACAGGGGGTAGGCGCAGGGAAATGGGGCTTTTCGGGGCTTTTTTCCCGGTTTTTTGAAAAAATACTTGCTTTTCCCCTACAAAAACTGTATACTAAACCCAAAGAGCTGCACCATCTACACGGTTTTTTGGCGGTTTTTGCTGATGCATCTCACCCCCGCAAGGGGACGGTAACTATATTTCACTGATCTCACCGGTTTCAGGGTTATAGGATGCATCTCACCCCCGCAAGGGGACGGTAACATTGTTGTATCGAGAAGAGAAAAAAGAGCCAAAAGGATGCATCTCACCCCGTAAGGGGTCGGTAACCCCTTCTAACATTTTGCTTATTCTCTTGTTCAGCTGATGCAACTCATCCCCGCGAGGGGACGGTAACTTTTTATAGCCCGCTACTACCAACGCGGCGCAAAAGATGCAACTCATCCCCGCGAGGGGACGGTAACTTGATAAAAAGTTTTTCATGATTTTTCTCCTTTGATGCAGCTCACCCCCGCGAGGGGTCGGTAACTGAATACAGGAACTTTTCGTCCAACGAATAAATTCAGGATGTAGCTCACCCCGCGAGGGGACGGTAACACGGACTTCGTCCCTCTTTCCTATTTTAAACAGGATGCAACTCACCCCGCAAGGGGACTGCAAAACAAAAAGCCTGCTGCTACCCTTTTGGGTAACAGCAGGCTTTTTGCGCCGTTAATGGCTCTATTCTATTTTTTCTATTGCCAGATGTCCGGCGCCGTATCCAAAAAAATCCGCACCTGGGTCCCCTCCCCCACCCGGGAAGTAATCTCCATCCGGTGCGACAGCTTTTCCAGCACCCGCCGGCACAAATACAGCCCCAGCCCGGTGGCCTTTTTGTCCGCCCGGCCGTTAAGACCCGTAAACCCCTTTTCCCAAATCCGCGGCAAGTCCTCTTCGGCAATGCCGATGCCCGTGTCCTCAATCACCAGCACCTTCCCCGGCTCCTCCCGGATGGTAATGGAGCCTTTGGGGGTATATTTGAGGGAATTGGAAAGGATTTGCTCCACCACAAAGCACAGCCATTTTTCATCGGTGAGCACTTCGCCGGGCAAGTCCCCCATTTCCAGCCGAATCTTTTTGCGGATAAACAGCGGCGCATATTTTCGCACCGCCTGCCGCACAATGGGCTCCAGCGGGTATTTTTGCAGCACAAAGTCGTTGGAGGTGCTCCCGAGACGAAGATAGGACAGCACCATTTCCACATATTGCTCCACCCGGAACAGCTCTGCCAGCAGTTCCCGGTTTTCCGGGGAATCCTCGCTTTGCAGCAGCAGACGCATGGCCGCAATGGGGGTTTTTATCTGGTGGGCCCACAGGGTATAGTATTCCAGCATGGCGCTTTTTTCCTTATCCCCGGCAGACTCCACCCGCTGCTTTTCACAAAAAAGGGTCCGCAAAGCCAGGTCATAGTCCTCTTCCATCAGGTTCCGAGGCTCGGGCAGCTCTTCCAGCGAATAGACAATATTGGCGCACAGGGATTCCAGCTTCCGGTGACGGGCGGCAAACAGGCCAAAATCAATCAGCCCGGCAATCAGCCCCGCCAGCAGCCACAACAGCATCATATAAAAATAGGCTTCCTTTTCCAGCCGGTATGCACAAAACAAAAAGCCGCCTACCGCCGCCATGGCCGCCAGCAGGCACAAAAGCTTTCTTCTCTGCAAAAAATAGGAGCCAAAAACCTTACGCATGGGCATTTGCGTCTTCATGAAATCATATACCCAATTCCTTTCTTGGTAATGATAAACCCGGACAGCCCCACCGCATCCAGCTTGCGCCGCAGGCGGGTGACGTTGACGGTTAGGGTGTTTTCATCCACATAGCAGTCGGTTTCCCACAGCTTGGTCATCAGCGCGTCCCGGCTCACGGCTTTCCCCTTGTTTTCCAGCAGGGTCTGCAAAATTTTATATTCGTTTTTGGTCAGCTCCACCTTTTTCCCTTCATAAGTGAGGGTGGCGTCCCCCATGTTCAAAATGGCCCCCCGATGCTCCAGCAAACTGGTCTGCCCGCTAAAATCATAGGTCCTGCGCAGAACGGCCTGCACCTTGGCGGCCAGCACATGCAAATCAAAGGGTTTGGCGATAAAATCATCCCCGCCCATATTCATGGCCATGACAATATTCATGTTGTCCGAAGCCGAGGAAATAAAGATAATCGGCACCTTGGAAAGCCTTCGGATTTCGTTACACCAGTGAAACCCATTATAAAACGGCAGGGAAATGTCCAGCAGCACCAGCTGCGGGTCGAACGCCACAAATTCACCCAGTACCTTTTGAAAATTTTCCGCACAGTGGACCGTACACCCCCAGCTCTCCATATGCCGGGCAATGGCTCCGGCAATGGCGCTGTCGTCCTCCACAATCATGATTTTATACATGGCCTTTTCCCTTTCTTCCCGTCGTATAATTTTTTATTATCATACCACGATTTTTTCCCCTTGTCTATTTTCACCATTATCCCTTTTCCACAAAAAGGCAGGATTCCCTGTGATCGGGTATCCTGCCTTTTGTGTTTTTTATATCGTCTATCGCTTATTCTTCATAGCCGTTGGGGTTTTGGGACTGCCAGCGCCAAGAGTCTGCGCACATATCGTCCAGTGTCTTTTTCGCTTCCCAGTACAGTTCTTTTTTGGCTTTTGTACAGTCAGCATAGCAAGCCGGAATGTCACCGGGCCGACGGGCCACAATCTCATAAGGGATGGGGCGTCCCACTGCTTTGCCAAAAGCCTTGACCATATCCAGCACCGAATATCCCTTTCCGGTACCCAGATTATAAATCCGCAGGCCACAGTTCGCCTTTCCGTCTTCGCCAAACAGCTTCAGTGCTGCCACATGGCCCTCGGCCAAGTCCACCACATGAATATAATCCCGTACACCGGTACCGTCGGGAGTGGGATAGTCGTCCCCGAACACCCGCAGTTTTTCCAGCTTTCCAATGGCCACCTGAGTGATATAAGGAACCAGGTTATTGGGGATTCCATTGGGATCTTCACCGATTCTGCCGCTTTCGTGAGCGCCAATGGGATTAAAATACCGGAGCAGAATGGGATTAAATTCGGGGTCAGCCTTTGCGATATCTTTGAGGATCATTTCAATCATCAGTTTGGTAGAGCCATAGGGGTTGGTAGTAGACAGGGGGAATTCCTCTGTAATGGGCACTGTGGCCGGGTCTCCATATACCGTTGCAGAAGAGCTGAAAACCAGATTGTGGACCCCGTGTTCCTTCATAACCTCCAGCAGTACCAAGGTGGAAGTCAGATTGTTCTGATAATACCGCAGCGGCAGCCGTACCGATTCCCCTACTGCCTTAAGGCCGGCAAAATGAATGACGGCTCCGATATTCTCTTTGTTAAAAATTTCTTCCATGGCCTGTTTATCGCAGACGTCCTTTTCATAGAAAGCAACCTTTTTGCCTGCAATTTCTTCCACACGGCGAACGGCCTCCTGCTTGCTGTTTACCAAATTATCCACGATAACGACTTCATAGCCGGATTCCAACAAAGAGACGCAGGTATGGCTTCCAATATAGCCAGCGCCACCGGTAACCAGAACTTTCATACAATCAACCTCGCTTCCTGATTTTTGTTGATTTACATTTTTTTGTCAATTTGGATTGACGCTTTTATTATACTCGATTTCCTCATAAATTCCATAGCCATTTGTTGCCAAAACCTGTTATTTTTATGCTTTTCGGTTGTGACTACCGCTTCCGTTTTGGGGCAGACTATTTTTGTCCCATCTTTGGGATGATTCTATTCTCCCAGGGAGGTTTTCATGAAAAAAAACGCGGTACTTTGTCTGACTGGTGGAATTGCCTATCCCCTGCTGGAAATTCTGTGGCGGGGACACACGCACATTTCTATGGCAGCTGCTGGGGGCGTTTGTCTGCCGGTTATCAATCTGGTATGCAATGGCTCTAAAATGAAACGGCGGCCTATGGGCGTCCGGTGTGCTGCCGGAGCGCTGTCCATAACCGCCGTGGAATTTTGTTTTGGTGTGGTAGTCAATCTGCTTCTGCATCAGCGGGTGTGGGATTACTCCAAAATGCCCCTGAACCTGCTGGGACAGGTTTGCCTGCCCTATACGGTGCTTTGGTCTTTTCTGTCATTTCCCGCCATTCATCTGTGCAGTTTTGTCACGGGAAAATGCACGTCCCACACAAAGAAAAAATAATATTGGGTGTTTATTCCCCGCAAGGGTCCGGCTGGTGTTTATCTCCCCGTCTCCGGCGCAAATACGCCCCTGCCGGGACCGGCCGGTTTACCCGGGCAATGACTTCCATAGTTGCATGAGGGGCAGCCTCAATTTTTTCCCCTTCCCCGTTTTCCATGTCTTCCAAAATCACGGTAAAAGGTTCTTCCTCCGGGCACAACACGTCAAGAGGTTCCCCGGCAAAAAAGCGGTTCCGCTGGGAAAGACGCAGCCGTCCGTCTTCGGTCATGCCCATGGACACAGCCGCCACTTCCCAATCCCGGACATATCCTCCCCGCAGGGAATCTTGTCCGGGGCCGTTTTTATCATAAAAGAAACCGGTCCCATAAGCCCGATGGCTGATTTTGTCCAGTTCCGGCATCACCCACTCGGGCAGCGGGCGGTTTTCCAGAGCTGCATCCACAGCACCCCGATAAGCCTTTGTTACACTGGCTACATAATAATCTGCCTTGGCTCTGCCCTCGATTTTCAGGCTGAATACGCCGGCTTTCAAAAGCTCGGGAATATGCTCCGCCATACATAAATCCCGGGAATTGAGAATAAAGGTTCCCGCGCCTGTCTCCTCAATGGGCATATACCTTCCCGGACGGGTTTCCTCCATCAAGCTGTATTTCCACCGGCAGGGCTGGGCACACTCGCCCCGGTTTCCGTCCCGACCGGTAAAGTAGTTGGACAGCAAGCATCTTCCGGAAAAGGAAACACACATGGCTCCATGAACAAACACTTCAATTTCCAGGTCTTTTGGCGTTTTAGCCCGGATTTCAGCAATTTCCTCCAGCGTCATTTCCCTTGCCAGCACCACACGGGAAGCGCCCAGCTCATAGAGCATGCAGGCAGCTTCCGCATTGACCACACCGGTTTGGGTGGAAATATGGACATCCATATTGGGGGCATAGCGTTTTGCCATACGTAAAACACCCAAATCGCTGATAATCAGGGCATCCGCTCCCGAGGCTTGGCAGTTTGCTAAAAATTCAGGCAGTTGAGCCAAATCATCTCCGCGGGGAAGAATATTACAGGTAATATAAATCTTTTTCCCCAGTCTATGTGCAAATGCAGCCGCCTCACACATTTCCTCGTGGGTAAAATTAGGGGAAGCGCTGCGCATTCCAAACTCCCGCCCTGCCAGATAGGCAGCGTCAGCACCATATCGGAAAGCAGCTTTCAGTCTTTCAAAATCCCCAGCTGGGGAAAGAAGTTCAACAGCTCCTGTATGCAAAGTAATCCTCCTTCATCTATTTGCGAAAAGAACGGGCCGGCCTAAAGGCCAGCCCATTTGATAAGTCTACACTGCGAAAACCTATCAGGTCAATCCGGCTTCTTGCAGATTTGCCTGATGCTGGCTCCAAGTAGAAGCATAATAAGCGTTTCCATCCTTATCATGGCAGAAATAATACATGCCTGCTGCCTCAGAAGACGGCTCCAAAACCGCTTCGATTGCATCGGAACCAGGGCTGCAAATCGGCCCGGCGGGGAGCCCTTCAATCGTATACGTATCATAAGTGCTCTTATAGGTGTCCCGCTCGTTTTCCGGTACCTGATCCTGCGTCCGATAGGGATAGAACGTGGTAGAGTCACACTCCAGATGGTAAATATCGTGGGATGCACCATCATGCAAGCGATTTTCCAAAATACCCGCTATCATCCGCATATCCTTATCGTCCGTAGCTTCGGCCTGTACAATAGATGCCAGCGTCAACACTTCGTCAATGGTATAACCTTTTTCTTCGGCTTTGTCACGCATTTGCAGAGAGAACCGGGTTTGACAGGTGTTAATCATTTTTCCCAAAGCAACCTTCGGGTCTTCCCCTTTATAGAAATCATAGGTGTCAGGGAAAAGGTATCCTTCCAGCTTATAATAGCGCTCATCATCATTGGTAATGGCTGCGATGAAGTCGTAATTATCAAATTCATCAGAATTAGATGCTTCCAGCACCTCATCCACTGTACACACGCCATTGTCTTCCAATTTTTGAGCAATCTCCAGTAAGTTCATGCCTTCAGGGAATGTGATGCTCACCACTTCCTGCTGATTGCTGGAACTTTGCAGATAGCTGATAATCGCTTCGTAATCCAGATTGGTGTCAACCTGAAAGTTTCCGGCCCCAAAGCCGTCATCCGCACCGGTCACAAAACAATACAGTTTGAAGAAAAAGGTATTATCAATAGCACCTGCATCATACAAGGCCTGTGCAATATCATTGACAGAGGGGTTCTCCTTCAATTCAATCGTTGCAGTGGAATTGCTCTGGCGGGAAATGGCCAGCATATCATCCACACCCACGGACAGATACCGAGCCAGCGCAATGGAAACCAGAATCACCATGGCAATCCATACACAGCGGAACAAGCCTCTGTTTTTCCGGCCTTTAATCTTATCCCGGGCTTTTGCCTCCAGTTTATCCTTTTTCTGCTGCCTTTTATCCTGCTTTTTCTTCTTCTCCCCGTTATCCTTTTGATAAGAATCACTGAAGCTATGAAGGGTATCCTCATTTCCAAATTTCAGTTCTTCTTCGGGAATGTGGACTTGAAAGTTTTCCGCTCTGGTTCCGGCCGGCTTTTCCTCCGGCGTGTTTCCTCCCGTTCCCTGGGAAGAATCCCGATCATTTGGAAAGCGATTGGTTGTATCCACAATAAGAAACCTCCTGCTGATATTGGCGCCTGCCGCGCCGGTACTGTGGCATTTCAGCGCTTATTTTCTGCCCGAACAGGCAGAAGTGGGGCGCTGAATACGCCGGATATATTTCTCGGTGGTCAACACATCCACCGGCCTATCATAATATCCATGGGGCAAATTCCACTGGATGCAGCTGCTGTAACAAATTCCCGCCTTAAAACCGCCGAACTCTGCCAGAAAACGGTCATAATACCCCTTACCATAACCGAGGCGGAATCCATGAGAGTCAAAGCAAAGTCCCGGTACGATACAAAATCCTTTGGACCAGTCCGTAATTTTCCGGCACTTTTCGGGAATAGGCTCCAGCACACCAAAGCTTCCTTTTTCCAAATCCTCCCATCCGGTAATCTGGAAAAACTCCATATCAAAAGTTCCGGGAACACATCGGGGAACGACTACCATTTTACCTTCCTGTAATCCCCGGTTAATCAAAGCCGATGTGTCCACTTCGATAGGCTTGCTCACATAGGTAAAAAGCCTGTCCGCCTTCTGATATTCCCGCATTCCCCAGATACGCCGGGCAATTTCCCCATCCTGCCGTTTTTTCTCTTCCGGCTCCATGGATTCCCGAATATTCCGGTAACGGGCACGAAGCTGTATTTTCAGTTCTTTGATGTTTTTTACGGACATTGCATCGACTTCCTCAGTCGCAGAGCCGCTTCTTCGCCCTGCAACATTTTTACGATTTCCAAACCAAAGTCTACTGCTGCACCGGCACCTTTTGCTGTAATGACCTGGCCGTCCCGGCAAACAAAACCGTCACCGATTTCTGCTCCTTCCAGCTCCTGCTCAAATCCGGGGAAACATACTGCCTTTTTCCCTTTCAGAAGACCCATATGCCCCAGAATAGACGGAGCAGCACAAATGGCAGCTACCGGCAAATTGTTTTGGAAGCAATAACGGACACAGGTTGTTACAACAGTAGAATCTTCCAGATTCAAGGTTCCAGGCATTCCACCGGGGAGAATCACCATTTCCATATTATCTGTGAGCACCTGAGACTGCTCCATATCAGCAGTCACCGTGATATGATGAGAACCTGTGACGGTGGTGGAACCGACTCCCACCGTTTTTACCTCCAGCCCTGCCCGGCGAAGGACGTCCACCGTAGCCAGCGCTTCGATTTCTTCAAAACCGTTTGCCAAAAACAGATATATCATTTCGCACCAACCTTTCTTGTATTTCAAAACACAACTATGATTTCTTCATTATATCGGATTTTTCTTCATTTGTATATGGGGCTTTTCGGGAATTTTACATTTTCTCCAAAATCGCCCTTCGTATCTTGTTTATACAGGACAAATCTCTGTTACCAACTGCAAAATTTCCTCAGAAATTTCTTCTACTGTCCGCATCTGTCCATCTCTGGCGCAGGAAACCACTTTCCACCCCAGCAAATCCGCAGCATAGAGGGCGCACTGGCGGCAGCGGCGCTGAAACTCCCAATCCCGCTCATGAATATCCTTTTGAGAGTTATCCCCGTGATACCGGCCAGACAAAAGCTTTTGAGACACATCTGCCGGTACATCCAAATATATCACCAAATCGGGGCGGGGGATTCCCAACCGGCCATATTCAAAATCTTCCATCCAGCGAATATATTCTTCCCACTGTTCCCGGGGAAGCTTGACCAGTTGATAGACAATATTCGAGGTAGCATACCGGTCGGCCAGAAACAATACCCCTTTTTCGTAGTCCGTCCGCCAGTCCTTTTGATAAGAAGCATACCGGTCCACCGCATAAAAAGCCGATGCCGCATAGGCGTTCACATCTTCGGGATTGCTGCCGAACTCTCCTGCCAGATACATTTTGACAAGGGCTGACGACGGGGAATCATAATCGGGAAAGGAAATCCGCCGAACTGCCTGGGTTTTTGCTTTCAGCTTTTCATATAAAAGTGCTGTCTGTGTTCCCTTTCCACTTCCATCCAGACCTTCCATGACAATCAGGCTCATGGCTTTTTGGCCTCCACTCCATATTTTTGCCGCACCTGAACCATTTTTCCGCAGGACATTTTTCCTTCCGGACAGGGACCGCTCAGGCAGGGCGGACCAGCCAGTGCAAATAGGTGGGGCGCCTGTTCCTTTACCAGCGCCAGCATCTGCTCTGCCACCTCCCGAATTTCCCATTGGGCACGGTTACAGCAGCGATGAGAAAAGAAATTCAGCAGCGAGCGAGCGTTAAACGTAGCAATCATTTTAGTAGCGCAAGCATTGGGCAGCACAAACCGGGCATCCTCAATGGCCTTTTTCTCTGCCAGCCGGGCTGCTTCCTTTTCACTTTTTCCCGCCTGCAAAAATTCCTTAATATGAACGGCCTTGAGCATTTCCGTTAACGATTCATAATGGGCCTGGTCCTCTTCCATGGCACGAAGGAATTCTTCTTTTGCCTGAGGAATCTTTTCAATTTCCGGCGGCACCACAAATTCAAACGCAGCCTCTTTCACATACCTCTGGCTTTGTACGCTGTAGGAAGCAATTCTGTGCCGGGTAATCTGGGCCAGCAGTGAACGGGACACCCCTTCAATTCCAAAAGTAAATGACGCATGTTCGATGGGGCTTTCGTGGCCAATTTCGGCCAGCATTTCTACAAAAGACGCGGTTTTTTCTTCTGTCAGCCCTTCCATCAATGTCCCAATTGAGGACGGAGAATAGCAGAGCTTTGCAGAAGACGCGACAATTTTTTCCGGCGCAGGAGTACAGGCCAGTAATGTAACAGTTGCCATGGGAATTCCTCCTTTAGAAAACGCTTGGGGCCAGCTGACAGCCCTGGAATACCCGAGCTTCTAACCCCTTTGAATCACCAACATATTTAATTATTATAGCAAATTTCCACGCCAATTTCCATTCCTATTTGCGGTTTCTAAGGAAGCACCCAAAAAATGTTTCTAACATGCAAAAAACCGACCAGTAATTTACTGGTCGGTTTTGATTGGCTGCGGTACTAGGATTTGAACCCAGACAAACAGAGTCAGAGTCTGCCGTGCTACCATTACACAATACCGCAATATTTGCGTCAGTGTTTGTTATTATACCAGATTTCCTGTAAATGTCAATACCTGATTTTATTTTTTTCTTTTCTTTTTTGCAAACCATAAAAAAAGCGGAAAGCCTTTTGTAGGCTTTCCGCTTCAAAACAGAAATTAGTAGCAAATCTTTAAGGTCTTAATTTCAAACGGACGGAAGGTCAACCGCAAGCTGCTGTCCGCAGTCAGTTCTTGCTGCGGCTCTTCCAGCATATTGGTTTCGTAAACCGCAGACGGTTCAAAGCCCAGCTGGAGCTCTCCATGAGTATATGCACCTTCTGCTTCATACACACGAGCAATGAAGGCACGACCGCCATCCTCACAGGGCTTCAGTGTCTCAATCACTACGTTGGGAGCACCACTGCTAATCAGCGAGTTCATGGGACGGGCACCGGCAAATACCAACGGCTTATAGTTCAGCGCATAGGCAGGCTCAATAACCGTCTCAGCAGAGAAACCGCCGCAGTGAGGCAGGAAAGCATATTCGCAATAATGCTCGCCCTTATCACCATTAAAGTCAGGACGCAGGCCGCCCTTATGCAGGGACAGACGCAGCTGGCCGCCGTATACGGAAATACCATATTTGCAGTCATTGAGAATTGCAGCACCAAATCTGGTTTCGGAAATATCAGTGTACTTATGGTTCAGCACTTCAAACTTGGCCTTGTCTTCGGAGTTGTTCCGGGTAGTGGGCCGCTTGAGGTAACCAAACTGAATTTCCTGCCGGACAAAGTCGCTGAAAATCGAGGTGTCAAACGCTGTCTTCAGGAAGCGGTGGTCGTCCTGCCAATCCATCAGCGTTTCAAAACGGACAATCGGGCTGGAAGCGGAGAAAATCATATCCTGGGTAATGGTAGATTTCTCGGTCAGCTGATAACGGTTACGAATCCGCAGCTCTACCGGGCCATCGCATACCGTCTCGGAAGAAATCAGGTGTGCACAATCCCGGAATTTCATTTCCATATCGGCGTCCACATCCCAGTTATCCCATTCGGCAGGGACATCCTCGGCTACCAGGAAGGTATTCAGGGCATAGCCTTCACCCTTCAGTTCACGCTCTGCGGCAATATCCCAGAAGGAGCTCATATAGCCATTTTCGGTAAACCGGATTTTGGCAAACGGGGTCTCCAAGCTGTCGCCGTCACGAGTAAAGGCGCTGCCCTGAGGCAGTTCACCGGCTTCCAGTGTCAGCACAACGCTGCTATAGGGCGGGATTTCCACGCCGTCCACGGCCAGTTTTTTGCCGCCGCGCAGGGTATCCACTACCTGCTGAGCATAATCGCCCTGTACTCTCATTCCGGGAACATAATCCAGATAAATGACCTCATGACGGGCGAAAGAAGTGGGGTTAACTACCGTTACCGATGTTTTATCACCATTGACACCAGCAGCTTCGCTGATAAGAGAAGCGGATTTTTCCAGCAATTCGCCGGTTGCCTTCAGGGATTCCTGATGTGCGCGAGGAATACAGGTACCGGGAAGAATATCATGGAACTGGTTGACCAGCAAAGTTTCCTGCAAGTCACGATATTGGCTGTCGCCAGCCTCTGCACCCTTTTCCACGGCATTATATACCGTCAAATATTCCAGGTTATGCAGGGCAATTTCTGCCAGACGGTTGTGCCGCTTAATGTTGTGCTGGTTGGTCAGAGTACCGCGGTGCAGTTCCAGATACAGCTCGCCGCTGTAGGTGTCAGGATTATGGACATTGGCTTCCAGTTCCTGCATAAAGTGGCTCACGGTGGTATGCTCTGCTTTCGGGCAGCCTTCCAAATCATGGCATCTGCGGGCCATTTCCACCATCTCATACTGGGGTCCGCCGCCGCCGTCACCAAATCCGTAGGAAATCAGCTTGCGGTCTGCCACATATTTCTGGCGAATCGCATCGGGGCTGGCTGTTCCATAAACGTACTGATAAAAATCCTTGGGAGCCGGCCATACATGGGTTTTGTTCAGGTGAGAAAATACCCGGGTCCCGTCAATGCCCTTCCAGTAGAAGGTATCATAGGGGAATTGGTTGGTGTCATTCCAAGCCATTTTGGTGGTCAGGAAATACTTGACGCCGCAGCCCTGCATAATCTGCGGAATAGCAGCGGAATAACCAAAGGTATCGGGCAGCCAGAAGGCATCGGACGTAAAGTTGAAATACTTACGGGTAAACCGCTGGCCCCACAGGAACTGACGAATCATAGATTCACCGGAAGTGATATTGCAGTCACATTCCACCCAAACACCGCCATTAGGCTCATAGCGGCCTTCCAAAGCTCTTTGCTGGATCCGGCTGAAAAGCTCGGGATAATGCTGGCGGATTACCTCGGCATGGTATGCGGAGCTCTGAATAAAGGTATATTCCGGATACTGCTCCATCAGGTTCAGCTGGTTAGAATAAGTACGGGCGCACTTTTTAATGGTTTCGCCAATGTGCCACAGCCATGCCGTATCCATATGGCTATGACCGATAACACCCACGCTGGGAGCTGTGGAACTGTTGTGGCGAGCCAGTGCCGGAGCCATAATCTCCTGGCCTTTTTCCAGAGATGCATAAAACTCTTCCTTACTGACGCAGGACGGGTCATAATAGAGCACCTGATGCAGCTGAAGCATCACATTGATCAGTTCTGCTTTCCGATAGCTGGTATCATCCAGTACTTCTACCAACTCGCTGAGAGCCCGCAGGTTAAAATAGAAATCAGCGATTTTTTCGTTCTTTACGCAGATATCCATCTCTGAGAAGGGGAAACGATAATTATTGTGTTCCGCCTCTTCAAAAGGCATGCAGCCCATAACATAATGGCCGGAATAAAACTCCACATCAATCTTAATATCCTGGCCAGCCTGAGGATTTTTCACCAGCATATCGCAATAATGGTTGCCGTGGCCGGTTACCACAATTTTGGTAGCAAAAGTTCCAAAGGGCTTTCCGTCTACCCACAGCAGTGCTTCATAGCCTCCCATTTTAGGCCGCAAAAACAACGGACGTCCCGCATATTCTTCCGGTACGGTATAGTGGGATTTAAACCAGCAATAGGTGCCTTCGCCGCCCCAGATGTCGCCGGGCTTCACGGGGTGATACAGGCTATCATCAGGAATCTCGTACAGGGATTCATCCGTTTGATAAGCCAAAACAGGGAGCTCACATACCTTTTCAAATATCATACTGTCCAGGTGCTCTTCAAAACGTTTCAGCTTACGGAGCATACGGAGGATCTGCTTGTCATTTAACATTTTTTTCACTCTCTTCCTTGTACAATTTTTCAGACACATCTTAACCGCCGGAGATAAGCAGCAACACCGGCAGTTTGGGCCGCAGCCATCTTATTGACAATGAATAAAAGTCTTGTTTCAAACCGGGAAACCAAAACTTTTCTTTCTGTCTGCTTATACGAGAATCTGCCGGAAAATTTGCAGCATGACAGAATCAAAACACAAAAAGGGCAGATTTTCAGTATCAGCATCTACTTTTGTCAAACGATATGCAGCTGAATCTTTTTTCTACTGTAGCATTTTCCAGAACGTTTTTCAAGAGGTTACTGGTTTTTTTCATCATCTTATCACAAAATTATTTTCCGGAAGTTTACCGTTGACAATATCTAAAATATTTTGAATTTCAAACTATAAACTGGAAAAAACAACCTATTTCAAAATTGTCTGACATAGAAAGATGCATCAAAAAAGGCTCCCCCTACAGCAGGGAGAGCCTTCTCGTATATTTGATTTATCAGGCTTATGCCTTGGGAGCGCCTTCCACCAATTCGGGAGCCTTTTCCAGCAAAATGCTCAGTGCTTCTGCGTCTGCCACAACGGTAACATCATTGTGCAGCTGGAGCACGGAAGCGGGAACAGACGGCACAACCGGGCCGGCAGCCATCTCATAAATAATGGGGGCCTTTTTCTCACCGGACGCAATCAGCAAGATTTTCTTGGCACTCATAATGGTCTTGATACCCATGGTATAGGCCTGGGTCGGCACATCTTCGCGGCGGGCAAAGAAACGGGCATTGGCGTCAATAGTGCTGTCTGTCAAATCTACGCAATGGGTTCCTTTTGGGAAGTCGTCCGCAGGCTCGTTAAAGCCGATATGTCCATTATTGCCGATGCCCAGCAGCTGAATATCTACGCCACCCAATGCAGCGACTGCTGCGTCATAGCGCTTGCACTCAGCTTCTGCATCAGGATTGGTGCCATCGGGGATATTGGTGTTAGCCATATCGATATTGATGTGCTTGAACAGGTTCTCATACATAAAATAGGCATAGCTCTGGTCATTATCCTTGGTCAGCCCGCGATATTCATCCAAGTTGGCAGCGGAGCAGCGGGAGAAGTCTAAATCGCCCTTTTCATAGCCTTCAATCAGGCACTTGTAAGTACCCAGAGGGCTGGAACCGGTTGCCAAGCCCAGTACGCAGTCTGGCTTCAAAATAACCTGAGCGCCAATGATGTTGGCGGCCTTGCGGCTCAAATCGTTGTAATCAGCAGCATACAAAATTCTCATGATGCATTCTCCTCTTAATAAATATTATTCAACCGGCGCCATAAGACATCCGGCGGGATTCTAAAAGATTGTTTCGTTTTAGGAGTGTTTTCCGTTATCCTTTTGGCGGATATTTTTTTCGTCCTTACGAGACTTAGCTTTTGCTTCCTTGGTGGATTTTCCTTCTGCAGGCGTCGCCTTATTATTGGTTGCGGAAGCGAGGCTATCCGTTAGCGCTGCTATAGAAATATTGGCGTCTCCCAACACAGCCCGGACGGCATCTTCTCCCCGTTCACTTCTTCCAAGCCAACGCATACACCGGTTACAGCGCTTTACTGCTGTACCGGCTTGTTCTGCCGAAGGAGTTCCCTGCAATAAAAGTCGAATCCGACTGGCTGTGTCCTGCATAAACCATTGAACCATTTGCTCCATGTCATCTTCCGGACGCTCCTGCTTTTTAAAGCCTTCTTCCAATTTTTCCCGGTCCTTGCGTTTTTTCAATTTTTTCACATCATCCCGGGAGTATCCATGACCCAGCAAAAACTCCTGTACATTGGAAAAAGTATAATGTGCGTCCTTTTTATTGCGGTAACGCACATAACACTGGAACCGCTTCCAAATTTGATAAGCGGACAAATCTGTTTCCTTGCCTTCCGAAAGGAATGCGTCCAGTTCTTCCTGGCAGTCCCGGATAAACTGATGAAGGATTTTCTTTCCAGTAGATTCCTGGTCTTCTTCTTTAGGTGCCGGCTCTACAGTTTCCTGCAGCAGGATTCTACCTTCCAACAGCACCTTTTGCAGCTTTTTGCGCTTAATACTGCCCGGCTGGCAGGCAACCCCCACACTCATATTACACGGACGGAAAATTTTCCCGGCGGCCTGCTGAATTTCTTCCACCAAAACAGGATGTTTTTCTTTGACGTACAGCCGAAAATCATCCTGTGCCGTACAGAAATAGACGCCCATATTCCAGTTTAGCAGCTCCGGTTGATTCCAAATGAGCTGACGCTTTTCCATCCAGAATTGAATGAGCTCCTTGGTCTGCTCGCGGGAAATTCCCTTTTTCAAAAAGGACAGCGACACAAAACACTGACGCAAAGATGTGACCAGCTCCTCAGGAGAAATCATATAAGAAATCACCATCCGGGACCCGGCATCGTGCTTTTCCAAGTAGCAATGAAGATTCTGCACGTCCAATACATACGTCTGTACCCCATCCGAAAACGTCGCCGAACCGGCACCCAGAAAACTGCAAAAAACAGAGGCCGGCAGCAACCGAATTTCCCGGGGAATATCAAAGGAAATCTCTACCTGTGCATAAGTTTCTTGTGTATCAACTATCCACTCGGCCCGTTTTTTCCGGTTTCCAAATTCTTCGGGAAGGCTTTTTTTCGACTTTTTTCCGGCTTTTGTAAAGGTCATTCCTGACAGCGCTTTCTGGACCCGACGAACATCCTCCTGAGAAAAAGAACCCGTCAGCACACAGATAAACGAACCGCCCCCGGTCAGATGCTCCTGAAACTTTCTCACCTGTCCGGCAGAAAATCCGTCATCCCATTCCGTTTTTTCGCTCAGAGGCAAACTATAGCAGCTGCCCTTCCAATACTCATCATAGATATACTGTTGAAAATTATCCGGTTTCTGGCTTCCGCTTTGGGTGGCCGACTTTTTTGCAGTTTCCTGACAAGCACGCTCCACCTCTTCCCGGCTCCAGTCTGTGCTGCACATGCAGGACACAAAGTCTTCTGCCAGCTGCCAACCAGAACGTTCTGTACTTTTGGCGGTAATGGCAGCAAAATCCCAATGGATACTGCTGGTCCACACCTGAGGTTTTTGCATAAGCCGGTTCACCAACAGGGTCAGCCACAAAGCGCAAAGGTCATTATCCCCTTCCGCGGCGCCCTTTGGAAAATAAAATCCCACACAGGTTTCCGAGCATTCGGGATTTTCTCCTGTTACAAGCTGAATTCCATTTTTCAGCTGAAAACATTCCCAATTCATGATATGTTCTCCTGCCTTTTCTCTTCCGATATGTACCCCGGTCTGCGGGCAGCTGTCCGGGGCTGGTTCCGTATAATTGGCCGGTGATTCAGTTTCCCCATATTACAAGACTACCTGATTTTTCATCATTTGTAAAGGCAATTTCGTGAAATTGTCGGAAACCCATTGATTTTTGTGTAATTTTGCTATTGGTTTTCGTAAAATATTTCGATTGCAAGCCAAGTCAAACTTTCCCAAAAATTTTTTCTGCAATTTTCCGGCCAGTAGGCGTATCTGCCAGACCTCCTTCGGCAGTTTCCCGAAGGCTTGCCGGCATGGTGTTGCCCACCCGTTTCATGGCTACAATCACTTCATCCGCTGGAATCACGCTGGAAACACCGGCAAGAGCCATTTCTGCCGCTGCCAATGCATTGACCACACCCATGGCATTGCGCTTGACACAGGGAACTTCCACCAATCCGGCTACCGGGTCACACACCAGTCCCAGCACATTTTTCAGTGCAATCGCACAGGCATCGGCGCACATTTTCGGAGTTCCGCCAGCCATTTCCACTACTGCAGCCGCTGCCATAGCAGAAGCGCTTCCCACTTCGGCCTGACATCCGCCTTGAGCGCCAGAAACTGTTGCGTTGGCAGCAATTACCATGCCTACACCGGCAGCTGTGAACAACGCGGCTACCGCTGCCTCTTCCGGCAAATTCTTTTCTTCCATCACCGTAATCAGTGCCGCCGGCAAAATTCCGCAGGAACCGGCTGTAGGGGCAGCCACAATCCGTCCCATACAGGCGTTGCATTCCGAAACCGCCAGCGCCCGGGCCACCGCTTTTCCAAAAGCAGCACCGCACAGGCTTTCACCCCGCTGTGCCCGCTCCATTACCTTGGCGGCAGCGCCTCCGGTAAGGCCACTGGCAGAACGCATTTCTGCGTTTTCCCCTTCCCGGGCCGATTCCCACATCACCTGAAAATGCTTCCGCATTTTTTTCTCCAGTTGTTCCACCGGCATCTCCAGTTCCTGTGCCTGACTTTCCAGCACAATCCGGGAAAAGCTCTTTCCCTGTTCTTCGGCTTTTTGCACATAGCCTGCAATACTGGGCATATCGTTCTTCCTTTCCCTTTCGCTCAGAATATAGGGGCTATCAGCACACAGCGGCTGATTTGAGGAAAGCACTGGATTCCTTTCGTCACTTGTTCAGAAGGCATTTCATCCAGTTCCAGCGTCATCAACGCTGTATCTCCCTTTTTCTTGCGGCTCAGCTTAAAGCCGCCAATATTCACGCCGTTCATGGCCAGATAGTTGGTGACACCGGCAATCACACCGGGAATGTCCCGATGCAGTACCAGCAATGTGGGCTGGTTTCCGGTAATTTCTACACTCATACCATCAATGCGGGTAATCACAATTTCCCCGCCGCCAATCGACGCGCCCTGAATACATACGTTTTCCCCCGTCCGATTCCACAGGGTAATCCGGGCCGTATTGGGATGGGCGCCGTCAATTTCGGTTTCTTCAAACTGCACCTGCAGCCCCGCCTTCTTCGCCAGAGACAGGCTATCCCGAATACAGGTATCGCTGGGAAGCATCCCCAGGATTCCCGCCGTCAAAGCCTTATCGGTTCCATGGCCCCGTCCGGTTTTGGCAAAAGAGCCATGTAGTTCAATTTTGGCACGGGCCGGTTCCCCCGGCAAAAGGGCGCGGGCCATAAATCCAATCCGCGCCGCGCCGGCAGTATGGGAACTGGACGGCCCAATCATCACCGGGCCGATGACATCGAACACGTTCATGGGCGTCCCTCATTCCCGCCCTTATTTCCGGGCAATCATTTCAATTTCTACCAGAGCGCCCTTGGGCAGAGCGGAAACCTCCACACAGGAACGGGCCGGGTAGGGCTGGGTAAACTGCTCCCCATATACCTGATTGAGCACGTCAAAATCCTCCAGATGGGTCAGGTACACATTAACTTTCACAACGTCATTCAGAGAAGAGCCAGCCTGTGCCAGCACTTCCTTCAAATTCTGAAAAGCCTGCTGTGCCTGCTCCCGAATGCCACCCTCTACCAGGCAGCCAGTCTTCGGATTCAGGGGAATCTGACCGGAAGTAAAAATCAGGCCATCACTGATAATTGCCTGAGAATAGGGGCCAATAGCGGCAGGTGCTTTGGACGTTGAAACGACTTCTTTCATAGGTATTGCTTCCTTTCTCTATATGGTGTTCATGATTTATCCCTGTCTGGACTGATACTCCTGCTCACAATAAATGCACCGATAGTGACGAACGCCATTCTGCTCATGCAAACGGAATATCTGATCCAGCCCCTGCTCTACGCTGGTAATGCACCGGGGATTTTTACAGCGCACTACATTTTTCAGCTCTTTAGGCGGGGTAAGTTTTTTCTTCTCCACAATCTTTCCTTCCCGGATAATGTCGACCGTAATATTATGATCAATAAATCCCAGCACATCCAGGTTAATATCGGTAATTCCTTCGATTTTGATAATATCTTTCCGACCAAACTTATTGCTTTTTGCATTTTTAATCACTGCTACACAGCAATCCAGCTTGTCCAGCTTTAACAGCTCATATACCCGCATACTGGCTCCGGCCTTAATATGGTCAATTACGATTCCTGTTTCCAGGCTGTCAATGTTCAGCATGATGCCTCTCCTTTCGTATCCAGCTTCAGTCCCAGCAACGTCATAATCAGGGCCATTCGCACATATACACCGTTCTGCGCCTGCTCAAAATAGGCAGCCCGCGGGTCGTCGTCCACTTCCCCGACAATTTCGTTTACACGGGGCAGAGGGTGCAGCACGGCCATTTCCGGCTTGGCAGCCTTAAGCTTTTCTTCGTCCAATACATAGGTATCTTTCAGACGAATATAATCCTCTTCATTGAAGAAGCGTTCCCGCTGTACTCGGGTCATATACAGAATATCCAGTTCCGGCATAACCTCTTCCATGGTTTCCACTTCCCGGAAAGGAATATTCTTTGCCCGAAGCACCTCTTCCCGGATATAATCGGGGATTTTCAATTCTTCCGGGGAAATCAAGATAAAGCGAATTCCTTCAAATCGGGCCAGGGACTTAATCAGGGAATGAACCGTCCGTCCAAATTTCAAGTCGCCGCACAGCCCAATGGTCAAGTTATCCAATCGTCCACAGCGCTTGCGAATGGTCATCAAATCTGTCAGCGTCTGGGTCGGATGCTGATGTCCGCCATCGCCAGCGTTAATCACGGGAATCCGGGCATAGTGAGAAGCAACCAGCGGCGCACCTTCTTTGGGATGACGCATGGCGCAGATGTCGGCATAACAGGATACCACACGAATGGTGTCGGCTACACTCTCGCCCTTGGAGGCCGAACTGCTGTCAGCTGTAGAAAAGCCCAGCACACTTCCCCCCAAATTGAGCATAGCAGCTTCAAAGCTCAGGCGGGTACGGGTACTGGGCTCATAGAACAGCGTTGCCAGCTTTTTGCCACGGCATACATTTCCATACCGAAAGCGGTCGGCGGCAATATCATCTGCCAAATCCAGCAGGGAAAGAACTTCCTCTTTGGAAAAATCAAGCGGGTCTATCAAATGTCTCATGCAGGTTCCCCTCTCTATAATCTCGGGTATCCGGGCATTGCTGCCCATATCAAACCTATTTTATTATAAACATCCCAAGGCCTTTTGTCCATTCAATTTTCACTTCCGGCCATTATCTATGAAATTTATGATGTTGGGACGTTTTTTATTTACAATTTATCCAAATCGTGCTATCATTTATTGGAAAGAATGTGAATGTTTTTTCGATAGAATCGTCTGAAAAGCTGCTTTTTCCAATTCTTTTGGCTGCTTATCATGACATTTCTCTGCCATTTTATCCATAAAGGAGGCCTTTTCATGGAAAAAAGCCACTCCATTCAGGAGCTTTCCGCCCGCCTGTCCGACAATATCAGCCACGTCATTTGCGGAAAAGAAGAAGTGATTCAAAAAGTTGTCACCTGTCTTTTGTGTGCCGGACATATCCTGTTGGAAGACATTCCCGGAACTGGAAAAACCACTCTGACCAAAGCGCTGGCCAAATCCATTGACGGCGCCTTTACCCGAGTACAATTTACCCCGGACCTGCTTCCATCTGATTTGACAGGTGTCACTATCTACCAGCAAAGCACCGGAGAGTTTACCTTCCGCCGCGGCCCGGTATTTACCAATCTTTTGCTGGCGGACGAAATCAACCGGGCTACCCCCCGCACCCAGTCGAGTCTTTTGGAATGTATGGAAGAGAGGCAGGTCACGGTGGACGGTGTATGCTACCCTTTAAAACCGCCCTTCTTTGTGGTAGCAACACAAAACCCCATTGAAATTCAAGGAACCTTCCCCCTGCCAGAAGCCCAGCTGGACCGATTTTTCATGCGGCTTTCCATGGGATATCCGCCGCCTGAAGAGGAAAAAAGGATGCTTTCCGGGTTTCGAACTGGAAACCCCCTGGACACATTGAAACCTGTTACTAGTCCGGAAGAAATTCTTTCTGCCCAGCAGGCCGTGCGGGAAATTACTGTAAGCGATGCAGTACAGGACTATCTCCTGCGTCTCGTTTCTGCTACCCGCAGTCATGACCGAATTCGCCTGGGCATCAGCCCCCGTGGTGCGCTGGCACTTATGCGCGCTTCTCAAGCTTGGGCTGGTCTTAGCGGAAGGGATTATGTCCTCCCGGATGATGTAAAATCCGTCTTTACTGATGTAACCGCCCATCGGATTCTGTGTAAAGGCTCTCATTTCTCTCAGTCGGCCGGTGATATAAAGGCCCTATTGCAGGAGCTGTTAGCGGAAACTCCTGCGCCTGTGGATTCTCCAATATAAAAAGGGGGAATTTGATGGAATTTGTTGCCATTCTTGCAATTGTCGTTTTTATCTGCTGGTTGGAAGGTTTTTTATATCGGAAATATGCCTTCTATAGACTGCAATACCGGTGTTATTTCAGTGTACGGGAAGCATTTGAAGGGGACGAAATCACCTTGGTGGAAGAGGTTTCCAATGCAAAGTTATTGCCTCTTCCTTGGCTGAAAGCGGAACTGACCACCTCCAAATGGCTGGATTTTGCTGGCTCTCAATCTCTGGTTGCAGAAGAAACCCGCTTTGTCCCCAGTTTTTTTATGATGAAAAGTCGGCACAAGGTGGTTCGCAGCTGGAAGGTTCACTGTCTCAAACGAGGCGAGTTCACCTTGCAAAAGGTTATTTTGATATCGTCGGATTTGTTAGGTTCCCAGAGTCTTTCCCGTGCAGTAGACGTGGGAGCTGTGGTGACGGTTCTGCCAAAGCCTGCCGATTTAACATTGGGATTTCAAAAGGTTAAAAGTGATTCCGGACCGGTGATAGTACGCAGGCACCTTTTGCCTGACCCGTTTTTGATTGCCGGAGTACGGGAATACACGCCTCACGATTCGGCCAGCCGGATTCACTGGCCTCTTAGCGTTCGTCAAGGAAAGTTGATGGTCCGCAATAATGAGTACAGTGCTGACCAAAGCTTAGCCATTATTTTGAATATTCAGTCACGGGAATTTGAGAAAAAAGAAGTATTGGAGCCTGAAAAAATTGAAATTGCCATCCGGGTCTGTGCCGGCTTTCTTGACGATACCCTTCGCAGCGGAATTCCTGTAGGGCTCTGGGCAAATGCAAGCCTGACCCCTGACCATGAGCCGCTGATTACGCCTTTTCTTTGGGGTCGGGAACACGTACAGGAAATTTTTCGGGTTTTATCCCGCCTTCCCCTATACAGCACTGACTTCTTCCCCACGTTTCTTCAGCAGGTCTGCACTCCAATTCAGGCCAGCGATATGGTATTGGTTACCGCATACATCAATGAAGACATTATAGATTTCGCCAATATACGACAGGCTATGGGATCCCGGGTGAAAATTATCCTCATTTCCCACATACTCCCGGAAAATCTGCCTACCAATTTGGAAATCTATCAATATTGGAATGAGGAGGAAAAAGGTCATGAGTGAAAAAGCTCCCAAAAAAATTTTTCTTCTTCGGGTAATTCACATCTGTGCTCTGGCTGGGCTAAGCTTGTTGCCATTTCCTCTGCTATTTTTACTGCTGCGGTGCTGGCTCCGAACACCTTCTGATAGGCCTGTTTATCTATATCAGTTTTTATGTACTGCTGTTTTCTTTCTAGGACTTGGAACGAGTGTTTTTCTTCAAAGTCGCAAAAAGCTACGCCGAATTTCTTGGCTTCCGGACCTTCTTTGCTATTTAATAGGCATTATTCCCGCAGTGATCGGCAGCTATTGCGGTTTGTATCTGGGTGCAGCTTCTCTCATCAGAACTAGCTTGGGAGTTGTAGTATTCTTTGCTTGGTTAATTGGGACACGCGCTCAAGGTAAAGGGTATTACCAAGTATTAACCCGAAACAGCTATTTGTTTTACATTGACTTTTCTGTCATCGCCGCTATTATTTACTGGTTCTGCCGAATTTCTTTTCCTTTCCTCGCTCTCACACTCCCCTTTTTATTTCTCACTGCTATTTATGGAGCCGCACAAAATCAGCATCATCTGGAATATCTGATGGAGCGGCGGGGGCATGATTTTTCCCAACTTCCTGCTAAAATACGACGGTACAGTCTGGGAATCCTCACCGTCATTATGGGTGTTATTTTTCTCTTGTTGATTTTCCGTCATGGGATTGCTGCCTTTTTCACTTGGATTCTCGAGCTTCTGCGAACAGTTGGAAGTTGGCTATTTCTTCTGGTTTTCACAACCGAACCATCTGACAGCATCACAAACAACCCTTCTCAATCCGATGTTTCGGGCGGAGCGTTAGAACAGAACTTTACCTCTCCACTTTGGAATCTTTTTTCTCTTATCATGTTGGCGGCAGCAATCTATATTTTCATCCGATATGGAAAAAGAATGTGGAAATGGGCAGTACGCTTTTGTAAAGGTCTCTGGCAATATCTAATGAATCTAATCACACACGGCCACGGGCAAAATGCCTTTTTGCATAACAGTGAATATTATGTGGACAAGGATATTTCTTTAGAGGGAAACGAAGAACTGGAGGAAAATACGCTGAACGGAAAGCAACTGCATAAAAAGTGGCGGCGGGAAAAACGTAAGTTTCTTAAAATGCCCGACGGACCAGAAAAGGTCAAACTGGGGTATGAACTGGCAGCAGCCGGAATGCGGCTGAAAAATATCCCACTTTCGCCTGGGGACACACCACTTGAAATTTCCCACAAGGCCAAACCAAACTTGCACACCTCACTTTTTACGCCAGCGCAAACCTACAACACCCTTTGCTATGGACAAAAAAATACAGATTGTACCAGTTCCTGTGAATTACTAAAAGCAGCGTTGGAAGAACTGGATTCTTAAAATTCAATAAGCAAACGCAAAAATCCCCGGCTCCTTTCGGAGTCGGGGATTTCTAATATGGCAATTAATTATTCGTTAATGCCGGTAACAACGCCGGAACCAACGGTACGGCCACCCTCACGGATAGCGAAACGCAGGCCCTCTTCAATAGCGATAGGGGTGATCAGCTCAACGTCCATCACAACGTTATCGCCAGGCATGCACATCTCGGTGCCCTCGGGCAGAGAGATAACGCCGGTAACGTCAGTGGTACGGAAGTAGAACTGAGGACGATAGTTGTTGAAGAAGGGGGTATGACGGCCACCCTCGTCCTTGGTCAGAACATAAACCTGGCCCTTGAACTTGGTGTGGGGATGAATGGTGCCGGGCTTAGCCAGAACCTGGCCACGCTCAACTTCATTTCTCTGGATACCACGGAGCAGAGCACCGATGTTATCGCCGGCCTCAGCATAGTCCAGCAGCTTGCGGAACATTTCGATACCGGTAACAACAGTCTTTCTGCGCTCGTCGGTCAGACCGATGATCTCAACTTCCTCGCCCATCTTCAGCTGGCCACGCTCAACTCTACCGGTAGCAACGGTGCCACGGCCGGTAATGGTGAACACGTCCTCAACAGGCATCAGGAAAGGCTGGTCAGCCTTACGCTCGGGAGTGGGAATATAGGTGTCGACAGCGTCCATCAGCTCATGAATGCACTTGTACTCAGGAGCGTTAGGATCGGTGGAAGTGGACTCCAGAGCAACCAGAGCGGAACCACGGATGATGGGGGTGTCGTCGCCCGGGAACTCATACTCGTTCAGCAGGTCACGGATCTCCATCTCAACCAGATCCAGCAGCTCTTCGTCGTCAACCTGATCGCACTTGTTCATGAAAACAACGATATAGGGCACGCCAACCTGACGGGACAGCAGGATGTGCTCTCTGGTCTGAGGCATGGGGCCGTCAGCAGCAGAAACAACCAGGATAGCGCCGTCCATCTGAGCAGCACCGGTGATCATGTTCTTAACATAGTCAGCATGGCCGGGGCAGTCAACGTGAGCATAGTGACGGGTAGCAGTCTGATACTCAACGTGAGCGGTGTTAATGGTAATGCCGCGCTCTCTCTCTTCGGGAGCCTTATCGATGTTAGCGTAATCAACGAAATCAGCGTCGCCTTCCAGGTTCAGAACCTTGGTGATAGCAGCGGTCAGGGTGGTCTTACCATGGTCAACGTGACCAATAGTACCAATGTTTACGTGGGGCTTATTTCTTTCAAACTTTGCCTTTGCCATTGGAAACTTCCTCCTTTTTATAAAGCAATTTCAAATGTTATGAACAAATTGTCCAGTAACACAATTTTAGCAACTATATAGCGAAAAATCAAGCGATAATCAAATAATTACTCACTCTTTTTTCCGCGGGCTGCAATAACAGTTTCAGCAACAGACTTGGGAACCTCGGCATAATGAGCAGGCTCCATGGTATACTGGCCACGGCCCTGAGTCTTGGAACGCATGTCGGTTGCATATCCAAACATCTCGGACAGGGGAACTTCGGAATTGATCTGCTGGGCGCCGGGAACAGCATCCATGCCCAGAATCATACCACGGCGGGAGTTCAGGTCGCCGATAACATCGCCCATATATTCGTCGGGAACGATAACAACAACCTTCATGATGGGTTCCAGCAGTACCGGATCAGCCTTCTTCATAGCCTCTTTGAAAGCCATAGAAGCGGCGATCTTAAATGCCATTTCAGAGGAGTCAACCTCATGATAAGAACCATCATACAGAGTAACCTTTACGTCAACTACGTTGTAGCCAGCAATAACACCGGACAGCATAGCGCCCTGAATACCCTGATCAACAGCCGGAATATACTCCTTCGGGATAGCGCCGCCAACGATAGCGTTAACAAACTCATAACCCTTGCCAGGATTGGGCTCAATTCTGATCTTAACGTGACCATACTGGCCCTTACCGCCGGACTGACGGGCATATTTGTTATCCACATCAGCAGCCTTGCGGATGGTTTCTTTATAAGCAACCTGGGGCTTACCAACGTTAGCTTCCACACGGAATTCACGCAGCAAACGGTCAACGATAATTTCCAGATGCAGCTCGCCCATACCAGCGATAATGGTCTGGCCGGTTTCCTCATCGGTATAAGCCTTGAAGGTGGGATCTTCTTCAGCCAGCTTAGCCAGTGCAATACCCATCTTCTCCTGACCAGCTTTGGTCTTGGGCTCGATAGCAACGCGGATAACAGGCTCCGGGAATTCCATGGATTCCAAAATGATGGGGTGCTTTTCGTCGCACAGGGTATCGCCGGTAGTGGTATTCTTCAGACCAACTGCAGCAGCGATATCACCAGCGTACACCTTCTCAATATCCTGACGATGGTTTGCGTGCATCTGCAGGATACGGCCCATACGCTCGTTGGTGTCCTTCACGGAGTTATAAACAGTAGAACCAGCTTCCACGGTACCGGAGTACACACGGAAGAAGCACAGCTTACCAACAAAGGGGTCGGTAGCAATCTTAAATGCCAGAGCTGCAAAAGGCTCATCGTCGGAAGAATGACGAACCTCTTCCTCTTCGGTATCCGGGTTCACGCCCTTAATAGCGGGAACATCGGTAGGAGCGGGCATATAATCAACAATTGCGTTCAGCAAAGGCTGCACGCCCTTGTTTCTGTAGGAAGTACCGCAGGTTACGGGGACCATGTGGTTAGCGATAGTGGACTTGCGGATGCAGGTCTTAATCTCGTCGACGGTCAGTTCCTCACCGTTCAGATACTTCTCAAAGAGTTCATCGTCCTGTTCAGCCACATGCTCAATGAGCTCGGTGTGGTACTTCTCGGCGATTTCTCTCATATCTTCGGGGATGTCCTCTTCGCGAACATCTTTACCCAGATCATCATAATAGACCTCGGCCTTCATGGTTACCAGGTCGATAATACCCTTAAAGGTATCCTCAGAACCGATAGGCAACTGAATCGGGACAGCATTACACTTCAGGCGGTCCTTCATCATCTGGACAACGCGATAGAAGTCAGCACCCATAATGTCCATCTTGTTGACATAAGCCATACGAGGAACTTTATATTCCTCAGCCTGACGCCAAACAGTCTCGGACTGGGGCTCAACGCCGCCCTTTGCGCAGAAAACGGTCACAGAGCCGTCCAGCACACGCAGGGAGCGCTCCACTTCCACGGTAAAGTCCACGTGGCCGGGAGTGTCGATGATGTTAATACGGTGGCCCTTCCAAAAGCAGGTAGTAGCAGCGGAGGTAATGGTAATACCTCTTTCCTGTTCCTGGGCCATCCAGTCCATGGTGGCAGTACCGTCATGGGTCTCACCGATCTTGTGGTTGATACCGGTGTAATACAGAATACGTTCTGTGGTAGTAGTTTTACCGGCATCGATGTGAGCCATAATGCCGATATTGCGGGTTAATTCAAGTGATACCTGCCTTGGCATGGGTTTCCTCCTTTAGTCGAATAGATAAATGTGCGGGGGTGAAAAACATTCCATGGAAGCCGGCAGGCCGGCATCCATGCATTACCATCTGTAATGTGCGAATGCCTTGTTGGCCTCTGCCATCTTATGCGTATCGTCACGCTTCTTGGCAGCGCCGCCGGCGCCATTTATTGCATCGAGGATTTCTCCTGCCAGACGCTCCTTCATGGTCTTTTCAGAGCGCTGTCTGGAATAGGTGGAAATCCAACGCAGGCCCAGGGTCTGGCGTCTCTCAGGACGCACCTCCATGGGAACCTGATAGGTTGCACCGCCAACACGGCGGGCTTTAACCTCGAGGCTGGGCATAACATTTTCCATTGCCTGCTCAAAAACCTCCAGGGGATCCTTGCCGGTCTTCTCAGCCACGATGTCAAATGCACCGTACACGATCTTCTGGGCAACGCCCTTCTTTCCGTCATACATGATGTTGTTCACCAGACGGGTGACCAGCTTGGAGTTATAAAGCGGATCGGGCAAAACATCACGTTTTGCGATATTACCTCTTCTCGGCATATTCTTCCCTCCTTCACATGAAATGATATCACAGGTACTCGAAAGCGACAAAACTTCCGTTGGCCACAAAGAGGCGTTCTATTACAAACGCCTCCGCACGAAATTCATGCGGGAGCCACGAATTCTGTCAAAGTTTTTCAGAAAGCAATCCCGTCATCGGATTACTTCTTGGCGCCGGCCTTAGGCCGTTTTGCACCGTACTTGGAACGGGCCTGCATACGCTTAGCAACACCCTGGGCATCCAGAGTACCGCGGATGATGTGGTAACGCACACCAGGCAGGTCCTTTACACGGCCGCCGCGGATCATCACGACGCTGTGCTCCTGCAGATTGTGTCCAACACCGGGGATATAGGCGCTGACTTCGATTCCGTTGGAAAGACGAACTCTGGCAATTTTACGAAGAGCAGAGTTAGGCTTCTTAGGGGTAGCAGTCTTAACAGACGTGCACACACCACGCTTTTGAGGGGAATCCTGATCGATAGCAACGCGCTTCTTGGAGTTCCAGCCCTTCAGCAGTGCGGGAGCCTTTGCTTTCTTTTCAGCAACCTGACGACCGGTATGAACCAGCTGATTAAAGGTAGGCATATGACACCTCCTCACAAAAAAATTTTTATATGTTAATACCGATTCAAACCGTGTGGGCTTGTCCGGCTTAACACCGAATGGAATTTTGCACAGAAACTTTCCAGTCTCCACGCCTGTGAAAGTCAGCTTATACAGGACAGCACCTGCCCGGAAGGGATTTTCCGGACAGGATACCGTTCATTTCGCTCAGACCATCACAATTTGCTATTATATACTCAAACAGGCTCGTTTGTCAAGCCCTCATCGACACATTTTACTTCAACATCTGTATAGCACTTCATGCCGGTACCGGCGGGAACCAGTTTGCCGATGATGACGTTTTCTTTCAGGCCCAGCAACGGGTCGACCTTACCCTTGATAGCGGCTTCGGTCAGCACGCGGGTGGTCTCCTGGAAGGAAGCAGCGGACAGGAAGGAGTCAGTAGCCAAAGATGCCTTGGTAATACCCAGCAGCACCGGCGTGCAGGTAGCTTCCTTCAAATCCACTTCGCCGGCAGCACGGCGGGCAGCAATCTGCTCGTTGGCAGTTTCGAACTCAGTCTTATCCACCAGAGAGCTGGGCAGCAATTCAGTATCGCCAGCGTCTTCCACGCGAACCTTCCGCATCATCTGACGAACGATAACTTCGATATGCTTATCGTTGATATCAACGCCCTGCATCCGATATACGCGCTGTACTTCTTCAATCAGATAATCCTGTACTGCATGGGTACCGCTGATTGCCAACACATCGTGGGGGTTCACAGAACCTTCGGTCAGGCGGGCGCCTGCCTTAATCTTCTGGCCTTCCTTCACGCTGATACGGGAGCCAAAGGGAATCAGATAGGAGCGCTGCTCCCCATCGTCGCGGGTAACGACCACGTGACGGTTTTTCTTAATCTCTTCGAAGCTGACTGTACCGTCAATCTCACTGATGATAGCCAGATGCTTGGGTTTACGGCCTTCAAACAGTTCTTCAACACGGGGAAGACCCTGTGTAATATCTTCAGCACTGGCAACACCGCCGGTGTGGAAGGTACGCATGGTCAACTGGGTACCGGGTTCACCGATAGACTGTGCTGCGATAATACCCACAGCCTCGCCCACGGTAACAGGCTGACCGCTTGCCAGGTCGGAACCGTAGCACTTTTTGCACACGCCATGTTTAGCGCGGCAGTTCAGGATGGAACGAATCTTAATGCTTTCCACACCGTGGCCAACAATAATATCGGCATCGTTGTCATCCATCATCTTGTCCTTGGAAACCAGCACTTCACCGGTTTCTTCATCCACAAAGTCCTCTACCAGATAACGGCCAATCAGACGCTCGTGCATGCTTTCAATGGACTCGCTGCCTTCCTTAATATCGAAAACTTCCAGACCATCGGTTGCACCGCAGTCATCCTCACGGATAATCACATCCTGAGAAACGTCCACCAGGCGGCGGGTCAGGTAACCGGAGTCAGCGGTACGCAGAGCGGTATCGGCCAAGCCTTTACGAGCACCACGGGAGGAAATGAAGTATTCCAAAATGTTCAGGCCTTCACGATAGTTAGCACGAATCGGGATTTCGATAACCTTACCAGAGGTGTTTGCAATCAGACCGCGCATACCGGCCAGCTGACGAATCTGGCTCATAGAACCACGAGCACCGGAGTCTGCCATCATGAAAATGGGGTTGTACCGGTCCAGGCCTCTCTGCAGAGCGTTGGTTACGTCATTAGTTGCCTGCTCCCAGGTTTTCAGCACAGCGTTAGAGCGTTCTTCCTCAGACAACAGGCCCTCACTGAATTCGCTGCTGATTTCATCGATTTCAGCTTCAGCATCAGCCAAAATCTGCTTTTTCTGGGGCGGAATGGTGGCATCGCAAACAGCAACTGTGATAGCACCAATGGTGGAATATTTGTAGCCCTGGGCCTTGATTTCATCCAAAACCTCAGAGGTAATGGCGGTACCATGGACTTTAATGCACTTTTCAATAATTTTTCCCAGCTGCTTTTTACCAACCAGGAAATCAATTTCAAATTTCAGCAGATTTTCAGGCTTGGAGCGGTCCACATAGCCCAAATCCTGCGGAATGGGACGGTTAAAGATAATCCGGCCCACAGTGGAATCTACCAAAGCTGTTACGGTTTCACCGTTAATCACAGCCTGGCGGCGAACCTTGATCTTTGCGTGGAGGCTCACCACATGGGCATCATAAGCCATCAAAGCCTCATCCACATCGCGGAACACCTTGCCTTCGCCGGGCTCTCCGTCCTTGTCCAGTGTCAGATAATAGGAACCCAACACCATATCCTGCGTAGGCACCGTTACCGGGCGGCCGTCAGAGGGTTTCAGCAGGTTGTTGGCAGCCAGCATCAAGAAGCGGGCTTCAGCCTGTGCTTCCGCGGACAGAGGCACGTGAACAGCCATCTGGTCGCCGTCGAAGTCGGCGTTATAAGCGGTACACACCAGAGGATGCAGCTTCAGGGCGCGGCCTTCCACCAGCACGGGTTCGAAAGCCTGAATGCCCAGACGGTGCAGCGTAGGCGCACGGTTGAGCAGCACAGGATGATTCTTGATGACGATTTCCAGAGCATCCCAAACCTCGGGCTTTACGCGCTCCACTGCCTTACGTGCAGCTTTGATGTTGCCGGCTTTGCCGGTTTCCACCAAGCGCTTCATAACAAAGGGCTTAAACAGTTCCAGAGCCATCTCCTTAGGCAGGCCGCACTGATACATTTTCAGTTCAGGTCCAACCACGATAACGGAACGGCCGGAGTAGTCAACACGCTTGCCCAGCAGGTTCTGACGGAAACGTCCCTGCTTACCTTTCAGCATATCGGAAAGGGATTTCAGCGGACGGTTATTGGGGCCGGTTACAGGACGCCCGCGGCGGCCGTTATCGATCAGCGCGTCAACGGCTTCCTGCAGCATCCGCTTCTCATTGCGGACGATAATGTCAGGGGCGCCCAGTTCCAGCAGTCTCTTCAGACGGTTGTTGCGGTTAATTACCCGACGGTACAGATCATTCAGGTCGGAGGTTGCAAAACGGCCGCCATCCAGCTGTACCATAGGACGAATATCCGGCGGAATCACCGGAACCACATCCAGAATCATCCACTCGGGGCGGTTGCCGGAAAGACGGAAAGCTTCCACCGCTTCCAGACGCTTGAGCAAACGCACCCGCTTCTGACCGGAAGCACCCTTCAATTCTTCTTTCAGCTCTACAGAGAGCTTTTCCAGATCGATTTCAGTCAGCAATTCCTTAATGGCTTCGGCACCCATGGCAGCTTTGAAATCGTCCTCATATTTCTCCCGCATATCGCGGTATTCTTTTTCACTGAGGATTTGCTTTTTGGAAAGCTCCCGCACATTGCCGGGGTCTGTGACGATGTACGAAGCAAAATAGAGCACTTTTTCCAGCGTCCGAGGAGAAATATCCAGTACCAAGCCCATCCGGGAGGGGATACCCTTAAAATACCAGATATGGGAAACAGGAGCAGCCAATTCAATATGGCCCATACGCTCACGGCGAACCTTGCTGCGGGTGACTTCTACACCGCACTTATCGCAAATTCTGCCCTTATAGCGAATTCTCTTATATTTACCGCAATGGCATTCCCAGTCCTTCTGGGGTCCAAAAATGCGCTCGCAGAACAGGCCGTCCCGCTCAGGCTTCAGGGTGCGGTAGTTAATGGTCTCCGGCTTCTTGACCTCGCCATGAGACCACTCGCGGATTTTATCCGGGGAAGCCAGGCCGATTTTAATCGATTCAAACACGTTAAATTCCATCGTTCAACCCCCAACATTACATTGTCTCGTCGCCGTTGCCAGTACTGTCACCAAACAGGTCATCCAGACCGTCGTCATGCATAACGCTATACAAATCGTCATCCTCATCGTCGGGATTCTCCATGGTATAGCCATCCATTTCCCCTTCTTCGGCGACGGTAGGCTCGTCAAAAGAATCTCCGGACTGGATGTATCCGTCGTCCTCATCATCGAAGTCCTGCTTCAAATCAATCTCTTCGTTATTCTTATCCAGCACCTTAATATCCAGACCCAAAGACTGCAGTTCCTTAATCAGAACCTTGAAGGACTCGGGCACACCGGGCTTAGGAATATTCTGGCCCTTGACAATGGCCTCATAGGTCTTCACACGGCCCACCACGTCGTCGGACTTCACCGTCAGGATTTCCTGCAGGGTGTAAGCTGCGCCGTAAGCTTCCAGGGCCCAAACTTCCATCTCACCGAAACGCTGGCCGCCGAACTGAGCTTTACCACCCAGAGGCTGCTGGGTAACCAGAGAGTACGGACCAGTGGAACGGGCGTGAATTTTATCGTCAACCAAATGGTGGAGCTTGAGGTAATACATATAACCAACGGTAACCGGGTTGTCGAAATACTCACCGGTACGGCCATCACGAAGCCAGAACTTACCATCTTCGCTCATGCCGGCCATTTTAAAGCACTCACGGATATCCTCTTCATGAGCACCGTCGAACACAGGGGTCATAATCTTCCATCCCAGTGCCTTGGCGGCCATACCCAGATGGACTTCCAGTACCTGTCCGATATTCATACGGGAAGGCACGCCCAAGGGGTTCAGCACAATATCCAGGGGAGTACCATCAGGCAGGAACGGCATTTCTTCCATAGGCAGAATCCGGGAAACAACACCCTTGTTACCATGACGGCCTGCCATCTTATCGCCGACAGAAATCTTTCTCTTCTGAGCAATGTAGCAGCGAACCACTTTGTTTACGCCAGGGCTCAGCTCGTCGTGGCTGTTTTCGCGGGTAAACACTTTTACGTCCACCACAATACCATATTCACCATGAGGCACACGCAAAGAAGTATCGCGAACTTCTCTTGCTTTTTCGCCAAAGATAGCACGGAGCAGGCGCTCTTCTGCGGTCAGCTCGGTTTCGCCCTTGGGGGTAACCTTACCTACCAGAATATCGCCCGCACGGACATCGGCGCCCACACGGATAATTCCACGGTCATCCAAATCGCGGAGCAAATCTTCATTAACGTTGGGAATATCACGGGTAATCTCTTCCGGTCCCAGTTTGGTATCACGGGCTTCCATTTCGTGCTCCTCAATATGGATGGAGGTATACACGTCATCCCGGACAATCTTCTCGTTAATCAGAACGGCGTCCTCGTAGTTATAACCTTCCCAGGTCATAAAGCCAATCAGGGCGTTCTTGCCCAGAGAAATTTCACCGTTGCAAATAGCAGGGCCGTCAGCAATCACGTCGCCCTCTTCCACCCGGTCGCCTCTGTCAACCACGGGAACCTGGTTAATACAGGTGCTCTGGTTGGAGCGCAGGAACTTCGTAATCTGATAGGTGTCCACTTCGCCGTTATCAGCCGTCACGCGCACCTCAGTAGCGCTAACGCTGCGGACAATACCGGCACGCTTTGCCAGTACACACACGCCGGAGTCTACGCCGGCCTTATATTCCATACCGGTGCCCACAATAGGAGCCTCGGTCTTCAGCAGCGGCACAGCCTGGCGCTGCATGTTAGAACCCATCAATGCACGGTTAGCGTCATCGTTTTCCAGGAAGGGAATCATAGCGGTAGCCACAGAAACCACCATTCGAGGAGATACATCCATAAAGTCGGCCTTCCGGCGGTCCACTTCCACAAAGCTCTCTCTGTGACGGCCGTTCACCTTGTTGTGCAGGAAGCAGCCGTTCTCATCCAACGGTTCGTTAGCCTGCGCCACAATGTAGTTATCTTCCACGTCAGCGGTCATATACACCACTTCGTCGGTAACTCTTCCGGTTTCCTTGTCCACCCGGCGGAAAGGAGCCTCCACAAAGCCATACTCGTTAATTCTTGCAAAAGTTGCCAGATAGGAAATCAGACCGATGTTGGGGCCTTCAGGCGTTTCAATAGGACACATACGGCCATAGTGGCTGTAGTGAACGTCACGCACCTCAAATCCGGCGCGGTCACGGGACAGACCGCCGGGGCCCAGTGCAGACAGACGACGCTTGTGTGTCAGTTCTGCCAGAGGGTTCGTCTGGTCCATAAACTGGGACAGCGGAGAGGAGCCGAAGAACTCCTTAATAGCCGCTACCACAGGACGAATATTGATCAAAGAGTGAGGGGTCAGAGCTTCCGGGTCCTGAGCCTGCAGGGTCATACGTTCCCGAATCACTCTTTCCAGACGGGAGAAACCAATGCGGAACTGGTTCTGCAGCAACTCGCCTACAGAACGAATCCGGCGGTTGCCCAAATGGTCAATATCATCAGTGGTGCCCAAGCCCATAGCCAGGCAGTTCATATAGTTAATAGAAGAGAAAATATCATCGATAATAATGTGCTTGGGAATCAAATCATCAGCACGGGCACGAATGGTATCCTTCAGTTCTTCCTCGTCATCGCCGCAGCTTTCCAGAATCTCAGCCAAGACGGAGAAACGCACCCGCTCGTTGATGCCACATTCTTCCTTAGCATCAAAGCTTACATACTTGGAAATATCCACCATACCGTTGGAAATTACCTTAACCTCACGATCGCCTACTTCCACAAAAGCAACCGTGACACCGGCATTGTCGATTTCCTCTGCCAAGCTGCGGGAAACCACTTGTCCTGCTTCTGCCATCACTTCACCGGTCATGGGGTTCACAATCGGCTGGGTCAGCTTCTGGTCGGTAATACGGCCGGCCAAATTCAGCTTTTTGTTGTATTTATAACGGCCAACCCGGGAAAGATCATAGCGGCGGGCATCAAAGAACAACCCGTTGATATGGGACTGAGCGCTGTCAACAGTAGGCGGCTCACTGGGGCGCAGCTTGCGGTATACTTCCAGCAAGCCCTCATCCATGCTGTGGGTGGTATCCTTTTCCAGAGTAGCCTCGATGCGGTCATCGGTACCAAAATAGTTACGGATTTCCTCATCGGTACCAAGTCCCAAAGCGCGCAGGAATACCGTTACCGGAATCTTACGGTTTTTATCAATACGCACATAGAAAACATCGTTAGCATCGTTTTCATATTCCAGCCATGCGCCGCGGTTAGGGATCACAGTAGAGCTGAACAATTCCTTACCGGTCTTATCATACTCCATTTTGTAGTACACACCGGGGGAACGCACCAACTGGGAAACAATCACGCGCTCGGCGCCGTTAATCACAAAAGTACCGCTATCGGTCATCAACGGGAAGTCGCCCATAAACACTTCGGATTCCTTAATTTCACCGGTCTCCTTGTTCAGCAGGCGGGCAGTTACCCGAAGGGCCTTTGCATAAGTGGCGTCTCGCTCTTTACACTCAATCACGCTGTAATTGGGCTCGTCGTCCAGTTTATAGTTGACAAAATCCAGCACCAAATTCCCGGTAAAGTCCGTAATACCCGAAACATCACGGAATACCTCTTTCAGTCCCTCATCCAGGAACCACTGATAGGAATTCTTCTGCACCTCAATCAGGTTCGGCATCTGCAGAACTTCATCGATGCGGGAAAAGCTCATGCGGGTGTTTTTGCCCAACTGCACCGGTTTGACATTCACCATTGGCTCAATCACTCCATTCCAATATTTACCATTCTGCCGCGCCGGCAAGCTGTGGCTGATCTCCCGCCGCTTTACCGGCGTCCTCTCCGCTTTTTGGACCGCGACAATTTTTTCTGAAAACACTTGCGTTTTTTTGAAAGATGTGCTAAACTGTATCAGGACTTTGTGAAACACAATAATCCATGATAATGCAGTATATTAGTTTATAATATATCTTTTATTTTGTCAAGGCTTTTTCCTTGAAGAAGTGGGTTTTTGCCCACTTTTTTTGATTTTATCCTCTTTTTTGGCGATTATAATTCTATTTTCGAAATATATCATCTCTAATACCTATTTTACAAAGCACTTTCCAAATGAGGTCTGGAAAGTGCTTTTCTTTGATTAAATTTCGATTTTAGAATTATTTTTGTTAAAAACACCCGGCTACGTGTTACAAAATAATCATCCTGTTTTTATAAAAAAGAAGGACCGGCAAGTCTATACCGGTCCTTTTCCTATTCAGTTTTTGTAATCCCAGATATGAACCCTTTCAACCGCTGGGATTATCGGTCCTTCCCAAAAGCCAGTCCACTGAGACGTTCAAAATATTGGCCAGCGCCGCCAGCTCAAAATCCGTTACGTATCGAATCTGTCCTTCCAGCTTGGAAAGTCCCGAAGCGTTCATATCCACACCGTTTACCTGCAATTGGGCCAGCAGCTCCTTTTGCTTCATTCCCTGATTCTTTCGGGCAATTTCTACCCGGGCGCCTACCAAATTCCGGTTGCCCAGGGCCTGCTTACGCAATCTCATCCTTGTTTCCCCCAAATAGTACAAATCTGCAAAACCAATGCCGTCGGCAAGACGAGAACCATCCCATGCTGAAAACACAGGCGTCCTGTTTTCACAACATCAGGCGGCCAAACCGGGCTTTCAAATGATTTTCCATTGGGCAAAGCACAATTCCACCGCCAACTGAACGATACTATTATAGCCTCTTATTTCTTAAAATGCAATACCAAGTGAAAAAACTACTGAAAAATCATTTTGAATAGGATTATTTTTGGTATCTTCCCATATTTCGATTTTCAAATTGTACTTTTTCGGCGTTATTTGTTATAATAGATGTCAGGACACCCCCATGTGGATCCGTTCCCCCTGTTGGGACATGTTTTTTCGGAAAGGTTGTGATGTTATGAAACTTGCCGCTCTCCCGTCGGAAGCAACTATACTGCGGGACGCTTTTCCGGCTGCCTTTTCAGCAGCACCAGCCGCCCTATCCTCCTTCCCACCGGAGTCCTCGGCATTGGTGGTCATGGATTTAATTAACGGCTTTGCTGTAGAAGGAGCTTTATATAGTCCTAATACCGCTTCCCTCCTTCCTGCCGCTGCCAATCTGATGCAGGCCTGCCGGTCAAGGAACATCCCCATCCTGTTTTTTGCCGACAGCCATCCTTCTGACAGCCCGGAGTTCTCTTCTTATCCCGTGCATTGTTTGCAGGGTTCCGAGGAATCTCGGCCTGTAGATTTACTGGAAAAAGAAGGCGGCTATCGTCTGTTTCCCAAAAATTCCACCAACGGTTTTTTGGAACCTGCTTTTGGGCAATGGCTGGCGGAAAATCCCGCCGTCACCCGATTTATCGTCATCGGCTGTTGTACGGATATTTGCGTGCAGCAGTTCGCCCTCACGCTTAAAACAGAATTTAACCGACAAAACCGTCCCAGCCAGATTGTCGTGCCCATTGATTTGACCGCAACCTATGATACTCCAGGCCATCCGGCCTTTATCACCGAATTGGCCTCTTATCAAAACATGCAGACCAGCGGCGTGGAACTGATCTCCACTCTCGCCGCCGACCCAATTTGAAACCGGAAAACCGGAAAAAGAAAGGTTCTGAACACTATGACCCAGCCTACTATGACTCAGTCTACTTCGACGATTACCAAAAACCTGACTATGCTGACGGACTTCTATGAAATCACCATGGCAAACGGCTATTTTGCCAACGGCTTTCAGGATACCATTGTCTATTTTGATATGTTTTTCAGAAAGGTCCCCGACCAGGGCGGTTTTGCCATTATGGCCGGCGTCCAGCAGTTGGTGGATTATCTAACTAACCTGAATTTTACCGATGAGGATATTCAGTTTCTGCGAGACAAGCACCTGTTCAGCGACGCTTTTTTGGACTATCTGCGCAATTTCCAATTTGCCTGCGATGTATGGGCTGTTCCGGAAGGAACCCCCATTTTCCCCGGTGAACCCATTGTCACCGTCCGCGGCCCCGCCATTCAGGCACAGTTTATCGAAACCATGGTGCTGCTGGCCATTAACCATCAGTCCTTGATTGCCACCAAAGCAAACCGGATTGTCCGGGCTGCCGAAGGCCGGGCCGTTATGGAATTCGGTTCCCGCCGTGCGCAGGGCTTTGACGGTGCTGTTTATGGCGCCCGGGCTGCTTATATCGGTGGCTGTATCGGTACTGCCTGCACCATTACCGACCGGGATTTCGGTGTACCGGCACTGGGCACCATGGCTCACAGCTGGATTCAGCTGTTCCCCAGCGAGGAAGAGGCTTTCCGCGCCTATGCAAAAGAATATCCCCATCAATGCACCTTACTGGTAGATACCTACAACGTGCTGAAGTCCGGCGTACCCAACGCCATCAAAATTTTCAACGAAGTACTGGTTCCCCAAGGCTTCCGTCCCGCAGGCATCCGCATTGACAGTGGTGATATTACCTATCTTTCCCGCAAAGCGCGGAAAATGCTGGATGCTGCCGGTTTTGAGGACTGCAAAATCTGTGCTTCCAACTCTCTGGATGAGTACATTATTCGTGATATGCTGATTCAGGGCGCCAAGGTAGACTCTTTCGGCGTAGGCGAAAGACTAATTACCTCTTCTTCCGAACCGGTATTTGGCGGTGTGTATAAGCTGTCCGGCGTGGAAGATAAAAACGGCCATATTATTCCCAAGATTAAAATTAGCGAAAATGTCAGCAAAATTACCACTCCCTGCTTCAAGGAAGTGTGGCGTTTGTTTGATAAAGAAACCGGCAAAGCCATTGCCGACGTGATTACCCTCCATGACGAAGTGATTGATGAAAGCCGGCCTTACATTCTCTTTGACCCGGAGCACATCTGGAAGCGCAAGACAGTGGAAAACTTCCGGGCAGTGCGTCTGCGCCAGAAGATTTTCGAAAATGGCCGCTGCCTGATGAAAGAGCGGGAGCTTTCGGAAATCCGCTCCTACTGTATGGAGCAGGTAGACACTCTTTGGGAAGAAGTAACCCGTTTTGAGAATCCCCATAAGTACTATGTTGACCTTTCCCAGTCTCTGTGGGACGAGAAAAACCGTCTGCTTTCCGAGCACATGTTCTAATTCCATCTACATTCAAAAGCCCCGCACCGATAAAAACGGTGCGGGGCTTTCTTTTTGATTGTTTTACAGTGGCTCGTCCTTATTGTCAAAGGGGGTGGGTCCAGTGATATGATTTCCGAGAGAGAATGGATATTTCTTTAAGTATTTTACGAATCCTCTCCCATATTCGTCCTGACGGAATACAGTCCAAAGTTCTTCCCGCTTGGCAGTAGCCGGCTCGTTAATCAGATAGGCATATTGAATTTCCACCCATTTGGCCATGCCTTCCCAAACTTCGCCATCCATATCCTTTCCATACTTTTCAATCAGATGTTTTTCATCCCAATTGGTATACTGCCAGATATGGGTCAGTTCATGAGCAATGGTCATCATGGATTGAAGCCTGGGGGCTCCATTTTCCAGCATCAGGGTATATCCATTGCGGTCTTTGATGGCAACTCCCAGTGTACGTCCATCCATATTGGGTGTGGGTACAAAGGATTTTCCAAGCCTCCGGCTGAGCTTTTTGGTATTCACCATTTCCACCTTAATGGGAACCCGCAGACTAATTCCATAAAACGCCTCCATGTTGCGCTTGACGTCCATGAAGATTTTCGTAAACTCACTTCCGGTTTTGACAGCAGTACGGCCACAGTTCATGCAGCGTTCTCGTCCGTCCACCAGCGTTTCATACTCGGTTCCCACAATTTCGGCTCCGCAGAAGTCACAGTAATGCTTTCCGCTTTGCCCCGGTATAAAGGTCTTTTCCACATTCCGGGCAATGTCCTTGTTGTCCCGGGCCTGTTTGAGGGAATTCTTATCAAATCCCATCTCGCCCAGATATTTCAGTGTCTGAGACACATCCAAGGCTGCAGGCATGGCTTCAAATCCATACAGCAGATAGTACCGCTGGAAATATGGCGCCCTCTCCCGACTGGCTTTCGCCTTGGAAGAAACTTCATCCTCTGTGGTAAAGTCGATTTTCCCCTCATCATCGCCGTCCTGCGGTTCACCTTGGGGTACCGCCGGTTGGCCGTCTTCCGCTCTCCAGTTCATTCTGGATTCCGTAGGTTTCCCTTCTGCCGGCTCGTTTGCCGATGTGGGGGGTTCTCCTGCGGGTTCGTTGACCGGTGCATCGGGAGTTTCGCCAACTGGTTCGCTGACTGGCGTCCCAGGTGTTCCTTCTGTAGGCGTATTCACTGGTTCGCCGGTCTCCTCTCCGCCCTTTTTCTTACGGCGGAATAACTTTCGGAAGAAATCTTTGATCTTTCGACCGGTCTTTTTCAGGCCGTCGCCAATCCTTCCAAAGAAGCCTTTTTTCTTCTCGGGCTCCTTCTTTTCCCCATCGGGAACACCCTCTGCCGGCTCCTGTGGTGTCTCACCCTCTCCTTCCGGCGTATTACCCCCAGATTCGCCTTCTGGCTCCTGAGGCGGGTTCATACTCCGAGACAGGGTATGGGTATGCCAATCCAGATAATCCCAAACGATTTCCAGAATCCGGCGCAAGTTCCGTTCCACCGCAATAAGCAATCCCAAATCCAGCTGGCTGTCCTCCACAATATAAATAGAGCGGTCGTCGATAGGACAGTCTTCGCCGCCTGCCAGTGTATAACTCATAGGGCAGTCTTTTTCAAAAGCGTTATACTTTCCGTCTTCTCCGTCTACCTCCACATCACCGGTCAACGCGGTGATGAAGCCCTGATTTTCTGCAAACAGGGTTCGGAAAATCTCGTTAAACAGCAGGGTAATGGTATACCGTACCCGAGGTGTCAGCTTTCCGCCATTTTCCGGCAGTTCAATACGCAAAATCGGTTTATTCCGGTACACACGTCCGGGCACACCGTTAATCTCCACCCGCTTGGCGGTACTAAAGTCGTTATACCGGTTCATAATATAATAAGCCGGGGTTTCCACCGAAATATCGGCAAATTCCCGAATGACTTTCATACCGGAAATATCGCGGCAATCGCCCATTTTCTCTGAAGGACGGCTCTTTTCAATGGTATACCGCCGCACTTGCCGGTACGAAGGCCGCCCGGAAATATGGTCGGCAGCACGGCGTACCAATACCTGTCCGTCACCGGAAAGGCACAGCATCTCGTAATACTTTCCGTCAAAAGTAAAGAACTGACCGGGCAAATGGCTTTGGAAAACATGGGCCCGCAGCTCAGAACCCAAATAATGCCGTTCACCCATTTCGTCTTCGGCGATATAGGCGGCGCTTTTCAGCTGGGTCACGCAATAACGGATAAAATCAGCATCGTCCAGATAGTACTCGGTCTCCACCCGGCCAGCTTCACTGTTATAACGCTCCCGGGTGCGCAGCAAACTCATATCAAAAGGCCGCTGACATCCCGGAACCATAATTTCCCGGTTGGCTGCTTCCAGCACATTGCCCTCATAGTCCTCTTTTGCTGGACAGGCCTCCATGGCGCCAGCATAGCACTGGTAAATCCCATACCACACCTGTTCTCTCAGCCCCAAACCGGTTTCAGGCAAACCCATCAGGGACAATTCTTTTTTCAGCGCTTCTTCCCGTACGCCGCCGGTACTCATCAGCAGAATCAATCGGAAGGAAACATTCCGAACCGTGCGGGCATAGTCTGCCACAATATAAGGAATGGCCTTGGGGTCAGCGGCGAAAATCTTGTCGTTGTCGGCCATATAATCCTTGAGCAGGTATTCGGAAACAATCACATTCACAAAGCCCTGTTCCCGGGAACGGGTAGCAAAGTTCCGAAGGATTTCAAACATATTGAAGGATTCATCTTCAACGGTCATATAGTGATTTTCGCGGATTTCTGCGCTCCAGAAGTCCGGCGTGGTGGTAAACACTCTCTGGAAGGTTTCCTGTTCGGTAGGTAGCCCAGCGTATTTCATCAACTCATAGTAATACTGCCGGTCAATCCAGTGAATATCGGAAACCGGGAACGCTTCGCCTCCATACCAGAAGGTATGGCTGACCTGATTTTTCAGCGCCACCGCCGATACCTCAGTACCAAGCCCCAGATACCGGGAGATATTGGGGAATAGGCGATGATGGAGGTATTCCTGATCAGTCTCCCAGCACATATAGGACGATGTACCCATATGCTTGTTGGTGGCCGAAACCTCAATAATACTGGTCATCAAAATATGAGAAAGGGCATCTACCAAACCATCGCAGTTCTTATCACAAGCGCAGAAAACAATTTTTTTGTCCTCATGGGTTCGGCAGCGTTTTACCAGGGAATTTAGGCCAATCTGAGCCGTTGTTACCAACCGGCTGGGTTCTACCAGCACAAAATATTCCACGTCTTTAAAGAATCCAGCATTGGCCTCGTGTAATTGCCAGTTATGCACATCCGAGCGGGTAACAATTCCCACATCCAAATCTTCCTGCGGCTCATTGTTTAAAATGCCAACTTTCCACATAAAGGGAATATTGGTAACGGCTGTCAAGCCGTCCTGTACCCACTGGGAGATATTCTGCTCAATTGCATGACGTCCCAGAACCACCAATGCCTTTTTATGGCGTAGCAGGGCACGGTTCATGGGATAAAAGGCATAGGGAATCATATCCCGATAAAAAGGATTGTTAAATAGCACACTTTCTCCCTGTAACAGCTGTAGGGAGGAATACAGAAAATTCTGGTCAATCGGGAATCCCGTCAAGTGCAGCGCCTTCATATAGAGGCCAAAGGAGGTCGTTTTGACATCCCCGCTATCTATAATTTCTTCCACAATATCGGTAACCGTAGCAGCACCTTCCAGTGGCACATTCACCGAGGTATCCTCTGAAAGCAATTTATCTCCAAACAATTCCCGCAGAATTTTCCGCAAAACGGAATAATTGGCAACCGTTTCTGCCTCTTCATCTTCCTCATCGATACCCGGCTTTTTCTCTCCGGCTATCAATCCGCCCATAAAGAAAGCCATTTCGCCCAAAAGGATCACACCGAACACCGGATAGAAAAGCCCCCTGAGCAAATTGTGGAAATAGAGCTGGCGGCTAATCATCATCAAAATAACAGAAACAACAACAGCCCCATAATAGAAGGTTTTCAAAAGGGTACGCATTTGTCCCAGATTTTTTTTGACAAACCAGCAATCCTTATCGGCGGAATACTCATAAAACAGCCCGGCAACAATCTGATGCAGCCCACTGTTATTTTGAAACTTACGTTTCATAAATGCAATGCATATTCTTTTCACTACAATAAAGAGAAGCAAAATAGCCGCATTGGCAATAAAGAATATCCAAAAGTCCATATTGAGACTATTTAGGGCCCATGTGAAAAAGTTGCTCACTGAAGTAAACGCCGAGCTTAAAAATCCCGGCATCCACGAAAGTCCTGCCAGCCAGCTGAACCACCCAGGGATTGCCTGCAGCAGCCACAGCAGCCCCGTGTTAATCAGGTCCAACAGAGACATGGCAATGACGCAGTATACCAACGCCACTACCGGCATTAAAAACTGACGGCTGCGTATTTGGGCCGGAAGATTGGCTTTTGCATTGCGCCAACTGAACAGCAGAAAAGGAAGAAGCGCAATCAGCATCTTCAGGATTATCCACAATACATCAATCATAAAGCTCCTCCCTCGTCAAAGTTACCCGCTCAATAAAGTCCACCGGTATTTCCATCAGATTACCGTCCTGCAAAAACGGTACCCGGCGATGGTTTTGTTCGGTCAGAGGCATGGGATATTCATACCGGGCAATCCGGGTAAAGTCGTAGGGATAAGGCTTTACATCATCATTATCCTGCTCGTCCTCCCGGACAAACTTCCGGAACAGAGAGCTGCCGGCGGCCTGTACCTGGGCAATATCACCCCGATGGTTATCCAGCACACGGCAACGATAATAACGGCTGTCCTCGCTCTCATGCAGAAGGTTCAGCACCGAAAAGCAGCGCATACAGGTACAGGCATGGCTCAAATACCGGGAATACCGGTTCATAGAATCCCGTACCTCTGCCACAATCCCGCTCATTACATAGTTATAGTGTTTAAACCGGTTGCGCAGCCGCCTGCGCAGCACCAACAAGCAGCCTATCGAAATCAACGCCAAAGCTCCCACTGCACCAGCCGTCAGCCCAATAGCCACTGCCGTGGACATAGCGGTGTTCATTGTGCTGGAAATCAACGGGATAAAGCCTATCAAATATACCAAAAGGCTCAAGCCGCCGGCTGCCAATGTAATCCGCCGGGTCATACGGGTAGAAACCATCCGCTTCACTTCCCGGTCAGCATCACCCAATTCCTTTTCGTACCGGGCAGTATCATACAAACTGCTGGTACGGGCCTCCACCATTTTCTTCTCTTCCTGCAGGGCATATTCCTCAATATCTTCCTGCTGAAACTCGCTCAGAGCAAACACCTCATCGGAATCCACCCCACACAAATTCCGCATCTCCCCTACAGCCCGTTTTAACGAGCGGCGGGGTTCTTTTAAAAACCGGGTCAAATTTTTCCGAGAGCTGCGATACTGCCCATCCCAATAAACATACTCCTCCTGAGGGCAGTCCCGGGAAAGACCCAGCTGGTCATGGTGAACATAAAGTCCTTCCACATCGAACTCCGAATCCAGTACCAGCGGAATAGTGGTTTCCGTCAGATATCTCGACTCTACCTCCCGGTTGGAAAGTGGACGCCGGTGCTCTGCTTTAATTTGGGCAATACGCTGGGCAATTTCCTGAGAAGTCAGCTTCAGCTTTTTTTCATACCTCCCCAGCATCCGGGCCAGCGCCTTTTCATCATTTTCACAGTCAATCCGATAGACTCTCTGGGCTCGGAAAGCATCGGAAGGAATCCGGTTTCCGGCCAACAACAGCAGCACATATAAAAACCGCAGATAGTCAAACTCATAGTTTTTGTGTTCCACGGGTAAAATGTCAAACACCAGATACCGCAGTTTATCCGCGTACAGATTCCAGTCATAAAACCGGGAATATTCCTGCTCTGTATGCTCGTTCCAGGAGGTCTGCAAGTCATATTCCTCTTCTGTAAAGCAGCGCCGGGCAATACACACAATCTCGCAGGGCTTTGTCACTCGCAGGGCTTCCCCCTGCGTCAATTCTGAAAGCAGCCTCTCTTTTTCCTCCAGTTCTGCCCGGTACTCAGCATATTCCGGGTCCCGATGCAGCCAGTTATTTTTTCCTTTCGTCACAGTGGGACGGTCTGTCAGCCAGGCGGTCAGCCGGACCAAAGGTTGTTTTGCCGCCTCCCCAAATGCCGCAAATTTTCTTGCGCGCACTTCTGCCAGATATTCCTCTTCCAATGAAAAATCCTTTCTGCGGGGTGGAGTGTAAAACGCCCGCTCATAGGGGTTTTTGCTTTGCAAGCCTCCATCATCACAGACAATTAGTGCCCGCCATTCCTCCCGGTGCCGAACGGCATCATACAATCCAGGCAATACCTGGTTCAGGCTTTTCCCCTGGGGATTCCACTCACAAAAAGAAAACTTCTTGGGATTCATAAGAGGGAAGAGAAACATCTTCATTTCCTCTATTTGCTGGAGATGGTTTTTCTCCGCGATGACTACTGTAAACAATCATTTCACCTCCATACACAGAACCCCCCTTTTCGGGGGGGCTGCATATTCAGAAGTCACCGGAGAAGTTTCTTCATCTCATCAATATATTCGTCATAACCAACCGGTTCTTCCCGCTCCAGGATGGACTTAATCTTACGGTATACAACATCAATCACCAAATTATTGTGCAGGGTGGTATTATTCCGCAGGCTTTCGTAATTTTTAAAGCTGTCCACCAACATGGTAAACTGCTCCTTCAAAATTTCGCACAGCCGGAAGGGACGGTCGGTTTCGTTCTCCCACAGGGACAGCTCTTCCACAAAGACACCGATAATGCTGTCCACCAAATCCACAATTTCAACACTATAGCGCTTGGTATTGGGGACGGTTGCATAATAAGCCAGCGGAATTTCAAACAAGCTGGTCTTGCCCTCGTGGAACTGGGGCAGATAAAACTCTTCCAGGCTTCTATAGAAAGCAGTCTGGTCGTAGTTGGCGTTACGCACTTTATCCTTTTTGCGCTTATTTTCCTTAATGCGCATGGCATCCTTTACAGCTGCGGGATTGATGTACAAGGCATCCAGCACCTCGTAGAACTGGTCGCAGGGGGTACCATTGGAAACCACCAGATCCATAATCCGCTCGCCGGAGTTCTCGTAACGATAGACCTTCCGGTTCGCAATCTGAGAGATTTCCCGATATTGAATAGCTCCCAACAGCAGCCCATAAATCAGAGCCTGATGGATACGGGTAGTCATCTGCTTGGCATAGCGGAAGTCCAGCTCCGGCATGACGGCGATGGAATCCCAGCGCTTGTCAATATGGGTGGAAATAGACATGCTCTTGGCAGAATCAGGGCCAATATTTTGAGAATAACGGTGATAGGCCATATGGTACAGGCCGCCTTCTTTATCGCCAGTCTCACAGCATACGGGTGCGGCAAACTTGCTCAATTTATCAGGGGTCAGGTTATACAGGGCATTAAAGAAATGAACTTCATATTTGGAAATGGTATTCACGCTCATACCGTTAGGCAGCAAATCTGCCATTTTGTAGTTGCGCATAGCCCGCAGACTCTCGTTATAGGCCTGCAGGTTCACTTCACGGGGCTCCACATTGCGCATCCGCTGGATCGAAGGCGCAGACAGACGCTCGCCCATCGCCAACATTTCGGAAATATACCGGACCGTGTCCTCATGGGTGACCTTGTCATAAACCTTCCCCTCATTGCCCTGGGCTTCACGCTGCTGGACACGCTTTTTCAGCCGGTATTCGAGTGCGATAGCCTCAATCACGTTGACGTCGATCATGTCGCAATTCTGACGCACGGCCTGCTGGAAATATCCCAGAAGAATATCGTCAAATATATCAATGCGTTTGTCATCTTCTACTACATCCGCATTACGGGTCTCTCTATCAAAGGCGACGTTAAACTTCACAGCGTCGAAAATCTGGCCGCACAGCTCAGACGGAAGCATAAGCCCTTCTTCTCCATTAGTAGAAGTACGGGCCAGCTCTTGCAGAATATTCTCATCTGCACAGATATTATAAACGGAATCACCCTTATGGAAACGAATAGAGGCTACCAAATCGTCCTGCATCCGCAGAAGTTTTGCCACCTTTTCGGCGAAGGTGTCAAAGAACTTCTCAAACATTTCATTGACTTCTTTTAGATATTCCAATCCGATTTTATAGGCTTCCAATTCAGAGGTCAATTCACCAAACAGAGAAATATCGCCGAAGTATGCAGGAAACAGCTGGTTCAACTGAGCATAAATGTCCTCGCCGCCACGGATTTTATCCAGCTTACTGGGAGTATCGCCGTTTCCACCCTTGGCATAAGCTACCTCAGCCTGGCAGAACTCGTCAATATTCTTTTCATTGGATTTTTTAGTATAGCGTACATCAAAGGTTCCTGCATCATTGGCACTGGGAGCCCAACTGTCCAGAGCGGGAGTCGCTTCATTGGCAATACGGTCTTCTGTTGACTTAATTTTCTGCTTCATCTGCTCGGTAATGGTGTACAGCAGATAGCGCACCGCATTGGGATGGCAGATTCCATTGATACTGGAACGGATCAATTGTTCAATCGTAAAGCTACGCTTTTCATTGATGGTCTTGGTCTCATTGCGGAAGATTCCTTCGGCCACACTCTGGGAAATCTTCTTGGCATTGTTGCGTACAGCCATTTCATAAGCACGAAGCAAATTCAAGTTGGCATCAGCCTGGCCGCGGTTCTGGCTTCCGGTTTCAATGGAGTAATCCATCTCGGAGGCAAACCGCATGGCGCTTCCTCTGGAAACCCGGATAGCTGGATCATCATTCAGACTACGGTGCATTTCTTCTGCCAGTGTACGGAAGAAATCGGTAATTCGGCGTTCAGCATCCTGCAAATACATATTCCGCAAATCCTTGGAAAAGTTGTCAGAAGCCGTTTTCAAGGTACGGGTATACACTTCACCGCGGGTTTGCTGCTCACTATAAGGGATTCCGGCTTTGCGCTCTTCCCTTGCTTTTACAAAAAATGCTTTATCATACTTGGACCACTTTGCTGCTTCCCCTTCACCGCCAATCCGGTCAATAGCCCACTGATAGGCGATATAGTCTGCAACATCTTCATAGGGATAGCGAAGGACACCGGCACCGATGCCACCGAAACGGTTGCGTCCATAGTTGCCCTTGTTGCTGATTTCTTTAATAATATTATCCTCAACAGAGAAAGCCTTCTGTTGCATAGGGCCAATGTTCTGTTCATACAGGGCTTGGGCAGCCTGCTCTTTATACTGTTCCGGACTTGCCATGGTGCTGTCTTCCGCATTTTGTCCGTCAAACAGGAAGCAGAAGTCAAGAGGCAACAGAGCCAAAGATTTCAGTTCGTCTGTAGCCGTAACAGTCACATCTACATGCAGTCCGCTGTACCGGCGCAAATCACCGTCAATATCGAAAAATCCGCTGCCCTTCATCATAAAGGCATTGAGTTCCTTCACGGTGGCATAAGCATTGCGGCGCAGGCTCTCTCGCTCGACTTCTGTTTTAATCACGCTGTCCAGTATCTCCGGCAGCATCAGCAGGCCTCGGATAATCACTGCTGTGCTGGGATACTTGGAAGTAATATAGTCCCGCAGGAACATGGACATAGGCAAAATAATACCGGAACCTGTACCACCGGCAGCAGTAGAAACAATGACAATCCGAAGTGCCTGTTTCATCTCCTTGCCGTCTTTGCGAAACAAATCGTCAATCGCATGAAACAGGGGGCGAAGCTTTCCTGTTTTAATGGTAGAGTTAAAAGCCAACCGGGAAATAGCCCGCACCTGACCGGCACCCTCCGACACAGTCTTGTCATACAGTACGGCGTTTTTCGGGAACCAATTGCGCAGTGCGTCCTCATCATAATCCAAATAATCCCCAACCGACTGGGTATTGGAGGTTTGAACTGCATAAATCTTTTTTCCGCTTTTGGTAATGTTAGCCAAGTCATTGACATTGGTATCAAAAACCACGAAATTGACATTATCGGTCTCACTACCGCGGCACTTTTCAGCCACCCTTTTGACGACCTCAGAGCCAACGCCGCCCAAACCAACAAACAGGGTTGCTGGCACTTGATTTTCCTTTATGATTTCTTTTGAAGCCATTTGTTTCCCCTCCAATAAATTTGATTATACAAAACGCAAATTGACTGTAAGCACCATAGGAACCATACTACCATTTGTAGAAAGGAATGAACCTGAAACCGTAACAGTCGCACCACTGGAAATCGCAAAATCAATTGTCTGATTTCTCACACCAGCCCGAACCATCCGATTTGCCTGATCATCACGGACCATTGTCACTGCGCCTATCCGAATACTATTGGTAGCCGGAGTGTTGGTTGCGCCGATACCCTTCACTTGAGCTTTTCGCTTGGAAGACTTTGTTTTCCGCTTATCTACAGCTTCCAATTGGAGAGAAACACCGCAAGTAGCCAGCGGATACATGGGACATGCCGGGGATTTGATGGTAAGGGAGGCGTTTTTCCCCTTGAGTTTTCCCGGCTGAATACTGGCAGACCCACTCATGGGGTTTCCGTTAACAATAAAGCTGGTTTTTGCTGCGACAATTCGCTTAGGTAAGCACTTTAGATTCAGCCACCACCAAATCAGCAACAAAATCAAAAGCAGACCAATAATCCAAGGCAGAATCAGCATGACCGTTTTGCCATTGCGCTCCCACCAAGTACGGCTATCGGTAAAATGCATCGTGTCCTTGCACTCACCGACCCATACTTCTTTTCCGATATTGGAATTATACTGGATTTTCAGTTCGCCATCCTCATACTTGCCATCGCCAGGCTTGTTGTCAGGTAACGAAACATAAATTTGATACACACCGGGCTCACTGCCCTTTTGCACATCAAATTCCACCTCGCCGCCCACACTGGCCGACACGTTGGGAACCGTCATCTGATCCCAAATTTCCTGTGGGATCTCCTCGCCTTTCACAGTAGCTTTTACCACAATAGGCTCGTCACCGTTTGCCAATCCATCCGTGCTCACCGAATATTTGGGATTCTCCACCACCGTAAACTCCAACTGCTGATTGTTATACACCTTATAGTTAAGAGTGGTCGCCACACTGTTATACTCGAGAAAACTGGCCTTTGCATCAATCTGCAAGTCGCCTTCTTCAATTACGATGGTATCGCCGTTCTGATAGGTTTTATCGTGCTTCTGACCGTTGTTGGTTACAGTCGCTTCATAGGTGATATCACCCAGCAGTTCCGATTCTCCAACTTTTTCATCGGTACCACCCTTGACAAACCCCATCTGCAAGGTATATTCTCCAGCACGCAAATCGTCTGGGTCCGTAACCACATTTCCCTCAGAGTCCACCAGATAAGCAGCAATCTCTACATTGGGCACATAATAGATTTCTACGGTCTCTGCACCGCTGATATCCAGGGTGTAGTCTCCGGCATCAAAGTCGTGTTGGAAAGTGGCAATACTTCCTTGAAGATTTTTGTCCACCACTGCACTTGAACCAAAGAGTCCCTGCTCCATATCACTGTATTGCACCGCTACCGGCTCCGAAGGGGACACCAGCTTGCCGTCACTACCCTTCACACCATTGATGGAGACATCAGGCCCTTGCGCAAACACGATCAGTTCCTTCATCGGCACATCGAAGGAGAATTTCATAGTATTGGTGTCCAACTTCAGACGATCCCGATTAAATACTCGGGTACAAATATTCATGACATTCTCAAGAATTTCACTGCTGGTTTTCGCCTTAGCGGAAAAAATATTTTTAGATTCATTGGCGGTAATGGTATCCGCTGCGGAGCCAATACTCAGGAACATCACTTTAATATCGTCGGGTTTATTCCCGAAATAATCGTTCAATTCCTTCTGATTAAGCGCAACCTGTCCCCTACCCATTACGCCATCTGTCAAAACGATAAGCCATTTTTCATCGGCCTGCGTACCTTCCAAGTCATTTCTGGCCTTTTCCACTGCCTCAAAAGGAGTTCCACCGCCGCCGCTTGGCATATTGTGGACCTTTTCTGTATTAACACTGGCGCCATCCTTGCCTTTCAATACCAGCTTGGGGCCTGCCTGAGTACCCCCAGTACCAAAATCGCTCATCAGATACACGTTCATGGTATCGTTTTCCGTGAGCATAGAGGAAAAAACTTCCATACTATATTTAGCCCGACACCAAGTTCCGTCTCCATCAAACATGGAGCCCGAGTCGTCATACACCACATTGATCACTCGAGTATTCCCTTTGGCCTCAGCCCCACTGACAGGAAAAATAGCCATAAGCAGCGCACAAATCAGCAGTAAGGACAAAGAAATTCTCCCAAATTTTTTCATGCTTTCCCCCTCTTTCATTCCTCGCTACAAAAGACAGGCTTTTGCGCCCGACTTTCGCCGGGCAACCGTGCCTTACCGAGACAAGAAGTCCTCTTCAAACTCCTGGGGATAAATATCTAATACCCCCAAAAGCTTCTGCGTTTCTTCATACTTAGAAAAAATGAAAACTAACGAAAGGAACGTGCTCCAAGTCATGGGCCGTTTCCCGCTTTCCAGCGCAATTACCGTTTGCCGGCTGATTCCCAATTTTGCCGCCAGCTCACTTTGCGTGAGATGTAACCGGGTTCTTAAAACCGGCAGGTTTTCCGCCATGTTCTTAATCATTTCTTCTCTGGTAACTTTTTCGCTCATTTTCTTTCACTCCATTAACACTGTAAAGATTCTGCCGCGATATTTTCCAGTGAAATCATTCCGCTGGAAAAAGGTTTCCTCTCTCCTCACAGTCACACGGGAAGGCGAAAAAGACTTTTGGCAGGATTTCCCATCCAAACTCCCTCCTTACAGGAACCGTCTGCCGCTGATGATTTCCCCTGTATCCATAGCTAATGGGAGTTCCGGCAAAATTTCGCACGTTTTCCCAAAAAGTACAGTTTTTCGCACATATTTACCCATGTTGTTAAAAGTATACAGGATTTCTTTTTATCTGTCAACGACAAATTGTCCTTAATCGTCACAGAATGTACATGTACTTTTTCCTTTTCAAAAAAAATTTAGCAGTATTGCAAAAAAGAAAAATCCTCCCAAAACCTAACGTTTCGGGAGGATTTCTTATAAAAAGGGCTATACCTTTTCGTATCTGAAAAATCCGAAAGGGAAATTACTTGGTTCCCTCGTACACAGCCACAGCGCAAGCAACGGTAGCGCCAACCATGGGGTTGTTGCCCATGCCGATCAGGCCCATCATTTCCACGTGTGCGGGCACAGAGGAAGAACCTGCGAACTGAGCGTCGCCGTGCATACGGCCCATGGAGTCGGTCAGGCCATAGGAAGCCGGGCCAGCAGCCATGTTGTCGGGGTGCAGGGTACGGCCGGTGCCGCCGCCGGAAGCAACGGAGAAGTACTTCTTGCCGTTCTCCAGGGCCCACTTCTTATAGGTGCCTGCAACCAGGTGCTGGAAGCGGGTGGGGTTGGTGGAGTTACCGGTGATGGAAACGTCAACACCTTCGTGCTTCATGATAGCAACGCCTTCCAGAACGTCGTTAGCGCCGTAGCACTTAACAGCAGCGCGCTCGCCGTCGGAGAAAGCTCTGGTCTCCACAATGTTCAGCTCACCGGTGAAGAAGTCGTAGTCGGTCTTCACATAGGTAAAGCCGTTGATACGGGAGATGATATAAGCAGCGTCTTTGCCCAGGCCGTTCAGGATGATGCGCAGGGGCTCTTTGCGGGCACGGTTAGCGGTACGGGCAATGCCGATAGCGCCTTCAGCAGCAGCAAAGGACTCGTGGCCAGCCAGGAATGCAAAGCACTTGGTCTCGTCACGGAGCAGCATAGCGCCCAGATTGCCGTGGCCCAGACCCACGTTTCTCTGCTCGGCAACGGAGCCGGGCACGCAGAAGGCTTCCAGGCCGATACCGATGGCTTCAGCAGCCTCGGAAGCGGACTTAACGCCCTTCTTAATAGCAACAGCACAGCCCAGGGTGTAAGCCCAGCTGGCGTTTTCAAAAGCGATGGGCTGTACGCCCTTAACAATCTTGTCGGGGTCAAAGCCCTTGCTCAGGCAAAGCTCGCGGGCCTCTTCGAGGCTGGCAATGCCGTACTCGGCGAGACACTTTTCGATTTTGGCAATTCTTCTTTCCTTGCCTTCAAACATGACATCGTTCGCCATTACAGTTTGTCCTCCTTTATGGTCTCTTTGACTTATTCTTCGCGGGGATCGATATACTTGGCAGCGCCGTCAAAGCGGCCATACTGGCCAATGTTCTTCTTGAAGGCCTCGTCGGGGCTCACGCCGTGACGGATGTCTTCCAGCATCTTGCCCAGCTTCACGAACTGGTAGCCGATAACCTCGCCTTCCTCGTCCAGAGCCATCTTCAGGACATAGCCTTCGGCCATTTCCATGTAACGGACACCCTTTGCGCCGGTGCTGAACATGGTACCTACCTGAGAGCGCAGGCCCTTGCCCAAGTCTTCCAAGCTGGCGCCGATGGGCAGACCATTCTCAGAGAATGCGGTCTGGCTGCGGCCATAAGCCAACTGCTTGAAGATTTCGCGCATAGCAACGTTGATAGCGTCGCACACCAAGTCGGTGTTCAGGCACTCCAGCAGAGTTTTGCCGGGCAGAATCTCGGCAGCCATAGCAGCGGAGTGGGTCATACCGGAGCAGCCCAGGGTTTCCACCAGAGCTTCCTGTACGATGCCTTCCTTCACATTCAGGGTCAGCTTACAGGCGCCCTGCTGGGGAGCACACCAGCCCACACCGTGGGACAGGCCGGAAATGTCCGAAATCTGGTAGGACTTTACCCATTTGCCTTCCTCCGGAATCGGAGCGGGGCCATGATGGGGGCCTTTTTTGACAGTACACATCTTTTCCACTTCAGCGGAATAATTCATATCGGTACTCCTTTCGGTTTCAGAATGCTTCAGGCCATGACTGAACATCAAAGCCAAACATATACTCATATTATACGCAATTCCCCTGATTTTCGCAAGGGTTACAGGAAATTTTATTGGCTTTTCTGATAGAAAAGAGAACCCTTCTCCTTCATTTTGCATGATTTTGGGAAAGAACGGGTTTCTGTTTACCAAAATAGCCCATTCACAAAAAGGCGGTCTTATGATTTTTCAAGCAGGAAATCGGCTGCTTGTTCCAGTTCGTGAAATACCGGCTCTCCGGAAGCTTTCAGTTCCCTGAATCCCTGATGTCCTCTGTCCAGCAGACACACCGGGCAGCCGATAGCCTTGGCCATATCGCGGTCATGCAGGGTATCTCCAATCACCGCACATTCACTGGAAGGAATATTATGTTCCTTCAAAAATCGACAGGCCATTTCCACCTTACCGGAAGCCTGAAAATCCTCCGCGCCCAAAATCCACGTGAAAAAATTTTCCACTCCAAACAGGCGGCAGAAGTGCATCAGTTCTCCCAAATGGCTGGAAGAAACAATCATTTGCCGCAGCCCAGCCTTTTGAAACCGTTCCAACGTCTCTCTTCCCCCCGACATCAAGCCGGTTTCGTCCATATGCAGCCGGTACCCTTCATTAAATTCCACCAGAATCTGTCCGAAAAGCGCGTCATCCAGCGGAGCAAATAAGTGCTCATAAAACTTTCGGATGGGGGTATCGATATAGGAATAATAATCGCTCAGTGTAATAGGAGCGCGCCCTCTCCGGGCTAAAATGTCGTTAACGGACTGGAGGGCCACCCCCACGTCGTCGGCCAGGGTACCGTTCCAATCCCATATAATGGTGTTCAGAGACATAACAGGCTCCTTTCTGCATCGATAAAATAGGTCAATCTACCCCTAAAATCAATAGGTCATTTTGCCATAATAAAGTTGGGTGATCATTATGAACCGACTGAAACAGTTGCGGGTGGAAAAAGGATATACACAAGTCAAAATGCAGATGCTTACCGGAATCGACCAAAGCGATTATTCCAAACTGGAAAACGGAAAGCGGTATTATACGTTTGAGCAGTGCCGCCGTTTGGCGCTTGCTCTGGAAACCAGTATGGATTACCTCGCCGGGCTGACTGATGAGAAAAAGCCTTATCCACGCAGCAAATAATATTACTATTTTAGGGAGCATGATAGGTGCTCCCTTTTTTATCAGTTTCTTTATTCTTGCTCTTTCCGAAAATGGTCATACACCTTCTGCGCTGCTGGGTAGTTCATCCCCGGCGCGCTGGCCAGCTCCTCCACAGAGGCCTCCCGGATGGCGGAAATCGTCTTGAAATACCGCAGCAGCGACCGAGCGCGGGTCTCGCCGATGCCTGCAATGGACGTGAGGGTGGTGGAAATATTGGCTTTTTTCCGCTGCTGCCGGTGGAACCCAATGGCAAACCGGTGCACCTCGTCCTGAATAGTGGAAACCAGCGTAAAGGCGGAACGGTTGGAATTGATGGCAATTTCCCCACCATCCCCGGTGATGGCTCGGGTACGGTGCTTATCGTCCTTTACCATACCAAACAGAGGAATAGAACCATACCCCATCCCCTCCAATAGAGGTTTCACTGCCGCTACATGGCCCTTACCGCCGTCCAGCAGGATGCAGTCCGGCAGGCGGGCAAAGCTCTCGTTAGTGCCTTTTGTCTTTTCGTATTCCTTCATCCGGCGGAAAATGACCTCCCGCATGGAACCATAGTCGTCCTGTCCCACAACCGTCTTAATTTTAAATTTCCGGTAGTCCCCCTTAATGGGATGCCCGTTTTCAAACACCACCATGGCCGCCACATTTTCGCCGCCGGCCAAGTTGGAAATATCATAGGCCTCAATGCGTACCGGCGGCTTGTCCAGCCCCAACAGCCGCCCCAGTTCATCCAGAGCCGAAGCTTCTTTTCCAGTAAACCTTCCCGTAGACTGGGCCAGCTGTTCAGCGGCGTTGCTTCTGCACATTTCCGCCAACTGAGCCTGCCTTCCCTTTTGCGGAATGGTAATGGACACTTTTCTTCCAGCCTTCCGGCTCAGCCATTCCTGCAGTACTTCCATATCGGAAGCCGGGCCGTCCAGAGTGATTCTCGGTGGAATTCTCTCCCTCATTCCATAATATTGCTGTAAAAACTCCGTCCGAGCATTCTGCGCTTCCCCGCAGTCGCCGGGCAGAAAGCTCTCCTGGTCACACAGCCTGCCATCCTGAAACCGGAATACAAAAAAACATCCGGCGCCTCCGCTCTGGGCCAGCGCAATCACGTCCTGCTCCGGCACAGGGCTTGCCACTACCTTCTGGCGCTCCCGCATTTTTTTCACTGCCGCCAGCCTATCCCGAATCCGGGCGGCCTTTTCAAACTCCAGATTTTCCGCCGCCTCGTTCATTTTTTCCGTCATCACTTTAATGGCCTGGGTGCTGCCGCCCTGCAAAAAATCCAGCGCATCCTTCACGCTTTCCTGATATTCCTTTTGCGTAATTTTTCCTGCACAAGGAGCGCTGCACTGCTTAATAAAATAGTTGAGACAGGGCCTTCCTTTGCCGATATCCTGCGGGAATTTCCGGTTACAGGTGGGCAGCCGGAAAATTTTCTGCGCTTCGTCAATGGATTCCTTCACCGCCCAGGCACTGACATAAGGCCCGGCATAGCTGGCGCCGTCATCAAGCACCTGATTGGCCTGGGAAATCCGTGGCCAGTCGCCGGAACTGATGCGAATATAATGGTATCCCTTGTCATCTTTCAAAAGAATATTGTATTTGGGCTTGTGGAGCTTAATCAGGTTACATTCCAGCACCAACGCCTCAAACTCGCTGTCAGTGAGGATATATTCGAAATACTCCACGTTGGAGACCATTTTCCGAACTTTTTCCTCGTGATTCTTGTCGGAGCCAAAATACTGGCTCACCCGGTTTTTCAATGCTTTGGCCTTGCCGATATAGATAATTTCTCCGGTTTTGTCGTGCATGATATACACTCCGGGATGCAAGGGCAAGCGCATAGCCCGGGCCCGCAGCTCTTTAATATGTTCCTGTTGAGTTCCCGCGGCAGTTTCCGGCACAAAGGGTTCCATGAGCGTCTCCTTTCCAAAAGCTTATGACTGAATCCAATACTCTTTCCCAATGAGAAGGCACCGGGAATCGGCTCCATGTCCTACCTGGCTGGTTATCGCAATAGGCAAGTGAGGATTTTTTACTGCACGAAGGACCAGTTCCGACACAGAGGGCTGTTCTTTTGTTTTCTCCATTTGGGTAAACGTACCCAGCAACAGGCCGCTGATTTTGGAAAAGGCTCCTATCTGTCGCAATTGGGCCAGATAGGCGGCAATCCGGTCTGCTCCGCCGCTGCGGCTTTCTAAAAACAAAATTTTCCCCGCAAAATCTGGGAGATAATGCGTTCCGGCCAATTTTAAAAAGCACCGGATATTTCCGCCAACCACCACGCCGTTCATCGAATTTCCCTGCAAAAACTGCCAGTCAATCTGATACAAGTCATCTTTTCCATCCAATACAGAAGAGAAAAAGCGCTGCTGCTGTTCAACGCCATTACTTCTCACCAGATTACGCAACTGATACAGGCTGGACACTACTCCTGTTTTGGCATACAAGGCATTGATCACAACGGTTAAATCACTATATCCCCAAAAGTGCTTAGGATGGCAAGCAATCGAGCCATAGTCCAAATAGTCCAAAATCTCGTTTGCAAGATCACCGCCGGAAATATCAAAAATGGCCCGGATGCTGTCATCCCGATACATGGTCAAAAGTGCCTCTGCCCGCTCCTGGGCCGTACCGCTAAATACAGAGCCTTTTCCATATAGATAAGGGCTATATACCGGAATAAGCCCCCTTTGTATCAACACATTTTCCAGCCTGAGAAGGGGCTCTCTGTCCTCCTCCCCAAGACCATTGGAGCAGGCACAAATTCCAATTTTGTCACCTTTTTTCAGCATACTCTCTTCCCCTTCAATTTCCGGATAAAAACAAAAAGCACCGCCTGCCGGCGGTGCAAAAAAATGCCGCGGCTTAATGTCAAATACAATCTGCCGCAGCATTTTTTATTCCAGACAAATTGGATTACTCAGCAAAGCCGGACTTTACCAGATCCACCAAGCTGTCAACGGCTTCCTGCTCATCGGAACCGTCAGCAATAATGCGAATATTGGTGCCGCCAACGATACCCAAGGACAGAACACCCAGCAGGCTCTTGGCATTGACGCGTCTTTCTTCCTTCTCAACCCAGATGGAAGACTTAAACTCATTAGCCTTCTGGATAAAGAAAGTTGCCGGACGGGCGTGAAGGCCAACCTGATTCTGCACCATAACTTCTTTTACACACATGGTATTCACTCTCCTAACCAGTAATAAAAAGATAAGACAAAATCCAAACAGACACACTCACTGAAAAGCGGATTGCTTTTCCGTTGTTCCAGCAAACGCGTTAATCCTGTTAATTTAAGGTTATTATACCACAATTCGCCATGCCGTCAACCATCCTCACGAAAATTCGGCTGTGTGACCGAATGGGCGGAAAATGAAGTCGGTTTTGTTTGTGCACCTTGACCTGAATGTTGATAAATTTTTAGCAACCAAAGGGTAATTCTTGGTATTTTGCCCCAGTTTTTTCTAAACAAGAGAACATAAGAGTAGCAAAAGAACTTAAAAATGAGGGGGATAGAGGCACTAACAAAAACCTCAAAGACCATTTGCCCTGATTCAAAAAAACGGTGCAATCATTTTGTAGCAATGTGACGGTGCCTTTTACCCATTATTCCATATTTTACTGCAATCATACTTCTTCCGGCGACGATTTTTCATTGGAATCTTTTTCCATTTCCCGACGAATCCAATATAAAAGGTCTGCGTCCCCTTTCTGGAATTCCACTTTTTCCAGCATATCCGGCCGGTATTTCAGCGTCCTCCACAGGGACTGGGCTCTTCTCCATTTGGCAATATTGCCATGATGGCCACTCAATAGTACTAGCGGCACTTCTTGCCCCCTCCAAACAGCCGGCCGGGTATACTGGGGATATTCCAGCAAGCCGTTATAATGGCTTTCTTCTTCAAAGCATACGTCATCCGCCAACACACCGTCTACCATCCGGCTCACCGCATCGGCCAGTGCCAGTGCCGGCAATTCTCCTCCAGTGAGCACAAAATCTCCCAGAGAAATCTGTTCATCCACATAAGTATCCAGAATCCGCTCGTCCACCCCTTCATAGTGGCCGCACAGAATAGCGATATTTTCCATTTGTCCAAGCTCTTTTATCCGCTGCTGGTCCAGTACTCTTCCCTGAGGGGACATATAAATAATATGCGGCTTTTTTCCCAGATGTGCCGTTAAATCATCTATGCACAACGCAATGGGCTCTGCCATCAGCAGCATTCCCTTGCCTCCGCCAAAAGGGCAGTCATCCACTCGTTGGTGCTTATCAAAAGCAAAATCACGAATCTGATGACAGCACACCTGTAAATACCCTTTTTTTCTGGCTCTTCCCACAATACTCTCGGCCATCACTGTTTCACACATATCGGGAAACAGGGTCAATATATCTATTCTCATGCACTCATTCCTCGCCGTCAAAAATTCCCGCAATAGGACGCACCCGGATAATTCCGCTCTCCAAGTCGGTTTCCGCGATCATTTCTTCCACGGCCGGGAATAAATACTCTTTTCCGCCTTCATCCTGAATCCGGTACACATCATTGGCGCCAGTTTGAAACACTTCCCGTACATAGCCGTACAGTACCCCACTATCGGCATCCCGCACCTGCATATCAATCAAATCCTGAATGAAATACCGCCCTTCCGGAATCTTAGCATCTTTTCTTGCCAAATACAGCACCTTTCCCCGCAGCAAATCACCCTGGGTGGCGGAGTCCACACCTTCCAGCTTCATCAGTACCAGCGATTTGTGCACCCGGGCGCCCACTACTTTGACGGCTGTTTCTCCGCCATTCCAGTACAGGGTCTTTATTTTTGCCAGAAACGCCGGGGAATCACACCAAGACTCCACCCGCAGTTCTCCTCGCACACCGTGGGTGCCCACAATTTTCCCGGCTTCCAGAAACTCCTTGCGCATTTGCTTTCCTCCTTTTACTGTCTGCTTGATACAAAAAGAAGGGCCGTGACAAATTTCTTTGTCATGACCCTTTCATGAGCAATGATGCTCAGCCGATTTCCACAGCGACCTTGCCGTCCACACGGGTTGCAGCCGCCCGCATAACCACGCGGATGGCTCTGGCAATCCGGCCCTGCTTGCCGATAACGCGGCCCATGTCCTCTTCCGCAACGTGAAGATGATATACCACAGTCCCGTCCTCCAAAGGAGCGTCTACCGTCACCGAAACAGCATCCGGGTTTTCAACAAGTCCCTGTGCAATGGATACCAGCAACTCCTGCATGGTGCAATCCTCCAATTTCTTACAGCACGCCGTGCTTCTTGAACAGAGCCTTTACAGTGTCAGTGGGCTGTGCGCCGTTAGCAATCCACTTCTTGGCCTTCTCGGGGTCAACCTTCACCACAGAGGGCTCTTCCATGGGGTTGTAGTAGCCGATTTCCTCGATGAAGCGGCCGTCGCGGGGATAACGGGAATCAGCCACTACGATACGATAGAAAGGAGCCTTCTTAGCGCCCATTCTGCGAAGTCTAATCTTAACTGCCATTGTACTGTACCTCCAAAATCAATTCCAAAATAATAAAAGTAAGAAAATATATCTTCATCGGCAGGAATACCGGTTACGGTTTCCTATCGAGTGAATTCTTTTTACATAGGCGGCATCATCGGGGGCATCATTCGCCGTCTTTTGCCTTTTCCGGGACGAAGCTGCTTCATCATTTTCTGCATCTGCTCAAACTGTCGCAGCAGCCGGTTCACATCCTCTACCTTCAAACCACAGCCTGCTGCAATTCTGCGCTTGCGGGAAGGGTTGATGATTTCAGGCTTTGCCCGCTCTTTGGGAGTCATGGACAAAATGATGGCCTTCATATGCTCCATCATCACATCACTGTTGTCCAAATCCACATTTTTCAGCTGTTTGTCCATACCGGGCAGTTTAGCGATGACGTTTTTCAAGGGGCCCATCTTCTTGACCTGTTCGAACTGATCCAGCAAATCGTTCAGGTCGAAGCGGTTCTGCATCATCTTTTCGGCAGCTTTTTTGGCGGCCTCTTCATCCAGCTTCATCTGGGCGTCTTCAATCAGGGAGAGCACATCGCCCATACCCAGAATTCTGGAAGCCATACGGTCGGGGTGGAAAGCTTCCAAATCCCCGAGCTTTTCGCCCACACCGGCAAACTTGATAGGTTTACCCGTAACCGCGCGAATCGAAAGAGCCGCGCCGCCCCGGGTATCGCCGTCCAGCTTGGTGAGGATAACACCGGTAATATCCAGCAAATCGTCAAAAGTTTTGGCCACATTTACAGCTTCCTGACCGGTCATGGAGTCCACCACCAGCAGAATATCCGAAGGATTGACCGCCGCCTTGATTTCCTTCAGCTCATTCATCAGGGCTTCGTCAATCTGCAGCCGGCCAGCGGTATCAATCAATACATAATCATATCCATAGTCTTTGGCATGGCGGATAGCAGCCTCTGCAATTTTCACAGGCTTTTCGGTACCCATTTCAAAAACGGGCGTGTCCACCTGCGCGCCTACCACCTGCAGCTGCTTAATAGCAGCAGGACGGTAAATATCACAAGCTACCAGCAGCGGGCGATGGCCCTTACTTTTCAGGTGCTTGGCAAGTTTTGCCGCATGGGTGGTTTTACCGGCGCCCTGCAAGCCGCAGAGCATGACAACAGCCGGGGGCTTTGACGGCATATCCAGTCTTGCCTGAGAGCCGCCCATCAAAGCGGTCAGCTCTTCATTTACAATTTTTATCACCATTTGGGCGGGGGTCAGGCTCTGCATTACCTCGGCGCCGATTGCCCGCTCTGTCACCTTTGCGGTAAAATCCTTGGCTACCTTATAGTTTACGTCCGCCTCCAACAGTGCCAGCCGCACTTCACGCATAGCGTCCCGCACATCACCTTCGCTCAGTTTTCCCTTGGAGCGGAGCTTTTTAAACGAATTGCTCAGCTTTTCGGCAAGCCCTTCAAAAGCCAAACCTGCCACCGTCCTTTCTTTTCTCCGGCCTATTCCGGATTTTGCTTACTGCAAGGCCTCTTTTAGTCCTCGCACAGCTCTTTGGCTGTTTCGATAATATTCCCCACTTCTTTTTCCACCTGGGGAGAATAGAGATATTTGGCGTTGTATTCCTCAATCCGCAGAGCAGCGTCACAGATTTGGGACAGGCCCTCCCGCATTTTCAAAAACCGCTTGGCAAGGCCCAATCTTTCTTCCATTTCCAGCAGCTGACTTTCCGCCCGCTTGATGGAATCCCGCACACCCTGTCGGGTAATCCCCTGATTGTCGGCAATTTCAGCAAGGGACAAGTCCTCATTATAATAGAATTCAATCATTTCCCGCTGCTTTTCCGTCAGCATTTCGCCATAGAAGTCCAGCAGAAAGGAAATCTGCAAATTCTTTGCCATAGGCGCCTCCTTGCCTCTTCTGTAAAGAGATTTTCTTTACAGTCAAGAACTATACCATATCTTTCTAAGAAAGTCAAGGCAAAACCCGGATTTTCCCCATTCTTTTACGCCTTGATGCCAGAAATCAAATAAAAATTGTCGCTGTCCGCCAGAATATCCACCCGGAAATACCTTTCCCACACGGCGGCTTCTTCCCGTACCGGCTTTAATGGCACCGACACCGCCATCGCTCCCTGACGATGCCGAGCATTAATGGCTTCACGGCCTTCGCTGTGAGCTATGAGGAATCTTCCTCCGGGACGAAGAAGGGAAGCCATTTTCCGAGCCGTTTTCTCCTTATCGGGAAAATGGGGGTAAGCGCTGTACAGAGTGGCCTTGTCAAACCCGCCTTCCTCTATCTCGAAAAAGTCAGCCGCCACAAACCGCACCCGGGAATCCTCCAGCTTTTTTCGGGCTGCGGCTATCATTTCTTCTGAAAAATCCACCGCTAAAACCGACGACGGCTCATAATTCAGCAGCTGCGGCACCAAAATACCGGTACCACACCCAATATCCAGTACCCGGTCCCCTTTCTGAATCTGGGCCAGCGCTGCTACTGCCGCCAGCCGGTCTGGATGGTGAAAGCAGGTTTCGTCCCAATGGGCGGCCCGCTGGTTAAAAAATGAGCGAATTTGTGCAGTATCCATCATATCGTATTCCTCTTTATTCTTTCGCAAAAACCGGCTTTTTCCAGCGCCATCACCAGCACCGGAATGAGTATAATCTGGATGACAATTCCGGGCACTGCCGTCACAAAACTGGCTGTCACAAACGCTTGGAACCCATAGGGAGTACCAGCCATTCCCATAAACACCGCATTGGCAATACCGGACACAACTCTTCCTCCCAGCATGGCCAGCAGCAGGGAAACATATACATTCAGCCGCAGCTTTCGATAAAAAATCCCTGTTAACGCGCCATAAGCGCACAGTTCCAGCATCATGGCCGGGGCGGTCGGGAATAACGGCGGCATCTGGGTCAACAGAGAGGAAAGCAGTGGTGTCAGAAAACCACATACTGCACCCCACGGCCAGCCGCACAAAAAGCCGCACAGCAATACCGGCAAATGCATGGGCAAAAATTGCGTTCCACTTCCAAACATATGGAAAAATGTGGGCAGCAAAAGGCCTAACGCCACACACAACGCAGTAAACACCAGGTTTCGGGTAGATTTCATTCGAGCCATTTTCATCAACAATCCTTTCGTTTTTGAATCACCGGAAGGCGTTTTGGCACAAAAAAATCCGGCAAAGCGGGACTGCTTCCTGCAGCCTTGCCTTACCGGCCTTCTCCTTTACATAAAACCACAACGCCCAATAGCCCGCAGCGACCGCCGGTTTGCGGAACGCCCGGGAAACGAAAGTCCATCTTCGTTTGTCCGCCTTCATGGCGGAAATTTCATACTGGGATAGTATACCGAAAAATATTCTGTTTGTCAAATCTTATATCCCAACGCCCAACATCAAAAGGCCCGCCCATTACCATTCAGCGTAATAGGCAGGCCCTTCTTTGTGTTTATGATTGTTCTATTTTATGGCTGAAAAGGCGTTTCTTCCTGACTATTTTCCTCTGCGTTTTCAGAAAAGGAAATATTTTCTACCTCTTCCCCTTCTTCCTCCGGGAAATCTTCTTCTCCGGCCGGCTCTTCGTCTTCCAAAAAAGCAGCAGGCTTCTCCCGATGCCATTTGGGTACCAAGACGGATGCCAGCACCGACACAATAGGAACTGTCATCACAACGCCAATACTACCTGAAATGCCCTGCATAATCTCAATGCAAATGCTGCTGGAGTTAAGTACCTGATTCATGGAAAGGTCATAAGCATAGTTGAGTACTAAAAGGCTCAGAGAACCGCCAGCAAAAGCCAACACCAACGTATTGGACATGGTACCCATCATATCCCGGCCCACAGAAATGCCGGAGCGGAACAGCTGCATCCGGGTAAGGCGGGGATTCTGGCTATAAATTTCGGTAATGGTGGAGGAAATAGACATGGCCACATCCATGACGGCCCCCAAAGCAGAAATCAGGATTCCGGCAAAGAGCAGTTCTCCAATGTTCACCTTGGTATTCTGGGCGATAAACAACAACTCTTCAATATTGCTCACATTATAGCCGCCCACATCAGCCACTGCACCAAACAGCCATGCCGACACACCGGCCAATATGACACCGGCCACTGTTCCCAACACAGAGCAGAGCGTTTTGGCTGTGAATCCGCCAATCAAATACATGGTCACCAGCGTGGTAATCAGCGTAATGACCACTGCTGACAAAAACGGGGAAATTCCCCTGTAAATCATGGGAATCATGAGGGAAAAGATACAAATAAAGGTAAAAATCAGGCCCAATGCGGATTTGGCTCCGTTTTTGCCGCCGATAATCCACAACAGCAGCAAAAATACTACCACAAAGCCGACCACTGCTATGATACGGTCAGGACTGTATACGGTAACCACATGGCTGTCTCCACTAATGCTGACAATGGCAATAACGTCCCGCCCAGGATAGCATACTGCACCAAACAGGTTTCCGTTGGGACTGGTTGCCTCTACGGTCTCCCCTGCCAGCTCACCGGTTTTCATATACAGTTCTACCGTCTGATCGCCATAACGATTCCCGTCTTCCTGTAGATTATCCCGCAAGACGGATACCACCGTGGCTTTTTCAAAGGTACGGCCCTCGGTACCCACCAAATCCGTTTTCTCCACCTGGTTATATTGCCAGAGGAACAGGGCAAACGCCAGTGCCAGCAAACACATGATTCCCCAGGCCAGCAATTCTTTTCCGGTTACTTTTTTCTTATTTCTCATGTTGACTCCCTCAAAAAATCAGGGCGGAAACGGTTTTCCGCTTCCGCCCCAAATTGGAATGGATGGTATCGTAACGGTTAGCAGTTTATCCTCTCAGGAGAAGATTTTCTTAGCGAACGCTGCCCTTCTTCTTTTCGGTATAAACAACCCCTGCAATGCCCATAGCGGACAGCATAGCAATCACAGCGAAGAACACAGCACTGTTATCACCGGTAGTGGGGTTCTCACTGGGCTTCTCGGTGCTGTCGGGCTTTTCGGTAGCATCGGGTTTCTCAGTAGCATCAGGCTTCTCGGTAGTATCAGGAGTCTCTTCGGAAGCCAGAACCAGCTCGGCCTTTGCTTTGGACAGATCAGCCACAGCCTGTGCAACTTCACTCTCAGAAGCGGTCTCGTCGGCGGCTACCTTTTCAGCAGCAGTCAGAGCCTCTGCGAAAGCAGTCCAGGATTCGGCGGTGTAGTCATCTTTTACCAGCTTCTTTGCTTCTGCAATAGCATCGTTCAAAGCAGTCTTATCGGCAGACTTCACGATGGTATATACAGAGCTGTCGCCCAGCAGTTTGCCGGTGGTGACATCGTAGGTTGCGATGGTGAAGGAGTTTTCGTCAACGGAAAGAACAGAGTAGGAAGGAGTCCAGGTCTGGCTTCTCTCGGCCACATAGTCCTGCTGGCCGCTGATCAGATTGTAGAACTTGGAACCAGTGGAGGAGTTGGTCTCCAGATACACAGTGCCTTCGGGGTCGATAACCGTACCGCTGGCAGCTTCACCGTTGATCGTGTAGCAGGTGCTGTTGTCTTCCGTGCCAGTGCTGCTCAGCTGATAGGTACGGGAGTAGGTGTGGTCATGGCCCTGGAGCACAACATCAATGTCATATTTGTCCATCAGAGGAGTGAGCTGGGTACGAAGAACAATGCCATCGGAATCGGAATGGTCGGCGCCAGAACCGTAAATATCCTGGTGGAACATAACCACTCTCCACTGAACATCGGGGTTCTCAGCAATAGCCTGCTTCATAACAGCCTCATGGGTTGCGCAGTTGTAGTTGTTGGTATCCAGCACGATGAACAGGGTGTTGCCGTAGGTGTAGTAATAGTCGGTACCTGCTTCGGTCTTACCTTCGGTAGCTACATCGTTGTTAGGGTTGTTGTAATGGTCGCTGTAGTTAGAATTGGAAGAGTCATGGTTGCCGATAGCTGTGGACAAGGCATAGCCCTTCATGGCGTCGGGGCTCAGGAAACCGGCATACTCATACTCGTTGCTGGAAGAGTTAATCTGGTCACCGGCGGTAATCAGAAAGTTGGTGTCCGGGTTGGCAGCCAGTGCCGTTTCCAGCGTAATATTCCAGTTAAACGCATCGTTACGGGCAGCCAGATAGCCGCTCATGCTGTCGCCTTCAGAAGATTCCTGTCCTTTGCAGGCACCAATCTGAGGGTCACCAAACAGCAACGCTTTGTAAGAATCAAAATCCTGAGTGGTAAACTCAATTGCATCGCTCCACTCGCCATTCTGGAAATACTGATAATAGTAAGTGGTGTTTGCCTCTACGCCTTCGATGGAAACCTTAGAAGCATAATAGGCTTCGCCTTCTTCATCAGAGGAAACAGTGGTTCCCTGCTCACTGATATATTTGGGAGTTGCGTCCTGGGTACCGGTAAATTCAACAGCACCCTTCATATCTTTGGAAAGAGCCACACGAACCTTAGGAGTTTCCTGAGTTTTGGAATACCAGCTGAAGTTCAGTTTGGTCTCGTCGGCGCCAACGGTAATGGCTACCTTCTGATAATCAGTCTTTACGGTTTCCCATTCGGTTTTCCAGTTGGCCCATGCACCGGACTCGGCCTGCTGGTTAATAGATGCATCATTCCAGTGCTCGGTTGCAGCGAAAACAGACAGGCTGGAGCTGGCCACCATGGTCAGTGCCAAAGCGGCACATACCAGTTTTTTGCTTTTCTTCAAATTCATCCTCTTCTCTCTGCATAATATTTCCCGCAGATTTTTTCATGTGCGGAGATGGTTGGTTGTCTTACGGGGGTAATTATAGCAACGAGAAATTTAGTTTTCAATACACTTTACTGTAATATTACAAAGCCTTACACAATCTTTATATAGACTCCCCAAAAAGGCCACAAAACCCATTTTGCCTGTAAAATTCAATTTCTTTTATACAGAAACGAATTGCCCCACCTTTTTAAAAAAGGCGGGGCAATTCGTCATAGGAAAGGTCTATTTATGGATAAACTTGTAAGCATAGTATAGTGGGAAACACTCCCATAGGGATAAGGCATTACCGGCCCAGCAGGCGAGCCAGCCGTGCGGCAGCCTCTTTGGTATCCTCGGGGCTTCCAAAGGTGGAGAAACGGAAATACCCTTCTCCGCAGGAGCCAAATCCCTGGCCGGGCGTGCCGACTACCTGGATGTTTTCCAGCAGATAGTCAAAGAATTCCCAACTGCCCATTCCATTGGGGCACTGCATCCAGATATAGGGGGCATTTTTTCCACCTGTATACCACAATCCCAGCGAATCCAAGGTTTTCATCAAATAGGCTGCATTCTGCTTATAGACTTTGATGTTCTCTCGGATTTGCTTCTGCCCTTCTGGCGTGAACACGGCGGCTCCGCCCTTTTGCAGGATATAAGAAACGCCGTTGGTTTTGGTAGTACGGTTACGTACCCACATATCATGCAAGTTCATGCCCTTGCGCTCCAAATCCTTGGGAATCACAGTGTATCCCAGACGGGTACCGGTAAAGCCGGCGGTTTTGGAAAGCGAGCAGATTTCGATTGCACAAGTACGAGCGCCCTCAATTTCAAAAATACTTCTGGGCAACGTCTCATCTTCAATAAAGGCTTCATAAGCAGCGTCGAACAGGATAATAGCGCCGTTACGGTTGGCATAATCCACCCATTCCTTCAGCTGCTGGCGGGAGAACACGGCACCGGTGGGGTTATTGGGGGAGCAAAGATAAATCAGCCCGCCAAAATCCCCTTGGGGGCTGGGCAAAAAGCCGTTTTCCCTTCCGGAAGGCAGATGATGAATTTCCCGGCCAGCCATCACGTTGGCATCCACATAAGCAGGATAAGCCGGCTCCATAATCAGCGCCGGGTTCTCTCTGTCAAACAAATCCAGAATATCCCCCAGCTCATCGCTGGCGCCGCTGGAAACAAACACTTCGTCCGAGGAAAGGGAAATCCCCCGGGAAGCATACCATTCAGCGGCAGCTTCGCGGAAAAAGGGCGCACCACATTCGGGCATATAGCCATGGAAACTTCCGGCTTTGGACTGGTCATCCACTGCCTCATGCAGGGCCTTGATGACGGCGTCGCACAAAGGCAGAGACACGTCACCGATTCCCATACGGTACAAATAGGCGCCGGGATGCTCCTTCAAATAAGCATTGGTTTTCTGAGCAATGTGAAAAAACAGATAGGACTCCTGTAAATTACGATAATGCATGTTGGGGGTAATCATAGGTGTTCTCTCCTTTTCTATAAGAATCAATCACAGGCTGTTTGCCCGCTCAGCTGTCGATGGTGGAAATACCAATGGTAGTTTCCTCCAACACGTCCAGCAGTACCCGCACCGTATCCAGTGCTGTCAGCATGGTGATGTTATTCTCACATGCGCAGCGCCGAATCGCAACGCCATCTTCATAGTGAACACCAGAAAGAATAGCGCGGGTGTTAATGACATAGCTGACATAGCCTGCCCGGATGGAATCGAGAATCTCCTCGCTTCCCTCGCTGAGCTTGCGGCGAATACGGGTACGGATACCATGTTCCCGCAGGAAAATAGCCGTACCAACGGTTGCTTCAATATTAAAGCCCATGTCATAAAAACGGCGGACCAGCGGCAGAGCTTCTTCTTTATCCTCGTCAGCCAAAGTTACCAGCACAGTGCCATAGTTCTGCAGGCGCACACCCGAAGCAGCCAGCGCCTTGTACATAGCACGATGGAGCTTCTTGTCATAACCAATAGCTTCACCAGTAGACTTCATTTCGGGAGAAAGATAGGCATCCATACCGCGCAGCTTGGAGAAGGAGAAAGCCGGGGCCTTGACATACCATTTTTTCTTTTCGGGCAGACAGAGGGTATGAATTCCCTGCTCCGGCAGGCTGACCCCCAGCATGGCCAGTGTGGCAATGTCTGCTGCCTGGCAGCTGGTAGCCTTGGACAAAAACGGCACAGTACGGGAAGAACGGGGATTCACCTCGATAATATAGACATGCTCCGTCTCGTCCACAATAAACTGGATATTATACAGTCCCACAATGCCCAGTCCGATGCCGATTTGGCGGGTATACTCCAAAATGGTATCCTTGACCTTCTGAGACAGGCTGAAAGGCGGATAAACACTGATGGAGTCGCCGGAATGGACACCGGTACGTTCTACCAGTTCCATAATGCCCGGGACAAACACATTTTTACCGTCGCAAATTGCGTCCGTCTCCACTTCTTTACCGCGGATATATTTATCCACCAGAACGGGCTGGTCTTCATTAATTTCCACAGCGGTTTTCAAATAATGGCGCAGCTGCTCTTCCTTGGCCACAATTTCCATGGCGCGCCCGCCGAGCACAAAGCTGGGGCGTACCAATACCGGATATCCAATTTCAGCGGCTGCCTTTACGCCGTCTTCAATATTGGTCACGGCCTGTCCCTTGGGCTGAGGAATATGCAGTTCGGACAGCAGCTTTTCGAAGGAATCGCGGTTTTCGGCTTTTTCAATGGCCTCGCAGTCCGTACCAATCAGCTTGACACCCTGATCCGACAGAGGTTTTGCCAGGTTGATAGCGGTTTGTCCGCCGAGAGTTGCAATAACTCCCAACGGCTTTTCCAGCTCGATAATATTCAGCACATCTTCCGGGCAAAGAGGCTCGAAATACAGCTTATCGGCGGTAGTATAGTCAGTGGAAACCGTTTCGGGGTTGTTGTTAATAATAATAGCTTCATATCCGGCTTTGCGGATGGTCTGTACCGCATGGACGGTGGAATAGTCGAACTCTACGCCCTGGCCAATACGGATAGGGCCGGAGCCCAGTACGATAATTTTCTTTTTATCGGAAACGATAGACTCGTTTTCCTCTTCATAGGTGGAATAGAAGTATGGAATATAGCTGTCAAATTCGGCGGCACAGCTATCAATCATCTTATATACCGGCAGAATTCCCAGTTTGCGGCGCATATCGAAAATTTCGGTTTCCTTCATGCCCCACTGACGGGCAATCTCCTTGTCAGAGAAGCCCATGCTCTTAGCGTGACGCAAAACCTTTTCGTCCCCAGGCGCAGCCTTCAAGCGAGCTTCCTCTGCGGTGATGTGGGCAATTTTTTCTACAAAGAACCGGTCAATAGCAGTGGCACGGATAATGTCCTCCACAGGGGTTCCCAAGCGCAAAAGCTGAGCAACAGCAAAAATCCGGTCGTCCGTACCTTTTTGAATATAGGAAATCAGCTCTTCCTGAGTATAGGAATCGAACTTCTCCATATACAGATGGTTCACTCCGGTTTCCAAAGAACGCACAGCCTTCAAAAGGCTTTCCTCAGCCGTTCTGCCCACACTCATCACTTCACCGGTAGCCTTCATCTGGGTGCCCAGACGGTTGCTGGCTTCGGGGAATTTATCAAAGGGGAATCGGGGCATTTTGGTCACGATGTAGTCCAGTGCAGGCTCGAAGGAAGCGGGCGTATTGGCAAGGGGAATTTCATCCAAGCGCATTCCCACACTGATTTTAGCCGAAACCCGTGCGATGGGATAGCCGCTGGCCTTGGAAGCCAGGGCGGAGGAACGGGAAACACGGGGGTTTACTTCGATAAGATAATACTGGAAAGAGCGGGGGTCCAGAGCAAACTGTACATTGCATCCGCCTTCAATCTGCAAAGCCCGGATAATTTTCAGAGCGCTGTCCCGGAGCATCTGATATTCGTGGTTTGTCAAAGTCTGGGAAGGGCACACCACAATAGAGTCACCGGTATGAATACCTACCGGGTCTAAGTTTTCCATATTACAAACGGTAATCGCCGTATCATTGGCATCCCGGATAACCTCATACTCAATTTCCTTATAGCCCTTTACACTCTTTTCCACCAGCACCTGATGGGCAGGGGAAATTTCCAGAGCATTTTTCATCAGAGGCAGCAGCTCTTCTTCATTTTCCGCAAAACCACCGCCGGTTCCGCCCAGGGTGAAGGCAGGACGCAACACCACCGGATACCCGATGTCTTCTGCCGCTTTCTTGCCTTCTTCCAGCGTGGAGGCAATTTCGGAAGGCAAAGTGGGCTCGCCCAACCGCTGGCAAAGCTCTTTAAACATTTCCCGGTCTTCTGCCATCTCAATACTGTGGCTGCTGGTTCCCAATAGCTCCACTTGGCATTCCCGCAAAACTCCTTTTTTCTCCAGCTGCATGGCCAGATTCAAACCGGTCTGCCCACCGATGCCGGGCAAAATAGCGTCGGGACGCTCGAACCGGACGATTTTGGCCAGATATTCCAGGGTGAGGGGTTCCATATAGACTTTATCGGCAATGGCAGGGTCGGTCATAATGGTAGCTGGGTTGGAGTTACACAACACCACCTCGTACCCTTCTTCTTTCAGTGCCAGACACGCCTGTGTACCGGCATAGTCAAACTCGGCGGCCTGCCCAATGACAATGGGGCCGGAGCCAATGACAAGGATTTTATGAATATCAGTTCTCTTAGGCATGGTGCTTTTCCTCCTCCATCATGGCAATAAACCGGTCAAACAGCTTACCGCTGTCTTGGGGTCCGGGTGCACTTTCGGGATGATACTGTACGCTGAACACCCGGTCGGCATCACACTTTGCCCCTTCTACGGTGGAATCCAGCAGATTGATATGGGTTGCGGTGAGGCCGGTGTCTTTCAGGCTGTCCAAATTCACGGCGTAGGAATGATTTTGAGAGGTAATTTCGATTTTTCCGGTTTCCAAATTCCGGACAGGATGGTTGCCGCCGCGATGTCCGAACTTGAGCTTGTAGGTTTTAGCGCCATAGGCCAGAGCAATCACCTGATGGCCCAAGCAAATGCCAAAAATCGGCAGCTTGCCGCGAAGCTTTTGTACCAGCTGAATGGTTTCGGGTACATCTTCCGGGTCTCCGGGACCATTGGAAAACAGGACGCCATCGGGATGTATCGCCAGCACCTCCTCAGCCGAAGCATTCCAGGGGAACGCCGTTACGCTGCATCCCCGGCGGTTCAGGCTGCGGACAATGCCCCGCTTCATACCACAGTCAATGGCAGCCACCCGAAAACGGCAATCCTCTACAGGGAACTCCCGCACTGAAGGTGTGCTCACCCGGGAAACCGCGTCCCGAAGCAGAGAAGCCGAAGCCAAAATTTTCAGCGCTTCTTCCTTGGGCATATCCCCGCGGGTCAAAAGTGCTTTCCGGCTTCCGAAGTTACGGATAGAACGGGTTATCTTGCGGGTATCCACGCCCCACAGCCCAGGAATTCCGTATTTTTCCATCACCTGTCCCAGCGAAGCGGCACTTCGAAAGTTAGAGGGAGAATCGTTGTATTCCCGGACAATTAGCGCCCCAATAGTGGGAACGTCGGTTTCATAATCCTCCGGGGCCATACCATAATTGCCAATAAGCGGATAAGTCATTACTACCGCCTGGCCCGTATAGGAAGGGTCGGAAAGAATTTCCTGATACCCTGCCATGGAAGTGTTAAATACCAGCTCGCACACGTGCCCCTCGGGGACTGGTGCGCCAAAGCCAAAGCCACAGTATTCGCTTCCATCCTCTAAAATCAGTTTCCTGTTTTCTTGATACACCATGCCATCCTGCCTTTCTTTCCTTATGATTTTCCAATTTCCGAAAGCCTGCGCTCAAACCGGTTTTTCCCTGTCTCCTTTGGAATCGGCGTTGGATACTCTCCGCTAAAGCAGGCCGAGCATCCGGGTACCCCCTGCATCATTTCGGGCAGCTTGTCCAGTGGCAGATACCCCAGACTGTCTGCACCTATCATCTCTGCAATCTCATTAACCGGGTGGTGGCAGGCAATCAGGTGGTCACAGGAATCAATATCAGTTCCATAATAGCAGGGATGCAAAAACGGCGGCGAAGAAATCCGCATATGGACCTCTTTCGCTCCGGCTTCCCGCAGCAGGCTGACAATCTGCCCGCTGGTGGTTCCCCGTACAATGGAATCGTCAATAAGCACCACGCGCTTGCCAGCCACGGTTTCCCGAATGGGGCTGAGCTTGATGCGCACCTTGTCCACTCTGTCCTCCTGACCCGGAGAGATAAATGTCCGGCCGATATACCGGTTTTTCATCAGCCCAATCCCATAGGGAATCCCGGACGCACGGGAAAATCCCAGTGCTGCATCCAGTCCTGAATCGGGCACACCAATCACCACATCCGCCTCTGCCGGATGCTCTTTCGCCAAAAGTTCCCCAGCGTGCATCCGGGCCTGATGAATCGAAATCCCTTCGATAGTGGAATCAGGACGGGCAAAATAAATATATTCAAAAGAACAAACCGCTGCCTGACATTTTCCACAATGCTCCTGATGGGACTCGACTCCCTGCCGGCTAAACACCAAAATTTCGCCAGGACGTAAATCGCGCACAAAGGCTGCGCCCACCGCATGGAGGGCGCAGCTTTCAGATGCCACCACATATCCGCCGTCGGGCAGCTTTCCATAGCACAAGGGCCGGAACCCATGGGGGTCCCGAGCAGCAATCAGCTTGGCCGACGACATGAGCACCAGGGAATAGGCTCCTTCCAGAGAATCCATGGCCCGGCTGAGGGCTTTTTCAATGGACGGAGTACGAAGGCGTTCCCGGGTGACGATATAGGCGATAATTTCCGTATCGCTGGTTGTATGAAAAATAGCACCGCTCAGTTCCAGCTCACTGCGCAGCTGCCAGGCGTTGCTCAGATTGCCGTTATGGGCAAGGGCCATTTTCCCTTTTTGGTGATTGATTTCAATGGGCTGACAATTCGAGCGATTATTCCCGCCGGTTGTCCCATATCGAACATGTCCCACGGCCATGTTTCCTTTCGGGAACCGGGCCATTACCTCGGGGGTGAACACATCTCCCACCAATCCCAAATCCTTGTGAGAGAAGAAGAGTCCGTCATCGTTTACCACGATTCCACAGCTCTCCTGTCCCCGATGCTGCAGGGCATACAACCCGTAATAAGCCATATTGGCGGTATTTTCGGGCTTGGGACAAAACACACCGAACACACCACATTCTTCATGAATACTCATACCCGGCTGCCCTCCTTCTCCATAGCTGCTTTTACCAGTCCCAAAAACAGCGGATGGGGTTTATCCGGGCGGCTCTTAAATTCCGGATGGAACTGAACACCCACAAAGAAAGGCTCTTGTGTCAACTCGGCAGCTTCCACCAAACGACCGTCGGGAGAAAGACCACTGAGGGTAAGGCCTGCTTCTTCCAGTTGGGTGCGGAAGTGGTTGTTGACTTCATAGCGGTGGCGGTGACGCTCGTGAATCATCTGGCTTTCATAGCAACGCTCCAGCGTGGTGCCGGGCTTTACAGCACAGGGATAACTGCCCAGCCGCAGAGTGCCGCCTTTGTCGATTTCTTCACTCTGTCCCGGCATAAAGTCAATTACTTTATGGCGGCACAGTTCGTTAAACTCACCGGAATCAGCATCGGGAATTCCAGCCATATGACGTGCATATTCAATCACGGCAATCTGCATTCCCAAACAAATCCCCAAATAGGGCAAATGATTTTCACGGGCATATTTTGCTGCCAGAATCATTCCGGCAATGCCGCGGCTACCAAACCCGCCGGGAATAATCATGCCATCCAAACCGGAAAGAGCTTCCTGGCAGCTCTCTTCCGTCAGGGTTTCGGAATCAATCCAGTGAATGTTGACACGGGCGCTCAAGGAATAGCCGGCGTGCTGCAATGCTTCCGCCACAGAAAGATATGCGTCATGCAGCTGCACATATTTTCCCACCAAACCAATTTCCACCGAATGCTGGCGGTTGCGAATCCGATCCACCAGCTGTTTCCAGGCGGTCAAGTCGGGGTGGGGCGCCTGAATATGCAGTTCTCGGCACACAACGGAAGAAAAGTTTGCTTCTTCCAGCATGAGAGGGGCTTCATACAGGTTGGGAAGTGTACGGTTTTCAATGACGCAATCGGGCTTCACATTGCAGAACATGGCAATCTTTCGGAAAATATCTTCCTCAAGGGGTTCGTCACAGCGCAGCACAATAATATTGGGATTGATACCCATTCCCTGCAATTCCTTTACGGAGTGCTGAGTGGGCTTGGACTTGTGCTCGCCGGAACCGCGCAGATAGGGAACCAGCGTAACATGGATAAACAGGCTGTTTTCCCGTCCGACCTCCAGCGAAACCTGGCGTACCGCTTCGAGGAACGGCTGGGACTCAATGTCGCCGATGGTGCCGCCAATTTCGGTAATCACCACGTCGGCATCGGTTTTCCTGGCCACATTATAAACAAAGTCTTTGATCTCGTTGGTAATATGAGGAATCACCTGTACGGTAGAACCCAGATATTCTCCCCGGCGCTCTTTGTTCAACACATTCCAGTATACCTTACCTGTGGTCAAATTGGAATACCTGTTTAAATCTTCGTCAATAAATCGCTCATAATGACCCAAGTCCAAATCGGTTTCTGCGCCGTCCTCGGTTACATAAACCTCTCCATGCTGAAAGGGGCTCATGGTTCCCGGGTCTACATTGATATAGGGATCAAGCTTTTGTGCCGCCACCTTAAGTCCCCGGGCTTTGAGAAGTCTTCCAAGAGATGCTGCGGTGATTCCCTTTCCCAGGCCGGACACCACGCCGCCGGTTACAAAAACATACTTTGTCATCATGATTCTCCTATCTGTGTTGGCAGAAACATCCGCCTTCTTATTTCCCGCTGTCCCCATAGTTGGAGAGTACCCGGGCAGAAGGGTCATCCACGTCGCAGCCTTCCCATTCCCGGTTGGGCATCCAGAATCCCGGAATCATTTCTGCCTGGCCGGGATAGTACTTTTCAAACAATTCCCGGTACAAAAGGGATTCTTTGGTAAAAGGCTGTGCATACGTGTAGTGTTTCCGTCTTTCTTCAAATTCTGCATCGGTATACCGGGATTCAGCATAAGCTTTCAAGTCATCCACCATAGAGTGGCCTACTGCATCCGAAAAGGCGGCCTTTTCCCGGTACAAAAGGTCGTGGGGCAGATAATTCCCCTCTTCAAAGGCACGGCGCAGCAGGTATTTTCCCTTGCCATAGCGGTTGAGTTTTTTCTCAGGGTCAATGGCCATCACATACCGAACAAAATCCAAATCGCCAAAGGGCACACGGGCTTCCAAAGAATTGTCAGAAATGCAGCGGTCGGCCCGCAGAACATCATAGCAATGAAGCTCCCGGACGCGCTTTTCCGATTCCTTCTGGAAAGCTTCGGCGCTGGGGGCAAAGTCGGTATATTTATATCCAAACAGCTCATCGGAAATTTCGCCGGTGAGCAGCACGCGGACATCGGTATTTTCGTGAATGGCCTTACACACCAGATACATGCCGATACTGGCGCGGATAGTGGTAATGTCATAGGTGCCGAGAATTTCTACCACATGGGGCAGTGCTTTCAACACGTCCTCTCGGGTAATAATCACTTCGGTATGCTCGCTTCCCAGATAATCTGCGGCCTGACGGGCATATTTCAGGTCAATAGCATCCCCTTCCATGCCAATGGAAAAGGTGCGGATAGGCTTTTTACTTTGACGGGCAGCAATAGCGCACACCAGCGAGGAATCCAGACCTCCACTGAGCAGGAAGCCAACCTTGGCATCAGACACCAGGCGCTTTTCCACCCCGGCTACCAGCTTTTCCCGAATATTGCGGAAAATGTCCTCAAGGCTGTCCTCTACAGGCGTTTCCACATGGGTCATGTCGGCATAACAGACAAACTTGCCATCTTTATAATAATGTCCAGGCGGGAATGGGCACACTTTAGGCACCAGTCCCATCAGGTTGCGCGCTTCGCTGGCAAATACAATGGCACCGGATTCATCATAACCGTAAAAAAGCGGACGAATCCCAATGGGGTCACGGGCTGCAATATATTCGCCGGTATCGCCGTCATAAAGAATGCAGGCAAATTCTGCATCCAACATTTTGAACATGTCAACGCCGTACTCCCGATACATGGGCAGCAGCACCTCACAGTCAGAGCCGCTGACAAAGGTGTATTTGTCCGCAAGGGATTCTTTCAATTTTTCAAAGCCATAGATTTCCCCGTTGCATACGACATAGCTATTCCCCAGTGCAAAGGGCTGCATTCCTTCCGGGGTTAGGCCCATAATAGCCAAACGGTGAAATCCCAGCCAGCCTTTGCCAGTATTTACCACATGAGTATCATCCGGACCCCGCTCCTTAGAACGGTAAAAAGCTTCCTCTAAACGCCCAAAAGCGGCGCCGCTGCCACAGTATCCCATAATAGAACACATGATATTTCCTCCTTGTCATTCAGAAATACAGCATCCTATAGGGCAAGTGCTGCTCTCGCGGTGCCACCTATATTGGTTCTCGTTATCCCGTTAACGCCGGCTACGGCTCGCCTACTGAGAAGCCTGTTCAGCTTGCGGCTCGAAAAGTGTTTTTCCGGAAGGCTTTGCCGTGCGGTTCCCAGCATTCCGCACTCTCTGGGGACAAAGTTTCTGCCGTACTCCTCTTTTCTCAAACGCCTTTTCTATTATCCAATAATTGTATATGAAAGTAAATATAAGTATAAGAATTTTCTGTTTTGTTCCTGAGGCATGGTTTGTGTGTTAATAAGGAAAGGTCTTTAGGAAAGGTCATTCAGGAACAAAACAGAAAAAATCTATGATTACGTGGCAGCAGGTTTATAGTAAACGATCAACCCGCTGCCACATGCATCAATAATAAATATGAGGGGGATTAGGTTAGGGGGGGTAAATTTTTTATTTTACTCTACATCCTGCAGAGCGTCGTATCCTTCTTCGCCGGTACGAACCTTGACCACGTTCTCTACATCATAGACAAAGATCTTGCCGTCTCCGATATGGCCGGTATACAACACCTTCTTGGCGGTCTCAATCACATCGCGAACCGGAACCTTGCTGACAACAATGTCGACCTGTACCTTAGGCAGCAGGGTAGCTTCCACCTGTACGCCACGGTAATATTCCGGCTTGCCCTTCTGTACGCCACAGCCCAGTACGTGGGAAACGGTCATACCGCTGATACCCAACTTGGTCATAGCTTCCTTCAAAATTTCCAAACGGGATTCCTTACAGATAATCTCCACCTTGGTGAGCTTGGGCTGGCCTTCTTCAGCAAAAGTGGGAACACGCTTGACCGGAACGGCCTCGGCAGGAGGCGTGTCGCCGGTAACAGCTACAGGAGCTGCTTCGTCCTCTTCGCCGATAATGTCAGGCATCATGGCAAAGCCGGCATAAGCGGTGAGCAGACCATGCTCGGAAACATCCAGACCTTCGATTTCTTCCTGTGCGGAAACACGCAGGCCAATGGTGTGCTTGATGATGAAGAAAACAATGGAAATGATAACGGCTACATAAGCGGCAACCGAAACAACGCCCAGAGCCTGGATTCCGAGGAAGTGGAACCCGCCGCCATAGAACAAACCTCTTTCAGTGGTAACACCGTCTGCAAACAAGCCGGTGAGGATGGTACCCAAGGCACCGCACACGCCGTGAACAGAAATGGCGCCTACCGGGTCATCCAGCTTGACAACCTTGTCGAAGAACTCAACTGCCAGTACAATCACAATACCAAATACAATACCCATGATGGCAGCGCCCAGCGGGGAAACTGCATCGCAGCCAGCGGTGATGCCAACCAGACCAGCCAGAGCGGCGTTGTAGGTCATGGAAACATCGGGCTTGCCATAGCGCAGCCAAGTGAAAATCAATGTGGTGCAGCAGGCAACTGCAGCAGCAAGGTTAGTGTTAAAGAAGATACGGCCAGCACTTTCCACAGCAGCATCGGAATCCATAGCAACGGTAGAAGCTCCGTTGAAACCGAACCAGCAGAACCACAGGATGAACACACCCAGAGCTGCAAAAGTCAGGTTGTGACCCAGAATTGCACGGGGCTTGCCGTTCTTGTCATACTTACCGATACGGGGCCCAAGGAACATAACACCAATGAGGGCACAAACACCGCCGACCATGTGAACAGCCGTGGAACCGGCAAAGTCGTGGAAGCCCAACTGACTCAGCCAGCCGCCGCCCCAAATCCAGTGACCCGAAATGGGATAAATGATGAGGGAAATGGCCGCACTGTAAATGCAGTATGCGCTAAACTTCGTTCTCTCTGCCATGGAGCCAGAAACAATGGTGGCAGAAGTGGCACAGAAAACCGTCTGGAAGATGGCATAAGCCCAAAGCGGTACACCTGCCGGCAAAACATTACTGTAATCACCCATAATCATGGGGTCAATCCAGCCAAACAGAGCCGTGCCGGTTCCGAACATAACGCCAAAGCCAAACAGCCAGAAACAGGGAGTACCAATGCAAAAGTCCATCAAGTTCTTCATGAGGATATTACCAGTGTTTTTTGCCCTGGTAAAACCAGCTTCACACATGGAGAATCCGGCTTGCATAAAGAATACCAATGCCGCACCCAGCAGCACCCAAATGGTGTTGACAGCACTCAATGTCATATGGAAAACCTCTTTTCTTTATCAATTCTTCCTTCTCGATTCTCACTATCTGAGAAAATTATCTATTCAAAACGGCTTACCGAACGCCGAACAGCAAATCACCATAGGTGGGATACGGCCAGTATTTTGCAGCCGTAACGGTTTCAGCCTCATCGGCCACTGCACGCAGTTCGCTCATCTTGGGCAGCACCTTGTCGCGGATTGCGTAAGACTCTTCTGTCACATCGGAATAATTGCTCAGCGTCATCAAAGTCTCTTCCAGCTCTTCGGTCTTCTGGCTAATCTGATCAGCCAGCATGGAGAGCTTGCGAACCAGGTTGGTTTCGTAGGTGCAGGGCAGCTCTTTGTCCAGTGCCTTCTTGGAAGCGGCAGCGGCAGCCAGATCTCCTGCATAAGCTTCCACAGCCGGCAGGATCTGCTTCTTGGCCATATCTACCATGGTGTTAGCTTCAATGACAACGGTCTTGCAGTAGTTATCCAGCATAATCTCGCAGCGGGAATGGAGCTCTGCTTCCAGGAATACACCCTGAGACGTGAGCATCTTCACATTCTTTTCATCCAGCAGGTGAGGCATGCAGTCCGGAGTCGTGCGATAGTTCAACAGACCGCGCTCTTCAGTAGCTTCGCGAATCCAAGCATCGTCATAGCCGTTACCGTTGAAAATAATGCGCTTATGATCATGGATGGTCTTCTGAATCATCTTATGCAGGGCAGCGTTGAAATCTTCCACGCCCTCCAAGCGGTCAGCATACTGTTTCAAAGATTCTGCCACAGCGCTGTTCAGCATCATGTTGGCACAGGCAATGCTGTTGGAAGAGCCCAGCATACGGAACTCAAACTTGTTGCCGGTAAAGGCAAAGGGAGAAGTACGGTTACGGTCGGTGGTATCACGCTGGAACTTGGGCAATACATCCACACCCAGAAGCATCTGAGTCTTTTCGGCTGCACTATAAGGTACGCCCTTTTCAATAGAATCCAGAATAGCGGTCAGCTCGTCGCCCAAGAACATGGAAACCACAGCAGGCGGTGCTTCGTTGGCGCCCAGACGATGGTCGTTGCCAGCAGTTGCAACAGACAGGCGGAGCAAATCCTGATAATCATCCACAGCTTTGATAACGGCACACAGGAACAAAAGGAACTGAGCGTTTTCGTGGGGGGTCTCACCGGGTGTCAGCAGATTTACGCCAGTATCGGTAGCGAGAGACCAGTTGTTGTGCTTGCCGCTTCCGTTTACGCCTGCAAACGGCTTTTCATGGAGCAGACATACCAGACCATGACGGGCTGCCACTTTCTGCATAATCTCCATGGTCAACTGGTTGTGGTCGGTTGCAATGTTGGTGGTCTGGTAGATGGGAGCCAACTCATGCTGTGCAGGTGCCACCTCATTGTGCTCGGTTTTGGCCAGAATTCCCAGCTTCCACAGCTCGTTGTTCAGGTCTTCCATATATGCGGCTACGCGAGGCTTAATGACACCGAAATAATGGTCATCCATCTCCTGGCCTTTGGGAGCCTTTGCACCGAACAGGGTACGACCCGTATAAATCAGGTCAGGACGCTTGTTGTACATCTCACGGTCTACCAGGAAGTACTCCTGCTCGGGGCCTACCGAAGTGCGGACGTATTTGACCTCATTGTTGCCAAACAGCCGCAAAATCCGCAGTGCCTGACGATTCAAAGCTTCCATGGAACGCAGCAGTGGAGTCTTTTTGTCCAATGCTTCGCCGCCATAGGAACAGAACGCGGTGGGGATGCACAAGGTCTTTCCTTTAATAAAGGCATAGGAGGTGGGGTCCCAAGCCGTATATCCACGGGCTTCAAAAGTTGCCCGCAGGCCGCCGGACGGGAAAGAAGAGGCATCGGGTTCGCCTTTAATCAACTCTTTGCCAGAAAATTCCATAATCACACGGCCGTCCGGAGAAGGCGTGATAAAGCTGTCATGCTTTTCTGCGGTAATGCCTGTCAGAGGCTGGAACCAGTGGGTGAAGTGGGTGGCGCCATGTGCAATGGCCCAATCCTTCATGGCGGTGGCAACAGCATTTGCGACTGACAAATCCAACTGCGCCCCTTCGTCAATGGTTTTCCGCAAAGACTGGTATACATCAGCGGAAAGATTGGCTTTCATCACGCGGTCGTCGAATACCATACTGCCAAAAAACTCAGGTACAGTTTCCATAACAGGATTCCCCTTTACTGAAAAAATGAAATAAAAAAAGAGGCAAAGATGTCTGACGAGGACTTAACCTCTAAGACATCTTTGCCTTCAACGCTGAGCATTATAACATGCCCGTTCCCCATTTGTCAACTCCCTTTGGAAAAAAATTCTTACAAAACAAATCGGTCATTGACAAAGACCCGTCCCCATGCTACAATACATAATCGATGAGCAAAGACGTTCATTCCAGGCAGAAGTGCCCTCTTCTGTGGGATGGTGTCTTTGCTCTTTTTTATTTTCCTGAAAGGACGGGGAACCATGAAAGTAGAAGGTCAGGTGCGCATCCCTTCCGGCTGCGCCATCGCCGCCGTGATTTCCAAAGAAGGAAAACGTATGGCCGGCGACATGATTATCAATGGCATGAAACCCATGCATGATCGCTCCAATGGTTTGGGCGGCGGTTTTGCCGGATACGGCATTTATCCAGAATATAAAGAGTTTTATGCTCTTCATCTGTTTTTTAATGACCGGGCATCCCGAAAAAACTGCGAACAGTTTTTAAAGGAACGGTTTGAGATTGTACAGTCCGAAATTATTCCGACTCGGAAATTGCCGGCCATTACTGACGAGCCTATTATTTGGCGGTATTTTGTGGCCCCGCTGCAATCTGTTCTGGCTTCTCTTCAGCTGGACGAGAAAGAGTTTGTAGCCCGGACCGTTATGAAAATCAATACGGATATGCCCGGCTCCTATGTATTTTCCAGCGGAAAAAATATGGGCGCTTTTAAAGCGGTAGGCTTTCCCGAAGACGTGGGAGAGTTTTACAAACTGGAAGAATATAAAGGATATTCCTGGACGGCACACGGCCGGTATCCTACCAACACGCCCGGCTGGTGGGGCGGCGCCCATCCCTTCACGCTGCTGGACTATTCGATTGTCCACAACGGAGAGATTTCTTCTTATGACGCCAACCGGCGGTTTATTGAAATGTTTGGCTATCAATGTACCCTTCAAACGGATACAGAGGTTATTACGTATATTATGGACTATCTGCTGCGCCGGCAGGGGCTTACCCTGGAGGAAGCCGCTTCCGTTATCGCTGCGCCGTTCTGGAGCACCATTGCCCAGAAAGACGAAGCCCAGCAGAAAAAACTCGCTTATCTGCGGGCAGCCTTTTCCAGCCTGCTGATTACCGGTCCGTTTTCTATTGTATTTGGTTTTAACGGCGGCCTGATGGCTCTGAATGACCGGCTGAAACTGCGCTCCATGGTTGTGGGCGAAAAGGATGACCGGGTGTTTATCGCCAGCGAAGAATGTGCCATCCGCGTAATGGAGCCGGATGCCGAAAATATCTATGCACCGGCAGGCGGCGAACCGGTCATCGTTAGAGTGAAAGAGGGGTGTTTCTGATGGAACTGTTTTATCCCGAATTTGAAGTGATTCGAAACGAAAACCGCTGCATCCAGTGCCGTGTTTGTGAGCGGCAGTGCGCCAATGAAGTACACCGCTATGACGCGGACCGCAATGTGATGCTCAGCGATGAAAGTAAATGTGTCAATTGCCAGCGGTGTGTGTCCCTGTGCCCCACCCGTGCCCTGAAAATCGTCAAAAGCGACTGTGTGCTGCGGGAAAATGCCAACTGGCAGAACGACACCATCCGCGAAATTTATAAGCAGGCTCAAAGCGGCGGCGTGCTGCTTTCTTCCATGGGTAACCCCCGTCCACTGCCTGTTTACTGGGACAAGATTCTGATTAACGCTTCTCAGGTGACCAACCCTCCTATTGACCCTTTACGTGAGCCTATGGAAACCCGGGTGTTCCTGGGACAGAAGCCCGAAAAGGTACAGCGGGACGAAAACGGAAATCTGGTTTGCAATCTTACCCCTCAGCTGGAGCTGTCTATGCCCGTAATGTTCTCGGCTATGAGCTACGGCTCCATCAGCTATAATGCACACGAAAGCCTGGCACGGGCTGCTACTGAGCTGGGTATCTATTATAATACCGGTGAGGGCGGCCTCCATGAGGACTTTTATGTCTATGGCCCCAACACCATTGTACAGGTAGCTTCCGGCCGTTTCGGCGTGTATAAGGATTATCTGGAAGCCGGCGCTGCCATCGAAATCAAAATGGGCCAGGGCGCTAAGCCCGGCATCGGCGGCCATTTGCCCGGTGCAAAAATTGTCGGGGATGTTTCCCGTACCAGAATGATTCCCGAAGGCTCTGACGCTATTTCCCCTGCCCCCCATCACGACATTTATTCCATTGAGGACTTGCGTCAGCTGGTTTTCTCTTTGAAAGAAGCTACCGAATATAAAAAGCCGGTTATCGTCAAGGTGGCTGCCGTTCACAACATTGCCGCTATTGCCAGCGGTATTGCCCGCAGTGGCGCCGACATCATTGCCATTGACGGCTTCCGCGGCGGCACCGGTGCTGCCCCTACCCGTATCCGTGATAACGTAGGTATTCCCATCGAGTTGGCTTTGGCTGCTGTAGACACCCGTCTGCGGGAAGAAGGAATCCGCAACCGGGTTTCCCTGGTGGTAGGCGGCAGTATCCGCAGCGCTGCAGATGTGGTGAAGGCCGTCGCCCTTGGTGCAGACGCCTGTTATGTAGCCACCGCCGCACTGCTGGCACTGGGCTGCCATTTGTGCCGTACCTGCCAGACTGGCAAGTGCAACTGGGGCATTGCGACCCAGCGCCCCGAATTGGTCAAGCGGCTGAATCCCGATATTGGCAGTCAGCGTCTCATCAACCTCATGACCGCCTGGAAACATGAAATCATGGAAATCATGGGCGGTATGGGTATCAACTCCATCGAAGCCCTGAAGGGCAACCGCCTGATGCTGCGGGGCGTTAATTTGACGGATAAAGAGCTGGAAATTCTGGGAATTTCACACGCCGGTGAATAAGGAAGGGGAAACCATGAAGCGAGTATATGTAAATGAACAATGGTGCCTTGGCTGCCATTTATGCGAATATAACTGCGCTTTTGCTAATTCCGGGGAAACCGATATGGTGAAGGCGCTGAAAGGAAAGCCCATCTACCCCAGAATCCGGGTAGATGGCGATGAGAAAATCAATTTTGCCGTTTCTTGCCGCCACTGCACAGACCCTATCTGTGTAAAAAGCTGTATTTCCGGCGCACTTTCGATTCAGGACGGCGTAATTTCCATTGACCAGAGCAAGTGTGTTGGATGCTTGACCTGTGTGCTGGTATGTCCCTATGGCGCGCTGTCTCCCAATGGCGACGGTGTGATGCAGAAATGCGAGCTTTGCCTGCAAAATTCCTGCGGCGAGCCTGCCTGCGTAAAGGGATGTCCCAACCAGGCTATTGTATATGAAGAGAGGTGAGGGGAATGAAACAGTATGTGATTCTTGGCAACGGTGTGGCCGCTGTGGGATGTATTGAAGGAATCCGCCGGGAAGACAAGGAGTCTGCCATTACAGTGGTTTCCAAGGAGCCCTATGCCGTATATGGCCGCCCGCTAATTTCCTACTATCTGGAAGGCAAGACCGATTTGGAGCGGATGAAATACCGTCCCGATGATTTTTATGAGAAAAACGGCTGCACCGTCCTGTATGGAAAAACAGCCGTAAAACTGGATAAGGAAAACCAGCAAGTGCTTCTGGACGATGGTACTTCCCTTCCCTATGACGAACTTTGTGTGGCTACCGGTTCTTCTCCCTTTGTCCCTCCTTTTGAAGGGCTGGACACAGTGAGAAACCAGTATCCCTTTATGACGCTGGACGATACGCTGGCACTGGAAAAGGCTGTGACTCCCTCCTCCCGGGTTCTGATTATCGGTGCCGGACTGATTGGTCTGAAATGTGCCGAAGGACTGGCCGAAAGAGTCGGAGAAATTACCGTGTGCGACCTGGCAGGTCATGTGCTCTCCAGTATTCTGGATGAAACCTGTGCCGGAATTGTTGCCGAAACGCTGGAAGCCCACGGGATTCACCTGATGCTCGGGGACAGTGTGGCGCGCTTTGACGGGCAGACCGCTTTGATGAAGAGCGGCCGTACGGTGGAATTTGACGTGCTGGTACTGGCGATAGGTGTTCGCGCCAACACCTCTCTGGTAAAAGATGCTGGTGGCGAAACCGAGCGGGGAATCCTGGTAAACAAGAAAATGGAAACCACTCTTCCCCATGTATATGCAGCCGGAGACTGTACCCAAGGCGACGAGCTGCTTTCCGGACAGAAACGGGTATTGGCCCTTCTGCCCAATGCCTATATGCAGGGCCAGTGTGCTGGTATCAACATGGCCGGCGGCGAGTCGGTATTCGATAAGGCTATTGCCATGAACTCCATTGGATTTTTCGGCCTGCACCTGATGACCGCCGGTTGCTGCTTCCCCAAGGAAGAAGGCGGCGAAGTATACGAAGAACACATTCCCGGCGGGATTAAACGTCTTTTTACCAAGGATGGGTTCTTAACAGGCTTTATGCTCATTAACGCCACAGACCGGGCAGGCATTTATACCGCTATGATTCGGGAACAAATCCCGCTGGATACGGTAAACTTTGAACTGCTGCAAAAAACTGCCAGTTTGTGTGCTTTTTCTGCAGAAAACCGCAGAAAAAAACTGGGAGGTGTGGTATAATATGAGAATCAATGCTGCTAATCTTGATTACCGCCCCCTGAACGAGCTTCTTCGTCAGGGAGAAGGAGAAAATTTTGAAGTGGTGGGTTGCTGCGGTCAGCGTTTTTTGGCTGCTGGTATGTCCAACCGCACCATTTCCATTGATGGTGTGCCCGGAAATGCTCTGGGCGCTTATCTCAATGGTGCAGAAATCACCGTAAACGGCAATGCACAGGACGCTGTGGGTGATACCATGAACGAAGGAAAAATTGTCGTACACGGCAATATCGGAGACGCTGCCGGATATGCTATGCGTGGCGGAAAAATTTTTGTCCGGGACAACGCCGGATACCGGGCCGGAATTCACATGAAGGCCTATCAGGAAAAACGCCCGCTTATGGTGATCGGCGGCTGTACCGGCAGCTTTTTGGGAGAATATCAGGCAGGCGGCACCATTGTGGTGCTGGGACTGCATGCAAACGGAAAACGGGTGGTAGGTAACTTCCCTTGCACCGGTATGCATGGCGGCAAAGTCTATCTGCGCGGCGATTGCCATGACATCCGTTTTCCCAGCCAGGTAACGGCTGCACCAGCTGATGAAAAGGATCTTGCTGAAATTTCCCCTATCGTTGCCGAATACTGCTCCTTGTTTGGCGCCGATTTTCAAAAGGTGATGGACTCTCCTTTTACAGTAGTGACCCCTGACAGCAAAAATCCCTATCACCAAATGTATGCTGCCAACTGACAGATAGAAAGCAGGTAAGCCTATGAAGTATTCCGCCCAAGAGGTCATGCAATTTATCAGAGAGGAGGACGTGAAATTCATCCGTCTTGCCTTCTGTGATATTTATGGCATCCAAAAGAATATTTCCGTTATGCCCAGCGAGCTAAAGCGCGCCTTTGGCTGTGGAATCGCTATTGACGCTTCCGCCATTGCTGGGTTCGGAGGCGAAGTCCACTCAGATTTGTTTCTGCATCCCGACCCCTCCACCATTGCCGTATTACCTTGGCGGCCGGAGCATGGGCGAGTGGTGCGCATGTTCTGTTCCATCACATATCCAGATGGACGCCCCTTTGAAAACGATGCCCGGCGCCTGTTGCAAATGGCTGCCGCAGATGCGGAAAAGGCCGGGTATTCCTTTGCATTCGGTTCGGAAATGGAGTTCTACCTGTTCAAGCTGGATGAAAACGGCGACCCTACCCGGGAACCCTATGACCACGCCGGATATATGGATATTGCCCCCGAAGACCGGGGAGAAAATGTGCGCCGGGAAATCTGCCTGACGCTGGAGCAGATGGGAATTTTCCCCGAAGGCTCTCATCACGAGGAAGGACCGGGGCAAAATGAAATTGATTTCCGCTATTCCGACCCCCTCTCGGCAGCGGATAACGCCATCACTTTCAGTTCGGTGGTAAAAGCCATTGCCGCTCGAAATGGTCTGTGTGCTGATTTTTCTCCAAAGCCCCTTCCCGACCAGCCGGGCAGCGGCCTGCATATCAATATGTCTGTCCGTAGTTTGTCTGGAAACCGAAATGACCCATTGCCTGCTATGATTGCTGGAGTACTGGATAAAATCACCGATATGACGGTGTTCTTAAACCCCACCGACTTGTCCTATCACCGGTTGGGCAATAACAAAGCGCCCCGTTATATCACTTGGTCCAGCGAAAACCGCTCCCAGCTGATTCGGATTCCTGCCGCTGCGGAGGAATACCGTCGGGCTGAACTTCGTTCCTCTGACCCTTCGGCCAATCCCTATATTGCGTTTTCTCTGCTGATTTATGCTGGGCTTCATGGAATCCAGAATGGTCTGGAGCTTCCTCCGGCAGCGGACATCAACCTGTTTACTGCCGATGCCGCAACTCTTTCCCGGTATCAGTCCCTTCCCCGGACCCGCAAGGAAGCTGCGGCTGCTGCGGCTGCCAGCCCCTTTATCGCATCCCATCTCCCCTCATCTCTGATTGATGCTTATTGCGGAATTTGATGCACCCTCATGTCCGAATCACCCACTGAAACTACGAATCATCCGGCAGGAAAGGAGGCGGCGCCATGGTCTTTCAAGAACGGGTCTACAGTGTTCTGGTAGTGTCTTCCGAGCAGCGGTTTAGCCGCTCTCTCTCTCCCCTTCTTCCCGAAACTGATTATTACCCCGTCCATTCCGTGTCCAGCGCGGCGGCGGCCCAACGGGCTTTTCTCGAGAGGCCGTATGATTTTCTGATTATCGACGCGCCCCTTCCCGACGATTTTGGTATCAAGCTGGCTGCCGGCCTGTGTGACGAAAAAAACGCCGTGGCTCTTCTCTTTGTCAAAAGCGAAATGTATGCGGATATTACTTCTAAGGCCTCGGAATATGGGATTTTTACCCTGTCGCGCCCAATTTCTGTCCAAACAGTTTCCTATGCCCTGCGGTGGATGTGCGCTACCCGGGAAAGGCTTCGTAGGCTGGAAAAAAAGAGCGTGTCCATGGAGGAAAAAATGCAGGAAATCCGCCTGGTAAACCGGGCGAAATGGGTCCTAATTGACCGGCTGAAAATGACGGAGGCAGACGCCCACCGGTATATTGAAAAACAGGCTATGGACCGCTGTGTGACTCGCCGGGAAATTGCGGAGAATATCATCAAAACCTATCAGTAGCCCCTAAAATGCTGCCCCAAAAGCTGGTATACTGAGCACGAAATTCCTAACCCAGAAGCCCATCTGGTAATGCAGGCGGGTTTTTGGGTTGTTTTTTATCCGGAAGGCTCGCCCTGCTGCGCCTACCTCCTGTTTCCGGCATGGTTTTTATGGGCATTTTAAGAGGGGTAGGCGCAGGAAAATAGGGCTTTCCGGGGCTTTTTTCCCTGTTTTTTCAAAAAACTCTTGCTTTTCCTCCACAAAAACTGTATACTAAACCCAAAGAGCTGCGTCACACGTTCGGTTTTTTGGCAGTTTTTGCAGATGCAACTCACCCCCGCAAGGGGACGGTAACTGGTGTTTCCAGAAGGTATGATTTGAGCTCTTCAGAGATGCAACTCACCCCCGCAAGGGGACGGTAACTGGTGTTTCCAGAAGGTATGAT
>JAHZDE010000003.1:282444-314979 GCA_019422525.1 Clostridiales bacterium
TTGAGCTCTTCAGAGATGCAACTCACCCCCGCAAGGGGACGGTAACCATACCGGAATCCAGAAAAATACCAGTACAAAGACGATGCAACTCACCCCCGCAAGGGGACAGTCAACAAAAAAGGCCTACTCGCTGCTTTCAGGCAGCAGTAGGCTTTTTTCCTGTTCCAATCGAAAACCATACAGCAAAAAAGGCTGACCCTTTTCGGGGCCAGCCTTTTTGTGTGTAATATCTGTTTTCTTTTGATTATCCCTGTACCGATGCCCCTGCTGTCAGCGGAACGGTTTCGTTCTTCTGCCACAATGCAAATGCAATGTTGGTAGAGTGGTCTGCAATTCTTTCCAGATTGGTAATCAAATCATTATAAATTGCGCCGCCCTGGGCAGTACACAGGTTCTGGTTCAAACGGGATACATGGTTCTCTTTGTATTCCTTGGCCATCTTGTCAATACTGTCTTCCGTCGTATTGATGGTAAAGGCCAAATCAAAGTCCAGCCGCCGCTCCTGGAACAGACGGCAGGAATCATCCAGGACACTGATGACTTTATCCTGCATCAAATGCAATTCCTGAATGGCCTGATCACTAAAGGTGGTCTTGGTTTCCTGCAGCTGGATGGCCTGCTCGGCAATATTTTCGCTGTGGTCCCCAATCCGCTCAAAATCGTTTACCACATGGAACAGGGAACCTACCAGCTGCCGGTCATCGTCCTCCAGCTCCAGCGCGTTGATTTTTACCAGATATTCCGTAATATTCGTGTTTAAAAAGTTTAGGACGCCCTCGTTGTCTTCCAGCTCTTCCATTTTCTGCGTGTCCCCGCTGAATAGCATTTCCATGGACATCAGGTAGTTTTTCCGAGCCAAATCACCCATACGGGCCACTTCTTTCAGCACCTGTGCCACGGCAATGGGCGGAGCCTTCAGAATCCGGGAATCCAGGAATTTGAGGGACTTGGCTTCTTTGGTCTCGTCCTCTCCGGGAATCACCAGGCAGGCAAGCTTGACCAGATAGTCGCTCAACGGCAGCAAAATCGCCGTTGTCACCACGTTAAAGGTAATGTGCACAATGGAAATTTGCATGAGAATGTTATCGGGAGCCGCCATTTTTACCCAGCTGACAAAGGGGGTAAACAGGCTGATGCAGATAAACAGCGTAGCGCCGATAATATTGAACAGCAGGTGTACCGTTGCAGTACGCTTAGCGGTACGGTTGGTGCCGATACAAGAGAGCACTGCGGTTACGCAGGTACCGATATTCTGGCCAAAAATGACGAACACAGCCGACTCGATGGGCACAACGCCCTGGCCTGCCAGCGCCATCAGCACGCCCACCGAAGCGGAAGAACTTTGAATAATCGCCGTAAACACCAGACCAATGAGCACACCCACCAGCGGATTAGAGAAGGTGGACATCATTGTTTTGAACATCTCAGATTCGCTCAGTGGCGCCAGCGCATCACCCATGTTGGTCATGCCCATAAACAGGATACCAAAACCGGCGATAATTTGACCCACATGCTTATACGTGGTCTTTTTGATGAACATGATCATCACAACGCCGATGAAGATAGCTATAGGCGCAAGGTCGTTGAGCTTAATGGCAATCAGCAGACCCGTTACAGTCGTCCCAATGTTGGCGCCCATAATCACGCCGGTTGCCTGTGCCAAAGTCATCAGTCCGGCATTCACAAAGCCTACTACCATTACCGTTGTCGAAGAGGAGCTCTGAATAATCATCGTTACCAGCAAGCCTACCAGCGCACCCATATACTTGTTGCGGGTCAGCTTTTCCACGATTTTTTTCAGCCGGCTGCCAGCTGCCATTTCCAAGCCGTCTCCCATCAGCTTCATGCCGTACAGGAACAGGCCCAGGCCGCCCAGAAGCATCATGACTTCTGAAATTTGCATGTCGTATCATTCCCCACATTCTTTTTTCTTTCCGTTTTTATCGTACTATGAATAGTATACCTGCTATTATTTTTATAGCAAGCATCATTCCCACTGATTTTCTGAAACGCAGGAACATTCTTATCATATTACTTTTACGGCATTTTTACAATCTTTTTAAAAAACTTTTTTGCAGTCCAAGGCATGTTCGGCTCATTTTCAGAAATATGCTGCAGATTTTCCCATATCACATCCAAGCTTTTGCATATATTTATTTTATAGTTTCTAATGAATTGATATCGGCCTCGGGAGCCTCATTATCAATGGCTGTATAAATACAGGAATAGGATGATTCCTGCATCTGTAGCGTTCCACTGGCAATCCACTGGAATTCACGCAGGGTATAGCCATTCTGCTCATTCCCATATCCATAAATGGATTTAGGCGCATAAATCCAATCGGGACGCCGGTTTAAATCCTGCACCAGATAGTCATAGAGCAGGCTGCTATCCAAAGTAACTTCCGATACGGTTGGAGCCACTATCGAACAGTCCCCACACAGATAGCCGAAGGGAAGGTTGCCCACAATCAGCACTTTTTCTCCCGGCTTTTGAGAGGAGCGGATTTCCGCCACCATGCTCTCATAGGCCTGGGCATCAATTTCGGTAGTATACAGTCCCTGCGCCGGACCGGACGTCAGCTGTGTGTGCAGCTCCGAAACTGGCAGATCCCGATAAGACAAGGCCGAGCGGATAAAAATAGTGGTGCCCAGCAGGAAAAAGGCGACCAGAGCCATACAGGTGCGGATGACCGCCACCATGGTTTCCATTGAACCCCGGTTCACTTGCCGGAGCAATGGCCCATAATTTTCATATACAATCAAGACGGCGGCTAACATAGAAGGCAGCATGGCAAACGAAGCTCCAAAAGCATCGGGGCTGTCACTCAGGTGTGCCCCCAAAGCCATCAATTGCCCTGGCAGATACATGCCCAGCAACAGAATTTTACAGCGCCTGCTGGGATTTAGTACACAAAGGATAATCGGCCAGATACCAGCGCTTGCCAACAGTTGGCTCATTTTGGCATTGGCAGGCATGTCCCAGTCCGGCTGTACAATAATCAACACAATGTTTGCCAGAATACATATCGGCAAGACAATTTTGACGGCTGTGTGGAAAACATCTTCTATGCGAAAAGGTAAATCAAAAGAAAAGGGCGCCCATTTAGCCAAAAGCATGAGCAGTAAAATTGAAATCTCGGCCAGATATAGAAAATCTGCCTGAGAGTAGCCTTCAAAAAATGTGAACACGCCCCGCCCGTAGCCGGAAAAAGGATTGTGCCGGTCGGTTATCAGCCAGGGAAGATAATTCCACAAAACCCGCCAGCCCAAGCGATTCCCCAAATACAAGAGCAATGCTGCCGGCGGGACAATAACACCGGACAGAAAACACCAGAACGGTTTTTGGGACCGGTGTCCATTTTTTAAAGGTCCGGGCCGGTATAACAGCAGCATCAGCAGCATCGGCACCACTGCCAGCAGGAAGGTTGGATATACAATCCCCCCTACCCCGGCAAAAAGCCCGGCAAAAAGCGCACTGCGCCCTGTGTGTACCGCGTCCCGGCGATAAAGCCATACCAGCGTGGTACAGGACAGCACCATCAACAGCAGCCCTGTCGAGGAATAGGAAAAATTAAAAATCATCCCCGGCACAAAGGCCGCTGTCAGCCAGCCAGCCAGCATGGCTGCCAGATGGCTTCGGCAGAATTGCAGCAGCCGCCGGTATACCACCCCGGCCACCGCCATGTGAACAAACAGGAATATAATCCGCCCTGCCAGAAGGATCCCGTCCATACTCCCCTTCCACTGACGGTATACTGCCAAAAAGGGTGCCACCAAAATGGACCATCCCATGTGGCTGTCCCAACTGTCTACCAGCGGCGTGTCTCCCAGCAGCAGGCGATAGGGCGCTGCAAAGGCTACTGATTCATCCGACCAGTCAAACCCTCGAAATGCCCTCCAGAAAAATAACAGAAACAGCACGGCAAAACCGGCCCATGGCAGCACCTGCGCTGCTGGATACCGCTTTTTATTCCGTCCTGTGATCATTTCCAACCATACATTCATCGGTATTTCCCCCAAAGCATCGTACCGGTATTGTGCTTTTTTACAGCACAGGCAAACATATTCCTATTATAGCATACTCTTCCCCGCCAGAAAACCACCAGCAGGCGGGGATTTTCATTCATTTTTTTCCTTTTCCGGCACCTCTGCTGTTTTCTTCTTTTATACCGGAACTTCCTGGGCGGTAGTCGCTGGGGGCATGACCGGTGGTCTTTTTAAACATTCGGGAAAAATAGTTATAGTCCTCCATTCCCACCATCTCCCCGGCTTTCGTCAGGGGAACGCCACTGGCAATCAATGCCGCTGCCCGGCAGCAGCGAAGCTCATGAAGATAGCCGGTTACGGTCCTTCCCGTATAGCGGCGAAAAATCCGGCACAGATAGGGCACCGACAACCCAAATTCTGCGGCAATGACCGGAAGGGCTGTTTGAGAGGAATCATGATACCACCGGGACAGATATTCCAGGATTTCCCGGGTTCTCTGTAAGCTTTCCTGTCCCATGGGCAAAGCGTTCCCCGCCTCCTCCCCGGCACTTTGAGGCAGACAGCGAAACAGCTTTCCGATAATCTCTAAAAGTTTTCCCTTGACCACCAATTCCATTCCCGCTTTTTGAGAGTTCCACTCTGTTACCAAATCCCCAAACAGTTGGGAAAGCTCTCCATCTCCATGAAAAAACGGGGAGATTTTCCCCAACTGCTCCACAATCAGGGAAGCATAACTCCGGGAGTCCGAAACCCGGATTTCGTTTCGCAGCAAGTCAGGACGAAACTGAATAATATAATGCTTGGTTCCGTTTAAAAAATCCACGCCTCGATGGGGAACCCAACTGTTAACAAATCCCACGTCTCCCGGATACAGCCACTCCTGTTCCCCGCCGCACCCCAGCAGAACCCCGCCGGTAATCACATAGTAAAACTCCAGCTCCTGGTGCCAGTGAAATTCGCACCCAGGCCCGCCGGAATCATGCCGATGCTCGCAAACCAGCAGCGGAAGCCCCCTTTCCGGCAAGGGAACCGTTTCACAATAAAAAGATTCCATAAGTGCCTCCCAGTTAGGATAAAATTGTGCTAAATTTATATCAGTATACCCGTTTTCCAAATTCCTGTAAAGGGCTACAATAAAAGCAGAAAAATCTGCCAGAACTCCCTGCCTAGTGCAACGAGTTTCGGAGAACGGAGTGAATACATATGAGAATCCTCTTTTTGGACATTGATACCCTTCGCCCCGACCATATGGGCTGCTATGGCTATGGCCGGAACACCACCCCGAATATGGATAAAGTTTGTGCCGAAGGGGTACGCTTTGATAACTATTATTGCTCGGATGCCCCCTGCCTGCCTTCCCGTGCAGCACTGGTTAGCGGTATGTTCGGCATCCGCAACGGTGCGGTAGGCCACGGCGGAAAAGCTGCCGACCGATTCTCCTGCCGTCCCAGCCGGGACTTTACCAATCTGATTGATGACAACTGCTTCCATCAAATTTTCCGCCATGCCGGAATGCACACCGCATCCATCAGCACCTTTGCCGAGCGTCATTCCTCCTGGTGGTTTAACGCGGGCTTTAACGAGTGCTACAATGTGGGCGGCCGCGGCGGTGAATCCGGCGAAAAAGTGCTTCCCGTAGCGCTTGACTGGCTGGCACGCAACGGCGAAAAGGACAACTGGTTCCTGCACGTCCATTTCTGGGACCCCCACACGCCCTATCGGGCACCGGTAGAATTTGGCAATCCTTTTGAAAACGAACCCCTCGATGGCTGGATTACCCCGGAAGTTTTTGCTGAACACCGCAAGCACGTAGGCCCTCACTGTATCAACGAACTGGGCATGTACAATTCTGACCGGAACCCGGGAGCTCCCCGCCAGCTTGGCAAGGCTGAAACCATGGAGGAATTAAAACAGGTGATGGATGGCTATGACTGCGGCATCCGTTATGCCGACAGCCTGATTGGCCGGATTTTCGACTCCCTTCGAAATATGGGGGTATATGAGGATACCGCCATCATTATCACGGCTGACCACGGCGAAAATATGGGAGAGCTGGGGATCTATTCCGAGCACGCTACAGCCGACTACCCCACCTGCCACATTCCATTTATTATCAAGTGGCCCGGCTGCCGGAAAGGCGGCGTAGACACAGGCCTGCATTATAATCTGGATGCCTTGCCCACCATGGCAGAGCTGCTGAACGTGCAGAAGTCCGAATACTGGGATGGCGAAAGCTATGCGCCTTCCCTCTTTGAGGAAACCGACACCGGTCGGGATAGCCTGGTTCTCTCCCAGATGGCCCATGTGTGCCAGCGCTCCGCACGTTTTGGCGACTGGCTGTATATACGCACCATTCACGGCGGCTTCCATCTGTTTGATAAAGAGATGCTGTTCAATATCAAAGAGGACCCCCACGAACAGCATGATGTCAAAGCTGAACATCCTGAACTGTGCGCCAAGGGTGCGAAAATCATTCTGGACTGGCAGGAAGACCAAATGAAAAAATCCGAAACCGACGTTGACCCCATGTGGGTGGTATACAAGGACGGCGGCCCCTATCACACTTGGGGGCATCTGGAAGAGTATGCCCGCCGCCTGGAAGCCACCGGCCGTGCAGAAGGAGCACGTTTACTGCGGGAAAGATACGGAAAATAATATACATATAGAATTATTTGATATGTAAATTCCTATTTGTATAGTAAAATTTATAAAAAATAGGGCTTCCTTCGCATAAGCCCTTGCAATTGGGGAAGAGTTCCGATATAATAACAGAGAGGCTGGCAAAAGCCGGCCTCTTTTTTTCGCGGATATGGTGGAATTGGCAGACACGCCAGATTTAGGTTCTGGTGCCCTAGGCGTACAGGTTCAAGTCCTGCTATCCGCACCATAATATAATCTGCGTCTTATTCTGTATAATAATAAGGCGCAGATTATATTTTTATTATAAATCATATAATACTTGTATAATAATTCACTTTTTAAATCCGCAGTGAAATTGTATATTATATTGCAATTCGAATATATATTTCACTTATTATAAAAACTCAACATTGCGAATTAGTGAGGAATAACAATAATGACCAGTCATAGAATTATTGTAGCAAATAGTACCAATTTGTCATCAGTAGTGAACAGTTCTGTTAATTTGATTGTCACATCACCACCGTATCCTATGATTGAAATGTGGGACGAAATATTTTCATTACAAGATCCAAGTATTAAAACGGCTTTGGAACAATGTGATGGATACCAAGCGTTTTCTAAAATGCATGATATACTGGACTCTGTATGGGAGGAATGCGATAGGGTTCTTGCAGAGAATGGATTTATCTGTATAAATATTGGAGATGCAACAAGAACAATCAACGATCGTTTTCAATTATATTCGAACCATGCGAGAGTTATTCATTTTTTCTTAAATCGTGGATATAGTGTTCTTCCAGATATTCACTGGAGAAAACAGTCAAACGCTCCTAATAAGTTTATGGGATCTGGAATGTACCCAGCTGGAGCATATGTAACCTATGAACATGAATATATTCTAGTGTTTAGAAAAGGTGGTAAGCGCATATTTCACGGAGAAGAAAAGCTTCGCAGACAAAAAAGCGCCTTTTTCTGGGAAGAAAGAAATATATGGTTTTCTGACCTTTGGGATATAAAAGGAACAGCTCAAGGTATTTTTACCTCTACTTCCCGAAATCGTAGTGCAGCCTTTCCATTCGAAATTCCATATCGACTGGTAAATATGTATTCAATTGAAGGAGATACTGTTCTTGATCCTTTCGCTGGATTAGGCACAACTTCCTTAGCTTGTATGGCCGCTAACAGAAATAGCATTGGTATTGACATAGACCCAGAAATTGCAAAGATGGCTATTGAAAGTATGTCAATAAATTTAAATCGTCTAAATCAGATTATAACTGATCGAATTAAACATCATATCGAATTTATAAACTCTCTATCTGATGAAAAAAAAGAGAAATGTTATGATAATTATAGACATGGATTTAAGGTTAAAACTAAACAAGAAACAAAGATAGAATTAGAGATGATTTCAAATATCATTCAAAATGACTCTACAATTATTTGTTCATATTGCAATATGCAATAAAAAAAGCGCATGATAAAATTTTTCTTGTATTTGTAAACTTTTTGGTTAGTCTTCAACTTCAATTTTTAAGCCAGTTTTAGTTTTGTCATAGTAAATCATTTTTACATCAATTACTTCAGGTAGCCTTTTCATTGTCTTATATGTAATCGGCTTTATAGAATATGAAGTTTCACCCACATATCCATCAATACCTTTCGATTCTTCTTCTGGGGTTGCAAGGCGATAAGTTTTCTCTTGCCTTTTAGCCAGAAATGCAAGAATAGCTTTCTGGACATACATCCCGTTAAAAGTCTTCATAATAAGAAGATCTTCTACCCAATGTGCCACCATTTCTCTATCTATTAGCACAATTGCGCTTTTTAGATTTTGAATTTGTGCAAAAATCTTGTCTGTAGCTTTTTTAAAGGCATCAGGATATTGAGTTGTATACCATTTTTTCCAATTTTGAATAGTAATCTCATCACATTCTTCCATAAACTCTGGAAAAAGATTTGACATCTGGCCTACTACGTTTGGGCGAGTGCCCTGAGCATTTTGATTTGCCCAATTAATCAATTGGGAAGTATATTTTGGAAACACAAAAGTCTTACCTTCATTAAATTCAGCTATTTCATCATTTTTGATTGTATATTTCATTTTGATCCTCCACAAACAATTTGTACGCTTCGATACCGAGTGCATTCGCAATTTTTTGAATATTTTCCAGAGAAATACTCCGTTGAAAACGTTCAATATCGCTAATATAAGTTCGATGTAAACCACACATTTCCGCAAATTTTTCTTGAGACACTCCAATTTTATTTCTATATTTGCGAAGATTCGTACCAAATACCTTTATAATATCCAAATGTATGGTCTCCTTTCGAAATTTATGTACTTTTATATTACATAAAATGTAGATAATAAGTCTACAGACAATAAGTTACAATTGCATATCATATTTTTATAAAATTCATAGTGTTATTTATCATCAGAAAACGGCACATATAAAAAGGAGGCGTTAACATGGAAGTGAAAGCATCAGGAACTTTTGATTACAAGACTATTCAAGCATTTATGCGTTTATGCTTTTTTGGCTTTCATTGGAAAACCGGGCCAAAAAAGAAGCTCATAATTTATTCCATGATTTATGCAGTGCTGGCTTTGGCTATCACAGCAGAAATCATGCTTTTGGAATTTTCACCCGGTTTTCTGATTCTATTGCTCGTTATCATCTTCCTTCTTTTATGGATGTATTTTATGTATTTTGCTTATCCAAAAATTCATTATCATGCACTGGGCAAAATGAAAAATATTACAAATAACTATGTATTTACCGATGATACAATTCACTTGACGGCCGTCAGCGAGGGATATTTTGAAGAAACCACCATTCGTTATTCCTATATTGTGAAAGTGATAGAGACTCCAAACTATTTATATATTTTTCAAACCAAAACACAGGCCCATATCATAGAGAAATCCACCATTACCGATGGTACCATACAAGATATCCGGCAAAAGCTGTCTGCTGCTGTCAGCGGAAAGTATATCTTTTATTACGACACATAATGACAAAATTCCCGTCACTGTCCTTTCCTGCGTTTAGGAGGTTCCTTTTCCTATGAAACATTCTCCCTGCTTTTTTCGGCGGCTGTGGCTGCTGATTCTTTTCCCCATCGGCGGTATTTTTTCTCTTGTTGCTGCCTATCATCAGGATTTTGCCGAATGGTATGCCCGTTATCCTTATCATTGGCTGTCTTTGGCTATAAACCGTATTACCGGGCTTTTCCCCTTTTCCCTGGCGGAAATTCTTTTATATCTGCTGATTGCGGCCATTCTTTTCTGGCTGGTTTTCAGCATTGTCCAGTTGATTCGCAAACCTGATCATCGCGGGAAAAGGCTGGTTCGGTTTTTGATGACGCCTCTGTGCGCTGCTTCTGTCGTCTTTTTTCTTTTCGTCTTTACCTGTGGTATCAACTACTCCCGCTACACCTTTTCCCAAATCAGCGGCCTTCCCATACAGGATTCCTCGGTGGAAGAGCTGTATGAGCTGAATGTTTTTCTGGCAGAAGAAGTTTCATCCCTGCGTACGCAATTGCCGGAAGACGGGCAGGGCGTTATGGAAAGCAGTTTCTCCTCTTCTTCCGAGAAGGCACAGCAGGCCCGCATCAGTTATGACACGCTGGAAGCAGAATATCCAACCTTGTTTTCGGGCTATTCTGCACCAAAATCCGTTTTGGCCTCCCGGCTCATGTCCTGGTGCGATATTACCGGAATTTTTGTCTCCTTTACTTTTGAGGCCAATGTCAATGTGGATGTGCCAGACTACTCACAGCCTGCCACCATGTGCCACGAACTAAGCCATCTTCGAGGGTATATGCGGGAAGACGAAGCCAATTTTATCGCTTATCTGGCCTGCCGCAACAGTGAGAATCTGGAATTCCAGTATTCCGGCGCTATGCTGGCGTTTGTCTATGCCAACAATGCCCTTTACAGTGCCGACAGTGAACTGGGCCAGCAGGTCTATTCTTCTCTTTATGAAGGGGTCCAGCGGGACTTCGCCTATAACAACGCCTATTGGAAGCAGTTTGAAGGGCCTGTTTCGGAGATTTCCAACACGGTCAATGACACCTATCTCAAAGCAAACCGCCAGGACGATGGTGTAAAAAGCTATGGCAGAGTGGTAGATTTGTTGCTGGCCGATTACAGAAAGAATCATGCAGGTTAATTTATACAATTAGTAAAATAAAATCCCATCTCTAAACGGACATGCTCCGTTAGAGATGGGATTTTTGCTATTTAGGGTTGAGAATAATTTGATTATTTGATTACCACATAAAAACGCATTATTTATACATCTTGGTAATCATCAAAAACATCTGAATCAATGGCTTTAATTTCAAATATTTTTTTGGTAGTTACCCCAAAATTATATTCAATCATATATTTTGATAATTTTTCTCCATCCATCAGGATAACATGCTGATTTTTCGCATAGTCTATAGCTTGTCTGGTAAATTGAGAAGTGGTTACAAACAATCCTTTTCCACCTTTTCCAGCAATGGCTCCCACAAAAGCCTGTACGTCAGGACGTCCCACAGAATGATTCTTATCCCACTGTTTTGTTTGGACATAAATCAAGTCGAAACCAAGTTTGTCTTCCATAATGATTCCATCAATGCCTTCATCACCAGTAATAGAAGTGGTCGTTGCAGCATTGGCATAAGTTCCATATCCCATTTTAGCCATCAAGTCCAAAACCATTTTTTCAAATGCTGTTGGAGAAAGCTTCATAACTTCGTTCAGCAAATCATCTGCAAGACTTTGATTGATCTTTCTAAAGGCACTTTCAAAGGTGTCATCCGGTGTTTCACTGTCTTCGCTTACCTGCTCAATAGGGTTTTTATCCTGAGCAGCCGCAGTTTTTGTGAATTCTCGAAAAGAATCATAGCGCATCAGCCAAGCATTATCAATTACACAAGAAGAATCCCCAACTGCTTTTTTCCCTTCTTCTGTAATGCAAAATACACCTTTGGATAAACTGTCAATCAATCCGGCTTTTTTTAAATATGTTCTTGCCCAACCCAATCTATTTGAAAAATAGGACTGACGTCCGCTTGGCAAGAGCTCTGACAAATCGTCATTAGTAAGATGAAAATACTGGGCAACATAAATCTTTAATTCTTGTGCTGTATGTTCATGACCGTCAGAAAGGAATTGCAAAATTGGTTTGTACATTTCAAAATACTTTGGAACCCCCATCTGATAAACCTCCTACTTACTGTACATTTTTATCCAAACGACAAAACCTGCATCCAAACCAGCACCTGCTCTACTACCAGCACTGTGGCAACTGCCCCCAAGGCAACAGTGAGCAGGCTGCGGTTTTTCCATGCCAAAATCAGCGCTACTGCCAGCCCGGCCAGTGCTGACCATATACTGGAGGTAGATTCCAGTATAGCCGGAAAGGTCATGGCTGCCAGCACCGCATAGGGCACATAGGCCAGAAAGGACTTGACAAACCGGTTTTCAATCTTTTTCCGAAACAGAGTCAGGGGAAGCATACGCACCAGATAGGTGACGCCCGCCATAATCAGGATGGCAATTAAAATATAGGGAAGATTTTCTGTCATGAGGCCTCCTCCGTTTCTTCCTCCACCGGCCAGCGCAAAGCGGCAAAGGCTGCTGCCGGAATGGCACAGAGGATAATCACCCAACCAGAGGAAAGTTGGTTCAGACAGGGAACCCATTTAAACAAACAACTGAGCACTACGGCAATAATCACCACCACCGCCACCGGCTTTGTTTTTACCGCCGGCGGAATGATAATGGCAAGGAACATACCGTAAATGGCAATGCCCAATGCGCTGCGGATGGGCAGCGGCAGAATTCCCGCCGCTGTTGCGCCCAGCAATGTGCCCAGTGCCCACCCCACATAGGGCATGGAGATTAACCCTGTGAGATACCGGGCATTGACCGGCTCTTTTTGCTGGACTGCTACCGCGAAAATCTCGTCGGTAATGCCAAAGGACAGCAGTAGCCGTTCCAGCCCCGACATGGCCGGGTCGATCTTTTGGGAAAGCGACAGCGACATGAGCAGATATCGCACATTGATGACAAAGGTAGTCACCGCTAATTCTACATACAGTCCGCCGCTCAAAATCAGGTCCAGCCCGGCAAACTGCCCGGCGGAGGTCAGGTTGGTCATGGAGATGAGCACACCAATCCACGCCGGAAGTCCACCCTCCACTACCATCATACCAAAGGCAAAGGAGACAGATACATATCCCAAACAAATGGGCAGCCCATCCCGTACCCCCTTGCCAAACGTCAACTTCATTCCCTCTTGTTACCCCTTTCCGTGAGGTATCGGGGCTCTGCCCCAGACCCCGCTCAAGAACCTTCTTATAAGAAGGTTCTTGAGAATCTCGAAGAATTTTATACACCATTTGCACCGCCCCCATATGGGGGCGGTGCAAATGGTAAACAAAGTTTTTTGAAGGTTTTCAGGGAATCTTTTTTACAAAAAAGTTCCCTGAATGGGGTTCGGGGCAAAGCCCCGATATCCCGGCGAATGGGTTACAGCAGGGAGCAGACCAGATCGCCCATTTCGGAGCAGGAGACCTTTTTCATGCCCTCCACCCAGATGTCGGGGGTACGAGCCATAGTCAGTGCCTTGGCGACAGCGTCATCGATAGCCTTGGCAGCTTCCGGCTGTTCCAGCGAATATTTCAGCATCATGCCCACAGAGAGAATGGTTGCCAGAGGGTTGGCGATTCCCTGCCCGGCGATATCCGGTGCCGAGCCATGAATGGGCTCATACAGGCCCTTTTGCCCATCGTTCAGGCTGGCGGAAGCAAGCATACCGATAGAACCGGAAATCATGGAAGCCTCGTCGGAGAGGATGTCGCCAAACATGTTGGAAGTGACAATCACATCAAACTGGCCGGGATTCCGAACCAGCTGCATGGCGCAGTTATCCACATACATGTGGTTGAGTTCCACGTCGGGGTAGTCCTTGGAAACGCGAATAACGGTCTCTCTCCACAGGCGTGAGGATTCCAGCACGTTGGCCTTATCCACGCTGCACAGCTTGTGGCGGCGCTTCTGAGCCATTTCAAATGCCACACGGGCAATGCGCTCAATTTCCGGCACGGAATATTTCTCCGTATCGAAAGCGGCGGGCTGACCGTTTTCTTCACAGCGTCCGCGCTCTCCGAAATAAATGCCGCCGGTCAGCTCACGGACCACCAGCACGTCGATTCCCTTGCCGATGATCTCCGGCTTCAAGGGAGAAGCTTCCCGCAGGGGCTCAAAGATCACGGCCGGGCGCAGGTTGGCAAACAGTCCCAAAGCGGAACGGATACCCAAAAGGCCCTTTTCCGGGCGATTGTTACCGGGCTGGGTGTCCCATTTGGGGCCGCCCACAGCGCCCAGAAGGGTAGCGTCTGCGTTTTTGCAGGTAGTAACTGTTTCTTCCGGCAGGGGCACACCGGTAGCATCGATAGCAGCGCCTCCCAACAGTGCTTCGTGATAGTTTACAGCAAAACCGAACTTTTCGCCGGCTTTGTCCAGCACCTTCTGTGCCTGCTCTACGATTTCAGGGCCGATTCCATCGCCCTTTAAAACTGCGATCTGATAGGTATTCATGGCTGTATTTCCTTTCTGAAAAATCATATATTATGTGCGGGATGCGCGGTTGATCGCGCAGATAATGCCCTTGATGGATGCCAGGCTGATATTGCTGTCCAGACCTACGCCGAACACCATTTTGTTCTCGGGAGTACGAATCTGGATGTAGGACAGAGCCTTGGAGTCTGCGCCGGAAGAGACCGCGTGCTCGCTGTAAGACACGAACTTGTATTCGTTGATACCCACAGAACGCAGCGCGCCAAAGAAGGCGTCGATGGGGCCGTTGCCTACGCCGCTGATTTCGTGGTCAACGTTCTGGAAGCGGAGAGTTCCCTCAAAATGCACCTGTGTTTCGCCGTCCTGGCCTTCGTGCTCTTCATAGAGCTTGTAGCGCTTCAGGTGATAGGGGTATTTAATCTCGAAATATTCCTTGTGGAACAAATCAAAGATTTCCTGAGGCTGGAGCTCCCTACCCTCGGCGTCACAGGCAGCCTTTACAATTGCGCCGAATTCCGGGTGCATGGCTTTGGGAAGATGATAGCCGAAGCTCTGGGCCATGATGAAAGCCGCGCCACCCTTGCCGCTCTGACTGTTGATACGGATAATGGGCTCATACTGACGGCCAACATCCGCCGGGTCAATGGGCAGATAGGGCACTTCCCAATACTGGGTACCGCTCTTGGCCATGTATTCCACGCCCTTGTTGATGGCGTCCTGATGGGAACCGGAGAAAGCGGTGAATACCAGTTCGCCGGCATAGGGGTGCCGCTCGTGGACCTTCATCTTGGTGCAGGATTCGTACACATCCTTGATGTGGTTGATGTTGGAGAAATCCAGCTCCGGGTCCACACCCTGGGAATACATGTTCATGGCAACTACCATAATGTCCGCATTACCGGTACGCTCGCCGTTGCCAAACAGGGTACCTTCCACACGCTCAGCCCCTGCCAGCAAGCCCAGCTCGGTAGCAGCAATGCCGCAGCCACGGTCGTTGTGGGCGTGCAGACTGATAATGGCGCTGTCGCGGCCCTTCAGGTGGCGGCAGAAGTATTCAATCTGGTCTGCATGGCAGTTGGGGGTGCTGCCCTCTACCGTGTTGGGCAGGTTGAGGATGACCTTCTTTTCGGGTGTTGCGCCCAGCTCTTCCAGAACCCGGTCGCAAATCAGCACGGCGTTATCCATTTCGGTGCCAGAAAAGCTCTCGGGGGAATATTCATAGCGGATATTGATACCGCTGCGGGCCACTTCCTCTTCGGTCAGCTTGCGGATAAGGCGTGCACCCTCTACAGCAATATCAATGACGCCCTGCATATCGGTGTGGAAAACCACCTTCCGCTGGAGGGTGGAAGTGGAGTTGTAGAAATGAACAATCACGTTCTTAGCGCCCCGGATGGCCTCAAAGGTTTTCTGAATCAAGTGGGGCCGCGCCTGCACCAGCACCTGAATGGTCACGTCGTCGGGAATTAGGTTGCGCTCGATGAGCGCCCGGAGAATTTCATACTCGGTTTCAGAAGCGGACGGGAAGCCTACCTCAATTTCCTTAAAACCGATGTCCACCAACGTTTTGAAAAACAGCAGCTTTTCTTCCAGATTCATCGGGGTGACAAGCGCCTGGTTGCCATCTCGCAAATCCACGCTGCACCAAATCGGCGCTTTGGTAATGACCTTGTCAGGCCACTGGCGGTCCTTCAGCTGTACCGGCTGAAACGGAATGTACTTTTTAAATCCCTGATACATAAAACCATCTCCCAGTAAAAAATAATATTCGTTGGTATTTTGCAGAGAAGGGACCCCATGACCGGTTTTCCGGCCTACATAAAAACCCCGGAAAAACAGCAGCAACTGTCTTTCCGGGGCGAATCAATCTCGCGGTACCACCCTTGCTCAGCCGGTGCTCACACACACGGCCCTCTACAGCCTCCAACAAGGCTACGGCCCATAACGGTGCCAACCGTCCGCCCCTTATCAGAGCGGCAACTCCGGGGCGAGTTATCCACGAAAGGCAACCTACCGGCTTACACCAGCCGCCGGCTCTCTGAAGCATCGCACAATCGTCTTTTTCCCTTCATTGTCTTTAGGTGTTATCAACTTGTATGTTTTATTATAGTACTATATCACCATAAATGTCAAGCACGACTTTTTTCCAGCAGCATGGGCCGCACCTCTGCCGCCAAATAGAACGAGCCGCACACGATCACCGCGCCGTCCTCTCCTGCCAGCTTTTCCGCTTCTGCCAGTGCCTGAGCGCCTTCCTGGCAGGGCTGGCTGTCTTCGCACCATACCGCGGCCTCTTCCGCCAGCTCTTCCGCCGAAAGGGAGCGGGGATTCTCCGGCCTCAAGGTACGAACCGCCGAAAACAGCGGAGCCAAAATCGAAAGAGCGGTACGGCTGTCCTTATCCGCCATCATGCCCATAACCGCCACCAGCTTTTTTCCAGAAAGATGCTGGGTAAGCACATCCCGCAACGCCGCCGCGCAGCCAGGATTGTGGCCTCCGTCCAGAAGAATCAGAGGGTCACGTCCCAAAATCTCCATCCGGGCAGGGATTCTTGCCTGGGCAAAGCCTTCCTGAATCGCCCGCAGAGAAATCTTCCAGCCCTTTTCCTGCAACACTTCCAGAGCGGTCAAAGCTGTCACCGCGTTTTTCACCTGATGCTCCCCTACAAAGGGAACCAGCAGCGGCTCTGCCCGATACAACAGCAGCGTCCCATAAATGGAGCACTCCTGCTCTTTCACCATGGAAAGCTGCGCCAGCCGGAAGTTTGCCCCCCGTTCTTTTGCGGCTTCTTCCAACACAAGCAGCGCCTCGGGTTTCTGGTCAGGATAACACACCACCGTGCCGCCGGGTTTGATAATCCCGGCCTTTTCAAAGGCAATTTGCCCCACCGTATCCCCCAATACCGCCGTATGGTCGAGAGAAATGGAAGCCACTGCCGCCACTTCCGGCACATCTATCACGTTGGTAGCGTCAAAACGGCCGCCCATGCCTACTTCCAACACCACAATATCGCACTTCCGATGGGCAAACCAGCGCAGCGCCAAGGCTGTGATAAATTCAAATTCGGTGATGGTTTCGCCTTTTGCTTCCATTTCGTCTGCTGCGGCAGAAACCACCTGTACCTGCTGAATCAATTCTTCTTCGGGAATCATCTTCCCGTCAATCTGGAATCTTTCCCGGAATTCCAGCACATAGGGCGAAGTATACAGCCCGGTACGGTATCCGGCAGCTTTCAGCGCCCCGGCTATCAGGGTACAGGTCGTCCCTTTCCCGTTGGTGCCCGCCACATGGACAAATTTCAGCTGCTTCTGTGGATTCCCCAGCTTTTCCAGCAGCGCAGAAATCCGCTCCAGCCCGGGTTTAATGCCAAAACGGAGACGGTGATTCACCTTCTCCATGGCCTGTTCATAGGTCATCCAAATAACCTCCATTAGAAAAAAGGGCCGGCTGAAACAGCCAGCCCTCAAACAATCATTACACTTAGGAAAGCGCCTTCATGCTCTCTTCAATCAGGCGGATGCGCTCCCGCAGCTTTTCGCCGTTCTGGCGTGCGCCTTCGATAATGGCGGCCGGAGCCTTGGAGATGAACTTCTCATTGTTCAGCTTGGCGTCCACACCGGCCAGCTGCTTCTTGGCATTGTCCAATTCCTTTTGCAGCCGGGCCAGCTCGGCCTTCTTGTCCACCAAATCATCCATGGGGATATAGGCTTTCGCGTCGCTGGTCACCACTGTCACAGCACCTTCCAGCTCAAAAGCCGTCCCCACTTCCACCTCGCTGGCATAGGCCAGTTTCATGAGGATGGCGGTACATGCCTGATAGGCCTCCGGGTTGGCGGTGGCGATATACAGCTTTGCTTTCTTAGAGGGTGCCACGTTCATTTCTGCCCGGCGATTACGGATACCGCGGATGAGCTCCATAATGTGGGCCAGCTCCTGCTCGGCCTTGGGGAAACTGTACTGCTCCTCATACTCCGGCCACTTGGAGATCATAATGGACTCGCCCTCGTGAGGCAGGCTCTGCCAGATTTCCTCGGTGATATAGGGCATGAAGGGGTGCAGCAGCTGCAAGGTGCGGCTCATGACCCATACCAGCACCTGACGGGCGGCCTGTGCCTTGGCTTCGTCGCCGGACTGCATGCGGATTTTGGCAATCTCGATATACCAGTCGCAGAAGCTATCCCACAGGAAGTCGTAGAGCTTCTGGACGGCAATGCCCAGCTCGAATTTCTCCAGATTGTCGGTAATTTCCTTGGTCACGTCGTTCAGAGCGCTGACAATCCACTGGTCTTCCAGCTCCAAGGTTTCGGGCAGAGCGTTGGGCACATTGTGGCCGTCAATGTTCATGAGGATAAAGCGGGCAGCGTTCCAAATCTTGTTGGCAAAGTTCCGGCTGGCGGCCACCTTTTCGTCGGAGAAGCGCAGGTCGTTTCCGGGGCTGTTGCCGGTCACCAAAGTAAAGCGCAGGGCGTCCGCGCCGTACTGCTCAATGACCTCCAAGGGGTCGATTCCGTTGCCCAAAGACTTACTCATCTTACGGCCCTGTGCATCCCGCACCAAGCCATGGAAGAACACGGTCTTAAAGGGCGGTTCCTTCATGTTCTCAATGCCGGAGAAAATCATTCTGGCAACCCAGAAGAAGATGATATCATAGCCGGTCACCAGTGTGCTGGTGGGGTAGAAATATTTTAACTCTTCGGTGTTATCCGGCCAGCCCAAAGTGGAGAAAGGCCACAGGGCGGAGCTGAACCAGGTGTCGAGGGTGTCGGGGTCCTGTTCCAAATGGGTACCGCCGCACTTGGGGCAAACGGTGGGGGCTTCCTTGGCAACGACAGTCTCGCCGCAATCCTGGCAGTACCAGGCAGGAATCCGATGGCCCCACCACAGCTGACGGGAAATACACCAGTCCTTGATGTTCTCCATCCAGTTGTAATAGACCTTTTCCATACGGTCGGGGATAAACTTCACTTCCCCATCCCGCACGCAGTCGATAGCGGGCTTGGCAAGGGGTTCCATCTTGACAAACCACTGCTTGGAAACCATGGGCTCCACGGTGTTATGGCAGCGGTAGCAGGTGCCCACCTCATGCTGCAAAGGCTCCACGGATTTCAGGAAGCCGCCGGCCTCCAAATCGGCAACGATGGCTTTCCGGGCTTCCAAGGTGGTCATACCGGCATATTTGCCGCAGTCCAGCACTTCCGGCTCACCGGCAGCAGCGCGACCACTGGCCAGCAGCTCGTCAGCAGCGGCCTTGTCGGCGGCACCGGTCATATGGCCGTCATAGGTAAACACCCGAACGATAGGCAGGTCATGGCGCTTGCCAACCTCATAGTCGTTGGGGTCGTGGGCAGGGGTAATCTTCACGACGCCGGTACCCTTCTCCATGTCGGCGTGCTCGTCGCAGACAATGGGAATTTCCTTATTCAGCAAAGGCAGAACCACATGGCAGCCATGCAGGTGGGCATAGCGGGGGTCTTCTGGGTTAATGGCCACGGCGGTATCGCCCAGCATAGTCTCGGGACGGGTGGTGGCCAACTCCAGCATTTCGCCGGTTTCCTTTACAGGATACAGCAGGTGCCAGAAGTTGCCGTCCTGGGTCTTGTATTCCACTTCGGCATCGGAAATGGAAGTGTTGCAATGGGGGCACCAGTTGACCATGCGGTTACCGCGGTAAATGAGGCCCTTGTTATACAGGTTGACAAACACTTCCTTGACGGCCTTGGAGCAGCCCTCGTCCAAAGTGAAGCGTTCCCGCTCCCAGTCGCAGGACGAACCCAGCTTTTTCAGCTGCTCCACAATGCGGCCGCCGTACTGGCGTTTCCACTCCCAGGCGCGCTTCAAAAATCCTTCGCGGCCCAGGTCTTCCTTGGTAATGCCTTCCTTGCGCATAGCTTCCACAATCTTGGCTTCGGTGGCGATGGAAGCGTGGTCGGTTCCGGGCAGCCACAGGGCGGAATAGCCCTGCATCCGACGCCAGCGGATGAGGATATCCTGCAGGGTCTCATCCAAAGCGTGGCCCATGTGCAGCTGGCCGGTGATGTTCGGCGGGGGGATTACGATAGTATAAGGCTTCTTTTTGGGGTCGGGCTCAGCGTGGAAATAGTTGCCCTTCATCCAGAAGTCATAGGTTCTGTTTTCCACTTCCTGAGGTTCATAGGCTTTCGCCAGTTCCTTGCTCATGGAGTTCCTTCCTTTCAATGATAAAATCATGGTATTACAAATTTATAAGAACCGGAAAATCCGGTTACAAACGCAGAATCTCATACAAATTTGAGTATCCGGGACGATTCCCGATAAAGTTCCTTATTTGAATAAAAAATGTGATATTGCCATAGTATAGGGACGGCAAATCGCAGTAGCTTTTTATCATTTCTTTATTCTGCCCTCAAGAAACCGCATCACGTCTTTCCGATGAAAAATTACAAACTTATGTTCAAAACCATCTTTGGTAAATACAGACAATCCATTGGGTACCAATCCCAACGTATTTCTCTTTGAAAAAGACTGGATGTCCCGGTATTCAATCCGGGTGTCACCCGTTTGAATATTCCAATTGTGGGAACGGAAAGTCATACCGGTTTCATCAAAATACAATCTACCGCCCACCGCTTCTATCCCTCTGAAATAGTTAGCGGGAATACTGTTGTTGAGATACTCCTGCATAATATACCACCTCCAAAATCAAGTGAGAACTTATGGGCCTTTATTGCGAAACCTTTCTTCCGCGCACATAACAATAGATAGAGCTGAACACATCGGCGCAGAAGAAAAAATGCAGGATGATATTGACGGCGGTTTCTGCCAGCAAAAAATTTCCTTTTCGATAATTCTGCCAAATCCCGCTAATCCCATACATGGTAGAGGGCAGCAGCAGGGAATAATCAAACAGCATCAGAAACGGAAGCAGGGGAATCACCATAATATTGAGCAGCAGAGCCACCAAAAACACCCCCACAAATACGGGAATGTTGCACAGCTTCAGCACCATATTCCAGAACAACAGTTGCCTTGGAGTGGTTCCCAGCCGGGGAAGAAAAAACGCATACACCATATTGGGCAGGCAAATCACCACCCACAGAATGGGCCAGAGAAGAAACACATATTTCGTCAGCCCAAAATTCAAAAAGGCGGCGATAAATACATAAGGGACCAGCAATAAAAGAATGGTTGGAATCTTTTTCATACAAATTTCTCCTTTACAATTCTTTTTCACGGACACGCCAATGCAAAGTATTGGAAATTATATATGTTCCAGAAGGCTCTTCAATTGCATAATCAATATGATTGATATCAAAAGTATCATTATCAGCCCAGACAATTACTTTTTCCGGTTTTCCAGGCAACACCCCATCATGAAACGACAAATATGCACTGAAAATACAGCAAACATAATGGTCCTGCCATCCTGTTAAATGAAGCTGTCTCAAGCCGGAAAAACACAATTCGATTTCTTTGGGATTCCATTGGCTTTGAAAAACAACTCGCAGTTGATAATCAGCAGATTCCCCAAATCCCATTGCAGATTCATCATCCACATAAGCGCCACTTTGATAAGAAACAGACACAATACAAGAGTCATGAAATCCATTGTACAAATCCATAAGTTCTTGAATATCGCTGTCAGATCGAATTTTCTTCCACTCTCCCATTCTATCTCCTCTTTTTCCCAAAATTTCAATGTCCCGAAGGTTTGCGCTCCGTCATATCTTTTTCCGTGGTCAAATCGGCGTGAAGCAGCGTGCCGAATACCACCGCCATGGGAATCATGGTGAACCATAGCGCCTTGCCCAAAAACAGGTTGCAAAGTACCGTCCCGATAACCGCCCCCAGTACGAAAAATACCAGCATTTCAAAGTGCTTGCGCAGCTTTTCCCGATGGGCGGTGTTGCCGGTGTGCAGGTATTTGACTTCTTTTGCCAAGCCAATGCCAATCTGCCGAATATGGTTGGTAGCAAAGGTGGTGGCCATAGGGGTTCCCTGGGACTGGCGAAAGGTGTTGTACTGCATGGAAGCGATAAAGTTAATGGCCACCTGGGAAATCTGTACCGGTGCGGATTCCGGCACAAACCCCAATATCAGCACCACCAGCATTTCAATGGCGATGAGCAGGGTGTCCCAGCGCAATGGGAAATGGCGTTTAACCGGTCCCGGCACCAATTCCGAAATGAAAGATCCCAGCAGATACGCGGAAATGGGGATCACATAATACAGGGCTTCCCCCCATTTTCCGCCCCCCAGCGCCATGCCCATAAGCACCACGTTGCCGGTTTGGGCGTTACAGAATACATCGCCCCGCAGCAGATAGGTATATGCCCCGAAAAAACCAGCCACCAGAATCAAAACATGATAAATCCAATCCCGCTCGCACATGAGATAATATCGGTCGTTTTCTGCCGCTTTTTCTGCCACTGCCCTCTTCCTTTCCCAATCAAATTCAAAATTCCAGAGAGCCGCCGTTTAAGAATCAGCCGGTTGTCCCTGCTCCTGTTCCATATTGCGGATGGCGTTTAGCACCTGTTCCGGGTCGGAGAGATTGTCAAATGTAAAAAACGCATGGGGCATCTCATACCCTGCAATCTGAGAGTTTTGGCCAAACACCATGGTAGCCATGCCGTTTTTATGGGTCTTGACGGTAATCAGCTGATACTGTTTCCCGTCATGCCATTCGATTTTGTTTTTCTGCTTAATGATAAACTTTTTGCTTGTTACCACATAGAAAGTTTTCTTCCGCAGATGTGCCGCATACAGGAACCTTCCTACCAACAGATACAAGCCCACTATAATAAACGGGATTCCCCACACCATGGCAAAAATGGAATTGCTCCCCTTAATGACCGACGCCTCCCAAAAGAGGGCAAACGCCAACCAAATCAAAGAAAAGGGAATCACGACAATGTCTCTTGCTGTAAATAGGCTCCCTTTTCCCGGCTGGCCTTTCCAGAGAACATACTCCCCGCTTTCCAGATAGCTCCTGCAAAAATCGAATTCGTCCGTATAGTCCATTGTCCACGCCTCCGTTATCATGAGAATTTGCACACCACAACATCCAGGTGGTTCCCGCAAACAAAAAACCCGGATACAGATGTCCTCTGTATCCGGGGCGAATTTTTATCCACGGTACCACCCGGTTTTGGCGGAAAACTCCGCCCTCAGCCTCTTTTTGTATGATAAGGCTTGTGCCGTAACGGGGCCTACCGTCCGTCCATACTGCCCAAAAGGGGTTCCGGCGCGGAAACTCCGGGATGACTGATACACAGCGGAGACCTGCCGGCTCACACCAACTGCCGGCTCTCTGCAAAGCCCAGCCCGCCGTCTTTTTTCCCATCAGCGTTTTTCTTTCGATTCAACTGCTTTTTAGTATACCCATGCCGCCGTTTTTTGTCAAGGGAACAGGGGATTTTCTTCATACCGGGGCCAAAGACCGGCCTGGAACAAGTCGGGCCGGTTCATAGGGAATTCGTGTACATTGCAGCTTGTCCAAATGCCCTTCTTTTGACAAACGTTTAAAGTTGGGAAGATAATCTACGTTCATCCACTCTTGCAGCAACCAATAATTTATTCCTTCAAAAATCGGAATCAAAAGCTTTCTCATAAGATAATCCTTATATAATTATGTATATTTTGATTAACGCAGTTTTTCGTAAATATAGTTTCCTACAGCCCAGTTTTGTAAATTATGCAGCCGGGCTCCCTTGTCGCCGTGCTCGGGATCGTTAAACAAATCGAGCAGCTTTTCACAGGGCATATCGGGACACAGGCCGCAATGTTCATACCCTTTGCTGATACAACAAAGGGCCTTGTCGCATTCGCCATAAAACATATTACCTTTTTGCCCTTTACAGCCCAAACAGTTGATTTTATCTTTCCATACGCATATACCACAGTACGTACCACACCTTGCAATCATTTCATTGTCCATAATGAACCTCCTTTGCAATACCAAAAGCCCCGGATACAGAACACCCTCTGTATCCGGGGCGAATTTTTATCCACGGTACCACCCGCTTTTGGCGGAAAACTCCGCCCTCAGCCTCTTTTTGTATGATAAGGCTTGTGCCGTAACGGGGCCTGCCGTTTTTTGTCAAGAGAAGAAAAGGCTTTTGCCCATTACAGCCGGGGATTTTCCTCCAAATACATGGCCATGCCCGGCGAAATCTCCCGAATCTTATCCAGAATTTCCGAAGCGCCCGGGTCATCCATAGCCCGATAAATCCGATAAGCCAGGGACAAATGGTCCTCGTCAAAGTCGTCCCCGCTCAGGCGCAGGCATGTGTCGATATGCTCCCGGGCAGCCAGCAAATCGCTTCTCTTTTCACAGGTAGCCAGATTGAAATAATAGGCCGGCTCCGTGCTGTCATAGCTAATGGCCTTTTTCAGTGCAGCAATGGCACGCTCCCGATATTCCTCGTTATCCGTTTCCACATACAGGCCGAAATACAGCCGGTTTTCCTGATTGTATACTTGTCCGATGTCCTCGTCGGACTCCCCGTCGGATATGGCAATCAGGCGCTTGAAAATCGTATCGCAAAGCTCCTTGACCTCTTCCTCCCGGTCATGCTTGTTGGCAAAGGATACCAAACATCCCAGATAATCCACTTTATCATGGAAGGACTTCCCGCTGTCCATAAATTCCACGGCACAGTCAATCAGCATCTGGCCGGCTGACAAGGAGCCGATAGCGGCTGCCTGCTCAGCACATTTATCCAGAAATTCCATTTTATCCATCGTCGGGCGCAAATGCTCCATGGCGATTTCCACCAGTTCCACATCCCGCTTACGCATGCCCAAATTAAAAGACATGACCGCCGACAATCCCTTGGGGAGCGAGCGCTTGGTGCCGGGAGTGGCCTGGCTGCCAACAATGTTCAAGGTTCCCCCGCTGCCGGAACCGGAAGTCATACGGTCCAGCTTGCGCTCTACCCGAAGAAGAATCGCAGCGATTTCGCTTAGGGACGCACCGGCAGAGGTGCTCTCAAACCCGCGCTCAATCACCGGCTCCAAAAAATTCCGAATCTGCTGCACCGCATCCCGCACACCCCGGCGGGAATCCAGGTCATATTCAATGCAGCGGCGGGTACCCAAATCTACCGGAAGCTCCTGCCCACGGCGTTTGAGGACAATCACCGGTTTACCGGTTTCATCCCGGCGGCCGATTTCATACATGACATTGGGATTCAGGCCGGTCAAGTCCACAATACACAAATCCGATTCCTGTACCGACTGGATGACATCCACATCAATCTGTCCGGCTTCCGAGCGATGGTCGCCGCGGATAACCTTAAAATCATAGATCTCCAGCGCCGGCTCGATAATCAATTCCAGCAAATCATCGGCATCCTGACGAATCTGCGTGCCCATTTGTCCAATGGGGCTGATGACAAAACAGGTATACTTGCTCACAAAACATTCCCCTCTCCTACATAGTCATTGATTGTTTTATGATGAAATCCCCGAAAAACAGGCTATCTTTCCCGACAACCGGCGCCGCACCGGCTGTCTCTGCCTGCTTTATACGGGAACCATACATCTCCCCGGTAAAAGTCCCGTTGCATCCACAATCATGGCCGTACACAGACAAAAAAGGCCGTCGTTCTCCGCCGCATCCAGCGTAATGCCATAAGAGAACATGCCTTCCCCCTGCCAGCAGGGCTCATGAATCATCAGGACATTTCCTTTTTCCACAATATCAAAGCTGCGATTTTCCAAACTCCCCCGTATATGCCAGTTTTTCCCCTGAAAGAGAATGCCGCCTTTCCGGGTTGCCTTTTGGCACACCACCCGCATTTTTTCTCCCTGATACAGGCGAAGCTCATATACGCCGACCTCTGTGGTTCCCAGCCGAAGAATCCGGGCTTTTTCTTGCCCATTATCATCCAGCAAAGCAAACACGCCTCCCAAGGAATGAGGATTCCCATACAAACGGTACAGCAGGCGGCCGCTGGGCTCCTGGACCAAAAAAAGCACATTTCCCGGAAGGGTGCACTGTTTCAGCAGCAGCTCCATAAACGCACCTCCCTGTATCTGCTATAGTATCATGTTCCACAGAAAAAATCAATTCAAACGTTGAAAAGTGTTACTTTATTTCCCGATGAGCTTTTCCGCTTCCCGAGCCGCTTCCTCCAAGTAGCTCTGCATGGGGCGAGGCTCCACGCCAACCACCCTGGCGCACCGTGCAATGGGAATCAGCAGTTTTTTCCCTTCGCTGGAAGAAACCGCCGCCGCCATCGCCGGGGTAATCTCCCCCATCATGGCATTGGCCATCATAATCCCAATAGGACCCAAAATCAAATCGGCCCGGCCGCTGTTAAAAATAACGGCATTTTCCCCAGTGGCGCCGGCATCAGCCCCTGCCCGGAGCATGGCGGAAGTGGCCATAACATTGGTACCAACCGCCAGAATTTCCACATCAGGCAGTTTCCGTTTTTTCAGCTCTTCAATCAGGCCGCTTCCAATCCCGCCGCCCTGACCATCTATTACCAATATTTTCACAAAAATCCTCCCTGTTATTCTTACTTTTCTTTCCACTTTATCTTCTTCTTTTCGGTTTGTCAAGAATAGGCCTCTTGGTGTCAAATTTGTAACTCTTTTGTTATGATATTTTCATTTTTTATTTTCTTTATTAGAATATTATTTTATCTTTTTTATGTATACTTATCTATAGTTCTCCCATGAAATCAATGTTACTTATTTTAGAAAGGCTGTGCGCATATGCGTTTTCATAAAATAAAAGTTGTTTCCCTGATCCTGTTTTCCTGTCTCCTGCTGTCTGCTTGCCAGTCTCCGGCACCTGCTTCTTCTGCCCAGGAAGATCTACAAAGCACTTCTTCCGTGCAGGAAGCTACCCCTGCACCTACCCCTACCCAAACCCCGGAAGTAACCAGCAGCACTTCCTCCCAGGAGAGCAGTTCCACAGAAACCAGTACCCCCACCAACACTTCCAACAGTTGTTTCGAAAACTCCGCCTTTGTGGGGAATTCCATGCTGGAAGATTTAAACATGTTCGGGATTATCGATAACGCCGATTTCTATGCCAAAACCGGTCTGACCGTCTCCACGGTCTTTACCGACTCTACCGTGGACGGTTCTTCCCCTATCATGGATGAAGTGGTGGCCGGAAATTATGATAAAGTCTTTTTGATGTTCGGCCTCAACGAGCTGGGCTGGTCCTACAGCGATGTTTTTATTAAGGACTATGAAAAAATTATCGATACACTGCGGGAATCCAATCCCAATATTGAAATTTATGTGCAGTCCCTGTTCCCCGTATCCAAAGAGCGCTCCGATAAAAACTTGTATGGCGTAACCAACGAGCGAATCGAAAGCTATAATCAGATGCTGAAAGACATGACAGAAAAGGAAAAAGTCCATTATGTGGATGTCCACGCCGCCATGGTGACCAAAGACGGTGCATTGGCCGACGGTGCTTCCCCTGACGGTGTACATCCCAATATGGAGTATTGTAAGACATGGGTACAGTATCTGCGGGACCACTGTTAAAAAAGGAGAGTATGGATCATGAAAAGTAAAAGAATTTTTGCATTGGCAGCTGCCGCTCTGCTGAGTATTTCCCTCTTGGGCGGCTGTTCACAAAACGGCGGGAAAACCATTACTGCCCCGACCAGTGAAGTCTCCAGTAAACTGATGGATTCCCTGTCTTTTGAATACCCTCTCAACGAGCTTCCGGCTGACGCTGCCAACCGGCTGTATAAGCTGGACGGGGATATTTTAAAAGAGCAGTCTGTGTATGTGGGAACCGGCGGCGCTTTGGCTGACGAAGTAAGCGTGTGGCGCGTAAAAGATGAAAAAGACGCCGAAACGGTCAAAGAAGCTGCTGAAACCCGCGTGGAGAACCAGAAAGCCAGCTTTAAGGACTATGTGCCTGAGGAAATGCCCAAGCTGGAAAATGCTGTGATTACGGTGGCTGGCGATACCATCATTTTGTGCGTCAGCTCGGATTCAGACAAGGCCAAGGAAGTCATTTCTTCTTTTGAGGAATAATATCCGGAATCAGAAGCTATTATAACAAAAAACAAAATCCCGGCGGAGTTACCTTTCCGCCGGGATTTTTTATGGAGATAAACGGTTTATTTTACAGTAATCAGCTCGTACTCCTTGCTGCCCAGTCCCATTTTAACAGCATGCTCAATACCGGAACGCCAGTTGGTGTCGGGATGGGTATAATTGAACACGTCGTGGCTGTGCTCGCAATCTTCGCCCTTCGCAGCCTTTTCACCAGGGACGCTGTCGGAAATAATCGGCTGTGCCAAACACAAATCCGCACAGGCCATATCCAGAGCCACCGGGTCGAAAGAAGCCAGCATACCCACATCCGGGATAATGGGACGGTCATTCTCACTGTGGCAGTCGCAGTTGGGGGACACGTCGGTAATCAGGCTGATATGGAAACAGGGCTTGTTGCGCAGAATCGCGGCGGAATACTCAGCAATTTTACAGTTGAGGATATCGTTTACCTCATCGCCGGCAGCCTCTACTGCATCCATGGGACATGCGCCGATACACCGGCCGCAGCCCACACACTTGCTGTGGTCAATGGATGCCTTTTTGTCCGTAATGGTAATGGCTCCATGAGCACAGTTTTTCTGGCAGAAGCCGCAGCCCACACAGACAGACTGGTTGACATGGGGCTTTCCGGCGCTGTGCATTTCCATTTTACCGGCACGGCTTCCGCAGCCCATACCGATGTTTTTAAATGTGCCGCCAAAGCCTGTTGCCTCGTGGCCCTTAAAGTGGGTCAGGGAAATAAAGTTATCGGCATCCATTACCGCCTGGCCGATTTTGGCCTCTTTCACATACTCGCCGTCCTCAACAGGAACCAATGCTTCATCGGTACCCTTCAGTCCGTCGGCAATGATGATATGGCAGCCGGTAGAAAAGGGGGAAAATCCATTTTCATAAGCTGCGTCCAGGTGATCCAGGGCATTTTTCCGGCGTCCCACATACAGGGTATTGCAGTCGGTCAAAAAGGCTTTGCCGCCGTTTTCCTTTACGATGTCCACAATCACCTTGGCATAATTGGGACGAAGGTAAGCCAAGTTGCCCGGCTCGCCAAAATGAATCTTAATGGCGGTAAAACGATTTTTCAGCGGCAGCTGCTCAATACCGGCCACCTTGACCAGATGGCGCAGCTTTTCCAGCAAGTTCCGCTGGTTGGGCGCGGTGCTGAAATCGCTAAAATACACTTTGGATTTTTCCATAAAATACCTCCTAACGGGTTCATCCCGTTCAATTTTCGCCTTTATCTTCCGAAGAAACCGTTTCCGCCGCTTCGGCAGCAGGAACCGCTTCCTTTTTTTTCTCTTTTTCCTGCCAGGGATAGATTCCCTTTTTGACAACCAGGCCCTCGTATTTCAATTTAAACTGCACTCTTCCCACAAACCGGTGATGGCAGGAGCGACATTCAAAGGGCGCCCGGAAGCTCTTGTTGCGCAGGGTCCAGGGCTCCAGCCTTCTGGCCATTTTCCCGCAGCTTTCACACCGGAAAAGCAAATCCCCCCGGCGGATAAGCGGATGGTGCAAATCGCTGATAATGACGGTCTTAAACTGAATCTTATCATAAAATTCCTGCCGGAGGGCATCCTGGATATAACCGTTCAGCCGCTCCCGGTCATACAGCTTTTTCAGGCATTTTAGCGAAAGCAGACTGTCATCCAGCGCCCTGTGATGGTCCATTCCCTCTTCGTCGATTTCCAAAAGCTGGGCTGCAGTAGACAAACCCATCTGCTGAGCACTGCCGTACTCCATCACATCTTCGCAGTATTTCTGCAAGTCCACATAGCCTGTCAGGAAAGGGATCTTTTCGCTGCCGCAGAAATAGCGGTAGTTTTCAATCAGCGTTAAAATGTCAGAGGTTCCCCAGGTGAGCAGCACCGCCTCCCCCATCCATTTGCGAAAGCGGCTCTGCACCTGCATAAACTGCCGGCCTGAGGCCAGCTCTTCGTTGGTAATGCTGGTGAGTGTTTTCACTTTCCCGCTGATCTTTTTCCCTACCTGAGGTCTGACAAGGGAAGAAAACGTACTCACCACAGAAAGGGTTTCGTCGCATTTGACCGCGCCGAACTCGATAATTTCGTTAATAAACCCTTTCTTTTTCCGGCTGTAAGTGCCGTTCCATTCTAAATCCAGGATGACATACTCCATTTCAGGACTCCAAACCGTTACTTATTTTTTGCGGCTGGCTTGTTTCATCCGCAGCTCCTTACTGAGAATCTGCTTGCGCATACGGATGCTCTTGGGAGTAACCTCCACAAACTCGTCCTCCGCGATAAATTCCAAAGACTGCTCCAGGCTGAGCACTGTGGGCGGGGTCAGCTTCAGTGCTTCGTCAGAGCCGGCTGCACGGGTATTGGTGACGTGCTTTTTCTTGCAGACATTGACCACAATGTCCTCGTTTTTGGGGCTGGCGCCTACAATCATGCCCTCATACACTTCCACGCCGGGCCCAATGAACAAGCGGCCCCGGTCCTGGGCGGCAAACAGGCCATAACCGGTGGATTCGCCGGTTTCATGGGCAATCAGGGAGCCCTGCTGGCGCTGTACAATATCTCCCTTATAGGGCTCGTAGCTGTCGAACACATGGTTCATAATGCCGTTACCGTTGGTATCGGACATAAACTCAGAACGGTATCCCATGAGTCCGCGGGCCGGAATCTTGAATTCCAAATGGGTCATTCCGGTATCGCGGGTACCCATATTCACGATTTCCGCCTTACGGGAGCCCAGCTTTTCCATGACGGCGCCTACATAGTTGTCAGGCACCTCAATCATCAGCAACTCAATAGGCTCGCATTTTTTGCCGTCGATTTCCTTAAAAATAACCGTGGGGCGGGAAACCTGGAACTCATAGTTCTGGCGGCGCATCTGCTCAATCAGAATGGACAAATGCAGCTCGCCACGGCCGGACACCTTAAAGGTATCGGCAGAGTCGGTTTCCTCCACACGCATGGCCACGTTGGTCTCCACCTCTTTAAACAGGCGGTCCCGCAGATTCCGGGAAGTGACATATTTGCCTTCCCGTCCGGCAAAGGGGCTGTTGTTGACCATGAACATCATGGACACGGTGGGCTCGTCAATCTTGACAAAGGGCAGCGCTTCCACACACTCGGGGTCACAGGCAGTCTCGCCGATATTCAGGTCGGTAATACCGGAAACTGCCACAATATCACCCAGTTGTGCAGAATCGGCTTCCACACGCTTCAGGCCTTCAAACTGATACAGCTTGCTGATTTTTACGTTTTTGGTAGTGCCGTCCCGATGGCAGAGCACCATGTTTTCGTTCACCTTAATGGAACCGCGCTCCACACGACCGATGCCAATACGTCCCACATACTCGTCATAGTCGATGTTGGAGAACAGCACCTGGGCCGGGCCATTCATATCGCCGGACGGGGCGGGCACTTCCCGGATGATTTCCTCAAACAGCGGGGTCATATCCTTACCGGGCACATTGGGGTCCATGGTGGCGTATCCATCACGGCCGGAAGCATACACAACCGGGAATTCCAGCTGGTCATCATTGGCTCCCAGCTCGATGAACAAATCCAGCACCTCGTCCACCACTTCTGCCGGACGAGCGCCGGGCCGGTCGATTTTGTTGACGACGACCACCGGTTTTTTACCAAGGCCCAAAGCTTTTTTCAGCACAAAACGGGTCTGCGGCATACAGCCTTCAAAGGCGTCTACCAGCAGCAGCACGCCGTCCACCATCATCAGGATGCGTTCCACCTCGCCGCCAAAATCGGCATGGCCGGGAGTATCCACGATATTGATTTTGGTTCCGTTGTACATCACGGCCGTATTCTTGGAGAGGATGGTAATCCCGCGTTCCCGCTCCAAATCGCCGGAGTCCATGACACGCTCGGCAACGGCTTCATTTTGGCGGAAGATGCCGCTTTGCCGGAGCAACTGGTCTACCAGGGTGGTTTTGCCGTGGTCAACGTGGGCAATGATGGCGACATTACGCAAATTATTTCTCGTATCCATTTCTCGTTTCCCTCACTTCAGGTCTCTGGCAGAGGACAGATTTCCCCTGCTTCTGTTCTTAACTTTACAGATTACAAACAGAGTATAGTATACCACTTTTCCCTCCGTTTGTGAAGATTTCCACCGGGGTCGCCTGCACAAAAAACCAAACAAAAAAGCGCCTTTCAGGTCAAACACCTTTTGTAAACAATGGCAGGTTCCCGTTTTTTCTAAAAAATCAGCTATCAATGCAAAAAACAAGCCCTGACAGAATCTGTCAGGGCTTGTTATATTGGAGCGGACGACGAGGCTCGAACTCGCTACCTCCACCTTGGCAAGGTGGCGCTC
>JAHZDE010000030.1 GCA_019422525.1 Clostridiales bacterium
AGATAAGCGGGATCGAACCGCTGACCTCTTGAATGCCATTCAAGCGCTCTCCCAAACCCATCGGTTACATACCCCCGTAACCGGGTCTGCGAGATGCGCTTCAATACGCAATACCACCAAAAATAACTCAATCAGTTGTCGTCCAAGTCTTGAAATGCTGTCTTACCCATAAAACTGATTGCCTTATCATCATCCGGCCGCAGTACCAAAAGCCATTCGCCATTTCGCTCTATCAGAACATGATCTTTTTCTTCTTCTGTTAAAACAACATAAGGTCGGTCTTTTCCTTTTATTGTATTTGCGTGAAGTTTGGCCAGGTCAAACTTTCCCTCGCTGCGACACCCCAAAAGATATAGCCAGTCAATATACAGGTTTCTAAAATCTGCATATTGGCAATACAACTGCTCCACAGGCATACCACTTGTGCCATTGTAAAAAACATCTCGATTAAAGAAAATTTGCATTTGATAATACTTTTTGCTATGGGAGTAATATACATCCGTTATAAAGGAAGGTATCTCCTTAAAACTTCCCATCTCTTTATCAATAGTAAAAGCCTTTGCTTTGTTGTAATCAGCCGAAATAATATGCAAGTTATCATAAGCACAATTTAGGCCATCATTGTCAATATGTTCGATTATATTGTCGTGCTCCAGCATTGTATCAACGCATTCTTTGCCATACAAGAAATCGAGCACGAAGCGATGTAATGAGATTTTGAGGGCGCTACATCTCAAATAAGGATGATCACCACTTGTATATGTCCATGTATATTTTTCAACCTCGTCTTTTAAGCCGGGATAATCACTTATTAAAGCTCGATTGCCCTGCCACTGGTTTCGTCTGAGTTCAAATACATTACCTATTTTCTGTACTGTCATTATATCTTTTGGCACTATTCTCACCTGCATTTGTTAAACTGCTCATAATCATTTGACGGTCACTCACAACTGATGAACATATAACATCATTATATCCAGGCCGCAAGTACATAGCAAGTTAATTTAGACGCAAGAATTACGCCGCCCAACGGGACTACGGGCGGCGTTTTCATATATCCCAACGAGAAAGGAGGTGTGTTCCCCCCACAGGCCAGCCATCGGGCTGGTTTTCTATTTCACAACGAAGGAGGTCTTTAGGTGGCTGACGATAAAAAGAATATTTCCGACGCTGGGAAGGTAGACGAGCCCCCCAAGCCGGGAAAGGTGGAGCCTGTCAAAGCCGATTTCCCGGTGCAGGATCAGTCCGCCCCGGCCAAGGCGGAGGCTCTCATGACAGAAGATGCGTCCAAGGTGGTAATGCCCCCTACGGCGGAAAAGCCCGTTGAGGGAAAAACAGCTCCCGACCCTGCGGCGGAGCAACCGGCTCCGGCGGGTAAGGAGGCTCCCAAAGACAAGGACGCTCCTGCTCCGTCTATGGAGGGTGCGCCGCAGTTGGGCAAGGACGAGAAACAGACCACTATCCCCGGCATGGGAGATCCTACTCCTGCTGGAAAGGTGGTGGATTTTACCGCTGCCCGGGATGGGACAGCGAAGGGTAAGCCCCCGGAAAAGGCTGCGGCCCCGGATAAGGGCAAGCAGGCGGATAAAGCGAAGGATGCGGCCAAGCCCCGCAGGGGCCGCCCGGCCAGGGCTGACAAGGCGGCCCCCGACAAGGCCAAGCCGCAACCTCGGGACAAAATGTCCCAAAGCAAACCGCCTGCCGGGAAAGGCGCTCCCGCTACGGCAGAGGCCCCGGCTGCAACCGAGCAGCCGCCCGCCCCTCGGGATGCCACCCGTGGCGTGAAAGAGGAGATTGTCTATCTCAATCTTTCCGATCTGCACCCGTTCAAAAATCACCCCTTTGGCGTCCGGGACGATGCGGAAATGCAAGGGCTGGTGGAGTCGGTCAAAGCCGCTGGTGTCAATCAGCCTGCGCTGGTGCGTCCCCGTGAGGGCGGCGGATATGAGATCATCGCCGGACACCGCCGCCAGCGGGCCAGCGAACTGGCCGGGTTTGCCAATATGCCCTGTATCGTCCGCAACATGACCGATGACGAGGCTATCCTCGCTATGACGGATGACAACCTGCGGCACCGAGAAAAGATTTTGCCGATGGAAAAGGCTCAATCTCTCAAAATGCAGGTGGAGGCCATCAAGCACCAAGGAGCCCGGCCCGGTGAGGACGATAAGAGCGCCGGAAAACGCTCCACGCAGGTCGTAGGGGATCGCAACGGCATGAACTACAAGCAGGTGCAGCGGTATATCCGTCTGACCGAGCTCGTCCCCGATCTGCAAAAGATGGTGGACGAAAAACAGCTCGCCTTTACCCCCGCCGTGGAGATTTCGTTTATCCGCCCCAAGCACCAGAAGTATATCGCCGTTGCCATTGAGGGGCAGGCGTCCTCTCCGTCCCTTTCCCAAGCCCAGAAGATGCGGGAGCTGGATAAGGAGGGCAAGCTGAACGGCGATGTGATCGACGGCATTTTGAGCGAACAGAAGAAGGAGGTTGACAAGGTGATCATCAACAGCGCCGAACTGGAAAAGTATTTTGGCAAGGACAAGACACCCCGGGAGATGAAGGACACCATTCTGGCCCTGCTGGACGAGTGGAAGGAGAAGCAGCCCCCGGAGCTGGGCAAGCCGGAGAAAAAAGCTGATAAGGCCCTGTAACTTTGGGACAGCTTGTCCCGAGGTGCTGCGCTCCCCTATAAGGGGCTCTGGTGCTTGATCCCCCGTCGCCGCCTTTTACACGGCATGGCCGGGCGCTGTCCGTCAAGGGTGCATTGCACCGCCGCCCTGCGGCGGCTTGCCCTTTACGGGCGGCCCCGGCTGTGCCATTCCCAGAGGCGTGACGGGGGCATATCCTCCAGAGCCGCCCCCTTTCCCATGAATGGGAAAGGGCGGGGGGAAAGGGTTGACCACAAAGAAACGGAGGTTTTCTATGAAAAGGCCCCTTGCGTATATCACCGCTGCATGGTGCGGCGAGGACTACAAGAACACGGAACAAGCGGCCCGGTATTGCCGTGCGGTGTATGAGGCGGGCTTTTCGCCCATCTGCCCTACGCTGTATCTGCCTTTGTTCCTCAACGACGCCGTTCCCGAGGAGCACAAGAACGGCATCGACATGAGCCGTGACCTGCTGCGGCGCTCCCATGTGCTGGTGGTGTGCGGCCATACCGTCACCGAGGCCATGAAAAACGACATCGCCGTGGCCCAACGGCTGGGGATTACCGCCACAACGCTGGATGGCATCCTCACCGTCAAAGGACAGGGGCGGCGCTGATATGGATACCCCGTTTGAAGCGTATGTAACCAACTTGGGGAAATACAACGAGGGCAGGTTGGTAGGCGAAAATCTGAAATTCCCCACTACCACCGAGGAGGTGCAGGCCCTCTTAAAGCGCATTGGCATAGATGGGGTGCGGTATGAGGAAATCTTTATCACCGACTACGAGGTGAACATATCCGGGCTCTACGACTGCCTTGGCGAATATGAGAGCATCGACGAGCTCAATTATTTGGCCAGCCTTATCTCCGAGATGGATCAAAGTGACCGTGAAAAGTTTGAGGCGGTCATTGACAGCGGCGAATACTCCGGCAGCGTCAAGGATTTGATCAATCTGACCCAAAACCTTGACTGCTTCGAGTTTTATCCGGGTGTGGAGGACGATGAAACGCTGGGGCGCATCTATGTGGAGGACATGGAGGCCATCGATGTGCCGGAGCACCTGCTCAACTATTTTGACTACGAGGCATACGGGCGGGATATTCGGATCAACGATGATGGGCATTATGCCAATGGCGGCTATATGTTCAACAACGGGAGCCAGTTTATCGAACACTATACCGGGCGGGATGATATTCCTGACGAGTATCGGGTGTTTTCCATGCCCAAGCTCAACATCCGGGAACAGATGGCCGCCTATAAGGAAGTAGCGGATCGGGCTGCGCCGGAGAAAGATCACCTTTTGCCTAAAAAGGAGGTGCCGGAGCGATAACAACACTTCGGGACAATTTGTCCCAAAGAAAGGGGTGGGTTTGACTGGTAGATGAAGATATTTCCCGGCGCATGATTGCCGTTTCCGTGAAGGCGTCCAAGCTGACCGCCCGGGGCCTTGCCTATGTGCTGCGGGCCATTGGCCGGAAAATAGCCAAGCACCACCGGGCCAAGCAGACGCCCCACGGCAAGCAGAGCGTGAAAAAGCTCATGGCCCACGGCGCATCGGCATCCAGCATTGAGCTTTCCGGCGATACCAAGCTGTTTGACCGGGTGGCCCGGAAATGGAATGTGGACTACGCCTTTTACAAAACCGGGCCGGACAAGTATCTGCTGTTCTTTAAGGCTGGGCAGGCCGACGCCATGACCGCCTGTTTCTCGGAGTACTCCCGCAAGGTGCTGAACAAGTCCAAGTCCCGGCGCATCCCCATCCGGGATCAGCTCAAACGGGCGTCGGAGCAGCTTGCCCAGGAGCGGCCCCGTCCCAAAGAGCGGGTACAGGAGGTGGCTCATGCCGACAGATAAGATACGAAAATACATTCTTCCCAACATTCCCTATCTGTTCATCGGCTGGGTTTGTCTGAAACTGGGGACGGCCTACCGTCTGGCGGCGGGGGCCGGGTTTGGGGAAAAGCTGCTGGGGCTGGGCCGGAGCATCGGCCCGGCCTTTGCAGACTTTGCTCCGGGGCTTGATCCCTTTGACTGGCTGGTGGGCCTTGTGGGGGCGGTAGCCTTTCGCCTGCTGATCTACTTCAGGAGCAAGAACGCAAAGAAGTACAGGCGGGACGAGGAATACGGCTCCGCCCGGTGGGGCACCGAAAAAGACATCAAGCCCTTTGTCGATCCCAAGTTTGAAAACAATATCATTCTCACCGGGACGGAGCTGCTCACCATCAACACCCGGCCCAAAAATCCGGCCAACGCCCGCAACCTCAACGCCTGCGTCATCGGCTCGTCCGGCTCTGGCAAGACCCGGTTCTGGCTCACGCCCCAGCTGCTCCAGGCGCACAGCTCCTATGTGTGCGTCGATCCGAAAGGGGGTGTCCTCGGGCAAGTAGGCCACTTTCTCCAGCAGCGGGGGTATAAGATCAAGGTATTCAACAGCATAGATTTTTCAAAGTCCATGCACTATAACCCGCTGGCCTACATCAAGAACGAGGCGGACATCTTGAAGTTTGTAAACGCCTTGATTTCCAACACCAAGGGCGAGGGCAAAGAGGGCGATCCGTTCTGGACGAAGGCCGAAACGCTTTTGTATTGTGCCCTGCTGGGGTACATCATTTTTGAGGGCTCCGAGGAGGAGCGCAACATGAATACGCTGGTGGACATGATCTCCGGTATGGAAGTGAAGGAGGATGACGAGGACTTTCTCAACGCCGTGGACTATATGTTCAAGGGGCTGGAACAGCGCAAGCCGGATTGCTTTGCGGTGAAGCAGTACAAGAAGTACAAGCTGGCCAGCGGCAAAACCGCAAAAAGCATTTTGATTTCCTGCGGCTCCCGGCTGGCTCCCTTTGACATTCCCCAGCTCCGGGAGATCATGTCCTATGACGAGCTGGAGCTTGACCGCATGGGCGACAGGCGCACGGCAACTTTCTTCTGTATCAGCGACACCGACAGCACCTACAATTTTCTGGTGGCGCTGGCCTTTTCGCAGATGTTCAATCTGCTGTGTGAACGGGCGGACAATGTTCACGGGGGCCGCCTGCCCCATCATGTGCGGGTGCTGTGGGACGAGGCGGCCAATACGGGACAGGTGCCAAACCTTGAAAAGCTGGTGGCCGTGATCCGCTCCCGGGAGGTCAGTCTGACCCTCTTTTATCAGCAGTTGGCCCAATGCAAGGCCATCTATGACAAGAACGCCGAAACCATCCTCGGCAACATGGACAGTGTGGTGTTTTTGGGTGGCCGTGAGTCCAGCACAATTAAGGAAATATCCGAAAACTGGCTGGGCAAGGCCACGATCTCCATGCAGACGGATGGCCGGACACGGGGCCAGTCGGAAAGTTACAGCCAGAATAATCAACGGCTGGGCCGGGAGCTGATGACCCCCAGCGAACTTGCCACCATGCCCGGCGACAGGTGCATCTTGCAGCTCCGGGGCCTGCCCCCGTTCTATTCCAAGAAGTACGATTTGAAGCAGCACCCCAACTACAAGTACACGGCGGAGGCCGACAAACAGAAAAACGCCTTTTCCCTCGACAAGCTCATCAACCGCCGCAGGCGGCCCGGGCTGGCCGAGGAATGTGAGGTGTACGAGGCGACCGTGCCGGACGAGGCGCTCACAGACGAGGACGAGGACATCCTCAACTATGACGATCTCGATGACCCGGACGCCTTTGTATAAACAGCACTTCGGGACAAATTGTCCCAAGGTGCGGCAAGCGCCGCCTGTGTAGGCGGCTTTTTTCATGTCCGGGTATTCCCCGGAGAAATGGAGGCTATATGCAGTTCTTTTCTTCTGCCATCGACACTTTGCAGACCCTCGTTGTGGCCCTCGGCGCTGGCCTTGGCGTGTGGGGCGTGGTGAATTTGCTGGAGGGCTACGGCTCGGACAACCCCGGTGCCAAGAGCCAGGGCATGAAGCAGCTCATGGCGGGCGGCGGCATCATCGTGCTGGGCACCACCCTGATCCCCCTGCTGTCCGGCCTGTTTTAAGGGCGATAGCTTATGGGATTTCTCACCGACTGGCTGACAGACTGGTTAAAAGGGCTTCTGATCGAGGGTATCATGGGCAACCTCACGGGGCTTTTTGATACGGTCAATACCCGTGTCGGAGAGATTGCGGTGCAAGTGGGGACGACCCCGGCGGCGTGGAACGCCGGGGTCTTTTCCCTCATACGGCAGCTTTCTGAAACGGTGATACTGCCGATTGCCGGTCTGGTCTTGACCTTTGTTGCCACCTATGAGCTGATCCAGCTCATTATCGAAAAAAACAACCTGCACGATCTGGACTATTGGATTTTCTTCAAGTGGATTTTCAAAACGGCTGCGGCCATCCTCATTCTGTCCAACACATTCAATATCGTCATGGCGGTGTTTGATGTGTCCCAAAGCGTGATTGCCAGCGCAGCCGGGATTGTGCAGGGCTCAACGGACATTTCTTCCTCCATGATCGATACGCTGGAGGCAAGTCTGGAAACCATGAGCCTTGGCGCTCTGTTGGGGCTGTGGCTCCAATCGTTCCTCATTCATGTAACCATGTGGGCGCTGAACATCGTGATTTTCGTCATCGTCTACGGGCGCATGATTGAGATTTACCTGCTCACAAGTCTGGCTCCGCTGCCTGTGGCGACCCTCTCCAACCGGGAGCTGGGCAGCATGGGCCAAAACTATTTGAAGTCCCTGTTTGCCGTGGGATTCCAAGGGATGCTGATCCTTGTGTGCGTCGCCATCTATGCGGTACTCATTCAAGGGATCGCCACGGGCGGCGACCCCATCGGGGCCATTTGGGGCTGTGTGGGGTACACGGTGCTGTTGTGCTTCTGCCTGTTCAAAACAGGGACGATTGCCCGGAGCATCTTTAGTGCTCATTAAGAAAGGGGTGTTGTATGCCAAGAAGATACGGGCCGGACGGAACGGCCCTATGGAATGGAAAAGCCCCGGAGGAATTTTCCGAGGCGGATGTGTACCGCTTCATGGCGGAAACGGAGGAGGTGCTGCAAAAGCGGGAGCTGCTGGGCGGTGAAAGCGACGCCAGGTCGATTGCCCAGCGGCTGGCCGAGGGCCGCACGCAGGCCGCCCGGGACAACGCCGCCCGCCCCGCCAGGGCAGCGGTGAAGGAGTCCGGGCATGACCGATAATACCGCTTTGGGACAAAATGTCCCAAACATGGCGGAGGGCCTGTACCTCATGGACGGGATCAAGGGGCTGCTGTCCCTGCCCCAGCACTCGGTTGATATGCTGCTCACCGATCCGCCCTACGGCACCACCCGGAATTACTGGGATGTACCGCTGCCGCTCCCCGAGCTGTGGGAGGCGGTGAAATGGGCGGTCAAGCCAAACGGGGCGGTGCTGTTTTTCGCCCAATGCCCCTATGACAAGGTGCTGGGAGCGTCCAACCTGTCCATGCTTCGCTATGAGTGGGTATGGTACAAGGAACGGGGAACGGGTTTTCTCAACGCCAACCGAGCCCCGCTGAAAAAGTCGGAGAACATTCTGGTGTTCTACCAGAAGTCCCCGGTCTATCATCCGCAATTCACCTATGGGGAACCCTATCGCCGGGTATATTCTCGCAGCGGCTCCAGCTCTAACTATGGAGCATTTGAGCGTGTTGGTACGAAGTCCAGCGATGGGCGGCGCTATCCGGGAAATGTGCTGTTTGTCCCCACGGTGATGGGTGGCATCCACCCAACGCAAAAGCCTGTGGAACTGTGCGAATACTTCATAAAGACCTACACCGACGAAGGAGCGGTGATAGCGGATATTTGCGCTGGTTCCGGCACAACGGCGGTGGCGGCCCTCAATACGGGCCGCCGCTTTATCTGCTTTGAAAACGCCCCAGCCATCTATGGCCCCGCCGTCCAGCGCATTGAGCAGGCACGGCTGGCTGTGGAGCGTGGCGGGAAAGGAGTGTAATTATCGGAGTATATTCCATCATCTACGCCGATCCCCCGTGGCGCTACTCCCAAAAGGGCTTGCAGGGGGCGGCAGAGCATCATTACCCCACCATGAGTATTGACGAGCTTTGTGCGCTGCCTGTGGCTGATCTTGCGGCCACGGACAGCGCACTTTTCCTGTGGGCCACCTTTCCCCAACTCCCGGAGGCCCTGCGGCTGATCCGGGAATGGGGCTTCACCTACAAAAGCGTGGCTTTCGTCTGGCTCAAGAAAAACCGCAAGGCGGATAGCTGGTTTTATGGGCTGGGCTTCTGGACACGGGCCAATGCGGAGGTGTGCCTGCTGGCGACACGGGGCCACCCCAAGCGGCAGGCGGCCAACATCCACCAGTTTATCATTTCGCCCATCGAGGCCCACAGCAAAAAGCCGGACGAGGCCCGGGACAAGATTGTGGCCCTCATGGGCGATCTGCCCCGTGTGGAGCTGTTCGCCCGGCAGACCCCGCCCGGCTGGGATGTGTGGGGCAACGAGGTACAGTCCACGCTCCGGGACTTCGGGACAAAATGTCCCAAGGTGGGCATGAAAGGAGGCTGACCTATGCCCTATGTGAATGTCCCCAATGACCTGTCCAAAATCAAAACCAAGATTGCCTTTAACCTCACCAAGCGGCAGCTGATCTGCTTCGGGATCGGGGCGGCTATCGGGATTCCCACCTATCTGCTGACCCGTGGGGCCATCGGCAACACCGGGGCGCTGTTCCTCATGCTGGGGATCATGCTCCCGGCCTTTCTCATGGCGATGTATGAAAAGGACGGGCTGCCCTTTGAAAAGGTACTGCGAAACATGATCAACACCAAGTTCCTGCGGCCCGGCATCCGGCCCTATCGGACGCAGAATATCTATGCTCCATTCACAGGAAGGGCTGAGTCTGTTGAACGCAACCAAAAAGAGATCAAACATAAAAAGAAATAAGCGCTGGGCGGTGCTATTTACCGCATATTAAATCGCTGGGATAGAAAAGATGCTGTCTGGTTTTGACGCAACAGACAAATTTGGCTTAATACAATTCCTTGACAAACGGCGATACCTCTGCTAATATGAAGTAAACTTCACGAGAAGCAAACTTCATATAGAGGGTAGGTTACATGAAAACTAAAGTTAAGGAATTGCGAATAACAGCAAATATGACACAGCAACAGTTAGCTGACTTGGTTCATGTTTCTTCCCGCACAATTATTTCCATTGAAAAAGAGCAATATAACCCCTCTCTTATGCTGGCATATAGGATTGCACAGGTATTTGGTGTGACGGTAGAGGAATTGTGTTGCTTGAAAGAAAACATGGAGCAGGAAGATGCACAATATGAAGTTCCTTAGTTGAATTTTTGTAGAGGATAAGAATTAAGAACCAGGAGGAAAAGCTATATGAAACAGTCGGCTAACCAAAGACCCGTTAAGGATGAACGAGATAAACAGATAGATGTGTGCGCCAAAAGCAATTCGCTTGAATACACGGTTGCAGCAACACAAATTTTAACTATTTTGTGCCTGATTAAAGGCAACCCGGCATGGAAAGGTAGTTTGTCGTTGCTATTTTTGGGGGCTGCTTTTCAGCTGCTTTACAAATATAAGCAGTATGCAGAAAAGCTATATCGTCAAGTAGGTGTGCTTCTGCTGCTGGTAGGAGTTGCACTTCTGATCTGGTTTGGAATTACCGGGTAAATCTCCATACAACTAAATTTCCGCTGTCAACAGACAGTACAGCCAAACAGGAAACCTTAAAACGGTTTCCTGTTTTTCTTTTCCAGCTACAAAGGACTATTTATATCCATTACCTGTGTCCGGCTTTCGACCCTATCAGACGCAGAATATCTATGCTCCATTCATGGGAAAGGAGGAGTCTATTGAACGCAGCCAAAACAAAACCAAACGCAAAAAGAAA
>JAHZDE010000031.1 GCA_019422525.1 Clostridiales bacterium
TCCCGTCCTTGCAGGCAAGATATGGGAAAAGTACAGCTCCACCATTTTGCAGCAGCTTGTCCCGTTTCTTCCCTGCATTCAGCACCCTAATCTGATGTGTATCCCTCTACCCTCAGTTCCAAAATCGCCATATCCTTTTGGGATAAGGCGGCCTTGAACCGCTGGCAGGAGTCCTCGCTCTTCATCTGTTCTGTGAAGTCTCCCTTCGGGGCGGGGAGGGAATGAATGTTGCTGTCCTCATCCTCCACGCATTCTTCCAGGGAAACGGTCTGCACCCGCTTGGAACGGGTGCGGTACCACTTGCGGACATTGAGGTCCCACTTCTCGAAGTCTTCGTTGCAGGGCGTATCCAGTATTACTTCCAGCATGGGGCCCCAGCCCTGTTTCTCAATGGTCTGTTTCATGACTTGGCGCACATCCTCTGGGTCACAGAAAAGAATCTCATAGTCCGGGGGCAAGGCAAAGGACGCCTGAACGCCCCAGCCCCGCACTTCTCCACTCCTTTGGCCCACAGGGGTAAAGCGTAAGACAAGCGCCATACCGGGGAATAGCCGGTGTAATGTTCCTGCCAGCCGCTAAAGCCAAAGTGAGGGAAAGCAAGGGAAGCCATGGCATCTATGATTTCGTTCAAGAACTGCTGGCTCAAAATGACCTTTCCCCATCCGGGGAAAGCGTTCAGTGCTCCCATGCTGCGGGGCGGTTTGCTCAGTGTAAGATAACGGAAAATCACATCGTAGGGCAGCATGTACGCCAGGGGCAGGCAGCGTACAGGGCTGTCATAGGGGAAAAGGTAGATGACGGACATATAGATTCGACCTCCTTTCGTGAGAGATGGTTGTGCCTCTAATATTTTACGACACAAGTATGCACCTTTTGTTCCTTGTTGAAAAATGTAAATGACCTGCGCTTATTGAATGTAGGCGTATAACATATGATTAAATCCATTCTTTCAGAAGTCAAAAAATATCAATAATTTTAACTAATGTATTGCTAAAAGGACAAGAAACAACTACACTATAGAGGTGTAAACGAAATAATGAGTGGAATTTTATACACCGTTGGAGGATTACTTTATGGAAAGACACAGACCGGTAAGCAGACTATTTGCAGTGTTTCTGACAGCGATTATGGTGATGGGGATCATGCCCACGGTAGCTTTTGCAGAAAATACTTGGGGCGGAACCGGCGTGGCGGAGGTGCAGAAAGACCCGGATTCTAACACTGGTCTCTGCGCCATGGGAAACAATCTGATGCTTCGAGACGGCAGTGATGGTAGCCTTACCCAGGTTTACTATGCAGATGCCTCTGGCGGAAGTGGGGAAAATCCCATTGATCTTAGCACAATGGACTTGGAAATTACCGGCAATACAGAAAGCGGTTTTGATCTCAAGGATATCTGTTTATGGGGTACCTATACCGGCAGCTACAACAGCGATGCGAGCGCTTTTGCCGACCTGGATGCGGTGATCTGGATGCAGGGCGGTACGCTTTCCGAGATTATGAGTGATAACGGCAGTACTGCCGTGTGCAGAAGCATCACTGTCTATATGTCCGGCGGTACGCTTACCGGTGAAAATAGTACATATAACTCAGCAATCACAGCCAATGCGACTTATGTTTCCGGCGGAAGGATCGAAAAGAATCTGACTGCCCAATTTCCACGCTATCTTTCCGGCTCACCCAGCATCGGCGGCGAGGGCTGCGGAATCACGGTAAAAACAGGTGAGAAGTTTTATTTAAACGGCGCGCTGAACGGCGCTGATGTGTATGTGGTTCCCCAGGGGGACTTTGCCGACGGAACCGTGATCGCCGAGGCTTCCGGCAGCTACACCATTGCGGAAAACGACATTGCCCAACTACACCTCACCGGTGACTACGCCCAGGGCAAGGAGCTGTATCTGGAGGACAACCAGGTCAAGATCCGTGCGGCGCAAGCTGTGGCGGAACAGGATAATTATGAAATCGGTACTGCAGAACAGCTTATTCAGTTTGCAGAACTGGTCAACAGCGGAAACAATGGAGCCAATGCTGTGCTCACTGCTGACATCGATATGAGTGGTAAAAGCTGGACTGGCGTTTTCAGTAATGTTTCTTACATCGGCGTATTTGATGGTCAAGGCCATACCATATCCAATCTTACCGGCACGGAAGGCCTTTTTGTAAAAAATGCCGGCACCGTAAAAAATGTGCGGCTTCAGAATGTTTCCATAACGCGCGAGGGCGGAAACCTGGGGGCTGTTGCGGGCGAGAATACGGGAACGGTGTTCAACTGTGTTTCCTCCGGCAATATTACCGGCACAGGCGACCAAGCATGGTCCATTGGTGGCCTTGTGGGACACAACAACGGCGGCACCCTGAGCGGCAGCGCTTCTTCCTGCACGGTCTCCGGCAGTACAGCCGGCGGCTTGGTAGGTTCCAATTATAACTCTGTCGAAAACTACGGCAAAATTACCGCCTGCATTTATATGGGAACCGCTGAAAGTGATCTGGAAGGGGACACCCATTACGGCGATAGTATTAATGTATATTACAAGGATTCGAACGGCCAATGGAAATCCTATCCAGGAAATTCGGAAACGAATGAAAACGCAGTTTTGCAAAGCGTAAACGGCTACATTGCCGAGAACGGCGGCACCTTTATTTTAAGCGGAGACGGTGCGACCTATCCGACCGGCGCGGTATCCTATCTGGACTATACCGAGAATGGTTTTGTTACCAAATATGTTGTGACATATACTGAGATCAACAGCAACAATCTTCCCACGGAATGGAACACCGGCTGGTATGTTGTCGATGGCAATGTTACCATCGGCAGCGGCGTAACGGTATCGGGCGATGTAAAGCTCGTCTTAAAGGACGGCGCGAGCCTCACCGTAAACGGGGGTATCAAGGTGCCGAGCGGCAGTACGTTCACTGTTTACGGACAGCAGAACGGCACCGGGAGTTTAACGTCTACCGGTACAAGCGGCGCGGCGGGCATCGGCGGAACGGCGGACAATGTAAATTTCGGCACCATCATCCTTTCCGCCAAAGGTGAGATCAGCGCAATTGGTGCTGAGCGGGCGGCCGGTATTGGCGGCGGCGGCCAAATGAATAATAATCAATCGGTAGACGGTACGATCCATATTTACTGCGGCACCGTTGAAGCGACCGGCGGCCGGTGGGCGGCGGGCATCGGCGGTGGAGCGGATTCCGTAACAAACTGCACTATTATCATAGACGGTGGAACCATTACTGCCCGGGGCGGCGAAAACAATGTTGGTATTGGTGGCACCGAGGGCTCCAAAACCATTACCATAAATGGCGGCACCATCACGGCTACCGGCAGCGGTGCCGGTGCCGGCATCGGCGGGAGCTACGATGCTTCCGGCGGCACCATCACCATTACCGGCGGTGTCGTCGAAGCAGGCAGCATCGGCGGCGGCAGTGCTGCGGGCGGCGGCCCCGGCGGGACCATCGTGATCAGCGGCGGCGTTGTCACTGCTGACCGCATCGGCGCCGGCGGCAGCAACACGCAGGGCAGCTTCTCCACCGGCGGGAGCGGAGACGCCGCAATCTTTGCGGGTTCCATCACCGACCAAAGCGGGAAAGAGAACTGGAGCGGTCTCATCTTTGAGGATGGCCAGGGAAAAATCTATGGTACCGACTATACAGTGGACCAAAACCTCACCATTCCGCAGGGCAATACCCTTGTGGTGGAAAGCGGGAAAACGCTTGTGGTAAACGAGGGAGTCGTCCTCATCAACAACGGAACTATCCAGGTGAACAAGGGCGGAACATATTCCGGCAATCAGCCCAGCTATGGGAATGTTAGCTACCAGATCGATTGGGACACCGACGACGACGGGGATGTGGACGATACCACCTATGTGGCCTATGGTGAGATACCTGCCCATGATGACGGCAGCAAGGAGCCCACTATCAGCACGGTCTACACCTTTACCAGCTGGACCCCTGAGATTGCGGCGGTAACCGGTACGGTCACCTATACGGCTCAGTTCTCTTCCGACACACGGACCTATACCGTGATCGTTCCCACCGGAAACGGCTACACCATCCAGTATTCCGGCGAAACGGAAGTGGCGTATGACAGTAACTTCACATTTACCGTGAAGATGGCGCAGGGATACTATCAAGCTGCCGACTTTATGGTGAAAGCCAATGGAACGCCTTTGGCCGCTGGCGCGGACGGCAGCTACACTGTGAAAGTCACCGGGGCGACGGAGATCACCATAGAGGGCGTTGCCGAGGACCTTACGGCGCCTGTCATCTCGGGTGTAACAAACGGCGAGACCTATTACACCACGCAGGCTGTAACTGTTTCCGACACAAATTTGGAGTCCATTACACTGAATGGCGAAACGGTCAACGGAACCTTTACCATCGAGGGCAACAGAGAGAAGACCTATACCATCGTTGCTATCGATAAAGCGGGGAACAAGACGGAATACACCTTGACCATGAAGCCCATTTCCAGCCTGGAAGAGTCCATTGGGGGCCTCAGCCCAGACAATGTGACTTCTCAAGACAAAGGAACTGTGGAAGCGGTGAAAGAGCAGATAGAATCCATAGATTTGGAAGATGCTACCGAGGATGAAAAGGTAGCGCTTCAAGAGATCCTCAACAAGTGCGACGAGCTGGTTAAAATAATCGAAGAATCTGTGCAGGCCGGTAATACCGAAAACACCGATAAGGTGTCGGATATTACCGCCGACAATGTAAAGCCGGAAGATAAAGACGATTTGATGGCAGCTAAAGAAGATTTGGAAAATGCCCTTGAAAACTTTGGTGACAACTATACCGAAGAGGAAAAGGCTGAAATTCAGAATAAACTGGACCAAATTAACAATGCATTGGAAAGCATCGAAAAGGCCGAGACGGTCCGGGATGCCATTTCCAAACTGCCTGATACGGTAGAGCCGGACGAAACCGACAAGGAAACGCTGATCAAGGATGCCCAGAAACAGTATGAGGCACTGACGGAACATGAAAAATCCTTGATTTCGGAAGCCCTGAAAAAGAAACTGGAAAATCTGCTTGCAGATCTAGTGGATTACCGTATTATTGCCGGCGACAACGGTCGCTGGACCCAGGGCGGCGATGGCTCTCTGGGCTTCACTGCCAACGGCGCATATTCCAAGTTTACAGGGATACAGGTGGATGGAAAGGATGTGGATACTTCCCAGTACACGGCAAGATCCGGAAGCACCATCATTACGCTGAAACCTGCGTATCTGGATACACTGTCTGCGGGTAAACATACTCTGACGGTGCTGTATACCGATGGCCAGACCAGCGGCAGCTTTGAGATTGAGAAAGCGGCGATAGTCGACACATCTGAACCCGAGGACAGCGGTAATGCAACGGCGGCACAGCCCAATAAAGAGCTGGGGACAAGTGTGCCTCAAACCGGAGATAACAGCAATATTGTGCTTTGGCTTGGTTTGTTTATCGTGGCTTCCGCCTCCTTGGTGGGGCTGTGGGGGTATACCCGTATGAAGAAGCATTGATCTTTTGGCGGATATCATCACTGGCAGTGTTGACCTTTTTCATGATTCATTTCGGTATACCTGCCAGCCCCCGGGAGCCTTTTCACAGTCCGTGGTAGAGGGTGCTTTGCCACGCCTTGCGCCCCTGTTTCCGTACCCCTGTGACCGGCAGGTATAACACACACTACCTTGCAGGCAAGGTAGTGTGCCAGGGGGACACCCTCCGGGACCTCCTCGTGTTGCTGGTGTGCGCCGAGTTGATCCCGGCCACCCCTGCTTTGTAAACCGTATAGAACCAGCGCAGGACAGCGTACTTCATGGCTGCCCTGCGCTTTTTCTTTTGCCCACCTGTAAATCTCGTGAAATCTGATTTTGGGGTGTGTTTTTGCAAAAACCGGGTTGTAATGAAATTGACCCGAAAAAGGAGGCGAGAATATGATAGAAGTGGGTAAGCAACTGAAAGCCCTGCGGGAGAGTATCGGATTCTCCCAGGTGAAGATGGCCCAGGCATTAGGAACCACACAGTCCAGTATCAACCGATATGAAAACGGACAGTCTTCTCCGTCAGTAGAACTGTTCCGCCGGTATGCAGATTACTTTGTTGTGTCTCTGAATTATATCTTTGCCCGGACGGACAAGCCCCAGGGGGGAAACCTATCACTTCAAGCCCAAGGCATCCCCGGAGCGGGAGGAGCTGCGGCGGTTCATTGAGATGTGCTTTGACCTGTAATCTCCCATGAACGAAAAGCTGAAGGAAACCCTGTTCCGCATGGTGGAGGGGGAATCATGAATGCTGTGATTTACGCCCGTTATTCCTCAGACAATCAGCGAGAAGAAAGTGTTGAGGGGCAAATCCGGGAGTGTACTGCCTTTGCCGAGAAGAACGGTATCACATCCTGTGCCACTACATAGATCGTGCCTTTTCCGCCAAGACCGACAACCGCCCGGAATTTCAGAACATGATCAAGGACAGCGGCAAACGCCTGTTTGATATGGTCACTGTCTGGAAGCTGAATCGGTTCGCCCGCAACCGCTACGACAGCGCCCGGTATAAAGCCACTCTGAAAAAGAACGGGGTGAAGGTGGTCTCTGCCACCGAGATTATCTCCAATGGGGCCGAAGAAATCCTTCTGGAAAGTTTGCTGGAGGGCTATGCCGAATATTACTCCGCCGATCTGTCCGAAAAGGTGGTCCGGGACATGACGGAGAATGCCCTGAAATCCAAGTATAACGGCGGCACCCGCCCTATCGGCTATCTGATTGACAGCGACCAGTGTTTCCAGCTGGACCCGCTCACCGCCCCTTTTGTCCGTGAGGCGTTCCAGCGGTATGACGAGGGGGCCACTATGACCCATATCCGGGACTGGCTCAACGAGCAGGGAGTGAAGAATACACGGGGCCAGAAGATAACCTACAACAGCGTGCAGCACCTTTTGAACAACCGCCGCTATATCGGAGAATACACCTACCGGGACATCGTGGTGCCGGATGGTATTCCAGCCATCGTCTCCCAAGACATCATTAACAGGGTACAGGAAAAGCTGGCAAAAAACAAAAAGGCCCCGGCCCGCCACAAGGCCGAGGACGATTATTTGTTGACGACCAAGTTGTTCTGCGGCTACTGCGGGGCCTACCTCTGCGGCGAGAGCGGCACCAGCCATACAGGTACTGTCCACTACTACTACAAATGCGTGTCGGTAAAAAAGAAGCATACCGAGTGCCATAAGAAGTCTGTCCGCAAGGAAAAGATTGAAGATTTGGTGGCCAACGAAACCATGAAAATGGTAATGGACGATAAGGCGATTGAGGCCATTGTGTCTACGCTGATGGACTTGCATAACAGGGAAAATGTCAACCTGCTTCTCTATGAACAGCAGCTACGGGAGGTGGACACGGCCATTCAAAACCTGCTGAACGCCATCCAGCGGGGATTTTAACCAAGTCCACAAAGGGACGTCTGGAAGAATTGGAAGCCACAAAAGAAGAACTGGAAACCAAGATTGCCTGCGAGAAGCTGGCGAAACCCAAGGTGAGCGCCGAGTTTATGACCTTCTGGCTCCACCGCTTCCGTAAACTGGACATACAGCAAAAATTCCACCGCAAGATGTTGATTGATACTTTTATCAACGCCATTTTCTTGTATGATGACAAGATAGTGATAACCTTCAACTGCAAGGAAGGAACAACGACCATCACTTTTGATGACCTCAAAACCGCATTGGCCGATCAGAAAACAGGTTCGGATTTGGATTGCTCAACTGCACCAAAGACAGCCTTACACAATGTGTAAGGCTGTCTTTTTGTTGCTGCATCCCGGGACGCTACGACTTTCCTGGTGCGCCATCGGGGACGAGAACAGCTCGGGCCCGCCGCCTGCTCCGGCGGGCACAAGATAGTGCGCGGGTCACTCCGTGGCCTGTTTGGCCGGAAAGGGGGCTGCAGCGCCGTACTGTTGCACCAAAAGACGCCTTACGGAAACGTAGGGCGTTTTTCTTATGT
>JAHZDE010000032.1:0-1421 GCA_019422525.1 Clostridiales bacterium
CAGCCGCTTTCTCCCACCAAAGCATAGATACAGTGATCTTCCATAGACAGACTCACATCGGAAACCGCGTCAAACAGCAGCTTATCTTCGCCTCTATACTGTTTGCTTACATTTTTCACCTTCAGCATATACTCACCCCCATCCCAAGTGGATTGCTTCAATCAGTTCTCTCGTATAACCGGCTTTCGGATTCTGCAAAACCTCTATGGCGCTGCCCTGTTCCACCATCCGGCCTTCCTTCATAATCAGGACATGGCCGCCGATATGCCGGGCAACGTCAAAATCATGGGTCACAATCAAAAGGGCGCAGCCTTGCTCCTGTAGATGCAAAAATTGCTCAACTGCTTTGTCCCTGTGAATCGCGTCTAAAGCGGTAGTCGGTTCATCGGCAATCACCAGCTTTGCGTTACCGGCAATCGCAAGGGCAATGAGGCAGCGCTGGAGCATACCGCCCGAAAGCTGATACGACCTGCTGCTTAAAATCCTTTTTGTATCACTAAGCCCTGCCCGAGCCATCGCCTGTTCGTAAAGAGAAAGGGCTTCCTTTTTCTTCAAGTCTCGATGGAGGCTAAGAAATTCGGCCATTTGAACGCCAATTTTCCGTGATGGATCCAGCGCAGTCATCGGATTTTGCGGCACAAAGGCAATCTGGCTGCCATAGTACAGCGCCCGTTCTTTTTCCTTTAGCCGTAAAAGCGATCTGTTCTCAAAAAGGATTTCGCCATTCACTTGGAAAGCGCTGCTGTTAAGCAGTCCCAAAATTGCCCGGCAGGTCATCGTTTTTCCGCTTCCTGATTGGCCTAAAAGGATAACTGCCCCCGCTTCCTCCAACGAAAAACTGATGTCCTTCACCAATTCCTGATATGGATTTTTAAGCGCAATGCTAAGATGTTCTACCTGTAACAGTTTTTTGCTCATAGTACATCCTCCTGCGGTTGGAGAATGTCCCGAAGCGCCTCGCCAAACAGGTTGAAGCCTGCGGCGGCAATGAAAATGCAGATGCCGGGGTAAATGAGCAGTTCCGGGTGGGAATACAACGCCACCTGCGCTTCCTCCAGCATTGCGCCCCATTCAGCCGTTCCGCTGGGCAGACCAAGGCCGAGAAACGAAAAGCTGGAAACCGTGAGGATGGCCGAAGCTACGCCCGTTGAAAAATACACCAAAAACTGCGGAAGGATATTGGGAATTAAATGGTGAACAATAAGCTGCCACATTCCACAGCCGGACACCCTCGCGGCGACAATGTAATCCCGCCTAAGTTCCGTTTTGGCATAGGTGCGAATAAGCTGCATAAACCGCGCCCACATGGAGATGACAACCGCCCAAATAATATTTTGCAGGCCATTTCCCAAAACGCCGATAATCGCCACTGCGATAATGAGCGTGGGGAAAGCGATAAATACCTGGCTGATTCCTGTCAC
>JAHZDE010000032.1:1521-7854 GCA_019422525.1 Clostridiales bacterium
TCCATATTTTACGCAGCATCGCTTTCCTCCTTTCTCCACGGGCATAGCAAGTGGTTGAGTATTTCGCCAAACAGTTCGGCCAGAAGATACAGCGCGGCGATAATCAGCATACAAGCGCCAATCGCGTTGGCATCAGCAGCCATAATACAGTTCATCAGGTAGTTGCCCACACCTTTGATAGAAAAGACCTTTTCCACTACGGCGCTTCCAGCAATCAGATAGATTACATACTGGCAGAACAGGGTGATGACGGGCGGCAGGGCATTGCGGAATACCTTCTTCCAGAGGATCCTGTTTACCGTCATCCCGTTGGCACGGGCAAAGCTCACATAATCACGGTGCATTTCTTCCAGCAGTGAAGCGCGAAATACCCGTACAGTCGAGCAAATCACAGGAAAAGATAAGGTAATGGATGGCAATATCAATCCCATAATCCCCGATGCAGGCGTTACGCTGAAAATCGGGATTTCCACAGCGAAGCCAATCAACAGCAAAAAACCGAGCCAGAACGGAGGAACACAAATTCCAAACAGCGAAACAATCCGCATGATATGGTCCGTCAGCTTGTTCTTTTTGGCCGCGCATAAAACGCCAAGCAGAATTGAAAACACGATAATTTCAGCTAACGACAGAAAAACTAATTGCAGCGTTTGCGGGAAGTAGGCTGCCAAATCCGCAGCCACCTCGTTTGTTGAAAAAATAGATTCCCCAAAGTCGCCGCGAAAGACACCGCCGATCCAGTTCAAATACCGAATCGGAAGCGGCTGATCCAAACCAAGTTCCGCGCGTACCTGTTCAATCACTTCCGGTGTAGGAGAGAGATTTCCACGGCGCACAAGATAAGTGGCTGGGTCTGTACTGGATAATGCAGTCAGGATAAAGCACAGGATGCTTACGCCAAAGAGCAGAACCAGCAGCCGCACGATTCGTTTTATCCAATGAGATTTCACCGTTTCCCTCCTTTCCGGTTAATCAAAGCTAACCATTGTGTCGAAGTAACTGCGGCAGGCGGCATATCGCCCGCCGCAGTGCATAAATTACTGTGCAAGTTTCCAGTTCCGCGCTTTCTGCCGGATATTCCAGAATTTTTGATAGATTCCTTTTTGTTGTATCAGTTCAGCGTGAACGCCTTTTTCTACAATTTTTCCGTTATCCACCACCAAAATCTGATCGGCATCCCGAATCGTGGACAGCCGGTGTGCAATGACAATCAGCGTCTTATTTTTTACCAAAGCGCTGATGGCCTGCTGCAAATGCACCTCGTTTTCCGGGTCAACGCTGGCGGTTGCCTCGTCAAGCAGGATAATCGGCGCGTCCTTGAGCATGGCGCGGGCGATGGAGATCCGCTGCTTTTCTCCACCGGACAGGGTGGAGCCGCCTTCGCCAATTACCGTGTCATATCCTTGTGGCAGAGCAGAGATAAAATCGTGGCAGCAGGCTTTCTTTGCCGCTTCTACCACTTGCTCATGGGTTGCGTCCGGGCAGCCAAACTTAATATTGTTCTCAATAGTATCGTGGAACAGATACACATTTTGAAATACCATGCTCATATTCTTCAAGAGGCTGTCACAGGTAAACTCTTTGACATCGTGGCCGCCTATGGTAATGCTGCCTTCCTGCACATCCCAAAACCGGGCGATCAGCCTTGTAATGGTGGTTTTGCCGCCTCCAGAGGGACCGACAATCGCAGTCATGCTGCCCTGTGGAATGGAAAAACTTACATCCTTCAAAATTGGATTGCCATTCTCATAAGCAAAGGACACATGCTCGAAGCCAATGTCAAAGGAATCCAAAGGGATGTCCCTACCGTTTTCATCAATTTTTTTTGCCTGTTTGATACGCTCTACCCGGTCAAGGGCAGCGTCCATTGTCCGAATCATTGTCGTCATCTGGCCCATAACCTCAATCGGATTGAAGATGGTAAAGGAAGCGATCAGAATAACGGCGAGATTAGCGAAAGACAGGTCGCCGCCAACAGCGAGGATTCCCGCGCACAGCATAATCATGCAGGCCGAAATACGGAACACCATCGAATAGGTCATATTGAGCGGGGTAAATACACGCTCCACCCCATAAGAGGCAGCCGCATTGCTCTCATAGGCATCTTCAATATCGCTCAGATTTTTGTCACACATATTGAAGGATTTTACAACGGAAATACCTTGCACGTATTCCAATGTGGCCGCAACTGCTTCGGATTGGATTTTCTGCCGCTTTGCAGAGAGAGCCTTTCCTTTTTTCTGCATGTGGCTGTAGATTGGGAAGGAAAGAAGGATGCCTGCCACGAAAATCAAACCGATACGCCAGTCAAAGGCCAAAATACAACCCGCCATGACAATCATACTCAAAACGCCGGTTGTAACCTTATCAAGAATGTGCATAGAGTAGCTCTCGAGAAAGTTCAAATCCGTTGTAACAGTCGCCGTAATGTCTCCGACACTGTTATCATGGAAAAAGCCCATCGGCACATTCCGCAGCCGGTCGCCCAATGCAATCCGTTCTCTGGCTACAAACTCAAAGCCTGCCGTACTTTGCAGCCGGTAAACCAGATATTTGAAAATCATGCGCAGGATTAAACCTCCTGCAATCAAGCCGATAACAATACCCCATGTTTGTCCTGTAATCGGTTGACCGTTCTGCAATTCTATCAGGACAAGAAAGACGGCGGCGATTGGCAGCAGGCCGAACATGGATTCCAGAAAGCCACAGATAAAGCTGCCCCAAATCCGTTTCGATAAGTTTCCGCTTAAACGCAGTACGCGCCGGATGATTTTCAGCATAATTCACTCACCTCCTGATTCATACTCCAGTCCATTGCGCTGATATGAGCTTTCCACATATCCAGATAGGTTTCGGAATGGGTTAGAAGCTGCTCATGGGTTCCCTGTGCGGTAATCTGTCCGTTTTCCAACACTAAAATCTGGTCGGCATACATAATGGTAGAGAGCCGGTGCGCAATGACAATCAGAGTTTTCCCCTTTGTCAGCTTATCAATGGAACGCTGCAATTTATCTTCATTCTCCGGGTCTGTGAAGGCGGTGGCTTCATCTAAAATCACGATAGGCGCATTTTTGAGGATTGCCCGCGCTATGGCAAGGCGCTGGCGCTCGCCACCGGAAAGCCTTGCCCCGGCGTTACCGGCATTGGTATCGTACCCTTGGGGGAAACGTGAAATAAATTCATCGCACCCGGCCTGTGCTGCCGCCCATTCCACTTCCTTATCAGTAGCCTCCGGTTTACCAATGCGGATATTATCGCGCAGACTCATATTGAACAGAAAGTTGTCCTGCGATACATAGCTGATCTTCTCTATTAAGTCGGTAAGGGACATCTCCCGAATATCAATCCCGCCTACTAAAACTGCGCCTGCATCGACATCCCAAAACCGGGCGATCAGTTTGGCTAAGGTTGATTTACCCGAACCGGAAGGCCCCACAAAGGCAGTTACGCTTCCGGCCTTTGCTGTGAAAGAAATACCGTGAATGATCTCGCTGTCGCCATAGCCGAAATGAACATCCTTCATCTGCATGTCGGCTTTGTCTGTATGCTTCGGCTGTGCCGGTTCCGTCAATTCTTCCATATCAAGAAGCGCCTGAATACGGGGCTGCACTTCGGAGATAACGGCAAAACTTTCCCAAAACTCGGTAAAGTTTTGCAGGGAACCAACGATTGCCATAGAGAGAAGAATACAAACAATCAGTTCGGCAAGACTAACCGTACCGCCTGAAATAAGAGCCATTCCGACAGGCAAAACAAAGGCAATCGAGGATGGTAGAATCGCTTGGCTGATGCTCATAAACGGCCAACAGTGTTTATACCACTTTGTCGTGATGTCCCGCACCTTTAGAACCGCCGACTGGAACCGCCCCATTGAGGAAGCAGTCTGATTAAATGCTTTGATGACCTCCATACCATTGACATATTCCACAATGGTTGCGTTCATATTGGCATTGGACATCATGTATTCCTTCATCACTTCGCCACGGCCAAACATCATGCCATAATAGATCAGGTTTCCCAAAATAGCTGAAACCAAAGCGGCCAACGCCATGCGCCAGTCAATCACCAACAAATACAGAATGACAAAGATCGGAACAAGTATGCTGGCGGTCATCTCAGGGATAGCATGAGCCAGCGGTCCTTCCAGCCTTTCCGCATCATCGATAACAAGCTGCTTAAACTCGCCAGAAGATTTGCCCTGAATCGTTCCCATAGATACCTTGGACATTTTCTTCATGATTGTGGTACGAATATTTTTGATGATTTCGTAAGCTACCTTATGGGAGCAAAGCGTCGATTTCGCGTAAAGGGTATGCTTCAAAAGATACCCGCACAGAGCGATGACCGGCAAGAGGATTGCCCAAGTCGTTGTCAGACTGCTTGCCAATGCCTTTTGCAGCAAGATTGCAACCGCGATATATGGAACAATACCAAAAGCAGAGGACAAAACAGATAGGACAACGGCAAATGATAGCTGCGGTTTCTTTTCGTCGGCAAATTTGAGGATTCCTTTATAGGGGGATTCTCTCTTGCCATTTTCTTTTCGCATATACATTTACCCGCCTTTCCGTGTTATTTTCCAAACACAGTTTAGTGTAGCAAAACCGCCTGCGCTTTTGTGACCGAATCCGGCGGTTTTATACCCCAATCCGGCAAATCTGTTTTTGAAGCGACTTGATTTTCGCAAGCAGATGTGATATTATGTGGTTAGTTATTGCTAACTATTATTTTTGTGAAAGGAGTTTGGCAGTATGCTTTTACAATGGTCCGCCCCCGAATATATGCCTCACTCTTTTCAGGTTTCCGGCCTTTCGGGTACCGTAGGGCATAAACAAACCGGCAACTGCTTTGATCTCACAAAACAGGTTGCCGATGGTTTTGTGGGTATGCAGGAGTTATCCAAAGGACTGTTTTTGGTTCAGTCTGAAATGGCCTTTAAGCGGGAAACGGAATTGTACGAAGAATATCCAGAGCGCAAGGTCTTTCAGCTTTCTTTCTGTATGAATGGGATCTGCGAATGGGATTATCGCCAAAAGCAAGGCGAGCACTACCAGCTTTCCCCAACACAGTGCAGTTTGCAATGTGGGACATTTTCGCAGTGCGTAAGCCATTTCGGTTCCGAACAGCCTTACCATACCTTGAGCATTTCGCTGGAGGAAGGACGTTTTTCCTCACTGACAGAAGATTTAGAAGCAGCGCATTTAATTCGGCGGGATGATAAGATTTGTACCCATGTATTTTCCACCACACCGGAGATACGCCTTGTTTTACAGCAGTTATTGGACTGCCCGCCCGAGCGAAAACTGCGCAAGTTGTATCTGGAAGGAAAAGTCTTAGAACTGCTGTCTTTGTTTTGTGATGAAGCGATTGGGAAGCAGAAAAATACCAAAGATATTTCCAGAGAAGATTACCGCTGTTTGATGAAAGCGAGGGAAATCATCGACAATCATTTCCTCCATCCTTTGACAATCGCACAGATTGCCGAACAATGTTTTTTGAGCGAAACCAAATTGAAACAGGGGTTCAAAATCTGTTTTAATTGCACGGTTTATGAATACATCGTGGAAAAACGAATGGAGATGGCCTACCGCCTGCTGCAAAGCGGAAAGTACAAGGTAAAAGACGTGGTATGGATGGTAGGATATACCAACGCAAGCCATTTTATCGACGCTTTTAAAAAAAGATATGGCGTTACGCCCGGAGAAATTTAAGTTCCTACTCTGCGGGAAAACTTCGGAGAATCGGCACTTGCCAATCTTTCGCATCATGTTAAATTAGGAGAAAAAATATGTCTTTCTTTCAAAACACCTGCAAACCAAAAGGATTCGCCGGGAAGATCATGGTCAATATGATGAACACCGGCCATGCCGCACTTGCAGAATGGGGCTTGACGCACATAAAAATCCGCGACGATGATTTCTGTCTGGATATTGGCTGCGGTGGAGGGGCTAACCTCAAACGCCTTTTGGGAAAAAGTTCAAATGGACACATAACTGGCGTTGACTACTCCGAAGTTAGTGTTCAGAAGTCGAAAAAACTTAATCGGGCAGCAATTCAGGAAGGCCGATGCGAAGTTTTGCAAGGCAATGTTATGAATCTGCCGTTTTCAGAAAACACTTTTCACTTGGTAACTGCCTTTGAAACAATCTACTTTTGGCCCGGTATTCAAGTTGCTTTTCAGCAAGTATATCGTGTGCTTAAAAATGGAGGAACTTTCCTGATATGCAATGAATCCAATGGGAAAAATACAAAGGACGAAAAATGGACAGATATAATCCACGGCATGACAATTTATACTTCCGAGCAGATTGAGAAAGCATTGAAAAATGCTGG
>JAHZDE010000033.1 GCA_019422525.1 Clostridiales bacterium
AACAGTGTGCCGATAAAGCTGCCAGTGGCAGGTTTTCGGCGGAAATGTCCGAGCGGCGTAACAATTCGCCCCGATTTTCAATGAATTTTTTTGGCCGCTGTAACATTTCGTGGACATTTGGACTTTACAATACCCTTATCAACAGGCAGAAGCCTTGAAAGGAGTTTTGAATATGAGTGTTTTACAGACGATTGACCTGAAAAAGTATTACGGCACAGAGCCGAATATTACCCGCGCCCTTGACGGTGTGAATTTCTCCGTGGAGGACGGCGAGTTTGTGGCCGTTGTGGGAACCTCTGGAAGCGGCAAGTCCACCCTGTTACACATGATGGGTGGGCTGGACACCCCCACAAGCGGAACAGTGATCGTTCGGGGTGAGGAACTGGCCAAAAAGAACGACGAGCAGCTTACTATCTTTCGACGCCGCAACATCGGTTTTATCTTCCAGAATTATAACCTTGTTCCCATTCTGAATGTGTATGAAAACATTGTCCTGCCGGTGGAACTGGACGGGGACACGGTGGATCAGAAGTTTTTGGATGAAATCGTTCACCTGCTGGGGCTGGAAGATAAGCTGAAAAATATGCCGAACAATCTTTCCGGCGGTCAACAACAGCGTGTGGCGATTGCCCGTGCCCTGATAACCAAACCGGCTATCGTGCTGGCCGACGAGCCGACTGGCAACCTTGACAGTAAGACCAGCGCCGAGGTACTGGGGCTTATCAAGCGCACCAGCGCAGAATTTCACCAGACCGTTGTAATGATTACTCACAACAGCGAGATTGCCCAGCTTGCCGACCGTATTGTACGGATTGAGGACGGCAAAATCGTGAGATAAGGAGGTGACGGGCTATGACTTGGCCTTTTGAAAATGATACAAGCTCCATTGTAAAGAAATTGGCAGATAGGAGTATGAAAGCGGATAAGAGAAGCAAGGCTTTTTTACTTTTGACAATCGCCCTCTCTGTCTGCATGGTTTTTTCGATTATCCTAATATCAACAGGTACGCAAGAGGAATTTAAGAACACACAGAGGAATAAAGCGCAGATTGGCATTTTGGGAGTTACGGATGAACAGACAGCCCTGCTGCGTCAAAACAAAGATATTTCATGGATCGGAGAATACTCCGCTATTGGCTTTTTTTATGTGGATGATAAAACAATCACGGTTGCTTACGGAGATGAAGATTACTTTTCGCATCAGGAAGAAAAGACTTTACAGGGAAGTGTGCCGCAGAAAGAAAATGAGATTATGCTTCCGCAGAATTATATTGACTTTTTAGGAAAAGCGTATAAAGCTGGCGATGTTATTTCTCTTGACGTGACCGGCACAGGGCAGAAAGCGGAATATACGCTTTCTGGTATTCTGGACGACACAAAAGAAAGCAACGGATATTTTATTTATGTCAGTAAAGAACTTGCCCGAGATTTGGCAAAAGATTCTTTTCAGGTTACAGCATATACAAGGCTGAATACAGACGCCATAAGCTCCACGGCTATTCTTGATTTTGCCAGCAAAGCAATACAAAATACAGGCATTGTCGAGGAGCAGGTAATGCTTACAGAATATATTGCTGTTATGTCGGGGGTAATAACATCGGGTATTCCGATTCCAGTACCGTTGCTGGCGGCATTGACGGCTATTTTGGCGGCAACGATTGTCTATGGTGTTTTTTACACAAAGATTGTAAAAAATGTTCAGATGTTTGGGCAACTTCGGACACTTGGCATGACAAAAAGGCAGATTAAGCGGATGGCAGGAAAAGAGGGACGGTTATATGCCTTGACCGGTATTCCTTTAGGACTTGTCACGGGCGTACTGATTGGATTTATTGGTTGTCCTGACGGATTCCGGCTGAAAACAACAGTTATTTATGCTGTACTGATTGCCGCAGTAGCCTTTATGACAGTGAATATTGCCATTTTTAAGCCTGTCCGGGTAGCAATGAATACTTCCCCGGTAGAGGGCGCGAAATACCTCGCGTATGCTGGAAAGGCAAAAAAGAGTCCAAAATTGCATCGGAAACTTACGCCGTTTAATCTGGCAAAATTAAATATACAAAGAAACAAGCAAAAAGCAGTCTTGACGCTGCTAATGCTTGGAGTGAGCGGCGCTCTTTTACTGGTTACTTCTACGGTTGCTGGTTCCATTGATCCGGCAAAACAGGCGAGCTTCAAATACTATCCAGCCGGTAACATTCTCATACAAATAAGAAATACAGTGGGTAGTTCCTTTGATAATGAAGCGGAGCCATACGGAAGCGCAAAATTGCAACTGGAAGAAAATCCGCTTGAGGATCAGACACTGATGCAGGAATTAGAAAAGGTGGACGGGATAGAAAAAATCACCGCATTCGACAGCGTTTATATGACGGTTACTTTTTCGGGCGGAAGTGGTTCTATCACAAGCATTTCAGACTTCTTTCCAACCTTAAACCGGGAACAGACGGAAGAAAAGCAGGCGGTGCTATCCTCTGGAACGGCAGATTACGATGATATGGTTGAGAAAAATGGAATATTGGTTGAAGAAGATATAGCAAAAGTTGGCGATACTTTGAAGATTGCGGGCAGAGCTTTCGATGGCAGCACCTTTGATGTGGAAGCCGTTGTGGTAGGCACATACAATAGGTCTGGTTTAATGGAGAATAGCCCGGTTGTTCCCGGAAGTCCTTACTTCATTATGACTTATGATACAGCAAAAAAACTGACAGGGATAACAGAGCAGACAGGTATTCTGGCAGTCAAAAATTCAGACGGACGTTTTGACGACGTTTTGACCGCAGTTCAGGAGATCGCGGATAAAAACGGGAAAATAGAAGTAAATACGATTGAGCAAACGATTAAAAATATTCAGCATCAATACAGAGCCTCTATAAATGCTCTGTATATGGCCTCTGCTATTCTGTTTGTCTTTGGCAGTATCAGTCTTATGAATATGCTTATTGTTGATTTCCAGAGCAGAAAACGTGAGTTTGGTTTGCTTGAAGCCGTTGGAACAACGCAAAAACAGTTGAAAATAATGCTGAACAGGGAAATTGGAATCTACCTTGGAGGTTCATTAGCAATATCCCTTGTATGCGGAAGCATTCTAAGTGTAATTGCTTGTAGGAAATTAGATGCAGCAAATCATTGTATTACGCTGGAACTGCCGTGGCTGTTCCTGTTGGCTTTAATTGCTGTTCTGGCAGTTATATATTTAATCTTTACCGCATACGCCAAAGCTGAATTAAAGAAAGCGGAAATTCTGCCTGCCATACGCGAAGAATAGCAGTACATCAGCGGAGCAACCAATAAATGTTGCTTCGCTGATTTCAACTTTATCCGATTTCCTTGAAATGTCCGAGCTTTGTAACAATTCAGCCTGATTTTCTGTCGAACGCAAAGTTACCTCGGACATTTGTGTAACATTTGAATTGTATTATAATTCTCAGAAAGACGAATAGTTTGTTATCAAACTGCCGGGCGACGGCAAAAGAAAAAAGCCGCCGTACAGCAGTCCTATCAACACGCCTATATGAAGCGGCGGCTTTGAATTTCAGAGCCGCCGTTTCTTTGCGCTTGCACAAACCAATGACGACTTGCAGGGACGCGGTAGCCGATGGGAGGTTAATTTGCCGTGTCTCATTTGCTTTTCCAGAACTCACATGATTTACATCAGTTAAAAAAAGCATAGCCCCTCCGTCGGAGCAGTCCGGCTTTGAATATGAACTATACCATGTAAGCAATCATCTTTATAAAACATTTCTGCGCCCTGCAGGTCCGTTGCGACTTGCTGGGCGCTTTTTTCTGTTTTCCGAGGACAAGCCCGCCTCGAAAAAAATCTTTGAGAAATTTTCAAAAAGGAGGCTTTTAGCGGGTAGCGAGCGGCTTTGCGTTCGCCTTGTTAGCGGAAAGGGAGAAACCCACCTCATTCCCCCAGGAAAGGGGGTGAAAAGATGGATATGATCCCCCGTAATGACTATGGCGAACGGTGCCAGTTCGATGCTTACTGCAAACTGGTACTGTACCATGAGGCAATCGACTACCTCCGGGAAATGCAGAGGCGCCGTGACAGGGAACTGTCATTCAGCGACCTTCCGCAAATGGAGATGGACAAGCTCTGCGTTGTAGATCATTACCCCAGTGACAGATTTACATTCTCGTCCCACGGGTATGATCTGCATATCGAAAACGAGCTTGTGGCTGACGCCTTCGCCGGTTTGTCTGTTCAGGAACAGAGTATTTTGATCCTGCATTTTGTTCTGGACCTGCCGGATCAGGAGGTTGGCCGCCTTGTTGGAATGTCTCGCAGTGCCGTTCAACGGCGAAGGGCAAAATCATTGACCGAGCTGCGGATCAAGTTGTCCGCACTCATGCCGAAGGGAGGTTGAAGGTATGAAGAAACCCACTTACAAGGGCAAGGAGCTTCTTCCTCTTTCGGTGATTGACGCCGCCCGTGACGGGGACGCTCAGGCTGTGGATCAGGTACTCCGGTATTATGAGGGCTATATCAATAAGCTCTGCACCCGGACGCTTTACGATCCTGACGGTCAGCCCCATGTTCGGGTGGACGAGTACATGAAGCGCCGATTGGAGGTCAAGCTCATTCATTCCATTGTCAGCATGAGCTGACAAGCCCGGTCTGAAAGCGGAAACAGCTTACCCTTTCCCTGTTTCTCTCTTTCGTGGCCGAAGGCAGCACCTTGACAAAGAAAGCCCGTTGGGAGGCCAACGCCGCAGTATAAGGCAAACGGATACATTCCTGTTTGTGCCGAGCCATACGGCCGGTGCGCCATGACCTCGTTTCAAGTCCGCAGGACGGGACCACTGTAACGGGCGAGCGAACAGCACCAGACCGCAAAGCAAGCGTGGCAGCTTGCGGGCGATGACACACGGGCAGGGCATTGTGCGCCGCACCCATCAGCATGGGCCGGGGTTAGACTCCCGTGGAGCTGTGCCAGCAGCCGTCCGTAAGCCTACTTTTCTTTTTTGAAAGTTTATGGATAGATCGTAAACTTTTCAATTAGCAGCAGACAAACATGGAGCAGCACGGTAAAATGATGGTGGAAGTTATATTACCCACACATATTCGTGCTGTTCCTTTTCATAACTGAAAGGGGGTTCTCATGTCTCAAACATGGAACGGCACGAAGAAAGAAACCCCTGAAAGAAGGACGTATACGGTTGACGATATTGCTCAAATCCTGGGCATCGGAAGAACTTCCGCATATATCCTTGTAAAAGAAGGGCACTTCAAAATCGTGCGAATTGGTAACGCCATACGCATTTCCAAGCGGTCATTTGACGAGTGGCTTGACTCCCTCGACCTGTGATCCAAGAAAGGAAGAACGATATGGCATCTATAATCAAGCGAAAGAAAAACTATTCCGTTGTTTACAACTATGTGGACGAAAACGGAGAAACCAAACAGAAGTGGGAAACCTGGCATACCCACAAAGAGGCCTTGAAGCGCAAGGCAGAAATCGAAAATCAGCAGCACACGGGAACTTTCCTCCCTCCAAGCAATCAGACGATCACCGAGTTCCTTTATGACTTCGTATCTCTTTACGGAGAAAAGAAATGGGGCGTGTCTATGTATGACAGCCAAACGGCGCTGATTGCGAACTATATCAATCCGATCATCGGTGATATGGAGGTACAGGCGGTTACTCCCCGTGCGGTTGACGGTTATATCCAGACCTTGCAGAAAACCAAGTCGGTGTCTACCAAGACCCGAAAGGCTGTTACCACCTATGTCAGCGACAAGACCATTGAAAAGATCATCAAGCTCCTGCGGTGTGCGTTTAAGCAGGCGGTACGATGGGAAATCATTGCAAGAAATCCCTTTGACAATGTGATTCTCCCTAAAACGGAGTATGCGAAACGGGATATCTGGACGGCGGATATGATCCGTCTTGCCCTGGACAAATGCACGGACAGCAAGCTCTATGTGGCAATGAACCTTTCCTTTGCCTGCTCTCTGCGTATGGGTGAAATCCTGGGGCTGACCTGGGAGAACGTCCATATTTCCGATGAAGATATTGCGGCGGATAATGCCTATGTCTACATCGACAAGGAGCTGACACGGGCTTCCAAACGGGCGATTGAAACGCTGGGTGAGAAGGATATCTATTACATCTTCACTCCGCTCATGCCGAACACCAGCACAAGAATTGTTCTGAAAAAGCCGAAAACCGATTCCAGTATCCGTAAGGTGTGGCTGCCGAAAACGCTTGCCTATATTCTGCGAGAATGGAAAAAGTCCCAGGACGAGCTGAAAGGCTTCCTGGGTGACGAGTATCAGGACTTCGATCTGGTTGTAGCACTTCCCAATGGCCGCCCCTGCGAGGATCGGATCATCCTCAAAGAGTTTGCAAAGCTCCGTGAGGACGCAGGGCTGCCGAAGGTGGTCTTTCATTCTCTCCGTCATTCCAGTACCACCTACAAGCTGAAACTGAACCACGGCGATCTGAAAGCCACCCAGGGCGATACAGGCCATGCCGAGATCGACATGATAACCAGTATCTATGCTCACATTCTGGACGAGGATAGAAAGGTCAATGCTCAGAAATTTGAGACAGCCTTCTATGCCAAGCCTGATCTCCGCAATGTCCGTCCGCCGGAAGAACCGGCAAAATCGGAGCCTGCGACCCTGGACCTTGAAAGCCTTGTGGAGCAGCTTCAAAAGTCACCGGAGTTGGCAAGTGCGCTCGCAGCCCTGATAGCAGCGCAAGCCCCGGCAAAGTGATCCGAAAAATCGAATTAGCAAAACGCAGAATTTTCTTAGCAAATTTCTGAAAAGCGTTCGAGTCCAATTAGCAAATATACATCATGCGGCGTATAAAAATCTCCCGGTAACGGAAGTGAAATTACCGGGAGAAGGAGGAACAAAAAAACGCTGCAAACCCCGAAAAAAGGCTTGCAGCGGTGCTTTCTGGCGTCCCAGAGAGGATTTGAACCTCCGACCCCACGCTTAGGAG
>JAHZDE010000034.1 GCA_019422525.1 Clostridiales bacterium
GGAAAGTGTTCGGAGCAATCGTTTATTCCTCATAGCTGTTTTCCTCCTGTTCGTTGTTGTCATCAGCAAAACTGCCGGGAACTGTGCCTCCGGACAGCATGGCGCTCAGCTGAGCCGGGGTCATACGCAGTGCGCGCACCATCTGGACGATCTCCAGATTTTCTGCCTCGGTTTTCTGTACCTCCAGCGCCTTGAGCTTTTCCTGATACTCTGCGATCTTCTCGCGGACCTTAGCAATCTCCTGGTCAATGCGTTCAATTTTGTTCTTTGCCATCGTCTATCACTCCTTCTAAAAAATCTCTGTTACCAGTTCATCAGGCCGTAGCCCTTGATACTCTGATAATTCAGGTCATAACTTTTGATCTTGCAGGCATCGCCGGAATTTCCCTCCACGGTATAAACACGGCTGCCATCCGTACCGATCACGATACCTACATGGTCTGCTGTCCCATCCAAATCCCAGTCAAAGAAAATTGCATCTCCGGGAGCCAGATTGTTATAGCCTCTTGCGCCCCACTGTCCATGAGACTGGAACCACGGAACGCCCTGCCACTCACAGCCTGCAAAGCGCGGTTCACTTTTTCCTGCCTGGTTATAGCACCAGGATACGAAGCAGGCGCACCATTCCACGCGGCTGTCAAAGCCATACCAGCTCCAATAAGGATAGCCGCCCACATTGCCCACCTGACGCTTGGCCAGTTCCACCAGCTGAGGATTGCCGGGGCGGGTACCGTTAATGAACTGCACACCGGACAGATCTTCCGAGCCGCTGGTATCAGGGGAGCCGCCGCCAAACAACAGCGGCTTATTGCCCATGGTCTGCCGGTAGACCTGATACATTTTCATCTGCTCCGGGGTCAGAAGTTCCGACACCACAGCGGAAATGGGCTTGCTGGCGAGTTTCACATTCAAAATGTAATACTCATAGGGAACTTCTTCTGAGGTGGTCTCACCGGTCTCCGGGTCGGTGGAGGTCTCCGTGCGGTACCGAATCTCCACTTCCTCAGTAAGCGTCAGCTGATACTGTGCTGCAAACACACGCGCCAGCTCTGCCTGAGCGCTCTGCCGGGTGTAGCCTTGCAAGACGGCAGAGAGAAATGCTGCCAGCTCATGAGGGTCATGGCCGATCATACCAAGGTCATAGCGATACTCGTCATACCCTGGGTGGCTGCTTTCAATGTTGTCGATTTCCTCCTGCAACTGGACTTCTCTGGCTGCATAATCTGCCTCCACTGCCAGCATTTCCGGGTCATCCGACGGATAAGTGGTGCCGGAGAGAACGGAACCGATGCTCTGTGCCATCATGGAGCATGAGGACATGGTATTCATCATCATACAGGTAATGAGGAACAAAACCCCTGCAATCAGGAAACCCTTCTTGTGGCGCATGACGAATGCCCCTGCCTGCTGTGCCTTTTCTTTTACCGTCCTTGCGGCTTTTCCGGTTTTGGACGCAGCCTGGGCGGTATTTCCGGCAGTCTGACCGGCGTGTTTGGCGGCGGCATACTGCTTTTTGATGGCCTGCTTTTGCTGCCAGCGGGAAAGTGGATTGCTGGCAAACTGGGGATTTTCCTGCAAAGATTTCTGGTACAGAACATTTACATTTGCCTTTTCCAGTTGGCGCTCTGCCTGTGCTGCTTTGCGGTACGGCTTCAGCTTGTGGCTGCGATAGCCCTCCCGCACCAGATAAGCGCCGGTCTCCACCGCTTCCTCGGACTTGTGGGCGCTTTCCACGCCCACATTGTCCTGTTCTGTTTCCCGGATCTCTTTGTGAAACTTGCCCGCGACCAGATGGACGGGAGCTTCCTTAACCCCTTGAGAAAGTTTGGAAGGTGGTTTTTTCTTGTCCTCAAAGGTCAGCTTCGAGGTCTTTTTCCCGGTGTCCGGGTCAATGACCGTCTGTCTGACTTTTTTCTTTGGAATATTGGCCTGCGCCTTATCTGCTCTGGCCGTAGCTTTCTCCGTTTTGCAGATCGGCTTTTCCAGTGCAGGGTCAGCCCGTTCCTCATCAGTAAAGCGCAGGCGCGGCTCTTTATTCAAACCAATCACCCATTAGGATAGCATCCATCATGTGGTGCAGCTCCACATAGAGGGCCAAACCTTCCGGATCATATAGCGGATGCACGGTGAGATACGCATGGACTTGCGCCAGAATCTCAGAGAGCATTGTGATAGGTCTGCACCCTACAATGGTTGCTGCACCAGGGGCACACATCATATTCGCCCAAATCGAAAAGAGACGGGCAAGACCAATTTCACCATCCTCATTCAAGGTTTTGAGTTCTTTGTCAGCGGTACGACACTCAACAACAGCGGAGGCCATTACCGGAAGCAACATGAATTCGTGAGCCTCCAATGCCTCACGGAAAAAAATCATGGTATCAAGTTCGCAAATATTCTGTTTCATAGTTATTCATCCTCCTTTTTCAGTTCCTGGGGTTTGGTGGTCATAATGCGGTAAAGCTCAGTATTCTTCGGGAAGTGGTCAACGAAGGGCAGGATGGTGGAGCCATAGAACAGCAGGCCCTCGCCCTCACCGGAGTGGGTCACATAGCTAAGCTGGTGCGTGGAAATGCCCAGCTGCTTGGCGAGAATCTGACGGTCTCCGCCTGCCTGGTTGAGCATATACACGAAGTCGGAGTTTTCAAAGATGTTCTCCACCTCGCGGCTGCTCAAAAGGTCTTTGACATTCTGGGTGATACCTGTCGGAATACCGCCCCATTTGCGGAATCGCTTCCAGATTTCCACCGTATAAGCGGCGGTCTGCTCCTCCTTCAAAAGCAGGTGCATCTCGTCGATGTAATAACGGGTGGACTTGTGGGCAGCGCGGTTAATGGTAACGCGGTTCCACACCTGATCCTGGACCACCAACATACCGATTTTCTTGAGTTGCTTGCCCAGCTCCTTAATGTCATAGCAGACAATGCGGTTATTGATGTCCACATTGCTCTGGTGATTGAACACATTGAGGGAGCCGGTTACATAGATTTCAAGGGCCGTGGCGATATACTGGGCTTCTTTTTCCTCCTGTGAACGGAGCAGGTTATATAGGTCCTCCAGTATGGGCATATTCTCCGGGCGCGGGTCATTGAGGTAGGTCTGATAGACCAGACGCACACAACGGTCGATGATGGTTTTCTGCACCGGCTGCAATCCGTCCTTACCGCCCACGATCAGCTCACACAAGCTGAGGATAAAGTCAGACTTGAGGGACAGCGGGCTTTCATCATCCGAATAGTCCAGGTTCAGATCCATCGGATTGATGTAGTTGGTTGAGGTAGGCGAGATCTTGATGACCTGCCCATGCAGACGATCCACCAGAGGTGCGTACTCCGCTTCCGGGTCACAGATGATGACATCATCATTGGTAAGCAAAAAGCAGTTGGCAATCTCACGCTTGGCGCTGAAAGACTTACCGGAACCCGGCGTACCCAAAATCAAGCCGTTGGGGTTTTTCAGCAGCTTTCGATCCACCATGATGAGGTTGTTGGACAGGGCGTTGATGCCGTAGTACAGAGCTTCTTTGCCGTTCTGGAATAATTCCTGTGTGGTGAACGGTACAAAGATGGCCGTAGAACTGGTGGTCAGTCCTCGCTGGATCTCGATCTGATTGAGTCCCAGGGGCAGACAGCTCATCAGCCCTTCTTCCTGCTGGAAGTCCAGCCTGGTCAGCTGACAGTTATACTTCTGGGCAATGGAGCCTGCCTGGAAAATGTTGTTGCCAAGCTGACGGGGATTGTCCGCTGTGTTCAGCACCAGAAAGGTCAAAAGGAACATTCTCTCGTTGCGGCTCTGCAAATCCTGCAAGAGTTTTTTCGCTTCACTGCCGTAGGTAGCAAGGTCAGATGGAATGATGTCCATGTCGTATCCGGCACGGACTGCTTTTTTCTGTTCCTCGATCTTGCTGCGGTCCAGGTCGGTAATCTTGCGCTTTACCGTTTTGATGGCTTTCACCTGATCCACCGACTGAATGTGCATACTCACAATGAGCGAGCTTTCCATATCCAAAAAATCAGCCAGTAGACGGTCATTCAGCTCCGGTGCGAGAATCTGCAAAAAAGAAACAGCCCCGTATTTCTTGCCCATACGGAACTGCTTGCCGGTGCGGAACTCAAAGGAGCTTGGTGCAATAAAATCCTTTGTGGACAGACCGGAAGGAGCCAGCCAGTCCCATTCAAACTGAAACGGGAGCTGTTCATCCATGTGGAATACCGCATGAAGCTGAGAAAGCCTTTCCTTACCGTCCAATGTTCTGGCGGCTACACCAAGACGCTTGAAGTTATTAAGTATATCGGTCTCAATACGCTCCAGACGGGGCTTGGCGGCTTTGATGCTGTCCGCGTCGATACCAAAGGTCAGGTATTTGGTCTTGATGAGACCGTTGTTACCTCTGGCCAGCTGATTTTGCAGCATTGTGGTGTATTCCTCGCGGATACTGTCAAAGGCGTCCCTCTGGGGCGGGATGGAAATGGAGTTAGCAAAGGTCTCCTCCGATGCCGCAAGGTTCAAAAAAGACAGCTGGAAATGAATCGAACTGTCAAAATAATTGAGAAAATCACACCACCCCTCAAAGATTGCCGTCTTATCTTCGTTTTGGGAGAGCTGATAGTTGATGTCCTGAAACTGGATGGTCTTTGTGTAGTGGCTGTCCGATACGCGGCAGATTCCGTCCGGCCACATCCGTTCATAAGGGATACTGTCCTGTGCAGATTTTCCTTTTTTGTCCGTGCGGTTAGCGCGGGCAATGGCCGCTTCGATCTGCTTCTTATCGGCGCGGGACAGCTTTTTCTTTGTCTTTACCGGCTGTACAGTTTTTTCCTCGGTTTTCCCGAACATCCGATGCAGCCATTTTTTTATTGCGGTGAACAATGTCATACACCTCCTTATCGAGCATTTCCTGCCGCTTTAATACGGCATAAAAGTTATTGGTCTGGTAGGGACGCTGCTTGGGACGGATCACAGCTACTTTGAGGATGTTGCCGACGATCTTTTCCAGGGGCTGTCCATGCTTTTCATACATTGCCAGCAGGAAGAAGGGCATCATGACCAGCATCATACACATGGCAGCCATGCTGTTTCCCGCAGGCTCACGGAGCCACAAGAACAGCGGTACACCTACAAGCGCCCCGGCGGTAAAGCAGACCAGCTGCCTTCGTGTCAGATTGAACATGACCTTGGTTTTGACTTTGGTTAAATCTTTGGGTACGGGTACATAAGCCATATTATCCACCTCCTTTATGGGAATGAAATAGAGCTGTCCACTTCATTTCCCCACACATCCCAACCGGGTGTGGATTGACGAGCAAACAGTTCTATGCGCGGGAGATCACCCATCAATGAGACAATGCGTTCTCTGGCTTCCTGCGGTTTTTTTGAATGTTCTTCAATGTGAGAGACAATGACCTGATGAACAGCTGCGTTTATACGCTTGGGATGTCCTTTCGTTGCGAGGATACAAAGTTCCACATTGGAGCGCGTCCAATATCCCATTCCCCAGAACAAGCTATCTGCCTTTCGATTTTGCTTTACCCAAACAAAGCCGACGGTTTTATAGGTAAATCCCCATGCCTTCAGAACTGAGAGACATTCCAGTAAACATGGAATCGTGACCCATAAAAACAAGGCACAGTCTTTATCCGCCAAGTTGCCTACTGGCAGCGCACAAATATCCTCGATACTCATGGTCGGATAGTGACTTTCTGCACTGCGTCCCAATCCTTTCTTGGAATATACTTTGTAGTTCCATGGCGGGTCTGCGTAAATGATTTGATATTTTTTCATACAGAACCCTCCTTTAGTGCGCCTGAAAGACTGATTTTGCGAGACTGCCGGTTTTGAACAGCGTAAAGCACAGCAGTACGGTGTAGCCCACGCAGCTCCAGATTGCCATGATGATGTCATCTTCCAGAGCGATGTTCTGCACCAGCACAGCATAAATTGCCACGCAGACGATAATGAGAAACGCCTGAAAGCCCAGCGCCAGCAGGGATCGGAGGTAATTCTGTCCCATACCGCCCCATTCTTTACCCATCATTGCAGCCATTGGAACGGGAGCCACCGAAGTTACAAGGTAGATCTCGATCATACGGCCATAAATAACGATAAAGATACAGATATATAACGCCCACATAGTAATGCCAATAAAGAGGGATTGGAACCACAGTCCGAACAGCGGTCCCAGATCCATTTCCATCAGCCTCGGTTCCAGATCGGTCATAACTGAGGAAATGTCAATGGACGCATCCGAATTGATAATCCCTGCCGCCTGCGCCACCACGCTCTGCGCCATATCAAAGACGCCCATCACGATATTCCATGTGTTTGTGACAATGAGAATGGCGGCAGCTGATTTGAACACCCACTTGAAAATCATCCAGGTATCCACATCATGCAGGTTGTTCTTGTCTGCAATCATCTGGATCAGGTCTACGGTCATCACGATAGCCAGGATCACACCTGCAATCGGCACCATGATGGAGTTTGACAGATTCTCAATCATGCTGAAAATACTGCCATTCCATCCCTGTGGGGTCTGGCCTACCTGTACGGATATATCCGCGACCTGCTGGTTTACACTGTCAAACATCCCCGAAAGGTTGCTCATAATACCGCCCACCAGCATTTCTTTCAGCCAATTTGTCAGGGCTTCAAGTAAGAAATCCATACGGTGTCAACCTCCTTTCCGCCGCCCCCGCAAAACTGCGGGAGCGGCAAGGATTTCATACGGAGACGCTTAGACAGAGAAAAGCCCGGAGAGCAGAGGTACAAGGACCATGCCTACCACGGCTACACCAGCACCGGCCATGAGCTGCTTCATGCCCTGGCTCTTTATTGATGTGCGATAAAGAAGTAATAGAAGTGTAAAAAATTTTGCCGTTCCTATCCGG
>JAHZDE010000035.1 GCA_019422525.1 Clostridiales bacterium
GGTATCTGCGTGACCAGTCCAAAAAGGTTTCGGCAGCATACCGTGTCAAGGGCAAGGCGGGCAAGCCCACCACCAACAACGCCATCTATGGCTACAAAAAAGACCCGGAGGACAAGGACCACTGGCTGGTGGACGAGGAAGCTGCCACTGTGGTGCGGCGAATTTTCCGGCTTGCGGTGGAGGGACACGGCCCCTATGAGATTTCCAAAATGCTCACAGCCGAGAAGGTGGAGTGCCCCGCCTATTATCTGGCCCGCAACGGCAGGGGCAGCCGGAAGAATACCGTGGACACCAGCCGCCCCTATGACTGGTACGGCTTTACGGTCAGCTCCATGTTGGAGAAACCGGAATATATGGGGCATACCGTGAATTTCCGTTCCTCCAAAAAGTCCTACCGGGATAAGCGGGTAAAAAATGACCCGTCCGACTGGCTGATTTTTGAGAATACCCACGAGGCCATTGTTGACCCGGAAACCTGGCAGCTGGCCCAGCAGGTGAAGCGGACGGTGCGCCGGACAGATACCACTGGCGTCGCCAATCCCCTGACCGGCCTTGTGTTCTGTGCCGACTGCGGAGCAAAGATGTATAACCACCGGGGCAAACACACACGGGCAGATGGCAAGGAGTACAGAAACGACACCTATAACTGTTCCACCTACTGCTTGACCATCGAACGAGAAACCCAGATGTGTTTTTCCCACAGCGTCAGCACCAAGGCTCTGAACGCCCTGATTCTGGAAACCATCCGCACTACCGCCAGCTATGCCATCCAGAACAGGGAGGAATTTATTCAGAAGGTTCGCAGCATTTCACAGGTTCGCCAGCAGGAAGCAGCCAAGGAGCTGAAACGCAAGGTCGCCAAGGAGCGCAGGCGCAGCGCCGAGCTGGACGTGCTGATTAAAAAGCTGTATGAAACCTATGCCATGGGCAAGTTGGAGGAAAAACGGTTCGAGCTGCTGTGTGCCGAATATGAGAAGGAACAGGCCGAGCTGGAACAGCTGCTTGCCTCCGAGCAGGCGCAGCTGAACCAGTTCCATGAGGACACGGACCGTGCCAGTCACTTTCTGGCGCTGGCACAGAAATATACAGATTTCACCGAGCTGACCGCCCCTATGATCCATGAATTTGTGGAGAAGATTCTGGTCCATGCCCCGGACAGAAGCACCGGGGAACGGGTTCAGGAAATCGAGATTTACCTGAACTTTATCGGGAAATTTGAAGTGCCCATGCCCGAACCCACCGAGGAAGAACTGGCTGCGGAGGAAAAGCGCCGCCAGAAGCGCATCCGTGACCATGAAAAGTATCTGCGCCAGAAGGAGCGCAAACAGAAGATTGCCGAGGGGCTGATCGTTCCGGGTGAACCGTACCAGCTGGTATGCCAGTGCTGCGGAGAGCCGTTCCAGTCTGTCCGCCCCAACGCTAAATTTTGCAAACCCGCCTGCCGGGAGAAGTTCTACCGGCAGGAAAAGCGGAAAGCCAAAGAAACGGAAGCATCACAAACTGCATAAGGATTGCGGCCTGCCCAAATAAACCGGGCAGGCCGCATTTTTTATGCCCTGAAACGGAGGGATTATTTATGACACTCTTTGAACTGGTAAAACAGAATATTTGTGTGCCCGATGCGGCTGAACACTATGGGCTGCAAGTCAGCCGAAACGGGATGTGCAGCTGTCCGTTCCATGAGGACCGGCACCCCAGCATGAAGCTGAACGAGCGTTATTTTTACTGTTTCGGCTGCGGAGCCACCGGCGATGTGATCGACCTTGTGGCGAAGCTGTTTGACCTGAGCAGCTACGAGGCAGCACAGAAGCTGGCCCAGGATTTTGGGATTGGCCCGGACAAGCCGCCTGCGGCAGCTGCCCTGCCCAAACCGGAGCGTCCCCTGCTGAAAGCATACCGGCAGGAGCAAGTGCGCTGCCTGCGGGTATTGTGCGATTATCTGCATCTTCTGGAACGCTGGAAGGTGCAGCACACACCCAAGACACCGGAAGATGTTCTGGATGACCGGTTTGTGGAAGCCTGCCAGATGCTGGACTATGTGGAGTATCTGGCAGATTTGCTCATTGCCGCCGAGCTGGAACAACGGGTAAAAATCGTAGAAATGCTGAACAAGGATGGTCTGATCGCCGGTTTGGAGGAACGGCTGGACAGGCTGAAAAAGGAGGACGATGCCCATGAAAAACAAAGCGCAGCTTGACGGGATGCCCGTCTGGTTTGATGGAAAAAGCATCAACGAAGCCCTGTTTTGTGAGGAGTTCTTGCAGACGCACAAGATCATCTTCACAAACGGGGCTTTTTTCACGCCCGAAGGCCGTGTGACAGACGAACTACCCCTGCGGGGAGAGATTTTTGAGGAGCTGAAATGCTGTGCGGTCAGCAACATTCCCCGCAAAATCAGCAACATTGTGGAGCTGATGAAGCTGGCGGCGCTGGTGGAGGATTTTCCCCCGGAGCCGGACCGGATTCACCTTTCCAACGGGACGCTTTTTCTGGATGGAACCTTTGCGGAGGGAAAGCCGGAAAACGTCCGCAACCGTTTCCCCGTGGCCTACAACCCCAACGCCCCAAAGCCTGTTCTCTGGCTGCAATTTCTGGATGGTCTGCTCTACCCGGAGGATATTCCCACCTTGCAGGAATATATCGGCTACTGCCTGATCCCCAGCAATAAGGGACAGCGGATGATGGTGATTAAGGGCAGCGGCGGCGAAGGAAAGTCGCAGATCGGCGCTGTGCTGGGAACTTTGTTCGGTTCCAACATGAAGGACGGCAGCATCGGGAAAATATCCGAGAACCGGTTTGCCCGTGCTGATCTGGAGCATATCCTCCTGTGCGTGGATGACGATATGCGGATGGAGGCCCTGCGCCAGACCAACTATGTGAAATCCATCGTCACTGCCCAGGGCAAGATGGATTTGGAGCGCAAGGGCAAGCAGAGCTATCAGGGATGGATGTGCGCCCGGCTGCTGGCCTTCTCCAACGGAGATTTACAGGCGCTGTTTGACCGGAGCGACGGATTTTATCGCCGCCAGCTGGTGCTGACCACGAAAGAAAAACCGGCTGGCCGTGTGGATGATCCTGACCTTGCCGAGAAGATGAAAGCCGAGGTGGAGGGTATTCTGCTGTGGGCTTTTGAGGGATTGCAGCGGCTGGCCGCCAACAACTTCAAGTTCACCGAAAGTGACCGCACCAGAGAAAACCGGGAGGCAGTCAAACGGGACAACAACAATGTCTATGATTTTCTGGATTCTGACGGGTATGTTCGCCTGAAAGCCGATCTATCTGCCAGCTCCAAAGAACTGTACGAAGCATACCAGATTTACTGCACCGAGAACAACCTGCCTGCCCTGAAACCACGCAGCTTCAGCGAAGCTCTGATCGCCTGCCAGAGCCGCTACAATCTGGAATACTGCAACAATGTGACCAACGCAGCCGGACGGCGGGTGCGTGGTTTTCTGGGGGTTGAAGTATTGGTGAGAAATCATATATCAGTGTTTTCCGGTGATTCGATGCGTACGTACGTACCGGAAGATGTGCCGGAGGAATGGCGGCGCTGAACCGTGTACGTACGTACGCTTTGATTGACCGTTGTTCTCCCTTTTATAGCATATAGCAATTCGGCGGCTATGGCAGTCAGAATCACCCGTCAAATCCCCATGCAAAATCAAGGCAAATGGGAATCGAAAAGTATTTGACGGTTGGAAGAAATCATTTTGCGAAACCGTGCTTCTCGCCCCGGTGAACCGGGTGCATGGAATCATGGGAAAATGCACGGCTTCAAGCCAAAATCACACGGAACGGTAAAGTCGGAAGGTGCGGCCTATGGACAGGACATCGCACCGGCAATTCTGAACGGATTTGGTGACAAGGGGATTGTTCACGACACAGCGAAGCGGTTATGCCAGACGGCGTACCGGCTTCGCTTTTTTATCAAGTAAATTTAGGAGGATTTTTGATGATGACGGTACGCAACGAAATTAAGGCACAGATCGTCCGGGCGGGATACACCATGCAGGAGCTGGTTGACCGGCTTCATGAGGAATACGGCTGGTCGGACAGTGTTTCCAACCTGTCCGCCAAGCTCCAGCGAGAATCTATTCGCTATAAAGAGGTCGTGGAGCTGGCCGATGTGCTGGGCTATGACCTGATCTGGCAGAAACGGAGGTAAACCTATGACAAGTGAAGAAAAGAAACTGTTACAGGCAAAGCACCGCTTGGAGGAAGCCCAGGCACGGGACCGGGTGAAGGCACGAAAAGCCCGGACAAGGCGGCTCATTCAGGAGGGCGCTGTGCTGGAAAAAGTGCTGCCGGAAGTACAGGCGGTAGGGCTTGATAATCTGGAAGAATACCTGCGGCGAAAGCTGGCAGCGCACGATTGAAAATGGCTGGGAGGTCTCCGGGAAACCGGGGGCCTTCCTCTTTTTCATCCCGAAGGGCGCACTTACTCACCACCTGCTAAAGCAGGCGGTGGTAGCCCTCCCGTTGGTCGGGCACGTGCGCTCTCCGAGAGGGATTGCGACTCCTGCGGGAGCCGCTGGACAAGGCTGCATTTCTGCCAAACTGCCAGCCTTGCCCATGCAGTCGGCGCAGGGGTTTTCGTTTTGGAATCCCCTGTTCATGGGGTGGTATATTGCCACCCCATCCCGCCGCCTGCCTGCGTCAACCTGCCACCGGCAGCTTGACACAGATACAGGGGTGGAACGATTCGCTCCACCCCTGCTGGTGGTACGTCGCATTTCACGACGTACCTGTTGTAATCGAGTACGGAAGAAGGGCTGCTGCGTTTCACAGTAGCCCTTCGGAAAGGACGATAGACAATGGCGATTTATCATTTGGAGGCCAAAATAGTCAGCCGTGGAGCTGGACGCTCCGCCGTAGCTGCTGCGGCCTATCTGAGCTGTTCCCGGATGCTCAACGAGTATGACGGGGTGCAGCACGACTACACCCGCAAACAGGGCCTTGGGTGGCGGCAGGTTTTTCTGCCAGCCACCGCCCCCGCAGAGTGGCAGGATCGAGAAATCCTGTGGAACGCTGTGGAGGAAACCGAAACCGCAAAGGACAGTCGCCTTGCCCGTGAATTTGTGGCGGCGCTGCCCATAGAGTTAAGCCGGGAGGAACAGATTCAGCTCCTGCAAGATTTCATCAAGGAGCAGTTTGTGGCAGACGGAATGTGCGCTGATGCTGCTATCCATGACCCGTATCCCCCCGGACACAATCCCCATGCCCATATCCTGCTGACAGTGCGCCCGCTGGATGAAAAGGGAAAATGGCAGTACAAGACCGAGAAAGAATATCTCTGCGTCAAAGACGGCGAAGAACAGGGCTTTACCGCCGCTGAGTTCAAACAGGCACAGGCCGACGGCTGGGAGAAACAGTACCAGTACAAAGTGGGCAAAAAGAAGGTGTATATGGCCCCGTCCGCAGCGCAGGCGCAGGGCTATGAACGGGTATCCAAATATCCTAAAAGCACCAAATATGGCAGGCAAAATCCCATCACGGAACACTGGAACAGCGACGAGCAGCTTGTTTTGTGGCGGGCTGCATGGGCGGATGTGGCAAACCGCCATCTGGAGCGCACCGGGCACGAAGAACGCATCGACCACCGCAGCCATGCCGAGCGTGCTCTGCTGGAGCGGCCCACGGTCCATGAGGGTGTGGTTGCCAGAGCCATGGAGAAAAAGGGCATTATCTCTGACCGGTGCGAACTAAACCGGCAGATCAAGGCGGACAATGCCCTGCTCCGGGAGCTGAGAGGACAGGTCAAAAAGCTGGCGCAGGCAGTTAAAAATACCATCCCGGCGCTCGCCGAGACCATGGAGAATCTGCGAAAAAATTTGCTTCTGTTCTGCTATCAGCTGGGGTATCTCCGCAAGGGCAAGGAACGCCTGAATGCTTCGCTGAATACGCTGCGCCCTGCCCTCACACAGTACAATCAGCTTGCAAAGGACATTCGGGATAAGACGAAGGAGCGCCGCAGTCTGCTTTCCGAGAAAGAGGCGCTCTCTGCGGTTCATGTATTTCGGCACCGGGAACTGGCGGCTAAGATTGCGGCACTGACAGAGGATTTGGAGGAACTGCGTTCGGAGAAAAATCTGCTTCTGGCGTCGCTGGCATATTCCGAGGAAGATGCCGCCGATAAATTTCCCAAAGACATCGCCGCCATGGAGCAGAGCCTGAAACGGCTGGAAGAACAGGAACAGAAATATTCCGCCGAGTTGGACGCTGCCCTGAACGAGTATGCCGGGCTTCGGGAGCAGGCCCAGGGCTTCGACCCAGTGCAGCTGTATGAAGCAAGACAGGCCATCCGCCCCGGCAAAGAACAGGAAGCGGAGAACCAGGCACAGCAGGTTTACGTTGAGAAGTACAGCCCACTTCTGATGTTTGACAGTAAAAAGGCGGTGTCCCGGATGCTGGACGAGGATGCAGAGCGGCTGGCCGTGCGGAGAATGGTGCGCCAGACGCAGAAGGAGCAGCAGATTTCCAACAAGGGAAAGCGCAAGAATCAAGGACGAGATGTGAGATAAAAAGCTCTTTCTATCTCTGTCAAATGCGCTTGCGCAGCTCCGTCCAACTGGTTGCAGTCTCCAGCTCCACACCTGCGTCCAGTGCTTTGAAATGCTCCTTGCCGCAGTGGATTTTTAGCTGCTCACTGGTTTTCAGGTGCGGTGATTTGTCAAACTAAGTGCAACAGGAATTGAGCTCAAAGTCCCATAGCTC
>JAHZDE010000036.1 GCA_019422525.1 Clostridiales bacterium
TGAAGGGAGAGATTAAGTCGCTCTCCGGCACTGTGGCGGCGCTGAAGGCCGCAGAACGGGTGCGGGTGGACTTCGATACCATCCAGCCGGAAAAAACGCTCACAGGGGCTGTCAAGGGCGTTACTGTGGACCAGATCCGGCAGCTAAAGGATGTAGCTATGACTGGAGCTGCCGCAAAGCAGACGGTCGTAGATCTGAAGAAGAAAAACGCTGTGCTGGAAGAAGAAAAAGCAGAGCTGAAAAAGAAGATTCCTTCCGTCCATGAGAAGATGGAGGCGGCAGCGCAGCGTAGCCGTCTTGAAAGCCAAAATCGGCAGCTATGGAGTGAAAACGAGGAACTGAAGGAGGCGTTGGAGGAAGAACGCAGCTTTTCAGATCGGCTGCTGGAGGGCATTGATCGGGTACTGGATATGCTGGAGCGTCACCTGCCGAAGCAGCTTCTCCACCTCGTCGATAAGGCGAGAGATCTACTGCCGGAGCATCAGACTTACCGGCAGGAAAAACAGCACGAGAGAGGTCATTCTTGGGGCGATATGAGCCTGTGAAAATAGCCTGTCCGAAGGGGCTTGCAACCGGCTTTCGGACAGGCTATAATAACAGACGAAAATAGGGAATTACTGTATTGATAATATATGCCCCCCTAAGGGCCTTTGGCCCCAAAACAAAAAAGAGAAATTTTCTCTCAGAAAGGGAGAAAGTCGGAGGGGAAAAGAGGGTGTGCGGAGGGGTGTGGGAATGTGGTAAACCTGAAAGGTTTTCCATCATTTCCATGCCCCGGAGCGAGGGGGAAAAGGGGAGGTGACTTTCTCTTTAAGCCGCCGTAGGCGGCGCTCTTTGGCTCCCCTTTTCCCCCTTCCCGCCCGCAGGCGATTCCCCGCCGCAGCGGATTTTCTTTTTTGCTTCTTTTTTCTTTTCTGGATTGGAGGTATTTTTATGGCTATGGATCAGCAGACTGCTTTGGAGCGGCAGCAGGCACTTTATCGGGAGAAGAATGCCCACCTCCGGCAGTATCTGGAGCCGGTGGAGCCGTATGAGTTTTATCGAGAGATCTTCCCGGAAGGATCATTTGAGAGGAAAGGGCATTATGAAGATGCCAAGGGAAACGCTATTGCGCTGACTGTTCCAAAAAAGCAGGACAGCCGGGAAAATGGTGTAGCGTTGGAAATTGAGGGAGATGGGAAAGCTCGACGGCATTTGATTACGGACGAGCTGGAGGAACTGAGTGAGATCCAGGGCACAGATTTTACAATCATGTCCCCTATCTCATATTTTGGACGGCAGCGCCGTGGGCAGAATGCCAGGTATCTCTATGCGATGGTCTTTGACCTTGACGGTGTAGGGATGCCGCAGCTCCGGGATACGCTGCATCAGATGAACAAGGACATTATTCCCAGGGCTACCTTCGTGGTAAACAGCGGAACCGGCCTGCATCTGTATTATGTGCTGACGGAGCCGATTCCTATGTACCCGCAGAATCAGAAGATTTTGAAGGAACTGAAATACGCTCTTACCCGGCAGATCTGGAACAGGTTTACTTCGTCCATCAAGGAGCCGCAAATGCAGGGTATTTTACAGGGATTCCGTGTGGTTGGCACCAGCTCTAAGCTGGGGAAGGACTATCCTGTGGTGGCTTATCGTTATGGCGGTGCGGTGGCGCTGGAGAAGCTGCTGGACTATATCCCGGACAGCAATGGAGAGCAGCAGCGCATACAGGCACTCATGCGAAAGAGCCGCCTGTCTCTGGCCGAGGCAAAAGAGAAGTATCCGGACTGGTATGATCGCCGGGTGGTGAAGAAGGAGCGCCGGGGGCGCTGGACGGTGAAGCGGGATCTTTATGACTGGTGGCTGCACCGCATTGCAGATGAAATCAAGGTAGGACACCGTTTTTATGGCATTATGACCTTAGCCATCTATGCTAAGAAATGTAACATAGACGAAGCGGAGCTGCGCCGAGACGCTTTTGACCTGCTCAAGCCTTACGATGATATGAGTGAGGAGGACATCAACCGCTTCACAAAGGACGATATTGTGTGCGCTCTGGAGATGTTCAACGAGGACTATGTAACCTTTCCGAGAGACGACATTTCCAAGCTCTCTGGGATGACTATGCCGGTTAACAAGAGAAATTGGCGTAAACAGGCAGAGCATTTAGGTAGAGCGAGGGTTGTACAAGCGTTTGATGACCCGGATGGGAAATGGAGAAATAAGGACGGGCGACCAAAGGCTCAAAAGAAGGTCTATGAATGGCGGCAGCAGCATCCAGCCGGTCGCAAAGCGGACTGTCATCGAGATACTGGCCTTGATCCTAAGACGATCCGAAAATGGTGGGACAGCGAGCCGCCTGCGGTGAGGCAGGAGGACGGACACATGGTGGCACGGGTACGGCCGTCACAGGCGTTGAGTGATCTGCTGGTGGAGGCATTAGGCCAGGGTGAGGATTAGGGGTGGTTTCCGGCTCTGGAACGGCCAAGGAGGGCTTTTCCGGCGGTTTGAGGGTAAAACATACCACCCCCACTCTATTGCGCCCGGAAAGCCTTGTAAATCAAGGGTTTTACCACCTGTAAATGTCTACATATCGGTGTGACGCATTTGCAGAATGGCAAAGAAAAATACTTGTATTTTTCTTTGTTTTTGCATATAATATGAGTAGGAAAGGAGTGTTGGATATGGCACACACGGTCAATGTGAATTTTAAGTTGGATGAAGATGTGAAAAAAAGGATGGAACGAGCCTGTGCCGAGATGGGCCTTTCCATGAGCGCCGCGTTTACGATGTTTGCAAAAAAGGTCGGCAGGGAGTACCGTATTCCGTTTGAGATTTCGGCTGATCCGTTCTACTCGGAAAGGAACCTCCGCTACCTGGAAAGCGTTATGCAGGATGTGAAGGATGGTAAGGCTCACTTTGCCGAGCATGACCTGATTGAGGTGGACTGATGAAGCTGTTGTGGGAGGATCGGGCGTGGAGTGACTATTTGTATTGGCAGACACAGGATAAAAAGACGCTGAAACGGATCAACGCGCTGATAAAGGATATTCTGAGAAGCCCCTACCAGGGGATCGGCAAGCCGGAGCCGCTGCGGGAGAACCTGAGCGGCTGGTGGAGCCGCCGCATTGATGAAACCAATCGCATTGTTTACTATGAGCAAGGAGAGATTGTCTATATTATCTCCTGCTTGGGCCACTATGACGATTGAGAAAGGAAGGGCCGGTTATGAGCTGGGGTAAAGAGAGGATCGCACAGCTGCAGCTCCCCAATCCAGAAGACGATGATCCGCACCCCCGTCTACTCCTGGAGGGGGACGGTGTACACGCTGGACAGGGTTTTACAGCCTTGTTTCCAGATGGGTGGCATGATATTACCCTGGAGGTGTCCTGGGAGCCGACCGGCCCCGGCTGCTGGTACATATCGACGCCTGGATTTGAGGGTGTGTGCCCTATCGGCTTGTTCGTAAAGGTATGAAAACAATCCGGCAGATAGCCGACGAGATAGGGGTATCAAAGCAGGCGGTCTATAAGCGATACAAAGGCAAGCTGCATACGGTTTGCGCTCCGTATGCGCATACGGAGCAGGGGGTCTTGTATCTATCGGAGCAGGCTGAAACGCTGATAAAACAAGACTTTTTGAAAGCTGACCGCTCCAATGGAGCGCATACGGAGCGCCCCATTGGAGCGGTGTCGGAGCAGCTCAAAGAGGCTGATGTTGTTTCAGTCTTACAGGCTACCATTGACACGCTGCAAGAGCAGCTTGAAGTGAAAGACCAACAGATTGAAAAATTGACCGAGGCCCTGCTTGCTGCCCAGAAGACGGCGGCAGCGGCTCAGGCTCTCCATGCGGGAATGATCCAGCAGCAGTTCCTCACTAACAGGGACGAGATAGAGGAACAAGGCGAGGGGCCAGTAGAAAGGCAAGGATGGCTCAGGCGGCTGTTTCACGGATTGTTCCTGTAAAAGAAATTCTTGATAAATATAGGAAAAGTGATATAATTATGGTGGTAAGTAGGAAGTAGGCAGACGAACAGATTAAGAAAGAAAGATGATTATGATGAAGAAACTTACAAGTATTGGTCTCGTGTGTGCCATGTGTATGGCCTTGATGAGTGTGTCAGTGGCAGCGGCAGCAGAAGGGGAGGTCCCCCAGGCGGCGAATAGTGTCTCTGGTTCTACGGCAAGTGGGGCTCATGAGGTTGTCATTGAAGGAGAGCCTGGAGATATTATAGTTGTCGGGGATCTCGTGTTTGAAATCATTGACCCGGAAGAAATGGAAGAGCTTGCATCCCAGCCGGTTCCGTATGCAAGCACCACACGTTGGACGAATGTTTCCTTGTCCGGGACTGAGATGAGTAAGAAATTTGAGGTAACATCTTCTTATCCCTATGCGAAGGTATGGATTAGCAATCAGGGCAAAGGTGATATTCAGTTTACTATAACGAGAGGTTCCGATACTGGTACTCTTGTGTCCGGGTCTGATGTAACGATTAAGGCTGGAACGTCAACAAGTGTATATAGTACGAATTCGTGGCCTGCGGATGCTTACTATGCTAACTTCACTTGTGGCTCTGCAAATATGAAGGGCCTGACATCCTGCCGTGTAGCATCTACTCAACATGAACTTGATATTTAAGTGACGCGATAGGATTAAAAAGTAAGGCCCAGCAGTGAATTGATGACCTCTGGGTGAGTGCCCGTAGGCGGCGGGGCTGATGCCCTGTTCTGGGGCGACTGATGCGGCTATTGCTGTCCTCAGCCGCCCCAGGCAATCCCCGCGGGAGCGCGCAAAAGCACTTTCATACTGCCAGCCCCGAAGGGGCGGCGGTGTGAAAGTGCTTTTGCGTTACTTTCTCACCGAGAAAGTAACAAAGAGGTCTTGCCCCCTTGCAGGGGCTATGGTAAGATGGGATTGGTAAGAGGTTTAGACGATAGAAAGGGTGGGTGATTTTATCGGTACAACTATTTCCGGCATGACTGGCCGGGGCAGTATCCGGCATAACAACCGGAGATTTTCAGCGGCGAATGTAGACCGGAGCCGGACGGAGCAGAATGTGACTTTTTGCAACGATGATCTGAAACAGGTCTACCATGAGATCTTCGACGAGGCACTGGAGGCATACAACGCCGGGAAGAAAAAGACAAGGGATAAGATCCCAGACTACTACGAGCATATCCGGCAGAGCAAGCAGGAGAAGCTGTTCCATGAGGCCATCTTCCAGATCGGCAATCTGAATGACTGCGGCTGCGGTACGGAGGGCGGCCAGCGGGCAGCGGAGGCTCTGATTGAGTACGCAAAGAGCTTTCAGGAGCGGAATCCCCATCTCCATGTGTTCAACATGGTGCTGCACATGGACGAAGCCACGCCGCACCTTCATGTAGACTATATCCCGGTAGCAACGGAGCAGACGAGGGGACTGTCAACGAGAGTGTCTATGAAGCAGGCGCTCAAGCAGCAGGGCTTTACAGGTGTTGGTCGGAAACAGACCGAGTGGAAGGCTTGGATGGATCGGGAGAAGGAAGTGCTGACGGAGATCGCTCAGCAGCATGAATTTGAAATTATTTCTCTCGGCAGTAACCGGCGGCACATGGAGCTGCCGGAGTACCGGGCGGCGATCCAGGAGGCCGAGGCCGTGCAGGAGCAGACAGCGGCAGCCTTGCAGGAGCTGGCAGATATGCAGGAGAAGAAAACGGAGCTGAAGGGAGAGATTAAGTCGCTCTCCGGCACTGTGGCGGCGCTGAAGGCCGCAGA
>JAHZDE010000037.1 GCA_019422525.1 Clostridiales bacterium
CCTTATAGGTAATCTAACCATTCTGGACACACAGTATTAACTAAATGACATTGACAGCCCAATAAGAATCAATACATTCTCGGAATCGGTGAGATTAGACACATCAACTCCGAATGGCAGGAGAAGCATGGCGTTCCCCATGTGGATGTCGATGAATTTGTGGATGACTGGCAGAAGCGCACGAATAATCGTTCTAACTATCGATTGATCCGAACCTATGCAGAAAAATGTGGAGATTGTTTTGACTGGTTTATTGAACCCCTTACAGAAGAAGAAAAAGAATCTATACATCCCATGTTGATACCGCCTAGCCCTAATTACCCGTTGTCTTTGAATGGCTATCGAGCATGGCCCGGTACCCCGAATATGGGTGTAGACCTTCAGAACAAAGCACTAAAAGTAAATCAGAAGATCGCCATAGCTCATGGAGCACGATTCTTTTTTCGGACACCTGCTTGCAACTTGTATAAAGAAGCAGACCGTGTAGCAGGAGTCATCGGGAAACTTCCGGACGGAAATTATTGCCTGTTTGAAGCGAAAAAAGGCGTCATTTTAGCTGCTGGTGATTACAGCAAAAACCCGCAAATGTGCGCTGATCTTCTCACCGAATCCGCCGATCTTATTGATGAGGGCAAGTGGACAGGTCATGGATGGGATGGCAGCGGCATTCGCATGGGCATACAGGCAGGCGGCAGGCTGGAACCCCGTTCTCATACTGCTATGGGCGGGAACTATTCCTTTCCCGGATTTGATCTGATTGGCTCTACTGCTGTTCTGCGCGTCAATAAGCATGGAAAAAGATATTCAGACGAAGGGTATAGCACGCATATTTTAGCAGCTCTCGCAGGAGCAAAGCAGCCGAATGGAATGCTTTGGGGAATCTTTGACAGCAATATAGAAGATCAAATAACCTATCAAGCACCCTGCCATGCTGTATTTGACTATACAGATCCAGAACGGAAAGATAAGCTGCGGGATGCACTTGAAAAAGCAAGGGCGTGCAAAGGGCGCAAAATCGATACACGAGATTCTGCCGGATATGTCCGGCCTCTATACTGTGCGGATACGTTAGAAGAATTAAGTGCGCTTTTATTTGATGATAAGCACGACCAAAACCGCTTTTTACAGGAAGTCCAGCGGTACAATTCTTTGTGCCATGAAGGAAAAGATACGGATTTTGGAAAAGACCCACACCTGCTGTATCCAATAGAAAAAGCTCCCTTTTATGCCTGTGGACAAAGAAAAGACAGCCACCATCCAAGCGGCCAATCTTTAAAACTGTTGGTAACAGTAAGCGGATTGCTCATTGATGAGTATCAACAGGTGTTGGGAGAAGATTTTGAACCCATTGACGGCCTGTATGCCACAGGAAATTGCAGTGGATGTCGTTTTGGGTTTCAATATACTACTTCGCTTCCCGGCCAGAGCATTAGTATCGCACAGACATTAGGACGGGAGCTTGGATATTATCTCGCAACACTCTAATAGTTTCCATTTGGTAACCATACCACTTTATTGTGCGTACTTTACGATTAAATCTCAGGGCGGTAAGGTATAAATACAGGGAGGTGCATTGAAATGACAGCAGCAGAGGTTTTGCGCTACTTGCAGCAGGAAATTCATACTACAGTTGCTGCAACTACAGATAAAGAGGGATTGCCGGTAACCTGTGCCATTGACATGATGGACGCCGATGAAAAAGGACTGTATTTTCTCACCGCTAAAGGCAAGAGCTTTTATAACCGGCTGAAAGAAACCGGGTATATGGCGCTGACCGGCATGAAAGGCGAAGATACCATGTCCTGTGTGGCGGTATCAGTGCGCGGGAAGGTGAAGGAACTTGGCGGCGCTTTGCTGCCCCGTCTCTTTGAAAAGAACCCATATATGCGGGAGATTTACCCTACTCCGGAATCCCAAAAGACTTTGACGGTATTCCTGCTTTATGAAGGAAGCGGCGAGTGGTTTGACCTGTCCAAAAAGCCGATTGAACGGTTCTCCTTCTCCTTTGGTCAGGGAGAGGCAGCGCCGGAAGGATATTATATTACAGAAGCCTGTACCGGCTGCCGGGCCTGTAAAGCGGTCTGCCCGCAAAATTGCATTGATTTTGTTTCTATTCCGGCAGTGATTCAGCAGGAGCATTGCCTGCACTGCGGGAACTGCATGGAGGTCTGCCCGCAGAAAGCGGTAATTCGGGAGGGAGCAAAATGACACAGACGGAAAGAAGATTGTATTTGATTTCTGAGCTGCTGAAAGAACAGCCGGGATATAAGGGAATGGAAATCCCAGAGGACGAAGATGGCCAGAAGCGCCTGCTTCGTTCCCTGTTCAATATTCGGATGCCGCGCCCTGTCAGTCAGGAGTTTCTGGCAGTACAGGATGCTTACCTGCAGGAAGAAACGCAGCGCAGGGGAATTACGGATTTTACCGATTTACAGCCGGTGCAGGAAGGGATTTATCTCTGGCGGGGGGATATTACAACACTCCGCTGTGACGCGATTGTCAACGCGGCCAATAGCCAAATGCTGGGATGCTTTGTCCCCTGCCACAGGTGCATTGATAATGCCATCCACACCTTTGCCGGTGTTCAGCTCCGGCTGGCCTGCGCGGAATTGATGCGGCAGCAAGGGCATGAAGAAGAAACCGGCAAGGCGAAAATCACTCCGGCCTTTAACCTGCCTTGCCGCTATGTCCTGCACACCGTTGGGCCTATTGTAAGCGGCCTGCTTACCAAAAAGGACAAAGATTTGCTTGCTTCCTGCTACCGCTCCTGCCTGGAGCTGGCCGAGCAGAACCAGATCAAAAGTATTGCGTTTTGCTGTATTTCTACCGGCGAATTTCATTTCCCAAATGAAAAGGCGGCGGAAATTGCCATTCAAACTGTAAAAGATTACAAGAAGCATACACAGAGCAAAATCGAGGTGATATTCAATGTTTTTAAGGAAACCGATCTCAACATTTACCGGAAACTACTGGGAGCAAATTGAAAAGCTGAAACAGGAGATTCAAACTGCCGACGCGATTGTGATCGGCGCGGGGGCAGGAATGTCCACATCTGCTGGATTTACTTATAACGGGGAACGGTTTGAAAAACATTTCTCGGATTTTCATAAAAAGTATGGCATACGGGATATGTACTCCGGCGGATTCTATCCCTATGATACGCTGGAGGAATACTGGGCGTGGTGGAGCCGGCATATTATGCTGAATCGCTATGAAGCAGGCGTGGGAAAGCCTTACAGCGATTTGCTGGAGCTGGTAAAAGACAAAGATTATTTTGTCCTGACCACTAATGTAGACCATCAGTTCCAGCTTGCCGGTTTTGATAAGACGCGCCTGTTTTACACGCAGGGAGACTATGGGCTGTGGCAGTGCTCTAAACCCTGCCATCAAAAAACCTACGATAATGAAGGGGCTGTCCGGCAAATGGCGGCAGAACAAAAAGATATGAAAATCCCCACAGAGCTGATTCCAAAATGTCCTGTATGCGGCGCTCCTATGACAATGAATCTGCGCTGCGATATGACCTTTGTACAGGACGATGGCTGGTATGCCGCCTCCAACCGTTACGATGATTTCATCCGACGGCACCAAAACCAGCATATTTTGTTTCTGGAGCTGGGCGTGGGTGCCAACACCCCGGTTATCATTAAATATCCATTCTGGCAGATGACAGCGAAAAATCCCAAGGCCGTCTATGCCTGCGTGAATTTGGGAGAAGCTCTTTGTCCACGAGAAATTGCTAAACAATCTATATGTTTGAATACAGACATAAAAGAATTATTAGATAATCTAAGGAATTAAATAAGATGCAAAAAATGCTATGATTGTTTGATTATCTACTTGGCAAGCAGGGCATTCCTGTCCAGGAATGCCTGTTTTCGAGATTTCCGCCTCCGCGTGAACCTCTTCAAACGGCTTGTTGGGGCATATCCCCAATCCCCTTGAGATCATCACCACAGGTGATGGCTGCGCGTCCTATTGGACGCTTTACGGCATAGACGTCAAAGCCAAATCTATCACATAGCAAGAGTCGCAAAACAGCAAAAATCCCCGGCACAGCAGACCACCATTCTGCGATCCAATGCGCCGGGAAATCTTCTATACACTATCGTTCCTGGCTTTGCGCCTGTCCCTGCTCCTGCTCCTTCTGAAGCATTTCCTTCTCGGCCTCTTCACCTGCACACGCCTCAGCCACCTTCAATGCGATCTGATAATGTGTTAAGTTTTCAAGGTGCAAATAAAAAAAGGTTACTATAAATCACCCGATTTGTCGGGCAACTCATATATATATTGTTTAGTTTATCATCGTCCTTAAGGCCATTCAAGCAACTTCAAGTAAAATTGCGGTTAATATTGTGTATGCCACTGTGTTGTGCCGCTTCACTGGCGGCTCGGCGGCGTTCCTCACTGTATGGGGCGGTCAGACGGAAAGAGAAGCGGCCTTTCTCAATATCAAACTCCATGCAGCCTGTTTCCGGGTCTGCGTCGGTCTGCTGGCAGATCGCCGGATAACGGCGGCTGTATGCAAGCAGACGCTTTTTCAAGGCGGTGTTGTGGGTGCGGATATGGATAAGGGGGTCTTTCTCGTCAAACCAAATATCGGTGGTCTTTTCCTGCTTGGTAAGCCCTGTTCTCATAAACTCTCCTTTCTGCGCCCCTGTTACGCAATAGGGGCATTTTTCGGGTGTTTTCTCCGGCTCTTGACTTGGAGAAAACGGCGTTTTTGACGATAAAAACCGCCCGGACGAGGAATGGTTCGTCGGGGCGGCTGTTATCGCAAGATTTCCGATTTTTCCGGCTCTTGACCGTCAGACATAGATTAGCTCATGCCTGATGATTTCCTCGGCTCTCGCCTTGCAGTTGTTCATCAATCCTACCCATTTCATCGGGTCGGCAGCTTTAAGGGCTTCGGTGGCTCCCGCTTCTCTGGCAAGGCGGGGCATGAGGTAGTCCAGCATATCCCGCGCCGCCCGGTCTGTTTCCGCAAGGTGGGGATATAACTTCTCGCTGGCTACAAGGGCGGTATAAAGGCGGTGGCGGTATTGTTCCAGATAGGCTTTCCGCAGCCGCCCATAGTGGCCGATATGGGGCTTTGGGGTAATAGGGCGGTTCCCGTTATCAATCAATCTTCTCATGCGATTTGTTCTCCTTTCTCGTCCTGCTTCTTCCTGTGGTAGTTCTCCCGCCTTGCAGCAAGGAAGTTCTCATACCGGGCTTGGGCTTCGGGGTTTCCGGCTGCGGCTTCCTCGTACATCTTCTGGCGGGATTTCTTGGTGGCTTCCGAGTGGTAAGCCCGCCGCCTTGCAAGCTCGGCGGCTGCGGCGGGGTCGGTTTCCGCTTGGGCTTTCAGTTCTTGGTAGGCGTTCTTCTTCCGGCTCCGGCTGGCTTCAAGGCGTTCCGTTTCCTCCGGCATGAGGGGCTGTCCCGCGTCTTGTGCGGCGGCAAGCTCTTTGAGCGTCCGGGGCTTTGGCGGCTGCGCTGCTTTCTGCCGTTCATACCATGCCTTGTGCTGGCGGTTCTTCTTCTCCCGGTAGGCGGCAAGACGCTCTGCTTCCTCCGGCGTGAGGTCGGCTCCGGCCTTTTGCAGCGCGGCAAGCTCCTTTAAGGATTTCGGCTTCGGGGGCTTGGGCGG
>JAHZDE010000038.1 GCA_019422525.1 Clostridiales bacterium
GTGGCTCGTGTTGTATAGGTTCATCCTGTCACCCTTTCCCATAACAAAAGCGCCTTCCCATAGGAGAGGCGCTTTGTGCTTTCCGATTCTTTCACTTAAACCATATTACCACATACGAACCGGACAAAACGGACAACTTTACCTTTTTTCCAAAAATCTATCATTCATTTTTCGCACCGAATCCTCCGTGTTCCCCCCTCCAATCTCCGTTGCGATCCTCTGCCACGTCATCCCGTTCACATACCGCAGCGTCAATATCTGCCGCATCTGGCTGTCCTCCACGCTGGAAATAAACCGGATCAGGCGGTTATATTCGATCATACACCGCCGCATATTGCACTCGATAACCTCTTTCAGCTCCATGATCTCGATGGCATAGCGTGCCGTTTTATCTCCAAATCCCGGTGCTATGGGCATCCCGGTCAGGTGTTGTGTCGTTCCCTCTGCCAGCGCCTCCAGCTCCTTCAGCCGCCGCTTGTCCCTTTTAATCTCCCGGCTCAAATAATAGAGCTGGGATAATTCCCGTTTTGTGATTCCTCTTTTTTCCACTATGCAGCTCCGCCTCCCTATGGTATACTATATATAGAGTCCACCCAGAGAGTGGCATACCATCAGAAGTGGATGCTGCTCTTTTTATGGGGTAATGTGCCCCGCTTTATTCCTCCTCGCCATTGATTACGACATCAAAAAGTTCCAACGGAACAAAGAGTTGTGCGTTCTCGGTTTCATCGATTGCGCCATATACAAACCCATCCTCATATACAGGGACACACAACTGATTAAAAAACCCCAAGTCTTCGCCGGTTGCTTTGAAAAAACTATCACAGTCGATTTCTATCATTTTGAAGTATCGTGCCATCATTAGATTCCTCCCCATCCATCCTTGCTCCGCAGTTGGGGCAATAATTTAATCTTGATACGCTTCCATTGCGGCATAAAGAACATGTATTATAGCGCAAATTCCTATAAATCTCTTTGCCGAATTTATCTATGCCAACAAATGCTGTTCTATTCAATTCTTTCCACTTTCCATGCCTCACCGGCGCAACACCAGCGGCGGGCACATACGCCAGCCTGGCACGAATATGATTGCAGGCATCACTCCATCCCTGATTGTAATCCGAATATTCCTCCGGCCTCTGCGAATCTTTATCATAGGGGTGCTCCAGAATCGCATGATCCGCAATATTTACAGCTGTCTCACGCTCTAAATACTCACTCATTCTGCATCCTCCTTAACGTTTCTTCGGCGGATTCACGGGTGAGGAATACGGTTTTTCCGATATCTTCCGGCGAAATCTCAGTATAAAGGCCATTTTCGTCTGTTCCTATTATCACAACGGTTTCCCATTCGCCGTACCATGCAATCCGTTCTTCGTTGCATACGGCAATTTCTATTAGTGGGTTTTCAATGTCCCTGGGGTCTATTTTATAGAAAGTTTCCTGATCTCCAAATATAATTTCGAGCCAATCTTTGCACGGCAAAATCACGCATCGCCCTTCCTTGTCTGCCTTGGCCAATTCTCGCAAACGGTTAGCCGCAATACCATAATACTCACTCATTTTTATCTATCCTTTCGCCCAGGCTGCAAAAATCTTTCTCGTCTGTATCAACATCATCTTTCATAAAATCGCATATTCCAAAGTCCACCGGGCTTCCATCTTCAGATTTTAAAAGCGCTCTATGCCAATACTTACAATCCTTGCACCGCACCACCGGCGCAGCATCAGCAGCGGGCTGCATCTCTATCAGCTGCCTCATAACGTCCGCCCCGCCTATGCCGCAAAAATTATGTTCCAACACCTTTAGCAATCTGTCTCGGTCAATATACTTACCCATTTTCTTTTATCCTTTCTTTTCCCCGGCTGCAAAAATCATCTGAGTTTTCTCTGTCCATGTGAAAACTACACCAGCCCAATCTTGGCTTATTATGATATTTACAATCCTTGCACCTAACCACTTTCACAGCGTATATTTCCTCCGGTTCCAGCCCTGTCCCCTCATATGCCGCCAATCGGTCAACCACTTTTCCGCTATACTCGGTATCCCCTATCCGCAGACGCCATTTTCCTCCGCACATGTATGTCAGCCGTTTCATCTCTTTTCTCCCTCCAGTTCCCTGCCGCAGTAGGGACAGAATGCAATCCCTTCCCCTTCCCAGCCAAATACAGGGTCAAAATAAAATATTGCGTTGTCGCTGATACGAAATTCATGGGGTTCGCCTTCCTCCCAATCCGTGTACTTTGCCCGGCATCTTTCGCATCCCTTATCTCTCTGTATTTTCTCCCGCAGTGCATCATAGGCAATCTTTCCGGCGTGATGATAAGCATAATAAAACGGTTCTAAATCAGCCCCCAAAATATCCGCAATGCGCCGGATGGTCAGTATTTTAGGGATTCGGTTTCCGCACTCATACTGCGCAATCATAGATTGTGTGACCCCTAAACGTTTTCCCAGTTCCTTTTGCGTCATGCCTGCTTTCTTCCGTTCTTCCCGTATCACTTCCGCAATGGACAGGCTTTGTGATTTCATTTCTCTTCCTCCCTCACTCTTACCTTCACACCCTCGCCCCGCCAGAAGCCCTGATATATCCCCTTGACGTGCTTTCGGTCGTCGTCCTCGATCACCCAGCCCTTCAGGCCATCTTCGATCAGTTTTGTGATGTACCCGTGATTGGAGCAGTCCAGACGCGAATTGTAGTAAAATTCCAGTATGACCGGGCCTTTCAGGGGCTTCCTGGGGATTTTCTGCGCAAGCAGCTCCGCCCACACTTTCTCATGGATACGTGCCGCATCCGCGTTCCTCTTTCCCCAGTGCTTCCCCGCATACACCGCGTTAAACCCGTAGTCCTTCGCCGTCACCCGGATGGGCAGTATGATTTCAAGCATCCTCACCCCTCCCGGAACAACGGGCACTTTTTCACCCACAAGGTCTTTTCGCCGTTTACAATCATTTCCTCCGCCTCCCAGCCCGGCACCGGATCCCAGCGGATGTCCCCGTTTGGCTTCCTTCCGCACCATGGGCAGACATTTTCCGGGTTGGTGGCGTGATAGCAACTCCAGCATAGCTGCTCTCCCTGGCTTGTCTGCGGTTTGCGTACATACCGGATTCCCCGCTCCCGGGCCTGGGTCTGTACCGCCCCAATCGTCCGCCCAAGAATATATGCAATTTCACTAGCCGTGTGGGTTTTTCCCAGCTTCTCAAGCCGCTGCAACTCTCTTTCACCCCATGGCTTGCCGTGGTTCTTTGCATTTTTCATACTTTCCCTCCGCCTCTACCAGCTCCCGTATATGTTCTATAGACCCCAGGCGTTGGTATTCTTCCAGCTCACGCTGCATGGCCCGGATCACACAAACCGCCTCTTTTGTCCTTGCTTCCCCGCATACTCCTGGAAAGCTGCATTGGATTCCAAGGATAACAGCGTTTACTTCGATTGGACTCATTCTTTACCCCTTCCCTCAAAATGGCAGATCGTCATCATCCGGCATATACCCGTCGTCCGGCGCAAACATGCCGTCTTTTGCTTCCCTGTTTTCCGCCCCTTTGGGCTTGGCCAGAAATTCCACATCATCGGCCTGAATCTCGGTCACGTAGCGTTTTGTGCCGTCTTTAGCATCGTAACTCCGGGTCCGAAGCTCGCCGCAAACCGCCGCCTGCTGGCCTTTCACGAGATATTTTGCGCAGTTATCCGCCAATCCCCGCCATGCCACGACATTCAGAAAATCTGACTCCTCCCGGTTCATCCGCCGCGTCACCGCAACGGTGAACGTTGCCACCGATATGTCATTGGGCGTTGTTTTCAGCTCCGGCGCTTTAGTCAGCCGCCCGATAATAAATACTTTGTTCATGCTTCTCCCTCCAAAAGTCTTTTGATCTCTTCCCTGCGTTCCTTCGCTGCCTGCATGCGCAGGCTTTTTCCTGGGAACTCCACGGGATGGCACACCCCTAATATCCGATCATAGATCCGCTGGTATGCCAGTCCCGCCTCTTTAAAATCCTTCTGTGCAAGATTCGTCGTGATGATTAACGGCCGGCCGCTTTTAATACGCGTGTCCATCACCTCGAACACCTTTTCCTGCCCAAAGCTGCTCTCCCGCTCCACGCCCATGTCGTCAATCACCACCAATTCCGCCTCTTCGATGTCTTTTAAAACCTCGCTCTGGTCGCCAAAATTGGACTGGATGCTGCTCAACAGCTTGGGCAGGCTGGTCGCCAGCACGAAAATCCCCCTGTCGATGAGAGCGTTGGCGATGCAGTAGGCCGCATAACTCTTTCCAGCTCCTACGCCGCCGTAAAGCAGCAAGCCGATATTTTCGCTTCGCACTTTCGTCCATTGCTCCACATATCGCTGGCAAATCCGCATCTGCTCCGGGTTGTATCCCCGGTCGTTTGCAAACGTCCATGTCTGGCAAACCGTGTCGCCAATCCCCTGCCGCCGCAGTTCCCGGATACGCCGCTGCACCTCCATCCGCCGCAGTTCTTCCTGCTCCTTCTCATGGGCTTTGCGTTTGCATGTACAGGCGACGCGAACCTTGCGCAGCTTTCCATCCGGAAAGGGAATCATGGCCTCTTTGGGTGTTCCGCAGCGCCCGCAGATCAAAAGTCCGTTTTCATTCAAATAATCGTCGGGCTGTTCCGGGTTCGCCTCTCGGCTCTTTTGGATCATCGCGTCAAGTACCGCATCAATCGTACCAGTCTCCAACGTACTTCTCCTCCTCCTTGTTTGCATATTTCCCCTCCAGCACTTTGGCCATATTGGCGTCCCGCACCAGCCAGTCAAAATCTGCCCGCCAGTTTCTCTCATTCCCGCCGTTCAAGAACCGGCTCTCTCCCGCCAGCCGGAACAGCTTCTCAAAATCCTCCAGGGCATATCCCGAGGAATACCTTGCCTTGACCGTTTTTTTTCTGGCGTCCGATACCTTCATGCAGCGGTTCATTTTCGGGCAGAGGTCGTTATACAGGTTTACGATTTTCTGATAAGGGATCCCAGGCGCGCGCGCTTCTTCTTCTACTTCTTCTTTGTTTTCGTTTATGTTTTTGTTTATGTTTATTAATGTTCCGGCAACTCGTCCGGAACTCGTCCGGCTACTTGTCCGGAACTCGTCCGGCAACTCGTCCGGCAACTCGTCCGGCAACTCGTCCAGAATATGACACATAGAAAGCATTTTAAACATTCCAGCCTGCCGAGGTTTCCCAGGGATATATTCAATAAGACCGCGCTGCTTGAGCTTGTTTTTCGCGTCTGCAAGACTGGATCGGGAAAGACCTGTTATCTGCTGTAAAATCAGATTGCTCGCTGTAAACTCGGTTTTCCACATAGTGCTATTGTTTATGTGCATCAAAGCATGCCATAACGCAATCTCGCTTGTGGACAGTCGGTTTGCCAGCAAATAATCGTGAAAAGCATTCAGTTCCGCTATATAGTTCATCTC
>JAHZDE010000039.1 GCA_019422525.1 Clostridiales bacterium
CCAGGACGATTTCCTCGGCCCTGTTGTGGATGGAGTTCATGGAGCGCACCCATGCTATCTGGTCGGCAGTTTTCAGGGTTTCCGTGACACCCTCTTGCTGCATCATGGCTTTTTCAATGATTTCCAGTCGCTCCCGACAGGCGATGTCGATTTCCTCCAAGTGGGGAAACAACTTTTCAGTGACAATGAGATCGGTATACAGAATGGGCCGGTGTTCTTTTAAGTAGGCACGGCGCAACCGGCCATATTTCCCGATATGGTACTCTTTGGTATCCGATAACACAAGGTCAGGAATGAGATAGTCGCCGCATTTGGTGTAAGTCAGTTCCATACAAGGCTCCTTTCGTGGGAATGTGGTTGACAGTTACGGTAGGTTTGAGGGCATCCCTCCTTTATCATAACTGTCTTTTCATTCGCCACAAATGAGCCGCCAGTCATGATGTAATGTTTTTTGGTGTAATCCACCCTCTATACATTACATCATGGTTTTCTATCGACACGCTTTCCCCGGCTCGCTCATCGTCATGGGAAAGACGCTCGTACAGGGCTGTGATTTTTCCCTTGTCCGGCTGTTTCTTCATGGGGTGTAACCTCCTTTCTTGAGGGTGCGCGCTCCCTTTATCCTTATTGTAAATTACCATTCCTTTACACTTAAAATTATGCACTCCAACGGGCCGAACCATACTCCACGTTGTGGCGGTACTTCTTGGCGTTCTTGCCTTTCAGATACACCGCCAGCCGCAAGCCAGCGCCGCAGCAAAGCCCCACCAGCAAATCCAGTGGGTGCAGGCTGGGCCACCAGCTCCCCAGCGCCACCGGCAGGGTGGAGAAGAACGAGAACATCTTGGCAGAAGCGTCCGCCCCGGTCGCCAGCCGCCAGGCTTCCCCCAGGTTGGTGGCAAACAGGCCCAGCAGGAAATAGGGCAGGTTCAGCAGCACCAGCTTTTTCACATTCAGCTGCTTCATCGTTCCAGCTCCTTCCGGCAGCTGCGGTCCACCACGGTATTTTTGAGCAGCTCCTTGAACTGGGCCAGCTTCGCCAGCACGGAGGGGCGCTCGGTTTTCTCCGCCTTTTTGACTTTTTTGCCGGTGTACTCGGTAAAAGCAGCGGTCAGGGCGTCGGCGTCGCGGGCCTTGAAGAAAATCAGGTACTTGGGCGGGGAGGCGCTGCGGTCCTTTTTCACCGCATAGTCCACGCCGTACTTGCGGGCGATGCGCTCAAAGTCCCGGATAGACGGGTCGTTGATCTCGATGTTGGAGACGCCCTGGTTCTGCCCGATGAGCTGCTTCACCGTCTGCTTGCCCTTGGGGGTGACGAGGGAATCCCGGCTGCGCTGCTTTTCCAGCTTTTTCTCCCTGCGGTGGGCCATGTACTTGGATATGGCGGCCTTGAACAGCCGCCCGGTGAACTTGGTGCCGCTGACGATCAGCGTCAAAGTCCTGTTTTCCACTTCCTCCTGCATTTTTCTCGCCTCCCTTCGTCGGTTATGCAGTGGATGGCCTTGAATACTAAGGCGGGACCACCAGCCGCCGCAGCAGATACCGGCCTGTCATACCGTCACCAGAATCAGCGACCGCAGTTCTGCAAAGTGCAGCTTGCCCTTGGGCGTCACCAGCGTGTAGGAGCCGGTGTGGCCGTTGCGGCAGAAGTCTTTCACGCAGAACAGCCCATCGTTGGTGCTCTTGGCGTAGGGCATCACGCAGCCGGAGGGAGCGCGGTAGACGTACCGGCGTTCCAGCAGAAAGCGGACGAACCTCCGTTCCGGCACCTCCAGCTCCTTGGCGGTGGTGCGCAGGTTGGTGCTGTGCCGCAGGTCGATGAACAGGTCGTAGTAGACGGCCTTGCCTTGCAGCCGGGCGTTGTCCGCTTGCAGCGCCGCGTTCTTCTCGCGCTCGGCCAGCAGGTCGGAGCAGAGCTTCAGCAGCGCCTCCGGGGAGGTGGCGACCTCCCACAGCTTTTCTCTGGTGAGGTAAGCTCCGTGCTGGCGGATGCTGGGCAGGACTTCATCGAACACCCAGCGTTCAAACCGCTCCGCCGAGGGCAGTTTGCTGTGGACAATAAGACGGTACACATCGCCTTCGGGGATAAATTTCATTTGTTGAATCCCGCCGTTAGAAGGGGTCGGTAAAACGCAGACCCCTTTACAATGGGCCGCGATAGCGTCCGCCGGGCGGCGGTATCCGAGTGCTTGGGCAACATCCTTTCCACAAAACAGCACCTTGCCGTCCTTCTCAAAAGTGCGGATGCTGCCAAACTCCGGGTTTTTGAAAATTTCCATCTGGTTCATATCGTGCCTCCTTGGGCGGTGCAGCAAAAAGGCGGCCATTACCAGCCGCCTGCGTGCATATCGTGGTTGACCTGGGCCGTGTAGTGGTTGCTGATGGTGGTGGGCGCGTTGAACAGCACGGTGAGCAGGTACTGCTTCATGTTGCGGACCTCGGTGGTGTTGTTGTGCAGGCACTCCATGACGAACTCGATGTGGGAGCTGTCCAGCTTCAAGAACCGCGACCGCACGACCTCATGGGGAAAGTCCGCCCCGGCAATGCGGGTGGTCTTGCGTCTGGCGCAGACCGTTTCCACGATCAGCTCCACGATCTCGTCCAAATCCTCGCGGTAGGTGGTAAACTCCCGGCACAGGTGGTCGTACTCGATGTTCTCCAACACCAAATCCCGATAACTCTCCATTTCCTCCACCGACATCGCATCCCGTCCTTTCCGTTCCGGCAGCTGAGCTGCCGCAAAGCCCCGGAAGGGAATGGAATCGGTACTTGGTACATCCGTTGTTTGTTTTTGGGTCTTTGATTTCTCTATATTTAATTCTGCGGGCTTTTCCGTATCCGGGTCAGCCAGATACGGGTTTTCCGTATCTGGTGAAGCCGTATCCGGCTGGGGCGTATCCGGCTCTTTGGGCTGGGGCTGCTCATAGATGACATACTCGGTGTCGCTGATGCGTCCTTGGCGGTCCCGCATCTGGTGGCGGACGATGTACCCGGCGGCTTCCAGCTCCCGCAGCGCCCCGCCGATGGCGTCCACGCCCTCCGGGTGGTGCAGGATACCCTCGCCGGGGCGCAGCGGTTCGTCCATCAGAATACGGCCCATCGCGTCCGAGAGGGTAAAGGGCAGCTTGTCCGGCAGGGGATTTCCCAGGCTGATGGTCAGGCTGGCCTGGGGATCGGCGTCCACCAGCAGCACCTTCTTTCCGGCCTGGGCCAGCCCGATGCCTAAGTTGGCGCAGGTGGTTGTCTTGCCGACACCGCCTTTCTGGTTGGCGACGGCGATGATTTGCGTGTTCATCGTATTTCACCTCGTTTCTGTTTGTCGTGTTTGGTTTTGGAAATAGAAAAAGCCGCCACTACTTTCTTGAAAAAAAGAGTGACGGCTTTTTCTGATCCCGGAACGTCGGTCCCCGGAAATGCAAAAAGCGCCCAGCTGGAACGCTGAACGCTTTCGCAATAAAATCATATTCATTTGTTCAGATTGGGTCAAACTCTGCCAAACCGATTTTGCATAAAATTTCAGAGGGACAAAAAAGCAAAAATGACCTCTTGGGAGAGGGCTGGGGCAAAAAAGTTGTCCTATGATTTAACCCATTAGCCCCTGTTTTGGGGGTGGTTGTCCTTAATTTAACCCATAAAAAATGGTTCAAAACGGGTCAGACTATGCCAAAACAGGGCAAACAATCTGAAAAGGAAAAACCCCGAAAACCGCATGGTTTCGGGGTTTTTGAGCTGTTTTGAACTAAAATTATCGCTTGCTGAACTTGTAACAGCGTATTTAAGCCATTTTCAGAGGTTTTGAGTGCTATAGCTGTGTTACACATTTCAATTTTTATCTATTTTCAAACACTCATAGCCTTTTTATATTTCTGTTCCAACTCTGCCCGGCGCAGTGCAATATATTCAACTATTGAGTCTCCATGCTCTTTAAATCTGTTAAATCCAGACCGATAAACTGACGCTTCTGCAATCTCACATTTTTCTCTAATCTCCCGTAGCGGTTTACTCATTCTGAGCCGCCGAAGGCCTGTTGACCGGTACTGTCTTACTCTCTCCAGACTAACACCGGATTCTCTGGCAATCTCTGATAATGTCTTACCCTCTCTATAATACTTTCTGATAACCTTCTCCTGCTGATTGTCTGTATAACGCTCTACAATGCCCCATAATTCGCTCTGCTGATACTCTTTGAATATTCTATCAACCGTATCTTCTTCAAGGCTGAAATCGTCCGCTACAGTGTCAGCAAGCGACAGTTCTTCATCTGCCTTTATTGGAGCGTCCAGACTGACAATCTCCTGCATATATGTTTTAATCTTCTGTATTTCGGATAGCGGCAGCAGGCTATAATCCGCTATTTCTTCATCTGTTGGCGTATGTCCATATGTCTGTTCAAACTCCTGTACGGTTTTCTTGTAACGTGCTATTTTCTGCCTGTATGCGCTTGATATTCGCAGTATAGAGCCGCTGTTCTCCATGTACCGCTGAATACTCTGCTTAATCCAATACCGAGCATAAGTCATAAACAAAACATTCTCAGAGGATTCATAATGCCGGACTGCCTCCCACAATCCAAAATATGCCTCCTGCAATAAATCTTCCTCCGATTCATAATATGCGTATGGCTTTATGAATTTCTTGATTAAAGGCAGATTGTTCTCATAAAGCACCTGCATATTTTCCGTTACATGATAACCGTTTCTGATCCGCTCAACAAGTTCCTCATTACTCATTGCATTTACATCCACCTTTCCATATAATATAGGTAGATGTATCACAGTGGGAAGTCTTAGCATATGGCAGCAGGACTTCCCTTTTCTCAATTATAGCAGAAAAAGCGGCACAATGGCCGCTCATTCTTTTAATCCGAATAATTCTTATCAAGATATTCCCTAAGATTTTTAGCTTTATTTGACATTCGTTCTGCGTCTGCAAGAAATGCTTTACACATATCCTCATAAAATTTGATCTGTTCCTCAATCTTTTCTCTTTGCTCCTTGATAATTTCTGTCGCTAAAATCATAATGACATCTCCTTTTCAATATTTTCTTGAATACACATTGCTTTCTGCACATAATCCCAAGCAATACGGACTTCCGTTAAAATCAAACCTCTATTTTGTGCAAACAACAGATCGTCTGTCATGTCCGTACTTACTTTCTGTAAATCGTAGCTTTCTTCCAACGAACTCAGCATATGCTCCGCCTTATCGAGGCAATCTTCTAACTCAACAAATTTGCATTCCAATTCCTGTTTAGTCATAATCTAAATCCTCTTGAGTTTCCGCAAACTGCAATAAAAAAATAGATATGTCTACCCAAAGTACCAA